>CALVXK010000006.1 GCA_944369075.1 uncultured Bacilli bacterium
AGCATATTAATTATAGCCTAGAAAGGAGAAAAAGTTATTCAGTCATCAAACTAGGCTTAACTGAATAATACGAAAAAGTTATATTAAAAATAATAGTTTTTTGCAAAATGTAAAGAAAAGTTTACATAAATTTATAAGATTTTTCTTTACAAAAATTTGCCTTAATTCATAATGTATCTATTCGGAGGTAAAAATATGTTAAGCAAAAAATTAGCTATTGACTTGCTAAACCATGCTACTTCGACTGGCGCCGATTTTGCAGAAATATATTATGAAGATACATTTACTTCTTCTATCACTGTAGAAAATGAAAAAGTCGAAGCTTATAGCCCTAATGTTATTAACGGGGTTGGAATTAGATTATTAAAAGAAAATCGTAGTGTTTATGGATATACTAATGATTTAACAAAAAAAGGTTTATTTAAACTTGTAGACTCTCTTAAAACTTCTTTTTCTTCTCCAAGATGTGTTGAAGTTTTAACATCATTAAAAAAGATAAGAGTAAAAAATATTCATAAAGTTAAAACTCCTTGTAGTGAAGTTCCACACAAAGAAATAGTCGATACTTTAAAACACTTAGGTCACATCATTTTATCATATGATAAAAGAATTGTTAGAACTGTTGAAAATTTCTTATTAACGCATAATGATGTAACTATCTATAATTCAGAAGGAAAAATGTGGCATACTGTAAGAGAATATGGACGTTTAGCCCTTTCAAGTATCGCTACAGAAAACGGTAAAATCGAAACAAGATTTGATGGTCCAGGTGATCAAGGCGGTTGGGAATTCTTTACAGAAAAACTTAATTTAGATGAACTTGCAAATAATCACGCAAAAAAACTAATTTTAATGTTGGGAGCAAAAGAATGTCCATCAGGTAAATTCCCTGTAGTTATTGGTAATGGTTGGGGTGGAGTTATCTTCCACGAAGCTTGTGGCCACCAATTAGAAGCAACAAGTGTTGCTAAAGGATTATCTGTTTTTAGTGGAAAAAAAGGTACACAAATCGCTAATCCAATTGTTTCAGCTTATGATGATGGATCTCTTCCAAATGAATGGGGTTCTAATTCACTTGATGATGAAGGACATATTCCACAAAAGAATGAGTTAATTAAAGATGGTATTTTAACTGGTTATTTAATTGATGATTTCAATGGTAGAAGAATGGGCGAGAAAGGTAATGGTGCTTCTAGAAGACAATCATATAAATTTGAACCAACTTCAAGAATGTCAAATACCTATATTGCTCCAGGAACATCTACTCCTGAAGAGATTATTAAATCCACAAAACTTGCTTTATATGCCGTAAGTTTCAATGGAGGAAGTGTTGATCCTTCGACTGGTGATTTCAACTTCGGTTGTTCTGAAGCTTATATTATTAAAGATGGCAAAATTTTATGCCCTGTCAGAGGTGCTACATTAGTCGGAAATGCTAAAGAAATCTTAAAACATATTGATATGGTTGGAAATGACTTAGCATTTGGCCAAGGTATGTGTGGCTCTGTTTCTGGTTCTATTCCAGTAAATGTTGGTCAACCTACAATTAGAGTTGATGAAATTATGGTTGGCGGTAGAGGAGGTTCAATCAATGAATTCTAAAAAATTTATACAACTTGCTACTGAATGCGGATTAAGTGCTTCTCTTATAACAGTCTCAAAGGTAAGCCGCTTATCATTCTCACTTTTCCACGGGGAAATAGATTCTTATTCAAAATCAACGACTTCTAAAATTTTAGCTAGTGGTATTTACAAAGGAAAACTAGCTTCTGCTTCAACAGAAAAAGATGATGCTTCAACAGCCCAATTTTTAATTGAACAAATTAAAGAAGGTGCCAATTTAATAGAGAAAAAAGAAAAACCAGAAATTTATAAAGGTAGTAAAAGATATCATAAGAAAAACTTATATTCTAAAGAATTAGCTGCTTGGGAAGATTCAAAAAAATTAGAACTTCTTCACGAACTTGAAGATACATTAAAAGGTCTTGATCCAAGAGTTAGTGAAGTCGAAGTATCCTATTCTGAAGTAGATAGTGATTTATCTTTTACAAATTCCTATGGATTAAACTTAAAAAATAAATCTAACTACTATTATTTCTATGGTTCGGTTGTAGTTAAAGACGGTGATGAAGTTAAATCATATGGAGATATATTTCTTGATAGTGATCCATCCAAATTCCATCTAAAAGAATTTGCTCAAGAAATTGTTCAAAACGCAGTAAGTTTATTACATGGAACTGGATTAAAATCTAAAAAATATAAAGCTGTCTTAAACCAAGACGTTGTATCATCTTTACTTAACGCTCTTCTTTCAAACGTTAGCGCAGAAAAGGTCCAAAAACACTCTTCACTTCTTGAAGGAAAACTTGGTCAACAAGTTCTTTCTAAAAAGATTTCAGTTGATGAAAGACCATTAGAAAAGAATTGCTTCTTCTCTTATTTCGATGATGAAGGTGTCGCTACTACCAATAAAAAAGTATTCTCACGTGGAAAGTTATTAACATACTTCTATAATCTCGAAACCGCTGCAAAAGATGGTGTTGAATCAACAGGAAACGCTGCTAGAGCTGGTGGTAAAATGGGTATTTCTTTTAACAACATTGTTTTAAAACCTGGTAAGTTAAGCGAAGAAGAATTGTTTGAAAAAATTAAAAATGGTGTTTATATCACATCAATCAGTGGTTTACATGCTGGATTAAACGATACTTCTGGAGACTTCTCCTTACAAGCTGAAGGCTTCCACATTAAAGACGGAAAGAAAGCTGGCCCATTAACATTAATTACTATTGCTGGTAATTTATACGATGTATTTAAAGATGTAATTGCTGTTGGAAATAACTCTAAACTAACTCTTTCTTCAACAAATACTCCTTCAATTGCAGTAAAAAATATTGCTGTAAATGCTGAATAATTAAATAAGAAAGTAAATAAAATAGACTGATTAGAAGCCGACTTGCTTCTAATCAGTTTTTTTAATTTCATAATTTATTTTATATTAAGCAATAAAAAGGGGTTTAACTTAAAATTATTTTAAAAAATATAAACAGCTTTAATAGTTTATTAATTATTTATTTAAAATATATAAAATTCCTAAAGTTTTTGGACCACAATGAGAAGAAATAACACAACCAGCTGTTGTTATATGTAAACAAGATGGATCTACATATTCCTTAAGTTTGTTATAAACATATTCTTCAATACCTTCCATATGTCCTGAATGGGTAATAAAAATATGATCTTTATCAATATATGGTAAATCTTTCTTAAACTCTTCGATTTGAGAATCAATTGCTTTTATATATTTGCCCCTTATAACCTTAGCAACAGTTAATTTTCCATCATGCATCTTAGCAATAGGGTGGAGATTAAAAACGTTTGCAAATAATTTTGTCATTCCAGAACATCTTCCACCTTTATAAAGATAATCTAATTCATTAATACAGAATTTTGTTGATACATGTGGAACAATTTCTCTAACTTTTTCTGCAATTTGATGAATATCAAGCCCTTCATCTCTTAGTTTTGCCATCTTTAATACGAGCAATCCTGTTCCTGTTGATAAATTCTTTGAATCAACAATCTCAATTCTGCCTTCAGGAAATTCTTTAGCAGCTAAGCAAGCATTATTATAAGTTGAAGATAAATCACTACCTATACCAGTTTCAATAATGTCATAACCTTCATTAATGTATTTTTTAAAATCTTCGATGAATTCTACAATATTTCTTGCACCCGTTTTTGGTGTTTCTTTATATTGTTCAACTTTTTTGTAGACTTCTTCAGGAAAAATATTCACTCCATCAAGATAATCTCTACCATCTTTTTCACTTGGAAAAGATACATGTAAAGGAATTATCTTAATATCAAATTTTTCGATTAATTCTTTGGATAAGTCACATGTAGAGTCAGCAATTATTATAACTTTATTCATAAAATTACCTCAAAAATATAAAACAACTAGTAATATTATAATGGATGGATGTTTTTATTTAAATAAAAAATATGATAGAATTCTTAAGGTTATATTGGAGGAGAAAAATGAAAAAGAAAAACAAACTCGTTACATTAGGTTCTGAGTTTAAAAAATTCATCTCTAGAGGTAATGTTGTTGACATGGCCGTTGGTGTCATTATGGGTAGTGCATTTGGCGCTATTGTCACAGCATTTACAAACATTTTACTTTCTCTTTGTACATGGCCTATTCCAGGTGGTTTAAGTGGATTAGTTACTGTTCTACCAGCATTAAATCCTGCACAACTTCCACCAGAAGGATTTGCTCTTACAATGAGTTTAGAAGAATGGACTAATATCGAATCTGGCCAAATTTCATTATATTCATCCTTATACACCAAACATGGTGGTATGTATGTCTATAATGGTGCTGCAGTATTAGATTGGGGTGTATTCATTAATGCTATTATTTCTTTCTTAATCATTGCTCTTGTTTTATTTATTATTGTAAAGATTGTTGCTTACGTTAAAAATAAGGCTGCAAAATTAAAAGAATTAGAAAAAGAAGCATATTATCAAAAACATCCTGAAGAAAGGCCAAAACCAGAAGCACCAACTCCAACTCCTGTTACTGAACTTGATCTTTTAAAAGAAATTAGAGATGAATTAAAATCTCAAAAAACAAATACAACTGAAACAAAATAGCTAAAGTTATATTTAATAAAATCGATAGAACGAATTAACTGTTCTATCGATTTTTTATTAATTACTAGTTGTTTTTAAACTTTCTATATCTTGTATACAAGTTTCAAATAATTTTTTATCAAGCTCTTTAACAAGAGATAATTCATTTTTATATTCTTTCAAATATTTAATTGATAATTCATCAGCGAATTTATAAGCTTTTTCAACCTTACCAATAAAATAAGAATAAGTTCTAAGAGATTCTAAAGATTTTTCTTTTTTTAATATATTAGATTCACTTTCACTTAATTTAGATTCAAATTCTTTTGCATCTTCAATCTTATCTTCTTTTAAAAGTATAAATAATTTCCAAATCTTTGTTTTAGCTAAAGTGTAAGATGTGAGTTTCTTTTCAGAATTAATAATTTTATCTAATAGTTCGTTTGCTTTGTTAAAATCTTTTTCTTCGATTAAACGGTATAAATTAAGTTCATTAACTTCAGCTGTATAGTCAGTAATTTCATCAAATTCTTTAATATAATCAGCTTTTGTATTTAAAAATAAATGACCTTCAAAACTCATTTTTTCGTTAAAAGCTTCAATATTAATTTTCTTTGTTAAAAGTGTATATCTATAGCCATCATTTGATGTATCTAATTTAAAAGGAATATAGTCATAAATAAAGAAACAACCACCAAGTGTTGCAATTAAAACATAACCATATTTAACAAATGCTAATGAAGAATCGTCACTAATTAAAGTAAATACAATAACAAGACCTATAAATTCAATAAGAATTAAGAGTAAAGGGAATGTTACATAAAAAGTTGGTGAATGTTTTTTATTATCGTTTTTTGGCATAATTCTTGTTTCACCAGCTAAACCATCAAAATTCTTAAAACCAAATTTAGTTTTTACTTTTCCCTCTACATATGTTTTATAAAAACAAAGTCCAAAAACATTGAAAGATAAAATTTCATATCCTCCAATTTTTGCTCCTATAACGTGTCCTACTTCTACCAAAACAACATTTAAAATAACCCCAAGTAATAATGATACAATCACAAATAGGTAAATCATGCTGTCGTTAGAAAAATGTTCTACAATAGCTGCACTGTTTTGAGAAATGACAAAATAACCTACCAAAACGACAACTAAAATCATTAATAAGTAAACAACTGTCGATATAATTTCCTGCTTTTTCACTTATTTTTACCTCCATAAAAATAGATGATAATTTTATTAAATTACATTTAATTTATAAATAGTATCAATGTAACTTAATTAAATCATCACACATGCATCTAAAAAATTACTTGATACTTACAATTAATTTATGTGGTTAATAGTTTATCAAATTTATTAGCTAAATTACATATAAAATTACTTAAAATTCATCAAAGGCGAATTAAAATTTTAAATTCCGTTTTTTAGTTAAAACCGGAAATAAGTATGTTAAAATGGAATTTACGATTTTAAATTACGTAAAATTTGTCAAAAGATTCTTAACTAATTGTTCAATTAGATTCTCATCAATTAAAGATGTTATTTCTTTAAAAATGGTCTCTTTCGTAGAATTTTTATCTATAAATAATGATAAAACTTCTTCGTTTGTTGCGTTTGCTAAAAAACGAGCAAGTATTTTTCGATAATCTTTCGTATCATTCGTTAATGCTTTAAATGTATTTAAATATAAAGTAAAAGATCTAAATAAGAAATAATAAGTTATATCCGAAAGAATATAAGATGAATTAGAAGATGCAACTTCTTTATTAAACTTTTCATCTTTAAATAAAAAGTTTAATAAATCCATAATAATATGGTTATAAGAATTTAAACTCGTATTTTTTATTTCTTTATCAATATAAATCGAAAATATTAAGTCATTAATATCTTTAAAATGATAATAAAAAGCTTGTCTAGTTATTCTAGAAGCGTTTGAAAGACTAGAAACGTCAATTTCATCTAAATTTTTCTTCTTTAAAAGTTTCAAAAAGGCGTTTTTAATTCTATCTTCTACTCTTTCCATAATTTTATCGTAGACTTTTTGATAAAGTATTTATCAATTAACCTATAACTTAAGTATACAATAAAATAGAAACATAAACAGATAAAAATTACTAATAATTCATCTAAAGTGATAAATCTTGGTGCTGGCGAATGCATACCGTTAATCATTAGCCAGTTAAAACCAAAAATACTCCATAAATATATTACACCAACTAAAACAATGGCTAGGCAAAAAACAAAACGTCGATAATTATCAAATTTTCTTGAAACATCGAACAACGGAATAAAAGATCCAATCGAAATAAACACTGTTGATATATTAAGTAGTTCAATTCTATCAAAATAGTAATATTTAGTCGTAAAAGCGATAATATATAAAATCATTATCGTTCCACCCATAATTAAACCATGTGGAAGTGCTTTTTTAATAATGTTACGTAAAAAGTTACCTTTAATTAAACTTGAATTTGGTTCAAGAGCTAGTAAGAATGAAGAAACACCTATTGTAATTAACTCCCATGTATAGAAATTATTAGGGTAGAATGGCCAAAGAAGTGCGCTTGTTGAACCAAATTGTGTAATTAATGCATAAATTAAGAAGAAACAGTTTAAAAATACCGCAAAAACTGTTTTAGTTAAAAATAATGAACATGTTCTTTCAAGATTATTAATAACTCTTCTTCCTTGATCTACTATTTTTGGAAGTTTATTAAAATTGTTATCAAGTAAAACAACCGAGGCTATATCCTTAGTTGCTTTACTTCCACTTTCTAAAGCAATCGAAACATCAGCAGATTTTAAAGATAAAATGTCATTAATTCCATCTCCAACCATTGCAACAGTTCTTCCATCTTCTCTTAAAGCTTGTATAATCATTTCTTTTTGCTCAGGAGAAACTCTTCCGAAAATAGAATTTTTCTTAGCTAAAGCTTTAATTTCAATATCGTTTTTATCGTTTAAGGAACAATATTTATCGTAATTATTTATTCCTACTTCTTTTGCAATTAAGGAAGCAGTTAGTGGATTATCTCCTGAAATAACTTTAATATCTACATTATTATCATTGAACCATTTTATAGTGTTTTTTACATCTTCTCTAATGTGATCTTGAAGATAAATTAATGCAATGCAAGTTAAATCTTTTGGAATTAAGTTATTCTCAATTTTTGAAGGAGAAAGAGCCACAGTAATTACTCTTAATCCTGCTTCACTAGCATCATTAACTATCTTTTCTACTTCTGATTTATTAGTTAAATTAAAGAAATCGAAAGCACCTATAACTAAAGTTCCGTTTTCATCAATTTCAGCGGCACTATATTTATAAACACTTGAAAAAGGAATGTAGTTATTAACTTTAAATATTTTCTTAGACTTAAAATAATTTAATAAAGCCTTACTTGTTTCGTTGTCTTCACCAAGTTTTTGACAATAAGAAGCAATTAATGCATCAAATCTATCAGAACTTAAACTTTTATCTATTATTTCATATTTAAAAACAGACATTTTTCCATCAGTTATAGTTCCTGTTTTATCAATACATAAAGTATCAACTCTAGCTAATGTTTCTTGAGAATACATATCAGAAATAAGAACTTTTTCTTTTGTTAAAGAAAAAACTCCTACTGCTAAAGCAGTTGAAGTAAGTAAATACATTCCAGATGGAATCATAGAAACTAAAGCTCCGCTTAGTCTAGAAATTAACGGAGGAAGCCAATCCCATAAACTTTCAAGATTAAATTCTTCATTAAAGAAAGTTAATAAACCAAATTCAACTAATTGCAAAAACCCTATAACGATGACAATAATACCAATAACTCTAAAAAGTCTATTTAATTGAAGAAACATTCTACTTTTTGGTTCTTTAAACTCTTTAGATTTTGATTGAAGTTTAAAAATATAGTTTTCTTCACCAATTTTATCTACTCGGGCATAGAAATTTCCACTTACAACATAAGTCCCGGATAAAACCATATCGTTAACACTCTTTTTTAAAGGTAACGATTCTCCGGTAATTAAAGACTCATTTAAGCTTCCTTCACCATTTAAAATAATACAATCACAAGGAATTTTAGATCCTTTTTTGCATAGAATGACATCATCTAAAACAAGTTCATCAGAATAAATTTCTTTTTCTTCACCGTTTCTAATAACAATCGTTTTATCTTTTTCAATTAAAGATAGTTTATCAACAGCTCTTTTTGCTCTAATATCTTGAAATAAGCCAATTCCGAGATTAAGAATTAAGATAATAAGAAAAATACATGATGACCAGTTGTTAGTCGCTATCAAAATAATCCCAATTATAATTAGTAATATATTAAAGAACGTAAAAAGATTCTTTTTAATAATCTTCCAATAAGAATATGATAATTTAACTTTTGCTTTATTTACGAGATTTTTTTCTAATCTTTTATTAACTTGGTATAAAGAAAGACCCTCTGAAAATTTAGGCTTGTATCTTTTTACAACTTCTTTTTTCGATTCTTTTTTTCTTTTCATAACTAATCATTCATTAAGCATTGTACAGGATCTTTGTTTGCAGCAATCTTTGATGGAATTAATCCTGAAATAAAACCAATAACAATTGAAATACAGAACAATAAGATACAATGCCACCATGTCATTGAAACGATATTTCCTAAGAAATATTCAGGGAACATTAAGTTAAGGAAATAATTTAGTGGGAATGCAGCTAAGAACGATACAAAACAACCAATAATAGACGCAATCGTGGATACTAAAACTGATTCAGCAATAAATAGTGTGCCAACATCTCCTTTTCTAGCACCTAAAGATCTTAAAATACCTATTTCTCTAGTTCTTTCTATAACTGAAGAATAAGTAATAATTGCTGTTAAAATACATGAAACAATAAGTGAAATTGAAGAGAACAATACCAAAACTATAGAAACAACATTAATCATTTGAGAAAGTGCACCAGTAATCATAGAGACTAAATCAGTGTAATAAACTTTCTCATTTTCGCTTGTTGCATGATATGGATCATTAGGATTATCACTAACAACATTATATTCATCTAACAATTCAATAATGTTTTGTTTTGATTCAAGGCTTGCAGGATAAATCAAAATAGATTGAATTTTATTATATTGGTTAAGATAACAAATAATATTGATAACTGCATCATAGAACTCATTAATATCACCTTTTTCATATGCAGTTAACATATCTAAGAATGTATTTTCAATTCCGTTTTCAAGTAATTCGTAGCTATTAATATCAGCACCAACAACCTTAAGTTCATTTACATAATCAGTTACACCATTTGGTAAAATTGAACCAGAAAATAGTGAATAAAAATCAAAATATTTATTAAATAATCTATTAAATTGTGTAATTAAAACAACAGCATTAGATAAATCAGATAAAACTGTGTTCATATCCATTGAAGTCATTAAATCATACATTTCAGATCTGAAATCTGAGAAATTTACATATTTCTTCAATGAGAAGTTTGTTAAAGAATGCTTTGTTAACTCTGATTGATCGTTTTGTTCAACCATCAAATCAGCTAAAGATTGTTGATAACATAATCCAGTACCAAGACCTGGTAAAGTAACACCTTCTCTTGGTCTTAAAACACCAACAATTTCGACTTCATGACCTAAATCTGAATTGAAAGCAGTTTCTAAGTTCTTTTCATTTGCAGAAATGATTTCACGTGAAAAGCCTTTTCTATCGACTACTGTCGTCTTTTGTTCTACATCATAAAGTTCATTGTTTGTAAATATTTTATACTTTTTTCCTAAAATATCTTCAAAGGAAATAGGATGTTTATTAGCCTCGATTGGGTCTTGATAAGAAGAATCATAGATTCCTAAGGCTTGTAAAGTGCCTAAAGGAATTGAGTTATATTGGTCAACAACTAAAACTACCTCATATGGATTATCAGTACTTGGATATTCTCCATAAATAACTTCATAAGTCTGAGTAACGTATTCTTCTCTTCCTGCTAAAGCATGGAAAGGTGTATTAGGCATCGAAACCATAGAAGTAATTTGATTAAGAACTTCTGAATCAATAGAAGCGGAGTTATTAATCATTTGAAAAGATCCATTAGGAAACTCAGTTATTAAATTATATGAATAAGCACTATCTCTTTGGACAAAGAAATCATTCATATAATCAGTTGTATCCTTAATATAATTTAGATAATTAATATATTTTTCACTAAGATAATTAATTTTTACTTCACCCGTAGTTGCCATTTGAGCAATAAATGGTCTAAGCATATCATCATCAGGATATTGCTCATTCATATCATCAGCATTTACTACTTCAGAAGTTGTTGATGAAGAATAAATAGTTAGTGGGAGCATACCGGCAGCTTCACTTTCTATTCTTCCAATATAACCTGTAACACCATTAGATAAAGCTAAAACTAAAGCAACACCAACAACACCAAAAGAACATCCCAAACAGGTAAAAACAGTTCTAATTTTTTTAGTCATTAAATTTCTAAAAGACATGTGTAGACATGTCCAGAAATTCATTTTTGATTTTTTCTTACCAAAAATTGAAGAAGTTTCAGGTTTTTCTGTACTTCCTTCATGAATGTTAGTATCACTATTTATTTCGCCATCATGAATCCTAATAATACGAGTTGCATACTTATTAGCTAATTCTTCATTATGAGTAACCATAATAATAAGTTTAGTTTTAGCAACTTCTTTTAAGATTTCAAGAACTACAACACTACTTTTTGAGTCAAGAGCTCCAGTTGGTTCGTCTGCTAAAATAATATCTGGATCATTAATCAAAGCACGAGCAATAGACACTCTTTGTTGTTGGCCACCAGACATTTCTGTTGGATACTTGTGTCCTTGTCCACTTAATCCAACTTTTGCAAGAACTTCATCACACTTAGCTCTTCTTTTACTTCTTTCATAACCATCAATTTTTAAAGCTATTTCAAGGTTTTCATAAACTGTTAAATGGTTAACTAAATTATAGTGTTGAAAGACAAAGCCAATCTTTTTAGATCTATAATTATCCCAGTCATTACTTTTAAACTCTTTTGTTGAGACTCCATCGATAATTAAGTCTCCTTCAGTATATCTATCAAGACCACCAATAATATTAAGTAGAGTTGATTTACCAGAACCAGATGGCCCTAAAATACAGCAAAATTGAGAATCAGGAAAAGACACATTTATGTTCTTTAAAGCATAAAATTTTGTTTCTTTTTCACCATATACTTTTGAAATATTCTTAAGTTCGAGCATACTAATATTATGATTACATTTTATAAAAAATAAAAGAAATATTTTTCAACACGATGTAAAATTTTTTGACATTGTTAAATAAAAATTGTCAATATAAGATAATTATCGAATAAATGTGTTTTTAAAATCTTTTGGTTTTAAAGAATTCTTTTAGAATATTAGAGCACTCTTTTTCTTTTACACCATCTATTAATTCAATCTTATTTTCAAACAGTAAATCTTTAAACATTCTAAAGTCAAAACCACTATCATCATCGTAAGTTCCGATAACTAGTTTATTAATTCTAGAAGAAATTATCGCCCCAAGGCACATTAAACAAGGAGATAATGTCACAACCATAGTACACTTATCTAATCTCCGATTTTTTCTTAACTTAGAAGCCTCTTTTATTGCGATTATTTCAGCATGTAAAGTAACATCTTGTTCTTTTTCTTTCTGATTATATCCTCTAGAAATTATATTGTTATTTTCATCTAAAATCACGCACCCTACAGGCACATCATTATTATTAAAGGCTTTTTTAGCTTCTTCTAAAGCTAAATCCATATATTTTTCGTAATCTTTTTTCATCATAACTTAAATAAAAAAACCGTCGCACATTCAATGGATCTACTTATGGCTGCTATGTTCCCATCCTGACCAGGTTCGTAGTATTGAATCGCAACGGCTTAAATATTATATTACTTTTTAATTGGTTTTAAAACAGTTAATCCACCCATAAATGGTCTAAGTACTTCTGGGATAGTAACTGAACCATCTTCATTTTGATATTGCTCTAAAATAGCAGGGAAAATTCTTGAAGTTGCAAGTCCACTACCATTAAGAGTATGCATATAATGGACTTTACCTTCTTTATCTTTATATCTCATCATGCCTCTTCTTGCTTGATAACTTCTAGCATTTGAAACTGAGGAAACTTCTTTATATATATCAAGAGATGGTAAGTAAACTTCAATATCATATGTTCTTGCCATAGAGTGAGAACAATCTCCTGCAGCAAGCTTAGAAATTCTAAAGTGTAAACCAAGTTTTTCGACTAAAGTTTTTGCTTTATTAACTAATTCTTCAAATGCTCTATCGGAGTCATTATCAGCAGTATATTCAACCATTTCAACTTTATTAAATTGATAACCTCTAATCATTCCTCTTTCTTCAACTCTATTTGTTCCAGCTTCTTTTCTATAGCAAGGAGTATAAGCAAAGAATTTCTTTGGAAGTTCTTCTTCCTTTAAAATTTCACCTCTATAATAATTTACTAAGGCTGTTTCAGCTGTAGGAAGCATAAATTTAAATTGTTCTGGTAAATCAAGTTTAAAAATATCATTTTCAAATTTAGGGAATTGTCCAGCAGTAAATCCACTTTCATAATTTAAGATATGTGGAGGTAACATAAAGGTAAAACCGTCTTTTAAATGCTCAGAAATAAAGAAATTTAAAATAGCCCATTCAAGTTGTGCACCTAAGCCAGTATAAAACCATGTACCAGCTCCAGAAACCTTAGCGCCTCTTTCATAATCAATTAAACCAAGAGATTCTTCTAATGTAACATGATCTTTTAATTTAAATGAAAAAGTTGGTTTTTCTTTATAATAATATATAGGTTTATTGTTTTCTTTTTCACCAGGTAAAAGATCTTTATCTGGTAAATTTGGTAGAGCAACTAAAACATCGTAAATTTCTTTTTCTAAAACAGCTAATTTATCTTCATTTGCCTTGTTTTCAGCAGCTAATTCTTTAACTTTTGCAAAAATCGCATTAACATCTCCGCCTTCTTTTTTTACTTGTGGAACGGATTTAGAAAGTTTATTTTGTTCAGCTTTGTTTAATTCAACACTTCTTTGAATAGCTCTTTTTTGAAGCAATTGTTCACATAATGTATCAATATCAGCTTCGTAACCTTTATTTTTAAGTAAGGTTTTAACTTCTTCTTTATTCTCTAATATATAATTAATATCTAACATTTAGTTTTCCTCCAAGACTTCTTTATATATTTTTAATAATTTTTCACTTTGTTCTTTAAAGTTAATATCTTTTGAAAATTTAATTCCACCATCGATTGTTGAAGGTAATAATCCATTAAAATATTGATTAAGACCTTTTTTTAAATCAGCAAAATTATTATAGGTATAACAATTCTCTTTATCAATCGCAATATCACTAAAAGACGAAGAATTTAGCGTTAAAATTTGAGTTTTCGAAAACATTGCATCAATTAACTCTTGATCATTTCCATATGTTGTAGATAAGTTTATAAAAACTTTAGCATTATAAAATAAAGAAGCATAAATATCGTCATCAATAATATTTGTTAATCGGATATTTGTTAATTTTTCATCAAATATTTTTTTAGCTTTTATAAAGAAATTTTTATTAATATCTTTTGTTGTTAATAAAACAAACTTTAACATAGGAAAAGATAAAGCGAGATTATTAACATAATTTAAAGCTATATAATCTTCATAAGATAAGGATAAAACAACTATATAAGAATCTTCATTAATACCTAAATATCTAAAAATAGCTTTATTTAAAACATTGTTTTTTAAATCATATTTAATAGACCTAACTGGATTAAAAAAAGTATATATTTCAGTTGTTATTCCGTTTGCAAGTAAAAATTCCTTAGCTTTTAAAGATGGTACTAATACTCCATCAGCTCTATTAATTTCTTCAACATCACTTTTTTCAATAAAATAAATTACTTCATTTTCATTATTTTCTTTTTTACCCTTAATTATTCTTAAATTGGGGTCCTCTTCACAAGAAAGTAAAGAAATTACTTTCTTAACACTCTTTTTTATTTCTTTAGAATAATGGGAAAAATCGTTTACTGAAAAGAAATGAATTAGATCAAAAGTTTCATCAGAAAAAGATATTGTATAGTTTACATTTTGTAAATCTAAACATTGTTCGATACAATTTTTAATCTTTAAAAGTTCAAAACTATCACTATAAAATTTATTTTCAAAAACTAAAGGATACATTCTATAAATCTTCACCTACATCTTCATAAGATGTTTCTTCACTTTCGTTCATTGATAAATCATCATCGTTTTCATTAACAACTTCTTCATCTTCTTCATGAGGAACAATAGTGATTGAAATTACTTTATCATTATCGTTTTTAAAGTTAACCATCTTTACGCCTTGAGAATTTCTACCACAAATTCTAACATCACTTAAAGCTGCTCTAACAACTAAGCCATCTTTTGTAATAGTAACATAATCTTCATCACCATTAACTACTTTCATAGCACATAAATCACCAGTTTTTTCAGTAATTTTGATTGTTTTTACACCTTTAGAATTACGTTTTGTTTCACGATAATCATCAATAGGAGAAAGTTTACCTAAACCGTTTTCACTTGTTACTAGAACTAAGTTACCTTCATTTGATGTTGCAAGCGAAATAAGATTAGCTCCTTCAAGTTTCATACCGAAAACACCATGAGATGTTCTTCCACTAACTCTAATTTGTTCTTCTTTGAACATACAAAGTTGTCCATTACTTGCAGCAAGAAGAATTTTTGCATTACCATCAGTGACTTTTACATCTAATAAGGTATCATCTTCATTAAATTTGATAGCATATTTACCATTTGAATTAATTTTAATAAATTCTTCTAATTTAGTTCTTTTAACAAGTCCTTTTTTAGTTGCAAAGAATAAATATTTATTTTCATATTCACTAGCAGGAACAATCGAAATAATATTTTCACCTTTATCTAAATTTAAAATATTAACTAAATTAACTCCTTTTGAAGTTCTACTTCCTTCAGGAATTGAATAGCCCTTGATTCTATAAACTTTACCAAAATTAGAGAAAAGTAAAATATCAGTATGAGTATTGGAATAGATTATTTTATTAACTTCATCGTCCTCATAAGAAGTTAAGCCTTTAACACCTTTGCCACCTCTTCTTTGTCTTTTAAAATCAGAAATTGGCATTCTTTTAATGTAACCTTTATTCGTTAAAGTGAAGACTACATCTTCTTCAGGAATTAAATCTTCATCATCAATTGAAACAATTTGATTAGAGATTTCACTCTTCCTATCATCACCATATTTTTCTTTAATATCTAATAATTCCTTTTCCATTACATCTAAAATGTTTTCACGTGATTCAAGAATATGATGATAAGATTCGATATTTTTCTCAAGTTGTGTTTTTTCATCAATAAGTTTTGTAGCTTCAAGATGAGTTAATCTACCAAGTTGTAAAACAAAGATTGCTTCAGCTTGAGCAGTTGAGAAATGGAACTCAGATTCAGTTGCTCTTTTAATGAAATCTTCTTTATTTTCACTAGCTTTAACCATTGCAACAACTTCATCAATATTATCTCTGCAAATTAATAAACCTTCTAAAATATGCTTTCTTTTTTCATCACGATCTAAAAGGAAAATAGTTCTTTTTTCAATTATTTCAGCTTGGAAATCAATATAGTTTTGGAGTAATTCTTTTAAAGATAAGACTTTAGGAACTCCATTTACAATTGCTAAATTTATAATTCCATAAGAAATTTCAAGTTGGGTATTTTTGAATAATTGATTAAGTATAAGTGTTGGTATAGCATCTTTTTTACATTCAATCTCAATATCAACATCAGCTTTTGAGAAATCTTTAATCGAAGTTATACCTTCAATCTTTTTATCTCTATAAAGTTCACCAATATGTTTTACAATAGATGATTTAATTACTTGATAAGGAATTTCGCGAATAATAATTGTGCTTCTTCCATCTTTCTTTTCAACTATTTCTGTTTTTGCTCTAAGTCTAAAAGTTCCTTTACCAGTTGCATAAGCTTCTCTAATTCCGTTTAAGCCATAAATAATACCACCAGTAGGAAAATCTGGACCCTTAATATATTTCATTAATTCTTCGACACTTATATCAGGATTTTTTCTATAAGCAATAATTCCATCAACAACTTCTCTTAAATTGTGTGGAGGCATTTTAGTTGCCATACCAACAGCAATTCCATCACTTCCATTGACAAGTAAATTAGGGAAGTGAGTAGGTAAAACTGTAGGCTCAATTTCAGTACCATCATAGTTTGGGGAAAAATCTACCGTATTGTATTTAATATCCCTAACCATTTCTAGAGATAATTTCTTTAATCTAGCTTCGGTATATCTTTCTGCAGCAGCTTCATCTCCATCCATTGTACCAAAGTTACCATGTCCATCAATAAGAGGGTATCTCATTGAAAAATATTGGGCTAATCTAACTAATGCTGTATAAATTGATGAATTACCATGTGGGTGATATTTACCCATGACTTCACCAGTGATTTTAGCTGATTTAACATAAGGTTTATCAGGTGTATAACCACTTTCATTCATTGAATATATAATTCTTCTATTAACAGGTTTTAAGCCATCTCTTACATCAGGAAGAGCTCTTGAAACAATAACACTCATTGCGTAGTCTAGAAATGAGTTTTTAACTTGTTCAGTAATTTCTTCATCTTTTAAAGATGGTGTAATACCACTTTCTATAACGTCTTTTACTTCTTCTGACATATTAAACTCCTTTTTCTAAACATTAAATGTCAAGATTTTTAACAAATTGAGCATTTTCACGGATAAATTCTCTACGTGGTTCAACTTCTTCACCCATAAGTTCATCAAATATTGAATCAGCTGTAATAGCATCATCAACTGTTACTCTTAACATTTTTCTTACTCCTGGTTTCATGGTTGTTTCTTCAAGTTGATCAGGATCCATTTCACCAAGACCTTTATATCTTTGCATTGGATAGTTATCTTTTAAATTTAAATCTTTTCTAATTTTAAGTAATTCTTCTTCTCTATATGCATAGTAATCTTTTCCTTTATATTGAACTTTATATAAAGGTGGTTGAGCAATATAGACAAAGCCTTTTTCAATTAATGGTTTCATAAAGCGGTTAAAGAATGTTAAAAGCAAAATTCTAATATGAGAACCATCAACATCAGCATCTGTCATAATGATTATTTTGTGATATCTAATTTTACTTACATCAAAACTATCACCATAACCACCGCCTATTGCAGTAATCATGTTACCAATTTCAGCATTTTCTAAAATTTTATGATCTTGTGCTTTTTGAACATTTAAAATTTTACCTCTTAAAGGAAGAATAGCTTGAATTTTAGGATCTCTACCTAGCTTTGCACTACCACCAGCAGAATTACCCTCAACGATAAATAATTCACATTCTCTAGGATCATTACTTGAACAATCAGCAAGTTTTCCTGGTAAAGTTGTAATTTCTAATCCTGTTTTCTTCTTTAATTGGCTTGAATAAGCAGCCATTTTAAGTCTGTAATCATAATTTGTTCTAATTTTAGTAAGAATTACAGTAGAAATTTGCTTATTTTCGTTTAAATATCTTTCTAAAGCCTCACCAACGACATTAGAAACAATTTTCTTAACTTCGACGTTACCAAGTTTACCTTTGGTTTGGCCTTCGTATTGTGGGTTAGGATGCTTAACTGAAATTATTGCAGTTAAACCTTTTCTACAATCTTCAGCAACTATCTTTTCCTTATCATTTTTCTTTAAAAAATTATTATTTCTTGCGTAGTTATTAAATACTCTAGCAATAGCAAGATTAAAACCTTCAACGTGTGTACCACCATTTCCAGTTGCAACGTTATTGCAGAAAGAATAAATGTTAATATTATCTTGATTACAATATTGCATTGCTACTTCAACAATAATTTCATATTTATTACTTTCATCTTTAAAAATTTGTGCGTTATGACAATAAAAAACACTATCGACTAATTTTTCTGATTTTCTATCTAAGTAGTCTACATATTCGATGATTCCGCCTTTATAACAGAATTCTTCGTGTTTATTTGGTTCAACTCTTTTATCGGTTAAAGTAATGGTAATTCCTTTATTTAAGAAAGCCATTTGTCTTAATCTAGTTAAAATTGTATCGTAATTAAATTCAGTAGTTTCAGTAAAAATAGTTGGATCAGGTTTAAAAGTAACTTTAGTTCCGTGTAAGGAAGAATCTCCAACACGACGTAAATGTTCAACTATATGGCCGCCATTTTCAAAACGAATGTAATATTCTCCACCATCTCTATAAACAGTTACTTCACACCAAGAAGATAAGCCATTAACTACAGATGCACCGACACCATGTAAACCACCAGAAAATTTATAACCATCGTTATAACCAAATTTTCCACCAGCATGAAGAACAGTATAAACAGTTTCAACGCCAGAAAGACCAGTTTTTTCAACCGTATCAACTGGAATACCACGTCCATTATCAACTACAGTAATAGAATTATCTTGATTAATAGTAACATCAATTCTATCACAATAACCTGCTAATGCTTCATCAATACCATTATCAACAATTTCCCAAACAAGGTGATGTAAACCTGTTACGGAAGTTGTTCCAATATACATACCTGGTCTCATTCTAACAGCTTCAAGACCATCAAGAACAGTTAAATCTGATGAATCATAATTTGCACTACCTTTTTCTAAAGCAGTTTCATCATTAATTTCAATGATATTATTACTAATTTTTCTATCTAATTCTTTTTCTGTATCAGAAAAACCTTCATCTTCAGAAATTTTTAAATCTTCTTCATTAAGTTCGTCTTCGTTTTCAACTATGTTTTCTTCCTTTTTCTTGTCTTCCATAGAAACCCCCTAATTTATACTTACTCCCTTATCACTAATTAGATAATAAGTTAGATTTGAATCGTTAATTTTATTTGTAGATGTAATAAAAACTTGTTTAAAATCCTTTAAAAAACCTATAAATTTAAGTTTTCTGGCGCTATCTAATTCGCTTAAAACATCATCTAGAATGATAATAGGTTTTTTATTTTCATCTTCAATTAAGAAATATGGTGTTAATTTTAAAGCTAATATAGCTGTTCTATTTTCGCCTTGAGATCCAAAATAAGATAGATTTTTATCATTTAAAGTAAGATAAATATCTTCTAAATGAATTCCTTCAGTTGTTCGTTGATATTTCTTATCATTTTCTAGATTGGATGAGTACTTTTCCTTAAAAACTGATAAATAATTTTCACTTTCATTAATGTAAGGAACATAATGAAGAGTAACTTTTTCATTATTGCCACTAATTTTTGTGTAGATTTTAGAAAGATGATTATTTAACTTCAAAATATATTTCTTTCGAATTTTATATATATAGAACGAAAATGTAGCCATTTGCTCATCATAGATTTTTAATAAATTGTCATCAAAATTTTCTTGTTTAAGTAAATCATTTCGTTCTTTCAAAACTTTTTCATAATTTTGTAAGTTAAAGAGATAATCTTTATCAAATTTTGAGATAGATAAGTCTAGAAAGGATCTTCGCGCTTTTGGACTTTCTTTGAATAAATTTACTTCTTTTGGAATAAAATAAATAATATTAATTAAATTACTAAGTTCTGAGATTTTCGTAATATTTTTATTATTAACTAATATTATTTTTCCGTTTTTTGATATTTGAATATCGATTTTATATTTCATTAATCCTTCATTAAATATTCCATTAATCACAGAAAATTCATTATTAAACTTAATTAATTGAGAATAATTACTTGTTCGAAAACTTTTTGTTAGATAGAAAAAATAGATTGCTTCAACAATATTTGTTTTACCACTTCCATTTTTTCCATACAAAAAATTTATTCCTTTGTTAAAACGAATATTTAATGTTTCAAAATTTCTAAAATTATTCAGTTTTAAAGATTCTATTATCATTTAGTTATTTCAAAGAACATGGAGTCATCAATTATCACCTTCATACCAAGGTAAATCTTTTTACCTCTTTGCTTTGTATCAACTCCATCAATTAAAATTGTATGTTCTAAAATATATGATTTTGCTTCTCCACCAAAATCAATGACATCAGCAAATTTTAAAAGTTGACCTAAGGTTATAAATTCAGTATTAATTTTAACTTTCTTAAAATCCATAAAAAACTCCTTTAATATTATATATTAAAGGAAGTTAAAAATCTATCGATATTTATCAATTTATCAATATTGATTTTTTGAAGAATTTATTTAATTAAAAAGTTTTCACGTGGAATTAATATGTTCTAACAGGGGTAATTAATTGAACACAATTTTCATCATTTTTATTAGTTACTGTAAATGGTTTCATTTCCCCAAGGAAAGAAAGTAAAATATCTTGGCATTTAAGAGCTTTTATAGCTTGAGAAACATAATTGACGTTAAATGAAATCTCAAGTCTTCCACCATTATATTTGAAAAGTTGAAGTACTTCTTTAGCATCACCGATTTCTTGAGATTTTGATGATAAAACAACTTCATCTTCAGTCATTGTAAGTTTTACAATATTTTCTCTATCTATAGAAAGTAAAACTATTCTATCTAACGCTTTTAAAAATTCATCTGAATTAACTTCTAAACGAAAATCAAAATTATGAGGAATGATATTTCTTGTGTTTGGATATTCGCCTGTTGTAATTGTGGAAATAATTACACAATTGATCATTTTGAATAATACTTTTCTATCAGAAATAAACATATCAATTGTTTCATCATCTTCGCTTAAAGTATGTACTACTTCATTGATATTTTTTTGATTTATATTGACGATAAAACGTTCTTCGCTTTGATATGGTACAACTTTCTTTGCTAGTCTAGATCCATCAGTTGCAACAAAGGTAATTTTCTCTTCGTCATTTTCAATATTAACGCATTGTAAAATAGCTCTAGCTTTTATAGAACATGCAAATGATGTTTGGTTTATAGCGTCAACAAAATCGTTTTTATTTAAAGCAATATGGACTCCTTCTTCTGAGAAATCTAATTCACGATATTCTTCTGCACGAGTTACATTTAAGTTAAACATAGATTTTGTATTCCGAATCTTAGCTATTGAATTATCTTCAATAGAAATCGAAACTTCGTTATCATCCATTCTACGAATAACTTCAGTAAACATTTTTGCATTAAGTAAAATAGAGCCAGGTAAAACATCCCTAAATAAAGCTCTATCATTTTTATAACGAGGAACTATTGTTTTAATAGTTAATTCTCCATTAGAACCAGTAACTTCTAATTTATCTTCGAAAAGATCAAGCTTTAAATTATTAAGTACTTGATCTGTACCTCTTGCTACTTTAGAAGAATTGAGTAATGCCTTAAGTAATTCATTTCTATCAATTGTTAATTTCATAATATTAATTACCTCTTTTTTATATTTATTTATATATTAATAATAATGTTTGTGGAAAGTGTGTATTTTGTGGATAACTTTTTTATCAAGAAATATTCTACTATAATTTTTTCGATATTTATCCATTTATTTTTGTTCTAAGAGAAGAAATAACATTTCCTAACTGTGTATCAGTTTTCAACATATTATCCACTTTAGCAATAGAGTGCATAACAGTAGTGTGATCTCTATTAGAGAAAATTTTACCTATTTCCATTAACGGAGTATCAAGAATTGTTCTAATTAGATACATTGCAATCTGTCTAGCTACAGCAACTTGATTCTTTCTTGAACTTCCTTTAATTTGTTCTATCGAAATTGAATAATAATCTGATACAGCATGAAGAATCCTGTTGGAATCAACTTGAATATTTTTGTCAATTCTAATATTAGTTAGACCTAAAGCTTCAGTTAGATAATTTAAATCAATAATACCTTTATAATCATTGATTGTAGTATAGAAAGTTAGTCGAGTTAATATACCTTCAAGTTGTCTAATAGAAGAAGAATAGTTTTCAGAAATATAATCTAAAGCTTCATCAGAAAAATCAGATGTCTTCATTGATGAAAACTCGATTTTCTTCAATAAAATTTCTTTACACGTGGCAAAATTTGGTTTAGAAATTACAACAGATAACCCTGAAAGAAAACGCGTAATTAAACGATTAGGAATACCATCTAATTCGTTTTGAGGCCTATCTGAAGTAAGAACAACTTGCTTATTATTTCTTATAAAATAAGAATAAACTTCAAAGAAATAATCTAGAGTTTTTTCTTTACCACGTAATTGTTGAATATCGTCAATTAATAAAACGTCTATATTTTTTAAATAATCGGTTAAATTTAAATTATTTGATACATTTTTAGTAAAAGCTATATATTCATCAAAAAAAGATTGAGAAGTAGTATATAGAATTTTCTTTTCGGGATAAGATTCCTTTATTTGATGAGCTATAGCGTGTAGTAAATGAGTTTTTCCAAGTCCAGAATCACCCTGAATGTATAAAGGGTTATACATAGTTCCTGGATTAGAAGCAACCATTAATGAAGCTTTTCTAGCTTCTTTGTTAGAAGGTCCTTCGATGAATTTTTCAAACGTAAATGAAGGATCTAGTTTTGATGATTTAAAATAAACCGGGTCTGATTCTTTGATGATTTGTTCTTTAGTTTTAACTTTAAGTTCACTTAAAGGTACAAAAACAAGATCAAAATCTGTTCCAGTGATTTTAGCAAGATTTGCTAAAAATAAATCTTTGAAATTGTTTTTTAAAATATTAGTACCAGCAGCAGATTCACACCCCACAATAATTTTGTTTCCTTCAACAGATGAGATAAATGTTTTTTTAAAGTAAGCGTTAAATAACTGATTCGAAACTTTATTTGAATCTTTGATAGAGTTCAAAACTTTATCCCATATGTTTCTTTGTGTATTTGCATCGCCAATTTTCATAAGTTACTAAATCCTAAAATTTAAATAATATTTTATCAAAAAAATGATTTATTAAAAGTTAAAAATAATCTCAAAATTTGTTTTCCACAATAAATTAGCCTAAAAGATAGAATATTGTCCTATTTTTAGGGTTTTCAACAACTTTTAATGTGGAAAACTTGTGTAAAACTTTCTTCTAACAAGTTATACACAATTAAAATTAATAAAAATTATACACATTTTTAGTTTATCCACATCGAATTTTAAGATAATAATCGCAATATTTGAATTATGCACAATAAATGCAAAACATATTTATAAAATTAAATATAAAAAAAGGCCTACTAAAAATAAACTAATACTTTTAAAATAACCTTTGTTTTATCGACAAAATTAAACTATAATATCAAAACCCATAAGAGAGGTTTATAATCTTTTTTTGTGGCTTTATTAGTTTGACATATATGTATAAATACATATATAATTTCAAAGAAACGAGAGGAGAAACTATTTTATGAAAAGAACATACCAACCAAGTAAATTACACAAGATGAGAACACACGGCTTTAGAGCAAGAATGTCCACTCCAAATGGTAGAAAAGTTTTAGCTAGAAGAAGAGCTAAAGGAAGAAAACAATTAACTGTTTCTTTATAATGAAAAAAATAAACGTAATAAAAAAATATAGAGAATATAAAGAACTATTTAATTTAAGAAAATTTAAAAGAAATAACTTATTTACTATCTATTTTAGAAAAAATAACTATAACATAACACGAGTTGGTTTATCGGTTAGTAAGAAAAACGGTAACGCCGTTACAAGAAATAAAATTAAAAGACAAGTTAGAAATATTCTTGATAAAAAGTTAACTTATAAAGAAAACTACGATTTAGTAATTGTTATTTCTTATAAATACAATATTAACGAATATTCAAAAAACGAAGATTCATTAATTAAATTATTAAATACATTATTTAGTTTAGGTGCAAATAATGAATAAAAAACTTAAAAATACATTAGTAGTGGTAGGAGGAGTAGTTACAACATTTATCTTAGCATCATGTAACTCCTTTTGTAGTGCTTCAGATACTTCTAATTTTAGATATATTTATGATCCTATCAACACTACCTTCTATACCTCTAAAGAAGATGCTTATAACGATATTTTATTAGATTTTAGAAACGCAACTGGTTTAAGTGAAGATGTTGTAAATTTAGACACCATCTCTTTTGTTTATGGTGAAAAAGAAGATGACGTTATTAAATATAGTGAAAATCAAACTGAATTCGAAGAAAAACTATTTACAACATATAACGACAATTTAATTTCTGTTAATCCAGGTAAAATTGAAGTTGAAACAAAAGTTAATGAAGATGATTTAGAACTTACAACATATTCAGGTTTTGTTGGTTTAAACGAATTAAATGTTACATTAATTAATAATGCAACAACCGGAAATTATGTTATCCCAAGTTATGATTTCTTTAAGGAACTTGATAGATTAACATTAACTAAGATTGTTGAAACAGCAAATAGCGATAACACTATTGTTGATCAAGTTATTAACGCAGATTTTTCAAATCTTACTTTTGATACATTATATGGATATAGTGCAGAAGAACTAAGAACATATAATTCTTTAGAAAATGGTGATGAAAAGAATGAATTACTTGAAACCATGCAAACGGAAAGAGAAGAAAAATCTATTTTAGCAAACTATGGTTATGTTAAACATTATTCTGTTACAACTGACGAAAATGGAAATGAAACAGTCGATTATTATAAAAATATTAATGACTGGAATAACGAAATTGCTAATAATTTAGGTTCAAATACCGGAATGTCAGTTAATTTCTTTAATGCTTATAAATCTCAACTTGATGCAAGAGTTGCTAATGTTAGAACATGTATTACAGTTAATGATGGATTCTATGGTAATTTGACTACAGATCCACTTAATAATACCGTTAAAATTGAAGGAAAAGCTGAAGATTTCTATCAAGGATGGGGTGATGCTTTTACTCAACACGGATTCCTGGAAGGTTTATTAGTATATCCAATTGCAGTCGGGGTTGAAAATCTGGCTCATGCTTTAGGTATGAATGGTTGGGGACAAGTTGGTGCTGTCTTAATTATGACTATTTTAGTTAGAGCATTATTTATGCTTGTTACTTTACCATCAACTATTTCTCAACAAAAAATGACATATTTACAACCTGAGCTTGCAAAGTTGCAACAAAAATATCCAAATGCACAAACAAATCAATACGATAAAGAACGTTTAACACAAGCTCAAATGGCTTTATATAAGAAGAATAAAGTCCATCCTTTCTCAATGTTTATAGTAATGATTATTCAATTCCCACTTTTCATTTGTGTTTGGAATGCCTTACAAGGAAGTGCTTCGCTTTCAACTGATGCGGTTTTAGGGTTAAATCTTTCTGACTCAATTTGGTCCACGTTAACTAACTTTAATGGATGGCCAGGATTTGCTGGATGGTGGACTGCCTTAGGATTAATTATTTTAATGAGTGCTGCACAAATTGTATCAATGTTACTTCCTAATATTTTAAGTAAGATTAGAACAAAAAATATTGCTAAAACAGTTAAATCAGAGACTGCTGAAAAATCTCAAAAGACTCAAAAATGGGTCCAATGGGGTATGACTATTTTCATTATTATTATGGGCTTTAGCTTACCAGCAGCTATGGGTGTTTACTGGTTTGCCGGTGCAATATTCTCTGTTATTCAAACTTTAATTATTCACTTTGTATTTATGCATAAAAAAGGAGTAAAACACTAGTTTATGAAAACAATTACAGCTAAAACTTTGGAACTTGCTATTGATCAAGCTTCTGAAGAACTCGGCGTTGCCAAAGAAGAACTCTTATATGAAGTTTTAGAAGAAAAGAAAGGTCTATTTTCAAAAAAAGTAGTCGTTGCTTTCTATGATACTGCTGATGTTATTGAATTTGCTCAAAAATATATTTCAAACATCATTCATGAAGGTTTAGGACTAGATGTATCTTTAAAAGCTTTCTATAGAAATGGTTTAATTAAAATTTTAATTGAAACTGATCATAACTCCCTTTTAATTGGCAGAAATGGTCAAACATTACAAGCTTTAAATGAATTAGTAAAACTTGCAATATCTTCTAAATTTAAGAGAAAATTCAGAATTTTATTAGATATTGGTGATTATAAAGATAAAAAATACAATCGTGTAATTGCTGTTGCAAAACGTGCTGCTTCACAAGTATTAAAAACTCATCTTGATATTAAACTTGAAGCTATGACACCAGATGAAAGAAAAAAGGTTCATACTGCCTTAGCCTCATGGAAAAATATTAAAACTGAATCTGTTGGTGATGGAAAAGATAGAGCAATTGTTGTTAAATACGTAGGAACTAATACTCCTAATACTAACATTCCACCGCAAAAAGAAACACAAGTAGAAGGACAAGTTGAAGGAGAATAATTCTCCTTCTTTTGTTATTTAAATATGTTAGAAACCATTGTTGCTCTTGCTACGCCTCCAATTAGAAGTGCTCTTGCAATTGTTCGTTTTTCAGGAGAAGATTGTTTTAAAATTGTTTCAAAATTCTTTTCTAAACAAATTGATGTTACAAAGTCTACCATCATGCATGGTTTTGTAATGGATGGAAATACAAAAATCGATGAAGTAGTCTTACTTGCTTATAAAGGACCAAGAAGTTTTACCGGCGAAGATAGTGTTGAAATTATTTGCCATGGAAGTCCTGTTATTTTTAATCAAATAATAGAATTAGCTTTAAAAAACGGTGCTCGTCTTGCTACTGGAGGCGAATATACGTCTAGAGCTTTTATGAATAATAAGCTTGATTTAATTCAAGCTGAATCGATTAACGATTTAATTAATGCGGAAACAAAAGAGGCTAAAAATATAGCCTTAATGTCTTTAGACGGTTCAACTTCAAAATTAATTTCACCTATTAAAGAAGACATAGGATATCTTTTATCTTTGATTGAAGTAAATATTGATTACCCCGAATATGAAGATTTAGAAGAAGCAAATATTGAAAAAATTAAAGATATAATGAAGAAAAATATTAAATATATAGAATCTTTAATTTCAGATGGAAATAAAGGAAGAATTATTAGAGATGGCATCAATATTGCAATCGTTGGTAAACCAAACGTTGGAAAATCTTCAATTTTAAATGCCTTATTAAATGAGGATAAAGCAATTGTTTCTTCTTATAAAGGTACAACAAGAGATGTTGTTGAGGGAAAATTTATATTAAATGGCGTTTTAATTAATTTATTTGACACTGCAGGAATTAGAGAAAGTGATGACTATGTTGAAGGAATTGGTATTACTAAATCAATTGATAAATTAAATAAAGCCGATATTGTTATCGCTGTATTTGATTCTATGGACTTAGATGAAGAAGATAAAAAGATTTTAGATTTAATTAAAAATAAAGATACAATCATTGTATATAATAAATCTGATATTAATGAATATAATAATCATGATTGCATCGTTACAAGTGCTATAAATAAAGATGTTGAATCATTAAAACAAGCTATTTTAAAAAAGCTTAATTTAAGTAATGAAAATTACGTTAATCCTTCTATCTCTAGTACTAGAGAACTAGGAATATTAAAAAATATTAAAGAAATGATGACAAAAGTTTTTAATGACGCTAGTAATGGAATCTCAATTGATCTTCTTAGTGCTGATATAAAGGATATTTATTTGTCTATTTTATCATTAACAGGAGAGGATCATGATTTTGACATTGCTAAAGAAATTTTCTCTAGATTTTGTGTAGGTAAATAATATGATTTTTGATACTCACATTCATTTAAATGATGAAAAAATATATGAAAAATTAGATTTTTATTTAACTGAAGCAGAAGAAGTTGGAGTCAAAAGTTTTCTTTGTGTTGGCTACGATCTAGAATCGTCGATAAAAGCCATCGAAATAGCTAATAAATATAATAATGTTTATGCAGCTATCGGTTTTATTCCAACTGAGTGGAAGAAATGGACACCAAATTCAATTTTATATTTAGAGGAATTAATCAAAAAATCTTCTAAAATTGTTGCTATTGGTGAAATTGGTTTAGATTATTATTGGGAGAAAGAAGAAAATATTATACAAATTCAAAAAGAAATGTTTATTTCTCAAATAAATTTAGCAAATAAATATGATTTACCAATATCTATTCATTCAAGAGATTCAATTCAAGATACTTTTAACATTTTAAAGAATAATCCATGTAATAATAGAGGTATTATGCATTGTTATTCTGGAAGCTTAGAGATGTCAAAAGAATTTACTAAACTAGGATATAAAATAGCATTTGGTGGAGTTTTGACTTTTAAAAATACTATTGAAATTAAAAGAGTTTTAAAACATATTGATTTAAAAGATGTTGTTTTAGAAACGGATGCTCCATATCTTTCTCCAGTTCCACATAGAGGAAAAATGAATGAACCAAAATTTATAGTAGATACAGCTAAATTTGCTGCTAATCTTCTGGAGATGAATTTAGATGATTTTGAAAAAATAACATATCAAAATTCCTTAGATATTTTAAAATTGAATAAACATGAAAACTAAGATAGATGCTTTAATTGTTGTAGAAGGTAAGACTGATATTGATTTTTTATCTTCTTTTATAGACTCAAAGTTTTATAAAGTTAATGGCTCAGCCGTTAATAAAGAAGATTTTGATTTTATAAATGAAGTTTTAAAAAGCACTAGTGTGATAGTTCTAACTGATCCTGATTATCCTGGTATACAAATAAGAAATAAAATTAAAGAACATTGTCCAGGGGTCTTAGATGCTTTTGTAAGAAAAGAAGTGTCTATTAAAAAAGGTAAGGTTGGTGTGGCTGAATCAAATAAAAATGAAGTAATTTTAGCTTTAAAAAATGTTAAAAATTTTAATAAAAAAGAGAATTTATCATCAAATTTAACCTATCTTGATTTATTAGATTTAAATTTAGTTGGATTAAAATCAACAAAAAACAGGAATTTAATTACTAATTATTATCATATTGGTTATTCTAATGGCAAAAATTTGTTAAAAAAACTACAATTAATTGGTATAAATAAAGATGATTTGTTAAAGGTGCTTAAAAATGTTAAATAAAGATCAAATTAAAGATTTTTTTGCTTTAGAAAATTCACATGCAAAAAAAGAGTTAGGTCAAAACTTTCTTATAGATTTAGAAACAATTGATAATATTGTTAACTCTTTAAATGTAATAAAAGGAGAACGAGTTTTAGAAATTGGTCCTGGTTTAGGCGCTTTAACTAATGAGTTAATTAAAAAAGATATTAATTTAACTTGTGTAGAATATGATCAGAAATTTGTTAATTTTTTAAATAAATCGTATGAAAATTGTAAAAATTTAACAATCATTAAGAATAACATTTTACACTTTAAAGATTTTTCTTTTAAAAAAGTTATTGGAAATCTTCCCTATTATATAACAACAGATATTCTTGAGTATATTTTTAAGAATTTTGAAAATCTTGAAGAAGCCGTCTTTATGGTTCAAAATGAGGCTCTCAATCGAATCTTAGCTCTTAGTGGAAAGGATTTTAATGCTATCAACGTTTTAATTGCTTATCGATACGAAATTGAAAAGTTATTTATAGTATCAAAAAATAATTTCTTCCCTATTCCTAATGTTGATAGTATTGTTTTTAGAATTAAAATTAAAGAAAATAGCGATTTTGATTTCTCATTGGCACTTTTAAAAGTCTCAAAAATATTATTTAAATTTAGAAGAAAAACAATCTATAATAATTTGAAAGTTATTGTAAATAACTCAAATGAACTGACATTACTTCTTGAAAAATGTGGATTATCTCCAAATTCAAGACCAGAACAACTAAAGATTGATGATTTTATAAAAATAACAAACGAATTAGTAGAAAATAAATTTATTAAGGATTAACGACTATGGTAGAAAAGGCTTATTCAAAAATTAATATTACTCTTGATGTAAAAGATTTAAGAGACGATGGTTATCATAATATCGAAAGCGTAATTTTGCCTTTAGAATTTCACGATTCTTTAGAAGTTTCAATCTTACCTAAGTCTACACCAGATGATTTTGTGGTTTGTGATGATTTTTCTTTAAGAATTTCAAAATATAATTTAGTTCACAAAACAATAGATCTTTGCCGTGCTAAATGGGGCTTTAAAGAAAGATTAAATGTAAATATTCATAAAAATATTTATTTACAAGCAGGTCTTGGTGGAGGAAGTGCTGATGCAGCCGCTATTTTAAGAACTATTATTAGAATGTTTAAATTAACTCCAACAGAAGAAGAAATTAAAGAAATTTGTTTAAAAGCAGGAAGTGATGTTTATTATCAATATTATAATAAACCCGCTCTTGTATCTGGAAAGGGCGATAAACTTGAATTTTTTGATTGCCCTTTAGATTTCTATGTTTTATTAGTTAAACCATTACTTGGTAATTCGACCGAGGCCGTTTTTACTGAAGCCGATCAACATGATTTAATTCATGGAGATTCAAGAAAAACAATCGAAGCTTTAAAAACAAAAGACTTAAAAGAAATACAAAAAACTATGTTCAATTCATTATTTGAACCTGCAAAAATTCTATGTAGTGAAATAGAAGAAGTTTATAATGAACTAAAATCACTTGATTTTGATGCTTATGGAATGACTGGAAGTGGTTCTTGTTTATTCGCTCTAAGTTATGATAAAAAGAAACTTGAAAAAGCAGAAAAACATTTCTTCTTGAGAGGTTATCAAAGTGATTTAACTAAAATTCATAATTAATTAAATATGAATATATAGACTAGTTATTATGCTAGTCTTTTTTTAATAAAAAAACAGATGGTTTTTGGCCATCTGTTTTAAGAAAGGAGGTTAGAACTATTATTTACCTTCTCTTTGTAATTTAATTTCTGCTTGAGCAGCTGCGAGTCTTGCGATTGGGACTCTGAATGGAGAACATGAGACGTAATCTAAGCCAACTTTATTGAAGAATTCGATTGATCTTGGATCACCACCGTGTTCACCACAGACACCACATAATAATGTAGGTCTTGTTTCTCTACCATCTTTAACAGCCATCTTAATTAATTTACCAACACCTTTTTGGTCGACTGTTTGGAATGGATCATCTTCTAAGATCTTATTCTTGTAGTAATCTGGTAAGAATTTAGAAGCATCATCTCTTGAGAAACCGAATGTCATTTGTGTTAAGTCGTTTGTACCAAATGAATAGAATTCAGCTTCACTAGCAATTTCACTTGATAATAAAGCAGCACGTGGAATTTCAATCATTGTACCGACATGGTATTTGAGTGTGAAATTGTTTTCTGCTAAGACTTTTTCAACTTCATTAACGATAATTGATTTAACGAATTTGAATTCTTTAAGATCAAGTGTTAATGGAATCATAATTTCTGGTTCAATTGATCTGTTTAAATCTTTAGATGCTTTAATTGCAGCTTCAATAATAGCTCTTGTTTGCATTCTACCGATTTCTGGATAAGAAACGTCTAATCTACATCCTCTGTGACCCATCATTGGGTTGAATTCGTGTAAGTAAGCGATTCTATCTTTGATTTCTTGAACAGTCTTGTGTAATGCAACTGCTAATTCTTCAATCTTATCTTCTTCTTGAGGTAAGAATTCGTGGAGAGGTGGATCTAATAATCTGATGTTAACATTGATTTCTTTTAAATCCTTCATGGACATATATAATCCATAGAAGTCATCTCTTTGATATGGAAGGAGTTCAGCTAATGCTGCTTCTCTTTCTTCGACTGTATCAGAGAGAATCATCTTTCTCATGTGGAAGATTCTATCTTTATCGAAGAACATGTGTTCTGTTCTACAAAGACCGATACCTTCAGCACCGAATTTTGCAGCTTGGATAGCATCACGTGGAGTATCTGCGTTAGTTCTAATAGTTAATCTCTTATATTTATCTGCAAGAGCCATTAATCTACCGAAATTACCACTTGATGTATCTGGTTCTACGAGTTTAATTGCACCTTCATAGACGTCACCGGTTGAACCGTTTAATGAAATAACATCGCCTTCACCATATGTTTTACCATTGATAGTGACTGTTTTTGCTTCTTCATCAACGATAGCAGCGCTACAGCCAGTGATACAGCATTTACCCATACCTCTAGCAACAACAGCAGCGTGAGAAGTCATACCGCCTCTCATTGTTAAGATACCTTCAGCAGCGACCATACCTTCGATATCTTCTGGAGATGTTTCAGCTCTGACTAAGACAACTTTTTCACCATTAGCGTGTCTTTCTTCTGCTGATTTAGCATCGAATGCACATTTACCGACACCTGCACCTGGAGATGCTGGGTTACCAGAAGCGATTGGTTTATGATGAGCTAAATCATCTTTATCGAATGTTGGGTGTAATAAAGAGTCTAATAATTGTGGTTCAACTCTTAAAACAGCTGTTTGTTCATCAATAACACCTTCATCTAATAAGTCAAAAGCAATTTGTAATGAAGCTTGAGCAGTTCTTTTACCATTTCTTGTTTGTAAGAAATATAATTTACCATTTTCAATGGTATATTCCATATCTTGCATGTCTTTGTAGTGAGCTTCCATTTCTTTAATGGTTTTGCTAAATTCTTCATAGACTTCTGGCATTCTATTCTTTAATTCATCGATATGGAGAGGAGTTCTAATACCTGCGACAACGTCTTCACCTTGAGCACATGGTAAGTATTCGGCGTAAATTTGTTTTTTACCTGTAGATGGGTCTCTTGAGAAAGCGACACCAGTACCGGAATTTTCGTTTAAGTTACCGAAAACCATGGATTGAACGTTAACTGCTGTACCCCATTCATATGGAATACCATTCATTTTACGGTAAACGTTAGCTCTTGGGTTATCCCATGATCTGAAGACAGCTTCAACAGCTTCGTGTAATTGAACATATGGATCAGATGGGAATTCTTCACCAAATGTTTTCTTATAATATTCTTTATAGGACTTAACTAATTCTTTTAAGTCTTCTGCAGGAACATCACTATCTAATTTGTAGCCTTTTTGAGCTTTTAATTCTTCTAACATGTGATCCATGTCAGTTCTTGGATGTCCTTTTGCAATGTTTGTAAACATTAAGATAAATCTACGATATGAGTCGTAAGCGAATCTTTCATTATTTGCAGCTTTTGCAAGTTCTTGGACGGATGTGTCGTTTAAACCTAAGTTCAAAATTGTGTCCATCATACCTGGCATAGAGACTCTAGCGCCAGAACGAACAGAAACTAAAAGAGGCATCTTTGTTGGGTCGACACCGCCGAAGGACTTTCCAGTTTCTTTTTCGACTTCTTTAATGCCTTCATCTACTTGAGCAACTAAGTAGCTTGGCATTGATTTATTATTTTCATAATAAAGAGTGCATGCTTCGGTTGTGATTGTGAAACCTTGAGGAATATTAATACCGATATGAGTCATTTCTGCTAAACCGGCACCTTTACCACCTAAGAGTTCTTTTCCTAATCCGTAAGCATTTTTGAAAAGGTAAACATATTGTTTTGCCATTTGTTTATATTTCCTCCTAAAAATGTATGGCTTTTCACCAGCGGTTTTATTATAACACATTTCTTTTAAGGTTTGATATAAATATCAAAAGTAATATAATTTTTGATATGAGTTGTGTAATTGCTATAGATTATGGAACCCAATCGGTGAGAGTTTCAGTTGTAAATGATAAAGGTGAGTTTCTAGCTTTCGAACAAGAAAAATACGAACAGCCTTATTTTTCTTTAAAACCAGGCTATTGTGAACAAAATCCTGATTATTATTATGATAAAATGTGTATTGCTGCAAAAAGATTAACAGCAAAAAATAAAGATTTAGTATCTAAGTGTTCTTCGATTTCTTCAACTTGCTTTAGGGATACTTGTGTATTACTTGATAAAGATAAAAAAGTAGTAAGACCTTCTATTATTTGGTTAGACCAAAGACAGGCTAAATTAATAAAGAAATTACCTTTTTTATATGATGCTGCTTTTACTATTGTAGGAATGGCAGAAACTGTAAGTGTAAACAGAAAAAGAACTCCAGCAATCTGGATTCAAGAAAACGAACCAGAAAACTGGGCTAAAACAAAATATTATGTTCCATTAAATACATACTTAAATTATCGACTTTTAGGTGAATTAAAAGATAGTGCTTCTAATTATATTGGCCATTTCCCTCTTAATTTTAAAAAAGGAAATCTGTATAGTAAAAATGCAATCAAAGGGTGTATATATGGTATTGATCCAAGCATGATGATTGAACCATTTAGACCTGGAGAAGTTTTAGGTAAAATAACAAAAAATTGCCACGTGGAAACTGGATTTCCCGAAGGTCTTCAATATATTGCAACCGGTAATGATAAGTCATGCGAAGCTTTAGGGGCTGGGGCAATTGAAGAATATGCTGCTCACGCAAGTTTTGGTACTGCATCATCTATTGCGATGATTTCAAAAAAATATTTTGAACCAGTTCATTTTTTACCATCTTATTGTACGGCTTTTGAAGGATATTATTCAGGTGAAGTACAAATTTATAGAGGGTATTGGATGCTTTCATGGTTTTTAAAAGAGTTTGCTCACGAAGAACTTGATACTGCTCAAATTGAAAAAATTGTTCCAGAAGAATTATTAAATAAAAAGATTATGGATATTCAACCTGGAAGTAATGGCTTAATTGTTCAACCTTTCTGGGGTCCTCAACTTGATAAACCTTATGGTAAAGGATCTATTATTGGTTTCTATGATGTTCACACAAAATATCATGTTTATAGAGCAATTATTGAAGGAATAGATTATGCCTTAAAAGAAGGGTTAGAATCTATTCAAAAAAGAAGTCACCAAAAATGTACCTATATAACTGTTGCTGGTGGCGGAAGTAAAAGTGATGCAATATGTCAAATTACTGCTGATATTTTTAATCTTCCAGTATATAAATCTTCTACTTATGAAACATCTTCTTTAGGTTGTGCGATGGCTCAATTTGTAGCTTTAAATCAATTTAAAGATATATTTGAAGCTAAAGAAGAAATGGTTACTTATGATAAAATCTTCTATCCACATAAAGAAGCAGTAGAAAAATACGATTATTTATATAATAAAGTTTATAAAAAAATTTATCCTAGATTAAAGAAAAACTATAAATATTTGAATCAATATCTTCAAGAAAATAACGAAGGAAGAGTTGAATAATTAAATTTTGTAAATTAGATATTAAAAAAAGCTGTTTAGTCTCAATAATTATGAGTTTCTAAACAGCTTTTTTGTAATTAAATTAGACTTAATTATGAATCAACAACAGTGTTTTCACTATTTTTATTCATTGGATTTAATCCAGAGAATTGAGCATTATATAAGTCGGCATAGAATCCACCTTTTGCAAGAAGTTCTTGGTGATTTCCAGTTTCAACTATATGGCCTTTTTTCATGACGATAATGTTTTTAGCATTTTTAATTGTTGAAAGTCTATGAGCAATAACGAAAGATGTTCTACCTTTCATAATTGAGTCTAATGCATCTTGAATTTGTTGCTCAGTACGAGTATCAACACTTGAGGTTGCTTCATCAAGAATTAAGATTTTAGGTTTTGAAATAATAGCTCTAGCAATAGTTAAAAGTTGTCTTTGACCTTGTGATATATTACTACCATCTTCTGTAAGTTGATAGTTATATCCTCCTGGAAGAGTTTCAATAAAGTGATGAATACGAGCTTCTTTACAAGCATTTATAATATCTTCATCAGTTGCGTTTTGATTACCATAAAGTAAGTTTTCTTTAATGCTTCCTTTAAATAACCAAGTATCTTGAAGGACCATACCTATTGCTCCTCTTAGAGTATTTCTAGCAAAGTCCTTTGTAGAAATTCCATCGAGTTTAATAGTTCCACCATTAATCTCGTAGAATCTCATAATTAAGTTAACTAATGTTGTTTTACCAGCACCAGTAGGACCAACAATTGCTATCATATCACCTGCATTAACATGAAGATTCATATTTTCAATTAATGGTTTATCAGGGGTATATGAGAAAGAAACATTTTCGAAATCAAATGATCCGACAATGTTATCTTCCGTAGTAATTGAATTTTCTTTATCAGGTTCTTCTTCTTTTTGGTCTAATAAGTTATAAATTCTTTCTCCAGAAGCAACAACAGATTGAATAATATTGAAGATTTGACCAATTTGTTGAATAGGAGAAGTAAATGAATTTAGGTACATGAAGAAGACAACCATAGTTGGAACGTCAGCAACAATTCCTGCAACAACAGCAATACCAACATAACAAAGGTTATTAACAAAGAACGTTGTTGGGAAAATTAAACCAGATAAGTATTGAGAAAGTTGGTCACTTTTCTCCATTTTTTTATTAGTTACATTGAATCTTTCTTCAACGTCTGCTTCTTTATTAAATAATTTAATGATTTTATAACCAGCATAAGTTTCTTCAATTTGTCCATTAAGTTCACCTAAATTGTTACGATAACGAACGAATTGTTTTCCTGAGAATTTAGAAATAACAAAGACAAAGGCTAAAGAAAGAGGGACTGAAACTAAAGCTACTAAAGCAAGTTGCCAGTTAATAACAAGCATTGCAATTAAAGCACCAAAGAACAATGTGACTGCTCTAAATGTTTGAGTAATAATTGATTGTAGGTTTCTTGAGATGTTATCAACATCGTTTGTACCGATTGATAATGTATCACCATAAGGAACTCTATCAAAATAAGAAAGAGGAATTCTATCAATTTTTTCTTGGAGTTTATTTCTAATTTCATAAGAGTATCTTGCTGAAACGCTAACTGCAGCAAATTCACTTAACCAAGAGAATAAAGCAGCTAAAGCATATAAGCCTAAAATTACCCCAAATTTATAAATAAATACATCCCAGTGAATATTAATAGAACCAGTAATTGTATCAATGAATATTAAATCTTGTTGAGCACTATTTAACAAATCTCTAAGAAGTGAAGGTGTAATAATTGATAAAATAGCACTACCTATAGCAAGTATAATGATAAAAACCATTAATACCGCTTGAGATTTAAAATCTTTAATCATTCTAGAGAAGGTTTTTCCAAAATTTTTAGCTTTTCCTTCCATAACTTTACGTGGTGGCATTAGTTATTACCTCCTTCCGTAACATATTGTTTAGCAAGTTGAATGGTCTTTTCAACTTCTTCAGGATCAAGTTGAGATCTAACAATATCTTGATAAACCTTACATGAAGCAAGAAGTTCTCTATGAGTACCTTGTCCAACACACTTACCTTCATTTAAGACAATAATATTATCGGCATCTAAAATTGAAGAAACTCTTTGAGCAACAACAATTGTAGAAGCATCTTTTGTATATTTTTTAAGTCCAGCTCTAAGCATTGCATCAGTCTTGAAGTCTAAAGCTGAGAAAGAATCATCAAAAATATAAATTTCAGGTTTTCTTACTAATGCTCTTGCAATACAAAGTCTTTGTTTTTGACCACCTGAGAAGTTTTTACCACCTTGAGAGACATATGTATCAAGTTTTTCAGGAAGTTTATTAACAAAGTTACCTGCCTGAGCAACATTTAATGCAGTATTAATTTGATCATCGGTTGCTTCTTTATCACCAAATTTCATATTATCTCTAATACTACCCGAGAATAATACAGCTTGTTGTGGAACAAAACCGACGTGATCACGTAATACTTTTTGAGGGAGATTTTTAACATTTACTCCATCAAATAATATTTCACCCTCTGTTGCATCATAGAAACGTGGAATAAGATTGATTAAGGTTGACTTACCGCTACCTGTAGAGCCAATGATTGCAGTAGTAGTACCAGGTTTTGTTTTGAACGAAATATTCATAATAGTTGGAGTATTTGCGTCAGGGTAAGTAAAGGAAACATTCTTAAATTCAATAACACCATGATCTGTAAAGTCATGGAAATATTTCTCAATAACTCTTATATATTCGTCACTAGTGTTATCGTTTAATTTTTCAATAATCTCTTCTCTATTTTTTCTAATATTAACGTAATCTAAATAATCTTTATATTGAGGATCTTTAGCTTTTTCCTCTTCGTTCATTTTAGAGAATTTATCTTTTAATAAAGAGAATGAGAAGACGCTTCCATCATGAGTATTCTTATAGTTTTCTTTAAATCTATATTCAAGTCTAGTTAAATGAGCTTCATATGCTTTTTTAGCAAATTCTCTTGCATGAGAGTCATCAATAATAGATTTTGTTTGGAAAACCTCATCAATTCTTTTGTAAGAAGCAATTGCTTGAGGAATCATAATTAAGATCATTGCAAACATTAAGAATGAGTTCATGATTTGCATTGAATATTGAGCAACAATAGAAATAACTTTAATTTGTTCTGCTAAAGCTGCGTTAACATCTTTTCCGCTGATTTCTGTTAATAAATAGAAACCAAAAGCGTAAATAATAATAAATGTGAAGTTAAAAATAACTTGGATAGCTGGGTTAGCTACAGACATAATTCTGCCAGATCTCTTTTGAATTTTTCTTAAGGCACCATTAACGTCTTTAAATTTCTTATTTTCTGTTTCTTGTTGGTCATAAGCTCTAATAACTCTTACGCCAGTTAAACCTTCTCTTAAAACAACAGTAACGTCATCTAATCTATATTGCATAAGTTTGAAAAGTGGAACGACAAATGCAAATATAATGACCATTAAAGCTATAATTAATGGTATAGCGAATACTAAAACTAATGAAAGTTTTGGTCCTGGATCAGGTAAAGTTACAGTTTTAATAACTGCGATAATCATGTATGTAGGAGACATAACCATGATTCTTAAAGCCATAACAACATAGTTTTTAATTTGTTCTATATCGTTTGTGGTTCTTGTAATTAAAGTAGCTGTTCCGAATTTGTTGTAATCAGATAAAGATAAGGTATTTACTTTTTGATACATGTATCTTCTTAATTCTTTTCCTATATAAGCACCAGTAGATGATGCACCATAGAATTGAATGAAGGCACAACATAAAATAACTGCACAGCAAAGTATCATCCATCCACCCTGATTTAAGATTCTACTTATCATATCTCCTTGTGATAGGGTGTCGAAAATTTGAAGAACTTCGCCAGTTAGTGGGTTGGTGTAAGAAACCGCTTCAACAACAGGCATTTTACTATACATAATGATAGTTTGAATGTTTCCCATGAAATCAGGAAGATTTAATTGGAACCAAACTTGGCAAATGATAGCAAGAGCAGTTATTAAAATTAAATACCATCTTTTCGCAAAAATTCTAAAAAGTTTAATCATTTAATTTAATCACTCCTTTTTAAAACATTCATAATAACGTTTAAAGGTGGAACGATATTTCTCCCATTAGAAAGTATGGAACCATAAACTATCGCATATATTAAATAAAGATAGCAAAGTATATAATCTCTAGCGTTTCCAGGAGCAAATTTGCCTTCTTTTTGACCTTCAACAAAGTTTTCTTCTAATTGTTTAAAGTGATCCAAGTTCTCAAAGGATGGTCTAGAATTTGAACCAATTTTAAAAGATAAGATTAAAGCAAGGTAATAAGAATAATCTGTACCTAAAGAAATAGTGGAGATAATAAAGTTAGTGAGATATTCAAAAAAGTCATAGCCTTTTTTTTCTCTCATTTCATCAATTTCAAAAATAGCGTTAAATTTTTGTTTAGCTTCCTCGATTAAAGCTTTTAAAATATCGCTTTTTTGAGAAAAATAATGATAGATTAAACCATGAGAAATATGTGCTTCTTTAGCAATTCGATCCATCGGAACTTTTTCATATTCTTCAAGGCAAAATAATCGTAAAGCAACTTGCAAAATTTGCTTAGCTCTTTTATCACGAATTAATTTATTTGCTTCAGCTGTTCTTGGCATATCTTTCTCCTTTAATGTTTAAAAAGTATAGTATGTGTTGACTATATTGTCAATTAAATAAATAAAAAATTTTATAAGCAAATTTTGTAAATAAATTTTCTTAAAATTTTTAACAATTTTTTATAAATTTAAAACTTGTATAAATTGCAAATTTAAATCTATTTATTAACAATTTCTTTCTTTTTTACCTATTTTCATTAATTTTAGATTATTATGATTTTACTAAAAATTTAGGCATATTTATCTTAATAATTAGAGAAATTATGATATAATTTTTGGCGTTATGAAACTAATTATTGGACTTGGAAATTTTGGAAAAGAATATGAACATACTCGTCATAACATGGGTTTTGATGTAGTAGATAAATTTGCTACTTCTTTAGGAGAAGATATTGATAAAAAAGGCTTTTCGTCTTTATATTTAAAAACTAAATATTGGGATGAAGATATTATTTTATTAAAGCCTCAAACTTATATGAATAATTCTGGTATAGCTGTAAGGCAAGTTATGGATTATTTTAAAATTGATATAAGTGATATTGTTGTTATTTATGATGATATGGATATAGAGGTTGGCCATCTTAAGCTTAAAGAAAATGGAAGTAGTGCCGGCCATAATGGGATTAAATCAATCATCTCTAATTTAGGTAATAGACAAGATTTTAAAAGAATTAGGGTAGGAATTGGCGCACCAAGTTATGACAAAATTAATTTTGTTTTAGGCAAACCTTCAAAAGAAGAACAAGATAAAATTGATGAAGCACAAGATAATGCCGTAAAAGCATTAAAAGTTTATATTAAAGAAGGCTCTTTTAATAAAGCTATGTCTTTATATAACCATTAGTTTACACGTGGAAACTATTTTATTTGATTAAAAGGAGATTTTGTTTATATTAAACTATATTAAAGATCTTTTTAACTTATTTGATGAATCTAGCTTAGATTCAAATAAAAATTCCTACTACATGGTGGACGAAATTGTTGGTGGGGCTTTTTTAGCATATAAAAAATACCTTGAATGCTTAGAAAATAATAAGAACCTAGTTATTCTTATTTCATCAACTTATAAGGCCAATAAACTTTATGCTTCTTTGGCTAATCTTGTAAAAAATAAAGAAGATATTATTTTGTTTTTAGAAAACGAAATGATAAGAGTTGAATATATCTCTGAAGGAAAAGATATTTTAGCTAATAGAGTATATTCTCTTTCTTCAATGATTAATGCTAAACATAAAATTTTTATTTTGACCCCATCATCTTTTTATAGATTTTATCCATCAAAAGAAGAATTTTTAGAATCTTCAATTAGATTAAAAGTAGGTGAAACTTTTTCTTTAGAAGACTTAATTTCTAAATTAGCTAAAATTGGCTATTATAAAGTTTCAAAAATAGATCAATCCTTGCAATTTGCAACTAGAGGTGATGTAGTCGATGTATTTTCTATTAATTACGATAAGCCTTTAAGAATAGAATTTTTTGATGATGAAATCGAGTCAATAAGATTCTTTGATATAGAAAATCAACTTTCTTCTCAAAAAGTAGATGAAGTTTCTATTCTTCCTGCAACAACTCTTCTTTTTAATGAAGAAGAAAAATCTCAAATTAAAAACAAAATAGAAAATAGATTAGAACTAGATTTACCACACGTTAGAGATGATTTGAAAGATATTTTAAAACTTCAAGTTTCAGAAGATATCATGGATTTAGAAACAAATAACTATTCTTCTCGTTTATATAAATATTATGGTTTTTTAAAGCAAAAAAGGCATCCAATTACCTCTTATTTATCGAATTTTGAGACTATAGTTTTAGAAAAAGATGATTTTTTAGATACAAAAGAAATTTTGTATAAAGAATCACTTGAACTTTTAACGGACTTAGCTGAAAGCGGAAAATCTATTTCTCACTTAGAATATTTTGATAAATCCATAGAGTTAATTGATCCTCATAGTGAAAAAAATTATTATCTTACAAATTTTTCTTCTGATTATAAAAAATATAAAAAGATTGAACTTTCAACACCTTTATTTGAAGCAAAAAAAGGGAGCGAATATACAAAAGTTGTTGATATGTATTTATCTGAATACAAACAACTTGTGTTTGTCGTTAAAAACAAGGCCGAATTCACTACACTTTTAAATTATTTTAAATTTTTACATAGAGACGTAAATATTTTAAATGATTTGAATGATAAGTTAGGCGAAGAGATAAACTTAGTTTTATCTGATTTTAATATATCACTGGAAAATAAAGATAATTCATTCGTTTTAGTTACTTCAAAACTTTTATTTAATGTTAGACACATTAATACAGCTTATTCTTCAAAATTTAGAGAAGGGGTAATTATAGGAAGTTATGAAGAACTTGAAAAAGATGATTTTGTTGTCCATGAAAAGTATGGTATAGGACAATATAAAGGTGTTAAACAAATTAAATTAGCTAACAAAACTGAAGACTATTTAGAAATAATGTTTGCTAATAATGACGAACTTTTTGTTCCTTTATATTCTTTTAACTTAATTAGAAAATACGCTGGTCAAGAAGGCAAAATCCCTAAATTATCGTCTTTACATAGTGACACGTGGAAAAAAACTAAAAAGAAAATTAAAGATAAAGTAAATGATTTAGCTGATAAACTTTTAGTTTTATATAAAGATCGTGCGACAGTAAAAGGATATAAGTTCCCTTTAGATGATTATTTACAAGAAGAGTTTGAAAATGAATTTCCATATGAACTTACTCCAGACCAAAAAATATCTTTAGAAGAAATTAAAAAAGATATGGAAAGTGATGTTCCAATGGACCGTCTTTTATGTGGTGATGTTGGTTTTGGAAAGACTGAAATAGCTTTTAGAGCTGCCTTTAAAGCAATTTTAGGCAATAAACAAGTTTTAATTATTGCTCCAACAACGTTGCTTGCAAAGCAACACTATGAAGTTGCTTTAGATCGTTTTAGAAAATTTGATCTAAATATAAGATTATTAACAAGAAATCAGTCAACTAAAGAAGTTAAGTTAATTTTTGAAGAAGTAAAAGATGGAAAAATCAATATTTTAATTGGAACTCACAAGGCTTTAAATTCGAAACTTGAATTTGCAAATCTTGGATTATTAATTATTGATGAAGAGCAACGTTTTGGGGTTGAACAAAAAGAAAAGATTAAAATTAAGAAAGAAAATATTGATGTTTTAACATTAAGTGCTACCCCAATTCCTAGAACTTTACAATCATCTTTAGTTGGCCTGAAATCAATTTCCACTATTCAAACACCACCTAAAGAAAGACTTCCTATCCAACTTTATGTAATTCAAAAAGATTATAAAGTTTTAAAAGAAGTTATATCTAGAGAACTAGCTCGAAATGGACAAATTTATTTTGTTCACAATAATATTTTTGATATCTATGAAGTTGGTGAAAAATTACATGAATTGATTCCAGATATGAAGTTAGGAATTATCCACGGGAAAATGAATAAAGACGATATTGATCAAGTTATGACTTCATTTTATGTAAATGAAACCGACTTGCTTTTAGCAACTACTATCATTGAAAACGGGATTGATGTTCGTAATGCGAATTTAATTATAGTTGATGAAGCAGATAAATATGGTTTAGCCCAACTTTATCAAATTAAAGGAAGAGTTGGAAGAAGCGACAAAATGGCCTATTGCTATCTTTTAATTAATAAAAATAAGAAATTAAATGATGATGCTAAAAAACGTTTAAAAGCTATTCAAGATTTTACTGAACTTGGAAGTGGATATAAAATTGCTCAAAGAGATTTATTAATTAGAGGTGCAGGAGAAATTTTAGGAAGAGAACAAGCTGGTTTTATTGATGATGTTGGAATAGATCTTTATTTAAAACTTTTGAATGAAGCTTTAAAAGAAAGAGAAAATGGCCAATTTGCAATTGAAAGCGAGAATAAAGAGCAAAATCGTAAAATATTACTTAATAAAGATGCTTATATTCCTGAAACTTTTGCTTCTAATAATGAAAAAATTGAGCTATATCAAAAAATTAATGAAGCTGATACTTTTGATAAATTAAATAATTTAAGAAAGTATATAAAGGATAATTATGGTGTAGAAATTCCTGAGTCTCTTTCAAATTTATTAGAGCAAAGAGAAATAGATATTTATTTATCTTTCAAAGAATTTGAAAAACTTGATGATAATCCTAATTTTTTAAATTTAACATTATCGAAAGAGGTATGTAAAATAGAAGGTATAGGTACTGATTTATTTATGACATTAATCAACTATGCTTCAAAAGTAAAAATGACTTATTTAAATAAAACTTTAAATTTAATTATTGATAAAACTAAAAATCAAAACTATATTGATACTTTATTAAATGTATTAAAAATTATTCATAAAGAGGCCTTAAAACATGAGATTAGATAAATATTTAAAAGTTTCTAGATTAATTAAAAGAAGAAGTGTAGCTAAAGAACTAGCATCTAGAGATATATTTTTGTTAAATAATAAGCCTTGTAAACCATCCAGTGAAATTAAAGAAGGCGATATTTTAGATTTAACACTTGGGAGACATCATCTTGTAGTTAAAATTAATTTCGTAAAAGACCATATATTAAAAGAAGAAGCTAACAAGATGTATGATGTAATTAAAGATGAAATTATCGAAGATCAAGAAAGATAAAAAATATCTTTTAGCCTGTTCTTTTGGACCAGACTCAATGGCATTATATGCCTTACTTTTAAAATCAAACATTGATTTTGATGTTGCTTTTATTAACTATCACCTTAGAGTAGAAAGTGATGAAGAAGAAAAGAAGATTAAAGCATTTTCTTTTTTAAATTCCAAAAATTTATTTATTAAAGAGGTCTATTACGATAAAGAAAAAGATAAAAACATTGAAAAGTGGGCTAGAGATGTTCGTTACTCTTATTTTGATGAATTAAATAAAGAACATAAGTATGAGGCTGTATTAATTGCCCATAATCTTGATGATTTAATAGAAACTTATATTATTCAGACTAAAAGAAGCAATTTTGTATCTTATTATGGCTTAAAATCTATCTTTTATAGAGGTAATACAAAATACATTCGTCCACTATTAAAATATCGTAAACTAGATTTATTAAATTACAATATTCGTCATTTTATCCCTTATTTAATAGATAAATCTAATTTTGATAACTCATATTTGCGTAACGACATAAGAAATAATTATGTTTCCAAATTAACAAGGAGTGAAATTAATAAATATTTAAAAGAGATAAATGAGAAAAATAAAGCAAAAAAAGAAGAATCTAAGTTATATTTAAAATTAGTAAATAAAGATAATACTATTAAAATTAGTGATATTTTTAAGTTATATGAAATAAATAAAGAAATAAAAATTAAGGATATAATAGAAAACAAAGAGGAAATTGATCGAATTAATGAACAAGAATTTATTAATTTCTTTTATTATTACATTTCTAAATTTTTATATTTAAAGGATATTTCAAAAAAAGAAATAATCGATATTTATCATAAAATTAAACTTAATAAAAACATGATTATTCCATTATCAAATACCCCTTATTTTATATTTATAGAATATGGATATTTTAAAATTGACTATATCTATGAATCTAAATATGAATTTATGTTAAATCAAGACGGAAATAAGTATATTAAGTTTTTAAATAATAAAAATGTTGAAAATCTTTTTAAAAACTTTGAAAAAGTTCTTATTAAACCTATCTCAAAAGATGAATATTATACTTATATTAATAAAGAAGGAACAAAATCATCTAAAAGAGTCTCTCATATATTTATCGATATGAAACTTCCAAGTGAATATCGTAAGATTTATCCTGGAATTTATAATCCTAAAACTAATGAATTAATCTATGTTCCTAGATATATGAAAAAGGTAAAAGTAACTTCTAAATCTATTTTTAAATTTAATCTTTTAGAACTAGCTAAACTCGATGATAGAGTTAAGAATTTAGACGAAACAAACGATGAATCTATTAATATTGATACTTTGATGTAAACTTAAGTCTTTTTAATACATAAAAAAAGAATTATATGTTATGATTTATAAGGTTTATCAACTAGATAAATATTCCTAAATATTTTTGATTAACTATATTGTAAATTAAACTTTAAAAAAATAAAAACGTGTTATAAAATATTGAATTCATAGGAGGAATTATGGATAAGAAAAAACATTCTTGGTTTAATATCATAATCTATATTATTTTATTAGCCTTCTTAGGACTTATGATTTACTTCCTCATTGGTTTTAACTCTTCTCCTTATAGAAGTGTTTCAACTAGAGAAGGTATTACATTAATTACGAATGATACTGATGAATTTACAGTTACCGATGCTGCTACTTATCAAGATGGAGACAATATGCAAATTGAATTTGCTCTTGATAAACCTTACCAAGGCAGCCAATATTTTACATTTACGATGTCAGTAGAATCTTACTATAACGGTATTTTTACTACTGATGCAATTACCGATGAATCTCAAAGAGGCTTAGAAGTGGTTTTAGCTTCTCAAATTAAAGCCGTTAATCCTGGCAATAGCGTTACTTCAACTATTGTTCAAGAGAACTGGTTCTTAAGCTGGTTACCAACAATTATTTCAGTTGTTGTAATGATTGGTATTGCTTATTTCTTCTTCAAGATTTTAATGTCAAGTGCTGGAAGTAATTCTCAAGCAATGAATTTCAATAAATCTAGAGCAAGAAGAGTAGATGATTCAAAGGTTAAATTTGATGATGTCGCTGGATGCGATGCTGAAAAAGCTGAATTAGTCGAAGTTGTCGATTATTTAAAAGAACCTAAGAAATATACTAAATATGGTGCAAAATTACCAAAAGGGATTCTTTTAGTTGGCCCTCCAGGAACAGGTAAAACATTACTTGCAAAGGCTGTTGCTGGTGAAGCAGGCGTTCCATTCTACTCAATTTCTGGTTCCGACTTCGTTGAAATGTTTGTTGGTGTTGGTGCTGGTAGAGTTAGAGACTTATTTAAAACTGCAAAACAAAATGCTCCTTGTGTCGTATTTATTGATGAAATCGATGCAGTTGGTAGACAAAGAGGTGCAGGTCTTGGTGGTGGAAACGATGAAAGAGAACAAACACTTAACCAATTATTAGTTGAACTCGATGGTTTCGAAGAAAATAGTGGTATTATTGTTATCGCTGCAACTAATAGAGACGATGTTCTTGACCCTGCATTATTAAGAGCAGGAAGATTTGATAGACAAGTCACTGTTTCACTTCCTGATAAAGCAGGAAGAGAAGCTATATTTAAAGTTCATGCTAAAAATAAAAAACTTGATCCAAATATTGATTTTGGTTTCTTAGCAAAAAGAACTGTTGGTTTCTCTGGTGCAGATATTGCTTCTATCTTAAATGATGCTGCAATTCTTGCAATTAGAGCAAAAAGAGAATTCATTACTTTAGCTGATATTGATGAAGCAATCGATAGAAGAATTGCTGGTCCAGCTAGAGCAAGTAAAGGTTTAACTGAAAAAGAAAGAATTAGAGTTGCTCACCATGAATCTGGTCACGCAATTATTGGTTTAACTCTTCCTGATGCTGATAAGGTAAGAAAAATTACTATTATCCCAAGAGGAAGAACTGGTGGACATGTCTTAATGAGTCCTGATGAAGATAGATTCTTAATGACAAAGAAAGAACTTGAAGCTGAAATTTGTGGCCTTCTTGGTGGTAGAACAGCAGAAGAAGTCTTCTTTAATGATGTATCTACTGGTGCAAGTAATGATATTGAAAGAGCAACTTTGATTGCTAGAAGTATGGTTGTTGAATATGGCATGTCTTCTTTAGGACCTATCCAATATGAAAAACCTTCAGGAAACGTCTTCTTAGGAAGAGATTACACAAACACAACTAAAAACTTCTCAGGCGATGTTGCTAATAAGATTGATGCAGAAGTAAAGAAAATTGTTGAAGATGCACATGAATTAGCAAGAAAAATTATTATCGAAAGAAAAGATGATGTTGAATTAATTGCTAAAACCCTTCTTGAAAACGAAACTATTACTGAAGAACAAATTAACTATCTTTTAGAACACAGAGAACTTCCAAAAGATATTAATGAGTTAAATAAATTAGCTAACCAAGAAGAAAAACCTTCTCCAATCGAAGATAAAAAACTTGAAGATACTTTAGTTCAAGATGATGAAAATAAGATAAAAGAAGAAAATAAAGAAGCTTCTGAAAGCGAACAAAAAACAGAGAAAAAAGACGAAAATTAATGGCTTATCAATTTAAAATTAAAGATATAACTATTAAAGGAAAAGTTATCTTAGCCCCAATGGCTGGGATAACTTCTTTTTCTTATAGAAAATTTTTCAAAAATTTCGGAGTTGGTCTAACTTTTTCAGAAATGATTTCTGATTGTGGACTTATTTATAATAATAAGAAAACATTAGATATGTGTTATTCTGATGGAAGTGATGCTCCTTTAGCTATACAGCTTTTTGGAGGCAGTAAAGAAAGTTTATTAAAAGGTTTAGAAATTTTAGAAAATTCGAATTTAAGATATGATATTTTAGATTTAAATTTAGCTTGCCCTGTTCCAAAAGTCACAAAAAATAATGGTGGTTCAAGTTGGCTTAAAGATCTAGATACAATGGAAGATGCTGTTAGTGCATTGGTAAAAGCTTCAAAAAAACCTGTCACTGCAAAAATAAGGCTTGGTTGGGAAGAGAATAACGTTGAAAATATTGCTAAAACTTTAGAAAGAGCTGGAGTTTCTTTCTTATCTATTCATTGTAGAACAAAAAAAGAAGGCTATACTGGAGAAGCTCATTATGAAGCGTTAGCCAATATGAAAAACATTATCTCTATACCTTTTGGAGTAAGCGGAAATATATTTTCATTAGAAGATGCTATAAAAGCTGATAAAATCACACATGCTGATGCAATTTTAGTTGCTCGTGGTGGCATTGGTAATCCATTACTAGTAAAAAATATTAATAACTATTTTGATGGAATAGACGATATAAAAACTCCTAACATTGAAGATCAAACAAGATATCTATTTGAATATGTTGATTTACTCGTTAAAGAAATTGGAGAAAAAAGAGCAGTTTCTGTTTTAAAAGGTATTGCACCAAAATTTTATTCTCACTTTTCTTTTGCAAAAAACATAAGAAGAGAAATTACAGGTAATATAAATTCAATCGAAGATTTAAAAAATATTGTAGCAACGATAACAAAAAATAACGTTTAATATCGTATTTTCTTTAAATTTGTTTATTATTCTATTAAAATAACATGGTAAAAACGAAAGGATAAAAGTTTATGGAAGAAAAACTTACTGATCAAGAAAAATCAAGAAGAGAAAAGTTAGCAAAATTAGAAGAACACGGAATTTCTCCATGGGGTCAAAGATTTGATAGAACCGACAATTCCAAAACATGTAAAGAAAAAGCAGAAGGAAAAAGCGAAGAAGATTTAGAAGCTAATAGAATTGATGTTAAAATTGCAGGCCGTATAATGCTTTTAAGAAAAATGGGTAAGGCTTCATTTTTAACTCTTCAAGATAAAGAAGGCAAAATCCAAGTATATATTTCTGTAGAAACAGTAGGAGAAGAATCTTATTCAATTTTTAAGTTAACTGACGTCGGTGATATTGTTGGTATCAAAGGTCATTTAATGAGAACTAGAACAGGAGAATTAACTGTTAAAGCTGATGAATTCACATTCTTAACTAAAGCTTTAAAACCACTTCCAGAAAAATTCCATGGTTTAACCGATGTTGAAGAAAGATATAGACATAGATATGTTGATTTAATCATGAACGAGGAAGCTAAAAAGGTAGCTTTGGGAAGGCCAAAAATTATTAGAGCTATGCAAAAATACTTCGACGATAGAGGATTTGTTGAAGTTGAAACTAGTGTTCTTTCACCAATTTTAGGCGGAGCTAACGCAAGACCATTTATTACTCATCATAATGCTTTAAATAAAGATTTCTATCTTAGAATTGCTACAGAATTACCTTTAAAGAAATTAATTGTTGGTGGATTAGAAAAAGTTTATGAATTTGGCCGTTTATTTAGAAACGAAGGAATGGACACAAGACATAATCCTGAATTTACAACTGTCGAGCTTTATGAAGCTTACGGTGATTTACAATCCATGAGAGAAATCTGCGAAGGTGTTATTCGTTATGTTTTAGCTAACGTTTTACATACAGATAACCTTGAATATCAAGGAAAGACTATTGATTTCAAAGATGAATTTAGATGGGTTGAAATGAGCGAACTTGTTAAAGAAAAAACAGGTGTTGATTTCAAAGATGATATTTCATTAGAACAAGCAAAAGAATTATGTGAAAAATATAAAATTAAGGTTGAAAAGCACTGGACTTCAACCGGCTATTACTTAAACGCTTTATTTGAAGAACTTTGCGAAGACGAATTAATTCAACCTACATTTGTTTATCATCATCCAATTGAAGTTTCGCCATTAACTAAAAAATCTCTAGATCCAAGATTTACAGAAAGATTTGAACTTTATATCAATGGTTGGGAATTTGCTAATGCATATTCAGAATTAAACGATCCATTTGATCAAAAAGAAAGATTTGAAGCTCAACTTAAAGCAAAGGAACTTGGCGACGATGAAGCTAACGAAATGGATCTTAACTTCCTTGATGCTATGAATTATGGTTTACCTCCAACTGGTGGTATTGGAATTGGTATTGATAGATTAGTTATGTTACTTTTAAATCAACCATCAATTAGAGAAGTTATTTTATTCCCTACAATGAAGGACGAAAAATAATTACTTAATTAATATATAAATTAATCAAACAAAAATCCGATTGAGAAGATTCAATCGGATTTTTATGTACTTAAGATCAATTACCAAATGATGACTCTTTGTTCTTTTGGAAGGAACATCTTGTCTCCTTCCTTAATATTAAATGCTTCATAGAATTCATCAAAGTTTCTAACTTGCATATTTGCCCTATAATAAGCTGGACCATGAACATCTACTGTAAGAAGGAGTTTTTCATATTCAGGTCTTTGTTTAACGCACCAAATACGTGCATAATTGATAAAGAATAACTTTAAATCAGCATCAGGCTTAACTCTATGTAGAGATTCTAAAGAAGAAGTTACTCCACCATTATCAGCAATATTTTCACTTACTGTTAATTTACCATTTACTTTATTTCCATTTAAATCAAGACCATCGAATTCTTTAATCATAAGTTCGGTTTTTTCTTGGAAATGATCGTAATCTTCTTTAGTCCACCAGTTATTGATATTACCTTTTTCATCCATTTGAGCACCATTATTATCAAAAGCGTGGGAAATTTCGTGTCCAATTACGCATCCAATTCCACCATAATTCTCTTCAACACTTTGTTTTAAAGAATAGAATGGAGCTTGCAAAATAGCTGCTGGGAAAGTTATATCATTAAATGATGGGTTGTAACATGCATTAACCGTGTTTCCAGACATAACCCATTGAGAATGATCAACTTCTTTAAAAAGTAGTGAATCTGAATATTGAGATCTAATTTTTAATAATTCTTCAATTATTTCATATAAAGATTTATCTTCACTGAATACTAAATGTTTATATGAATCTTCTACTTTATCAGGGTAGCCAATTTTAATAATCATTGTATCAAGTTTTAAAATTGCTTTTTTAATTGTTTCTTTAGATAACCAAGTGTTATTTGATAAACGGTGTTTATAAGATTCAATTAAATTATGAACTATTGAAATAACGTCTTTTTTAGCTTCTTCTCCAAAGTATTTTTTACCATAATAAATACCAATAACTTCAGAATAGAATCTATTTGTTAATCTATATGCGTATTTATTAATATTTGTAATTGCTTTAGCTCCGCTTAAAGCATTTGAATAAACGGAGGAAAGTTCTCTAAATTCCTCACTAATATAGCCAATATTTGAATATAAAGTTAAAACTTTGGACCAGGCACTAAATTCTTCATAATGTCCTTCCATTAATTCTTTGTAGTTATCTAAGAATCTAGGGTCAGCAACAATTATTTGTTCCGGTAATCTTCCAAATCTAGCATAGATAAAATCTTTTAAATTCCAATCAAGTAAGGAACAAGCTTTAGAAATATCATAAGGATTATATGATTTAATATAATCAGCCCATTCTTCATTAGATTTAACGATTTTAGATAATCTTTCATCAAAACTTATAGTTTTTGCAATTAAATCATCGCTATCTTTGATTCCAACTTTATCTAAAATAGTTTTAATCATTGATTTATATATACCAAGTAAAGCATTTCCGCCATCTGTACCATACATTGTAGTATCAGGTAAAATTAAACTTGGTGAAGAAATTGTTAAACAATATTTCGTAGCGTCTTTACTATCAATTGATGTACCAAAAGAAAATGGTAATACATAATTATTATCGTATAAATAATATAAATGTGATCTAAAATATGCGTTATCTTTAATATCGTCTAATAACGAAATCTTATCAAGCAATGCACTTAAGCCTTTCTTTCTATCTTCATCATCTAAAACTTTTTTATATAATTTTACCGCTCTAGATAATAATTCATCGTCAATTTTATTTTGTTTTGATAAATTATCAAATTCATCAATCATTAATTTTTCAACACCATCTGATAAATCAATAAATCCACCAGTACATGGTAAATCATCAGGAATTACAGCACTTTCAATCCATTTACCATTAACGTAAGAATATAAGTCATCTTCTAATCTTACTTTATCGTTAAATTTGTGTTTAACACTATTATTTTCACTCATTAAATAGCCCTCCAATAACCTTATAATTCATTATACTATTTAAAAAATTTTAGTAAAAAAATAAGATGAGTTATCTCATCTTATTTTGAATTGTATGAATTACATTTGCTCCATCACTTTCAGCAGTAACAATTTGTCTAAGTTCTTTTTCAATTACATCACCGATAGCAAAAAGATTTGGAATTTTAGTTTCAAAATGTTTATCAACTTCAATATATCCTTTAGGATTTAAAATATCCATGTAATTTAAGAATTTAAGTTCAGGTTTAGAGCCAATATAGACAAATAATCCATCTGTTTTTATTACATTTTCTTTATTTCCTTGAGTTAATACTTTAACTGCTTCAAGATGATCTTTTCCAATTACTTCAGTAATTACTGTATTTGGAAGATAAGAAACATTAGTATAAGATTGTAATTTTTTAATATTATTTACTTCGCCTCTAAGTTCATGACGAGAGATTATCGTTAAATGTTTAACAATTTGAGCAAGGAATGTCGCTTCGGTAATTGCACTATCTCCCCCACCATAAACAACAACTTCTTTATCTTTAAAGAAAGCACCATCACATGTTGCACAAAAAGAAATTCCTCTACCTTTTAAAGCTTCTTCGTTAGGTAAATTTAAATCATTTTCTTTAGTGCCTGTAGCAATAATTACATATTTAGCTTGATATCTTTCTTTATTTGTATTGATGTAGAAAGTATCGTCCATCTTATCAATTAAAGTTACTTCCTCTTTCTTTAAGTTAATATTTAAATCTTTAATTTGTTTTCTAAAATTTAAAGCAAGCATTGCTCCTTCGATTTTAGAAAAACCAGGATAGTTTTCGATTTCATAAGCATTAATAACTTTACCGCCAATAGGTCCTTTTTCGATTAAGCAATAATTTAATCCAGCTCGAGAAGCATATATCGCACTTGTAATTCCAGCAGGTCCTGCCCCAATAATAACAATATCGTAAGTTTCCATCTTTTTTCTCCAATAAGTAATATAATTATTTAATAAAATTAAATTCTTTTCAATTAAATTGCTCTTAGTTATTGTATAATATTTAAGGTTTTTGAGGTAAGAAATTATGGATTTAAAAGAAAAGAAAATTAATGATGAAATAGTTTTTAAAGGACATTTACTCGAAGTACATAAAGACGAAGTTCTTTGCCCTAATGGTCATAAATCAACAAGAGAATTCATTAATAAAGGAAAAGCAGCTTGTGTTATTGCTTTAACAAATGATGGTAAATTCATTTTAGAAAGACAATTTAGATATCCTTATGATGATGTAATTATTGAATTTCCTGCCGGAAAAAGCGATCCTAATGAAGATGGCAAAGTAACTGCTTTTAGAGAATTAAAAGAAGAAACAGGCTATGAAGCTAGTACTTTAATTTATCTTGGTTCAACTTATCCTAGTGTTGCTTACACCAATGAAGTTATTGATTTATATTTTGCAAAAGATTTAAAAATGACTGAAACACATTTAGATGAGAACGAATTTGTTGAAGTTTTCTATAAAAGCGAAGACGAAATTAAGGATATGATTGCTAAAGGCGAAATTAAAGACGCTAAAACAACACATGCTTTCTTACTCTATCTTCTAAATAAAGACAAATTAAACTAGGTTAACTAAAATCTCTTTATGATGTATAATTAGTTTAGTTTGTTTTTAGGAAAAATATTGATGGGACTATTTAATCATACTTATAAAGAAAAGATGGCTATTAAAATTTATAATTTTCTTTATACAAAAGAAAACATAATTTTAAATTACGCATTGAATGATAAAACTAAGTGTGATCTAATAATTGTCTCAAAAGTTGGTATTTTCGTTATCAATATTTATGATGCTAAAGGTGTATTATCTTTAAATAGTGAAGAAGATCCTCTTTGGTTTGTAATGCCGGTAAAAGAAGAAAAGAAGTCATTTTTTAAATCTAATAAATCTAAAAATAATGTTTTAAGTAAATCTAAAGATGCTAAAGCTAATACAATACCTATCGATAATCAAATAGATAAAGCTTCTTTACCTAATCCTTTTGAAACACTAAATAAGATTAAAGATTCAATTATTTCTTTGCTTAAAAAAGAAGATGATACATTTAATGAAAATGTATTTCCTGTTAAATCAATAGCGCTATTTGATAATATTAAAAATATTTCTAATTATCATATATATAATCTAGAAACTTTTAAGAGTTATCTTAAAAGTTTAAAGAAACAATCTTTAAGAAATGGCAAGATTAATGAATATAGTGAATTAATTAAAAATAATGGAGTTCATTAATTATGAATATATTAAATACAATTAAGATTATTGCACCAGGTATTAGATATGATTTATCAAAACCTCTTTTAAAGATGTTTGATGAATCTATTAAAGGTGATACTTTATATTTAAATTATTCTTATTTATATGATGTAGATAAGGATTTTTTTGATAAAGAAGAGGCATTTAAGTATTCTTTAAATAAAATTAAAGAAGTAGATTTAAGTAAGTATAATGAGATTATATTTATTGGTAAATCGATAGGAAGTTATATAAGTGGTCGATTAATTGCTACATTAAATCTTCCACGTGCAAAGTTTATATGTATAACACCTTTAGATATTACATTACCTTATCTTAGACAAACAGATTATATTGTTTATGGAACTAAGGATAAATATTTAAGTGATAAAGGTAGAGAATTTCTTAAATATCGATTCGTTAATTTATCAGTAATTGATGATGCTAATCATCGTTTAGAAGTAGGAGATGAAGCAAAAAACAAGAAAGTATTAGATCAAATTAAAATAGAAGGTTTAACCTATCTAGAATGTTCTAACTATATGGAGTAATTATGAGTGTAATCGAGATTAAAAACGTCACTAAAAAATATAAAAAGTTCACTCTAAACAATGTTTCATTTAATATTGAAGAAGGTGAAATTTGTGGTTTTATTGGTGAAAATGGCGCTGGAAAATCAACAACATTAAAAATACTAGCTGGAATTAGTTCTTTTGATGAGGGCGAAGTTAAAATTAAAAATCAATATATCGATAAATTATCTAAGCTTGAAAGAGAAGATATTTCTTTTATATTAGATGAACTTAACTTTCCTGAAAATTTAAAACTTAAAAACATTGAACTTATTTTAAGAAATATTTTTACTAACTGGGAGAAAGATACTTATTATTCTTTATTAAAAGAATATGGATTAGATGTCGATAAGAAGTGTAAAGAACTTTCTAAAGGTATGAAAGTTAAATTAAATATTGCTATTTCTTTATCGCATAAAGCAAAAATCTTTATTTTGGATGAGCCAACAAACGGCTTAGATCCTGTAGCTAGAGATGAAATCTTAGAAAAATTAGTCCAAATAGCTAATAATGGTGGAACTATTTTAATTTCTTCACATCTTGTGGAAGATTTAGAAAGAATATCTTCAAGAATTATTTTTATTCATCAAGGAAACATTATTATAAATGAAAAGAAAGATGAATTAATTAATTCCTATGACTTATATGAAATCAAAAAAGATATTTTCGATACTTTAGATAAAAATAAAGTTATTAAGTATAAAGAAAATTTGGATGGTAGCATTTCTTTAATTACTAAAAAAGATTCTTTACCTAGCGAAATTGAAGGTAAACTTCCTTTTGATTTAACTAAGTTTATGATTTTATTTGTTAGAGGTAGCAATTTATGAGAGGCTTATTACTTAAAGAACTAATGAACTTGAAAACATCATTTTTTCTTATTTTAATTTATGTTGTTATAATTGTCTTGCTTGTAATTCCTAGTGGTATTGCCGAAAGTGGAGATGTTGGAACTACTGATCCAATTACACCTATGCAAGAAGCTTTAATGGTTTTTGGAGTTGCTGCACCATCTTTATTTATTGCTTCTTTTTATCCTAATACTATTTTAAATAGTTCTTATCAAATAGATGAAAAATCTAATTGGACTCCATTTATTATTTCAGTAGGAGTTAGAAAATCGACCATTATTTCTTCTAAAGCCGCACTTTCTTTAATACTTGATGTTGTTTTTATTGGAATTTTTATTATAGCTCTTTTTGCTTTTGGTGATGTTCCTTTTACTATTTCAAGTTTTATTTTCTATCTCGGTATTTCTTTAGGAAGTGCTTTTTTCTCACAAGCTTTAACAATATTAATTTGTTCTTTATGGGGTTCAAACAAAGCAACAGTTTTAAGTATTTTCTTAAGTTTTTTAACAACAACTCTACCTTTAGTTGTTGCTCTTATTCCTTTCTTTGTAGAGCCTTTGTTTAGTTTGTTATGGCTTTTTGGTTTAATTGATTTATTGGTTTTTGGAATTATACTTGCTGGTTTGGTTTTATTTATAACTTATCATTTCTATAAAAAAAGAGATTTCTAATAAAAAATAAGTGGAATTTACCACTTATTTTTTACTTTCTCAATAAATCCATATGCATCACGGATGAAGTAAGTTTTTTCACCAACTTTAAATGTTCCATTATATTTTCCAAATATTTGATGTTGGTAAGTTGATGCAATAGGAGTAATAGTATTTTCATTACGATCAACTATTGGTGTAAATACTAAATTAATATCATTTGATTCACTATACATTTTGATATCACCACTATAATCGATATCTTTTTTTCTTCTACCTTGTTTAAAATAGAATTTTACATCGTTAAATTTATAAGCGTTTTCGTTAACAAAGAGCATATTTTCACTAGCTTTCGATGTATCACCAAAACCATAACCAAGATTAAAACCAACATAGTTACCCATTTCGTCTTTAGAAGAACAAGAAGCCCAATACCATGTTACTTTATGCGGCCATACTCCTCTTCCCCAATCTAAAACTCCCATATTATCTTTAATAGAGTGAAGTTTATTGCCAATTTTAAAGTAACCATTTGCAATAAGGTTATTAATTTTTTGGTTATAATAAAATTGACCTTTTTTAGAGAACGGAGTAACAATAACCATTGAATTCATTGAAGTTTCGGAAAGAATAATATCAAAATCTAAGTCTTTAGTATTATAAAAATTTGTAATATATCCTTTTATTTCTCTTTTATTTCCGTCATTTAAAAATTTTAGTTTAAAGTCTTTTGATTCAAAAGAAACATCTCCATTATCTGAAGATGGTGGTAAATTAAGTTTACCACGTGTAAACATTTTTACTTTTGATAAAGTTTTAAATCTTTTCTTAACAAGGTCAATTACTGAAACAGAGACTAGTCCAAATAAAGTTAAATCAGAAATAGTAAAAGCAATCGCATAATTTTCATTCATTATTGCGTAATAGTCCCATTCTTTTATTTTATTTTTTCTAAAAACAATATCTTTTCTACGATATTTTTTTACTAAAGAATAAGCAAAGCCAACTTCATTTAAATTACCTTCATAACTTAATAATCTGCCTTCTTTTAATTCGTGTTGTTCCATTAGCTCTACCTCCTATTTTGCTTTAATATTGATATACATCATTATAAATTCATCTAAGGAATAATATATAGGTGTTCCATAAAATATTCCTGCTTCACTTTTAGCATGTACTGCCATATATTTTATATCATCTGGTTTAATTTCTTTAATAATTTTAGTTATTTCTAAATATTTATTTATTTTTTCTAGGAATAATATTAGATCATCAGGTGTTGAACCTAGGTCTAAATATTTAGCTAGATATGACATTTTTTTAAACCCTCTTTTATTATATTTATATGTTCTTAAAACGTGAGGAGTTAAAGTAGCATTGGTTTTAGCGTGTCCTAAATTATATTTAAATGATAAAGGATGAGATAAAGCATGGATTATTCCGACTCCTTTATAAGAAAAAGCAATACCTGCTAAATAGGAAGCTAAAATAAAGTTTTTTCTTATTTTAGAAATATTATTTTGATCACTTAAATCAACATTATTATCTAATATGTCTTTAAAAGAAGAAGTAATTAACTTCATAGCTTCTAAAGCATACTTATCAAATCTATTAATCGAATATACATTTAAATAAGCTTCTAAGGCATGAGTAAAGGCATCAAGTATATGAGTTTCTAATACTTTTAAATCAAGTTTAGATATAAAGTTTTCGCCAAAAAATGTGTAATTTGGTACAAGTTTGAAAGATGTTATAGCGTATTTTCCTTCATCAAAGGAAATAACACTTGAAGAAGTAGTTTCACTTCCACTACCTAAAATTGTTGGAATAGTAACTAAAAATGGTAGTTTCTTTTTAACTTTAAATTTACCTGCATACTTACTTAAATTTTTATTTTTAGATGTGATTAATATTCCTAAAGCTTTTGTTAAATCGATAATTGATCCTCCACCAATTGCAAGAAGAGAATCCATTTTTGAATTTAAATACATTTTATAAACTTTATTAACTTCTTCAATACTTGGATTAACTATCGAAACATTATAAATATAGTAAGAAATGTTATTAGATTCTAAATGTGATATTAATTCATGATGATAGTTAGATTTAAAAACTGTGTTAGATATAACAATAAATACTTTAGTTATCTTATTTTTCTTATAAACATCAATTAATTCATCATAAGTTTTAAATGGTTTAGATTTATATATTTTCATTAATCTTAAAGTTAGATTAATGAAAATCTCAATAAACCTTTTAATAAATTTTAAAAATTTAGGTTCTTTATCAATTAAGTAATTTTTATTTACAATATTATTATTTATTAAATTATAAAGTTCTTTAGCTTGTTTAATGTGTCTAACTGTAACGATATTACCGTTATTTAAATATATTAATACTTTAGAATTACTTGTTTGATAAGAATAGGCTGAAGAATACACCGCAAATATATCTTTAAAATATATTTTTATTCTTCTAAAAGATTTATAAACAATAATATATCGATCATTAAAATCTAAATCTTTAGATATATCATATTTAACTAAATAAGAAGGTATAAGTAGATATAAGATAAAAAATATTAATAAGATTAATAAAACTAAAGATGATAATGTTAATATAATAACGTTAGTTAAATTATATGTAATCGTTAAGATATAACTAGAAAGTATAATTAAAATTAATAAGAGGATAATTACTATTGAGTAAGGAATAATTACACTATAAGATTTTTTAATATTATATGTTAATTCTTTATTTGATATTTCTTTCTTTTCCATATTAAGTATAATTATAGAAAATATCTTACAAACTATGAACAAATTATTTAAATTTATTACACTTTCCTTATCTATTTTATTATTATGTAATATATCTTCTTGTTCTTCTAAAGTAGATTTACCTCATTTTAATCTAGATGAAAGTATTGATTATGTTACTTTTAAAGAATATGAATTAGATAATATTAAAAATATGTATAATCAAAAAGAAAATACCTACTATGTTTATTTGTATCGAATTGATTGCCCTACATGTAATACATGTAAAAACTCATTATTAGGTTATTTAGATTTATATTCTAAAGGGGAAGTAGATACTAAATTATATTTATATAATACTGTAAATTTAAAAAATGATTATCCTTCATTTAATAATGGATCTAATTTTGAAGATGAAGAAGAAGTTAAAAATTATATGTTAAGTAATAACATTAATAAAATAGAAGATACTATTATTAAAGTAGTACCTTCCTTATATGTTATTAGTAATAATTATTTAAGTGATTATTATTATGGCTATGATGTAATTTCTTATATATTTAATCTTTAGTTATATATTTAGAAAAAAAGGAAGTCATTTTATTATTAAAATCGATTGAATCATCTAAATCAGGATAAAGTACATTAAATACATGTATTGCTTTTTCATTATCTAAATCAACAAATTTATGTTCAATATTTAGTTTATTTAAATCATTATCAAGTAATTTAGATTGATATGAAAAAGATTTATCTCCTTTAGAAGTTAAAATAAGAATAGGAGAAATAGTAGAATCTTCTTTTAAAACTTCTTGAGGTTCACATTTATTATATAAATTAGATTTAATATAGTTTTTACCTAAAAGAGTTCTTTTTATGCCATCCATACATACTTCACTAAAATATTTTTCGTTAGGGATTCTACCTAAATCTTTAATGTAACAAGTAGCATGGTTTAAACATATTGCTTTAATATTTTTGTTATATTCTTTTTTAGAAAGATGATAAGTATCGTATAAATCTTCATTATTTATTACCGCATTATATAAAAATATTAACTCTCCTCCAGCACTATCTCCAACCATAAATATATTGTTCATATCTAAATAATATTTATCTTTATTAGCATAAAGATAGTTTAAATAATCATCGATTTCATGAAGTTGATCGATTAATTTTGCTTTAAAAGCAAGAGTATAAGATAAAGTAGACACATTAAAATTATATTTAGTTAAATGATAAGCAAAATTATCATCCATATCTTTATTTCCATATGCCCAACCTCCTCCATGGATATGGATTATTAATGGTCTAACTTCTTTAGTAGTATCATAATATAAATTAAATTCTAGGTTTTTCTTTGAATAAGTTGAATAAAATGAAGAAGATTCTTTAATTACATCTAAAGGGAGTGTTTCTTTAGCGTGTAATTTAGCATCTCCTATTGCAGCTTCTTTCCATATCTTTTTGTAGATATATTTAAATAATAAGTATTTCATACGACGTATATTTTAATACAAAGTGTTGATAATTGCTTTAAAAATATTAGTAATATTTGATGGGAAGATTAAAATAAAGTTCCACGTGAGCATAATATAAAAATTAAAGGTATTTTTGCATTGAAATTTAAAGTAATTGTTAGTGATTGTTAGTAAAATATAAATACCTATTATATAAGGTGAAAAAAGTGGTGTTTTTCGGTTTTCACGTGAAAAATCGGGACATATTTTCAATGAAAAATGGAATGTAAATATAGTGTTTATATCTTTAATAAAAATTCGACAATAATGGTAATATTTTCTTATCACGTGGAAACTTTTTATTTGAATAATAAAAAGTAGATTTTTAAAATTACTAATTTTCTCCTAATGTAGTCATTTTCGATAAATATTACGCTGAATTAGCCATTGAATTTGGCTTCTTAGGGTATTGCAAAATTCAATTTTATGGATTTAAGTTTCTATAGTAATAAGGATTACCTTGTATTTTTAAATTAAAATAAATTTAGAAAATATTTATGTAATAATGTTTACTTAATTTAATGCTTTCGTGTTAGAATTTTTAATGGTAAGGAAACATTATTATTTATGAAAAAAATAGAAAGAGAAGATTATATATTTCAAAAGAAATGTTACTTAATATTACTTTATTTATTCTATTTAAATGGAGTTAGTTATAAATCGATTATTTCTAGATCATTTGGTTTCCATTTTGATCCTAAATGTAATTTTAAAGTAGTTGTTTTTTCAAATCATGAACATATTCATAAATATGTTATCCATATTTTTAATTCGTTATGGAAAGCAAATTTAGAAGAAATTGACGTTATGGGTAATGTCAATTTCTTTAAAGTTAAAAATGTAGATTATTTAGATCCATATATTCCCCAATCATCTTTGAATGTATATTTTGATGAATATAACTTTAGAGCGATAGGATTTATGGAAGGAAAAAAGATTGATTATCTATTAAAAGATAAGAATAATCCTAAATTTAAGAAAGATGAAGCTAAAGGGAATATCTTTAAAGATGATATATTATATTTATTAAATTTAGATAAAAATGTTGATAATGAAGAATCTTTTATACATTTCTTACTTAAACTATTTACATATAGAATAGATGTAGATTTAGTTTTAGGTAGTGGAATAAATGCAGATTATGGAGCAAAAGATTGGAAATCATTAACTCATAGTTTAAATGAAAAGTTTTATGAAGGTAGTATAGATCGAATTAAAGAAATACAACATTATGTTGGTGATGAACTATTTGTTTCTTCAAAGATATTAAAAGCTAATGGATTTGATACATATAAAGAATTAAATAAAGAATTATATTTATTTAAACCAGATATTGATTTTTTCTCTAATAAACAAACAACCTTGTATATAATTACTGATTATATTGCTAGACACGATAAAACTACGGTAATTACATATAACTACGATACTAATTTAGAATATATTTTAAAGAAAAGAGGAATATTATATAACACTACTTATGATGATAATTCTTTCTTAAATAAAGAAGCTAAAGTATCAATCTTCCATGTTCATGGATTACTTCCTTTTGATCGATATAATGAATATAAATTTACTGACTCATTAATTTTTAATGAGTCAGAATATTACTACTTATATAACAATCCTTATTCATGGAATATTGCTAAACAACTACATGATTTTATATTTAATACATCTATTTTTATTGGTATATCATTAACTGATCCAAATATGAAAAGATTATTAGAGTTGGCATCAAATCATTTGAAGTTTAATTTTATATTTATGAAAAGAGAAGAAGGGTTTGATGCTAAAACATATAAAGATGTAACTAATTATTTCTTTACTTATGATTTAATTACTATTTGGATAAATGATTATAAAGAGATTAATGATTGGTTAAAAATAATTGATTAATATTAATGAAAATAAAAGTTAATGAATTAAATAAAGATTATTCTAATAATTTAGTAACTAAAAGAAGTAGAAGGTTTTTAATTTATCTAGCTTCTATTTTTTCTTTGCTTATTCTAGTATGTTTTATTCAAGGGTTAATTATTAAACCTTTAGGAGATTTAACTAGTATTTCTAAAAATCTTATTAGTAATAATGTATCTATTAGAAATAATTTATATAACGAAGCTTTATCTTCTTCTTTACTAGAATATGAAGAAAAAAGTAATAATAAAGTATTATTAGATGTAGATGAAGTTATTTATAAAGAAATAAGAAGAGAATTAAAAACTTATATAGTTAATAATAATATTGATGTTAGAGGAGAATTAGTATCTACCTACCAAGAATTTAATAATCTAAGTAAAGAAGAGAATATAAATTATTATTTATTTACATATCGAGCTAACTATTTAAAGATCAATGATATTCAAAATAAGGAATTTATTAATTCTTTATTTAATAAATATTTATCTAATTATTATAAAAATAACTATTTAGATAACTCTTATTTTGAATATCAAGATGATGTAGCATTAAGTTTAATTAAATATGTTTTTGAAGAAGATTATTCTTCTAAATATAAAGAACTATATGATGAATATTTAAGTAACTATACCTTATTTTATAATGAATTAATTCAAGATTTTGAAAGTACTAACAATATATATAAAGATAATTTAATTAAACTTGATGAAAATACTAACAAATATAGTTTACTTTTATTAGTAGAAATATTTATTTCTTATTTTATTTCTTTTCTATTACTAGAGTTACTTCCTAGATTAATCTTTAAATCTGATGCTAATTTTATGTTTAAGTTATTTAAAGTTATTGGAATAAATAAAAAAACTAATAAAAGTAAACTAAAGTTATACCAATATTTAATCTCCTTAGTTTTAAGCTTTATATTTAATATTTATATCTTATTCTTTGTATATCTATTCTTTTATTCTTCTTTTAACTTATTAAATGTATCTTTCTTTAATATATCATTCTTAGTAATTATTATCTTTACTTTACTTTTATCAATCTTAAATGCGATATATTCTTACTTTAATAAAAATAAACAAACAATGATTAACTATTTAAGTAAGATAATAATTAAAGATAAAGAAGAATATAATATTAGTACTAATAACAATGGAACAAGTAAGTAATAAAAAAGTAGAACTACATTATGATGAAGCAAAAGTATCTAAAAGAATTATTTCTAGTATTTTAGATCTTATATTTTTACTTTTACTTTCATTAATTTTATATTCTTCTTATTTTTTAATCTTACATAATTCTAGTTATTATAAAAATGAACTAAATACGATAAACAATGTCTTATTAGAATCTAAATTATATGTTAAAGATGGTGATAAAATATTAAGAATTGATGAATATTTAGATTCAAATAAAGATTATACTTATGAATATAAAATTAATGAAATAGATAATAGACTAAATTATTTCTATATCGATTTAAATATTTATAGTAAGAACTCAAATATTGGTAAAGAAACTTTAGAAAAATATAAACATGATAATCCTGAGATATTTATTTATGATGAAGAAAGTAAAGAATATGAAATTAATACTAATGCATCTTATTCATCTATTTATAGTTTCTATGTAAAGGTATTAGACGAATCAAGCGGGTACTTTTTAAATAACGAAACATATCGTTTAACTTCTTCTAATCTTACTAATTTAGAGATTGTTGGAATAGTATCTTCTTATATTATCTCTTATCTTATACTTTACCTTATTGTTCCTATTTTTATCTTTCCACGTGGTAATTTAACTCTTGCTAAATTAATATTTAAATATGGTAGTTTAGGCGTTAATGGAATGTGTTTATCTAAAAGAAGATATTTAGTTAAATTTTTAATTAGTTTCTTTATCGAAAATTTATTATCTTTAGTAACTTTCTTTATCCCTTTAATCGTTTCCTTTGGTATGATGGTTTTATCTAAAACGCATCAAAATTTTAATGAATATATTACTAATACTTACTCTTTATCTTATGAAAATAAGAAGTTTTATAAGGATTATAACGAGTTCATTTACGAGATTTATAAAAATTAGTATAATGGGAATTAACAAATGTAGGAGGAAAAAGATGAAAATTAAGTCTTTTTTGAACTTGGTTTTAATCTTCCTTTCTCTTTGCTCATTTAAAAATTTAGAAAACAGTTTTATGTTCGTTCCTGGAAATTAGCTAGGAAGAATGGACAAGCTGAATATGAGAATAATTATCAAAGATATAGAAATTAAGAAGAATTTGTGTCTATGGAAGCAATAGAAGTAGAAGCTGAAACGGGCTAAAAGATATAATTTATATAGGAAATAAGCACGCGATTGAAGGAAGCAAAAAAGTTTATTGGAGGTAAATATGGTATTAGAATTTAAAATTTTGGATAAAATTAATGAAAGAAAGCTTGATTCGGATGTCTTAAAATCAGATTTATCTTTAACTGATAAAGAAATAAAACAAATTAAAAAATATAATTTTTCCCCGTCTTTTGAAAAATTATTAAGAATAACAAATTATTTTGAGTTTAGTGATAAAGACAAAGACGAAATAATGGCTGAATATAAGGACAAACAATGTTCAAGATCTAATAAATTCACTAAAATAAATTTTTTCAATTTATTATCTATTATTTCTTCTATATTTTTATTAGTATTAATTCTGACAATTTATAACTTAAACAAAGTAGATACCTCTAGACGCTACCTTACTGATATATGGACTATATTTTTTCTCGTATCAGCATTATTGTTTTTGTGTATTAGTTTATTTTCAATTGCCTATGTATTTTCAGCTTTGGTTTTTTATGGAAATGCGCTAATGATTGATAGAATTAAATATATTGTATCTCTGATTTTGATGGTTTTATCCTTTGCTATACTTTTATCAGCATTATTATTATTATCTTCAAATTTTGTGGAAATTATTTTATATTTAAGCCGTAGATATATTATAGATTAGTAAGTAAGCTACATAAATTCTTTATTGTTAATTCCTCTTTTATAATGTTTAATATTTAAGATGGAATTTAAAGAAGAGAATAAAAAACACATAGATATATATCCAACAAAGGTAGGAAGAAGAATCTTAGTATTCTTGGGAGAAATATTTTTAACTTTAATAATTTCAACTATTCTTTTCGAATTAGTAATCTTTCAAATTTCTAGACCAATAATAAAATACGATCAAATAACCGAAAATATTTCATCTTCTCAAGAAAAAATATTTAGACTGCTTTATGAAAGAGAATTACTTTTTTATGAAGATAACACTAATGTTTATAACATTAACGATAGTCTAGAATATACCAATTCGTTATTACTAAAATATTATGTTTTCGAAGATAAAGAAGATGAAAATAAAGAAATTTTTGTAAATTATGTTGTTAACTATAAAGAAGATAAAGCTGATAGAATTAACGAACTTTATCTTCTTTATGGTAAAGAATATTTTGATACCTCATCTTTTACTTCTTTAGGTACTTATAAACTAAAAGAACAGTATAAAGAAGCTTTCTCGCATAATTATCTTGAAGGGGATGAGATGTCAACTGAAGCTTATGAAGATTTTAACAATTTTCGAGATAATGTATTTGTTAAACTTTTTGGTGCTTTAACTGATGATATTGCTCTTAATGATTTAAAATCGCTCGATGGAACTTACTCTTATTTATCGCTTAGAAATGATATAGAAGATAACGAAAATGTTTTACAAAACGATTATATAATCTGTTCTTATATTTCATTTGTTATTACATGTGTCATTTTATATTTTGTTATTCCTTTAACAAATAATAAAAGACAAACTTTAATTGAAAAAATATTAAAAGTTGAAAGAATAAATAAAAATGATATGTCTTATTTAAAAAGAAATATGGTTATTAGTGTATCGTTATTTAAAGTAATTGATGCAATGGTTTTAATGTTTTTAATTCCTTTTCTAAGAGTAGGTTTATCTTATTTATTTTCATTACCTATTTTATATTTACCTTCATTAATTGCATTAATTATTGTTATTATCAATTTATTTATTACAATATTTACAACATTTAATACTTCTTTAAAAGAAATCACTACTAATTCAATAGTAGTAGATGAATCAAGTTTAAATCAATATTACGAAGAATTAGGCTATGGAAAATAATCACGTGGAAACAAAAAAGAAAATAGACTTAACTTATTATCGCGCGAGATTCTCACAAAAGTTTGGAGCGATGATTATTGACTTCGTCGTTTTTGCTATTTTAGGTTTGCTTCTTTTTATGGGAGCAAAAGGAATAGTAGAAGCTACTCCAAAATTTTATGAAATCAATCATAATTTAGAAGTCGCTCAAGTAAATTCATCTTTATATATTTATTCAAGTGATAGAGACCGTGTCGAAGATGTTGTTACTTATATCAACTATAGAAAAGATATGTCTTCAGCTGAGATCGAAACATTTTTAACTACAAGAATATATGAATTTTTTGATTCTTTACCAGAATATAAAGAAGAACTAGAAAACGAATACTTAGAATCTATATCTAGAAGCGATCTAACTTATAATGGTAATCCTTATTTTATTAAAGATGAAAATGGAGAAGTAGTTAAAAACACTGAAGCTAATATTCCGATTGCTCAATATAATAACAACATTTATAAACCTTATATTGATAATATTGCTTTAGCACAATTTATAATTAAAACCCCAAATGTTTTAGATTATCAAAAGTTTTTATCAAATATGTTATTTTTTGTAGAAATTCCAGTTGGAGTGATACTTTCTACAACGATAACTTTTTATATAATTCCTTTAATTTTCTTTAGAGGTAGAAAGACTTTAGGAAGACTTTCAATGAGAATCGGGCTTTTAGATTCAAATAACTATAATGTTAATTTTTGGAAGTTTACTTTAAGATTTGTAATATTTTTATTTTTAGAAGTAATACTTTCCGTTGCTACTTTAGGAATTCCTTTAATTATTTCTTTATCAATGTCAGCTTTTTCTAAGAAAAAACAAAATTTCCATGATTATATGCTTGGAATAATAGAAGTTGATACTTATGGAACTAAAATCTATAAAGATAAATTCGAAGTCTCGAAAGAAGAAAATAGAATGAAATTAACGGATTTTAATCCTACTAGAAAGTTTTAAAGGAGATTTTTTCGACTTTTCTTTCATATGAAAGAGCTAAAACAATTTTACAGTGTAATGTTTATTTTCATGTTGTTATTGAAACTACTAATCGATATAATTAAGTCATGAAGTTTAAAAAATTAGCTTTGAGTTTTCTATACCTTTTTATAGGGGTAGCTACCTGTTCATTTACTTCAAACGAATCTAATGTTTCTTCACTTGAAACAATTTCTAAAAGTGCAGAAATTTCTGCTAATAACGGAGTTAATGGTGAACTAGGAACATTAAATACTGACTTAGAAGTCCAACTTAGATCATATGCTGTTACTGAATTAAGTGCATCGTTTCAAGTTTTAATTAATTTTTCTGAAACAGCAAATTTACAAAATAACTATTATGTCGGTTATTTAGGCGAGGGTGATGAATATTTACCTGCATCTTTAAGGTTTTATGTGAAACAAACTGATGGTCAAGTCGTTCAAAGAAGCGCAGCAATTAATAAGGCTCAACAAAACAATAATTATGATGGGCTAGGTTCTTCTTTAGGTGCTAATTCTTTAAACACTTATTGTGACATTGACATAGCTTATGGCGAACAAGTCCTTTATGATATGGGTATTGAACTCTTTAATATTTTTCCTTATAACAGCGATACAAGAACTGTAGATTTAGATAATCCAACATATTCTACATGTATAACTACATCATTAGATGCAAATGTTTTTGCCCCAATATACAATTCCGAAGATTTTTTTAAATTAAGTTATAATGGCAGTAGCAATTTCTCTGGCTATTCTACTTTTACATTTAATGTTGAGGATAAGGGAATAGCGCTTTATGAATCGTTAAGTGCAACTACTGCTAGAGCTTTTATGGAATATGAAGATTATATTAACGATGGAAGATATTATATTAGAAGTATTCTTTCCTTTGGTGGTGACACAGAGTTTGTCTTAACACATAAAGATGGCACAATCCAAAGATTAGAATCAACCTCTATGCAATATGAAGTTACAGGCGGCGGCCAAGTTGTTTTACTTTTTGAAAACATTGATGCTGATGATATAGAAAAGGTTGAAATTTACGATTTATACTATCAATTAGGAATTTATAACCCAGATACTGGAAGAGACTTAAATAGAACAACCTTTAATCAAAGATTCGGTCGTATTTATACTGGCATGGAAGATTTAAAGGATTCTTCGGGAGTTACTATTTCAAGTGAAATTACAGGCGCATTTAATATTAATTATGATCTGATTGTTGGTTTAACATTTGGTCTATCGACGTTAATATTCTTGGGAATCGTTATTCCTTCATATTTCTACTTAAAGAAAAAGAATAGAAACGATGAATTTAAGAGAATGAATACAAAATCTTATGTTACAACTGCTACGATGGGCTATTTAACAATTGAGTCTGTGTTGTTGTTAGTGGTTTTTATTGTAATTAGGTCGACAACATTTGCAAACTCACTCGTTGTTTATAATCCAACAGATCCTTATATTATTGTTCTTGGTGTCGCAAGTATTATCCTTGTTGGTTACTTTATTAGATACTTTGTTATTGCAGCTAAAAATAATGCTGAAAAGAGAAGAAGAGATAAACTTAAAATTAACCAAGATGTTATTGATGACGGAACACTTATCATTCGTAAATAAAGGAGTTATATATGGAAATTAAACTTAAGGGCATAACAAAGGTTTTCCCAGGAAATCCTAAAAAACATATTAAAGACACTGTTGCAGTTGATGATTTTGATTTAACTGTTCCTGACGGTGCTTTAGTTGGCTTGCTTGGACCTTCTGGTTGTGGTAAATCAACAACTCTATATATGATTTCTGGTTTACAAACTCCAACAAGTGGGGAAGTTTGGTTTGGTGAAGAAGAAGTTACTAATCTTTCGCCTGAAAAAAGAGGAATTGGCTTAGTTTTCCAAAATTACGCACTTTATCCTCATATGACTATTTATAAAAACGTTGAATTTCCACTTTTAAACTTAAAGGTTGAAGTTCCGCTTGTTACATTCTTTGATTTCCATATTAGCTACATTTATGACATGAAAGAAGATGACCACGTTGAAGGTATTGTCCGTTCAACAAAAACTTTACTTGGAAAAATCGGTATTTCAAAGAAAAATTATAAAATTACATCTTCTTTGAGTGGTAATAATTTGACTTTAGTTGTTGATTTATTAAATCAAAACGAAAGAGATAAGGATTTGTTCTTAGATAATTTCTCAAGAATTATTGAGCCAAAGACAACTAATGTTGAGCAAAAACAAACTAGTGACGCATTATTTGATGCAAAAATGAGATTCTCTTATGCTTTAGATAGTTCTGAGAAAATCTGCAATGGTCAATTTATTTTTGACCTAGATGTTAAAAAAGAAGAAAGCGGAATTTTAATTTCTGATATATTGGATTTTATAAGATCTAAAGGATTTAAAATCGCTTATTCTCCTTCTTACGAAAATAAAGGTAAAACAGTTTTACTTGTTTCGTTGATTAGTAAATCGGAAAAAGATGCTTTAGAATGCGTTAAAGAAGTTGAAAATAACTTTAATTGCAAAGGTTCTTTGAGAATAGATAATGTTGAAACAAAAGAAATTAAAAAAGAGCTTTATCATGCATTAAAAAAATTCGCTTCACATATCAAAGAATTAAGTGCATATGATGATAAAGGAGATACTCAAATTTACTTCTTAATTAAGAAACTAAAAGAAGAAGAAGTAGATGAAGTTAGAAATATTGTTAAACAAACTTTTAATGTCAAAAAAGAAGATGTTAAAACAAGTGTTGCTTTAGCTTATAGAAAATTAACAGCTAACGAAAGAAAAGATATTGTTCACGAAACTGCAAAACTTGTTCAAATCGAAGAATATCTCGAAAGAAAGCCAGCTCAACTCTCTGGCGGACAACAACAAAGAGTTGCTATTGCTAGAGCTTTAGTTAAGAAACCAAAGGTTTTACTTTTAGACGAACCTCTATCAAACTTAGACGCTCGTTTAAGACTTCAAACTAGAGAAGAAATTAGAAGAATTCAACAAAATACAGGAATTACTACAGTCTTCGTTACTCATGACCAAGAAGAAGCAATGTCTATTTGTGATCAAATTGTTGTCATTAAAAATGGTATTAAGCAACAAGTTGATAGTCCGCAAAATGTTTTTAATAACCCTAAAAATTTATTCGTCGCTCAATTCTTAGGAAATCCACCAATCAATGTTTTTAAAGGAAAAGTTAAAAACAAAGGTATTTATATTGGCGAAGATTTAATTTATCGAACAACAACAGACATTAAGGATCAAGATGTTTATGTAGCAATTAGACCTGAAGGCTTTGCTCTTACAAACGAAGATGATCATGTCTTACATGCAAATGCTGAAATGATTCAAGTTTTAGGTAGAGATATTTCCATCATCTCAAAAAACGATAATTGCTTATCTCCAACATTTAAAGTTATTATTCAGCACGTTGAACAAAACTTACTTGGAGAAATTAAACTTAAAGTTTTACCTAATAAATTATTCATCTTTGATGAACATACAGAGGAAAGAATTTATATCGACTAAGATTTATGGAAAATACAACAATTTCTAAAAATTACGATTTGACTTTATCTCGAGATCAAGTATTTGATGGAATGAAAGAAGGATATCTTTCAAAATACGATGAATCAAAGGATGTAATTGTTCACTTTGTATCTAGAAAAAAAGCAAAGGAAAAATTTAAAGTTGGCGGCGTTTTAGATAACGAGCAATCTAACAACTGGAAAGCCTGGCTTTATTTAGCCCCTGTTCTTATATTAATGGCAATTTTCTTAATTTATCCTTTAATTAATACAATTGTCATTTCCTTCATGAGCAACTACAACTATGTTACTGGGGATTTTGACGGATTTACGCTTAATAACTTTGGAGCAATCTTAGGTTTAAGTGATATTAATGGCTATCGAGATAATAGACTTATTGATTATGGATTTGTTAACACATTTTTAATTACATTTGTAACTGTTCCATTATCACTTGTTATTGCTTTACTTATTTCGGTTTTGCTTAATTCATTAAAATGGTTAAAGAAAGTATATCAAGTTGTATTCTTCCTTCCATATGTTACAAACACTATCGCTATTGGTATGGTTTTTAGTGTCTTATTTGATAAACAAGGTATTATTAACTACATATTTGGAAGCGATATAACTTGGATTTATGGCGCCGATAGATGGACCGCAATGGTTCCGTTATGCATTTATATTGTTTGGTCGTCATTGCCATTTAAGATTCTTATCTTATTAAGCGGTTTACAAGGAGTTGATAAACAATATTATCAAGCAGCAAAAATTGACTCTACGCCAAAATGGAGAGTTTTGCTTAGAATTACAGTTCCTGCATTATCTCCTCAGATTCTCTATTTAATGGTTACATCATTTATCGGAGCATTTAAGGAATACAGCTCAATTGTTGCTTTATTTAACGGCCCTGGTACTTCAACTGGCAGTTATAATATGTATACAATAGTTTATTATATTTACGATAACTTAACATCGAATACGAGTTTAGCTGCCGCAGCTGCTGTTATCTTATTTATTATCATTCTTATTTTTACATTCTTACAACTTTGGCTCTCTAAGAAGAGAGTTCACTATTAGGAGGAAAAGATATGGTCGCTACTAAATTAAAAGAATATATCGATTTCTCTAATGATAAAGATATTGATGTTGATGTAACTATTACAATTAAAGAAGGTAATAGAAGTGTCGATTCAATTAAAAAAAGAGAAAAAGTTACAAGGTTTTTCTTAACAATTATTTTGTATATTTTAGTTACATTCCTTGCTTTAATGATGATTTTCCCATTTTATTGGATGATTATTACATCGTTAAAGAACAACTCCGAAATTATTAGTGCAAACCAAACATTTTTCCCAACTATAGTTATGTGGTCGAATTATGTTTATGTTTTCCAACACTTTAATTTTGTTACTTATATGACTAACACTATCGTTGTTGCAATTTTCTCTACAATAGGTACATTAATTACAACAATTTTTGGTGCTTTTGCTTTTGCAAGACTTAACTTTAAAGGTAGAGAAGCCTTATTCCTAGTCTTTTTAATGACTATGATGATTCCAGGCGAAATGATGGTTATTTCTAACTACATTACAGTTGCTGCTTTTGGCTGGATTGGCGAAAATGCAACGCTTCTTGATGCTTATCTTTCAATGATTGTTCCATTCTGGGTAAGTGTTTTCTATATTTATTTGCTTAGACAAAACTTTAAGCAAATTCCAAATGAACTATATTTAGCTGCCAAGGTTGATGGGAAGAGCGATTGGTCATTCTTACGGAAGGTCATGGTTCCTCTTGCAGCCCCAACACTAATTTCGATAACTATTCTTAAATTTATGGGAACACGGAATTCATATGTTTGGCCAAACTTAGTTGCTAATAGAGATGAATTTAGACTTATTTCTAATGGTTTAAGAGGAAGTAGTTTCGTTGATGTTGAATCAGGTAGAGTTGAATATGGTTATCAAACAGCTGCTACGGTCTTAGTTACTGTTCCTTTATTCTTACTTTTCGTCTTATTCAGAAAGTATATTATGAGAGGCGTCGGCCGTGCAGGTATCAAAGGTTAAAACGGAGGTTTTATATTAAAAATGAAAAAAAGATTATTAGCTTTAGCGTTTGCTGCTTTTGCTGCAATTGGTCTTAGTGCATGCGGACCAGAAGGAGCTACACCAGGTCCATCACAAGAAGGTTTTATTAAAGATCCTACAACAATTTATTTATGGACAACTTCTGGTGATTCCGGTCAAACATTATTAAACAGATGGGTCGAAGAATTCAAAGAAATCGAACCAAATGTCACTGTTGTCAATGTTAAACAAAGCGGAAGTTATAATGATTTGGAAAATATGGTTATTACTGGCTTTACAGCTAATAACTATCCAGATTTAGTTGCTGCTTACCCAGACCATGTTGCTGACTATATTGATTACGGAAAAGCTGTTAAATTAGATGATTATATTGATAATGCTGAATATGGCTGGACAACTGAAGAAAAAGCTGACTTCGTCCCTGCTTACTTAGAAGAAGGCCAAGAATATACTGTTCCAGGAACTTGGTCATTACCATTCTCAAAATCAACTGAAGCAATGTTTTATAACGAAGACGTTTTAATCGGCTTAGATTTATCTAGCGTTGATTCAACAATTAATAATGGTAATCCAATTAATGCTCCTTATTTAAGTAGTTTAACTTGGGAAGAACTATTTAATAAATTATGTCCAGCATTATTAAAATATGATGCTGAAGTTAAAGATATTATTCAACCATGCGATGACGGTGTAACAAGAGTCTTCGGCTATGATTCTGATGATAACTTATTTATTACATTAGCAAAACAATATAATTTGCCTTATACAAGCGTCAATAATGGTAAAGGAAGTGTCGACTTCAATACTCCAGAAATGAAAGAATTATTAACAAAATTCCACGATGCTTATGAAAACGGCTACTTTACAACAAAAGGCGCCAATGAAGGCAATTATGTTAACGAATTATTCACTGCTAACCAATTATTATTCTCAGTTGGCTCAACAGGTGGTACAACATATCAATTTAATTCAAATAATCCAATGAACGTTGGTGTTGCTATGATTCCACAAGCAGAAAATGGAACTACTTCAACAATTATGCAAGGCCCTTCAATGGCAATCTTAGACCATAGCGATGAAAATAGAAGATTAGCTTCCTGGTTATTCTATAAATACATTACTAATGAAGATAATGCTCTTTCTTGGGGTTTAGACTCAACTGGTTACTTCCCAATTAGATTAAGTGCTCTTGAAAATCCTATTTATCTTGCAGCATGTGATGAAACAGCAGCACAAGATAAATCACTTGAAAAATTATATGCAAGAGTTAACAACTACTTTAATGATGTAAACCCATACTTATTCGTTAGCCCTGCATTCAAAGGTTCTTCAACAATCAGAACACAAGTTGGCGGTTTATTCACACAAGCATTATTACAAGACCCATCAAATCTTGATAAATTATTTGCTGATGCTGAATCTGCTTCTAATTTAGCTCTCTAATTTAAAATTAAATTTTTATTAAACTAATGTAAATAAAGGAGGTCATAAGAGATGACAAGAAAATTAAAAACGATTTTAGTTAGTAGCCTTTTATGCGCCTCCTTTTTAGTTTCTTCTTGTGGAAAAACAGAAGAAGACGCTAATCGAATTATTTTTTGGCATACTTTTGGCCAAGATATCGAAATAGTTGTTCAAAATAAAGTTAACGAATTTGAACGACTTTACGAGGAACAAACCGGTGAAGAAATTACTATCGATTTAGAGTATCAAGGTGGTTATGATGAAATCTTAGATAAGATTGAACGCGGATTTGCTGTTGGAAATATTCCTACAATTGCTGTTGCTTATCCAGACCATGTTGCTGATTATTTATCTTATGAAAGCGATGATCAAACTTGGGTTTATAACCTTGAAGATTTTTTTGATGATGATGAAATAGGATTTGGTAAACAAGAATATTTGAACCCTTCTCTAAAAGGAGCAGAAGATTTTGTACCTTCCTTTTTAGATGAGGGCTCACATTACATTAAAGAAGGAATTTATTCTCTTCCTTTAATGAAATCAAGTGAAGTATTGCTTTATAATGAGGATTTATTAGCTATTGTTTTGAGTGATTATGATTCTTCAATAACTAATATTGAGGAATATATGAATAACATTTCACGGAATGAGTTTATTGATTTACTTAGATTTATTGCTAAAGATTTAAATAAATACGGTAATGGTTTAATTACACCTTTAGTTTATGATAGTGATGCTAATTTCTATATAGGACAGTCTTTCCAAAGAAATATACCTTATGTTTCAATGAATAACGGCAAAGGTAGTATAGATTTTAACAACGATCAAGCTAAAGCAATGGTTCAAGAAATTAAAGGCTGGTATGATGAAGGTCTTCTTTTAACAAAAGGAACTAATAATAATGAGTACGGTAGCGATACTTTTACCAATATGGAATGCATTTTTACTATAGGTTCAACAGGCGGTGCAGGCTATAATGATCCAGGTGCTGCTGGATTTAATGTAGGAATTGCAAAAGTTCCTGCGGTTAGTGATAATCCAGAATTACAAAAATATGTTTCTCAAGGCGTTACCTTAACTTTAATGAAAAATAATAGATTAAGTGAAGAAACTAACGATAAAAGAGCAAGAATTGGTTGGCAATTAATGAAATGGTTGACAAATGAAGAAAATAACATTGATATATGTTTAGCTTCAAATGGTTACGCTCCAGTTAGAACTTCTTGTTATACTAATGAGATTTATGCTTCTTATCTGGAAGAATCGGATTTTATGCCAAGATGTGCAAATGTTGTTGCAAGCCAAATTAATGGCAACTATTTCAATTATCCAGTATTTAAGGGAACGGCAGCGGCTAGAGATAACGTTGGCGGGATTATAACTCAAGTTTTATTAGGAAATGAAACAATCGATGAAGCTTTTGATAGAGCTGAACAATTAACAAATATTCAAATGTAGGTAAAAAAATGAGAAAAGTTTTTAAAATTAAGTATATTTATTCTTCATTATTTATAGTTGGTTTGTTATCAACTATGGTTTCGTGCAATAAAGAACCTGTATTTATAGATTTTGCAAAAGACGGCGATATTAAATTAACTTTAGAGTATGAAGGCCATGATTTTTTTACTGATGGTATAGCAGAAGTTGAACTTTATACTGCAATTGATGGTGATACTGCCCATTTTAAAATGGTTGATGACGAAAATGGTGAACTTATTAAATCGAGATTTTATGGAATTGATACTCCAGAATCTACTGGAAAAGTTCAAGAATATGGTAAAGCCGCTTCAAATTACACTAAAGAGAAACTCACAAATGCTAATGAAAACGGCACAATTGTTATTTCGTCTCCGTTTTTTGAATATCGTCCGCCTGAAGCTGATTCAACCGGATCAAGATATCTTTCATTAATTTGGATAAACGAAGAAAAAGAGCATGCATCAATTGAAGAACTTGAACTATTAAATTTAATGATTGTTCAAAACGGTTATTCATGGATTAAAAATTTAAACGAAATCCCAGAATATGTTGAAACATTCACCCTAGCCGAACAACAAGCTAGAGATTTTAAACTTAATTTGTTCTCTGGTGAGCCTGACCCATTATTTAATTATGGCGATTATATTGATGTCTCTTTATTAGAATTAAAAAATGCTGTCGAAAATTCTTTAAAAGATCCAAATTATGTTAATCCATATGATGGAGAAAATGTAAGAATTCAAGGAACAGTTGCAGGTTACGCTGATAATATCTTATATTTACAAGGGTATTTTGATGAAGAAACTGGAAGCAGCAACCCTGATGGAGAATATGCTGGAATTAATATTTTTACTGGCATGGGATCGATTCCAACTAGATTTACAACCAAGAATTCATTTATTCAAATTTGTGGTGTAGCTGAAGATAGTGAAAATTTTGGATTCCAAGTTACAGGTGTTTATTCCTTTCCAAGAGTTGAAATTAACAATAATGAAAATGATGGTAAAGTTTTATTTACACCTGATGAAATAGATGATTCTTTAAAAGTTCATGAGTTTAATTTTGCTCCAAACGATTTAAAAAAGGAACAATTTGAATGCTTGTTTTCACCTGTTAATTTAACAGAAGATGTAATTGTAACTGGCGGTTATAATGGAGATGATTCTATTACTTTATATTTATCTACTTTGGATGGTGAAGGACTTGAATATAATGTTTATATTCCATTTGTTTATAGGCCAAATCCAAACGATCCAACTTTAGCTTATAGAAGTTATGAGGATTTTGTTGGTAAAACATTTAAAGTTAGTGGTGCAATTTATAATTTCCATAAAGAAAGAGATGGAGATGTAATTTATCAATTAATTCCAATCAATAGCGAAGGCTTTTCTTTAACTTCTGAAGTTGAAGAAGCAAATTACTAAAGGAGGGCGATTATGTTTTGTTCAAATTGTGGGCTAGAACTTAATGAGAAACAAATTCATAAAGCTTTAGAACGTGATGCAAAAAATGCTGATTCTGTAAAATATTTATCAAATGCCTTAGTCGTATCTAAAAAATATGCTTTAAAGTTGAAACTTAATGAATTAAAAAAAGAGTTGAGCAAAGAAGAATTTAACTCCAAAAAGCAAGAATTAAAGAATGAACTTAATTCTGAAATTGCAGCTATTAATGCCAAGAAAAAAGATAATGATTTAAATTATTTCAAGAGTGTTTTGAATATTAATGAATCACGAACAAATAATACTTCAGATTATTTTGTTTGCCCTCGTTGTGGAAAGTTGGTTAAAAATAATCTTGATGAAAATGATATTAAATCATTAGCAAGGGCAGGACATTCTGAAATTCATCGTGGCAGAAATAATATTTCTAGTGGAATGTGTGCTTTAATGATAGGAATTATTCTTGCTATTGTTGGCTTCATGTTTTTAGCTCTTTCTTTTAAAGCCACAAATGGTGGAGTTTTAGACACAACTTGTGTCGAATTCTATGTCTTTATTTTCCTTGTATTATTTGCTTTATGCCTACTTGTTTATTCCTTTGTAAGTATTTTTAAGGGAAAAAATAAAATAAAAAGATATGAACTATTATTAAGAAATATTAATAATGGTGCTTTTCATCAATAAGTTTTTTACTCTATAGAGTGAAAATATATTAAATTTTAATCTAATTAATTAGGAGGATATTATGTCTAGAAAATTTAGAGGAAAACTTCTTGCTGTTAGTTTATTAGCTTTCGGCGCAATGACTCTCAGCACTGTTGGATTAACTTCATGTGACCAACAACAAGTAGAACCAGAACCAGAAAATCCTACCCTTTCTGGTGTTACAGGGGTAACAATTACCAATAAGGAGGAATTACAAGAAGGGCCTTGGTATGCATTAACTGGTTCAAGAATGATTGAACTTGAATTTGAAGGCACAGCAGTTAATGCTATAGAAGCAGTTTTAAGTGGCTCAATTGAAATTACTACTACCAGCAACGATATTGTAATGCCTCAAGGTCTTTATTTGGCTCCAATGGGGGCAGGTACCGCAACAGTTACTGTAACCGTTAATACTGACGATGGAACAGTAACAGATAGTGTTGAACTTTCGGTTGAAGCTGCTTTAGTTGAACCTGATCCTGTTGTTTCGACAGTTGCTGAACAAAATGCTACTGAATTTGATCCAAACGTTGTACCTCAACAAATTTATACTATTACTGGTAAAGTTAGCGGTTGGAGAAGTGGAAATGACGGCGGAGATTATGGCAACTTCTATTTACAAGACTTAGAAAATCCAGAAGAAGAAATTCTTGTCTATGGTGCTACATCAACGGAAGGTACATTAACTTTTGGCGATAATGGAAAATGGACTTTCTCAAATCCAAAAGATTGGAAAGTAAATGAGGATACATCAAAAATTTTAATCGGGGATACAGTAACAATTCTTGCTACTCGTTGCGATTATAATGGTACCAAAGAATTAAATGGAATTATTACTGATATTCAATATGCTGAAAGACAGGAATTTGAAGAGGGCGAAATTGTTGAAACAACAGTTTCTGAAGTGTTAAAAGTCGATGTTGAAGCTGAAAAACCATCAAATTCTGGCGTTGCGCAACCATTATATCAACTCACAGGTAAAATTGATGGTTGGTATAACGATGCTACAGATGGTGGAGATTATGGTAACTTCTATCTCAGCGATGGCACAAATAGAGTTTTAGTTTACGGATGTACTGGAACACAAGGTTCTTTAAAATACAATTCTGCTTCCGGAACTTATTCTTTATCAAATCCAAAAGATTGGAAGACAAATGATGCAACAAAAAATTTAACTATAGGTGATGAAGTTACTATTAAATGCTATGTTTCTGCTTATAATGGGGTAAATCAACTTATCGGAGAATTAGTTCTGGCTCTTTAAACTTTACAGGGGTTTCCGGGGGTTTAGGGCAAAATTAACAAAAATTCTTTAAATTTAAAGGGGGACG
>CALVXK010000007.1 GCA_944369075.1 uncultured Bacilli bacterium
CGGGCTTTTACGAATTTCACAGAAAAATCTATCCTAATGTTTTGATTTATGCTCATCTGTAAATTATTTACGTTTACTATTAAAAAATTTATAGCAGGGGAATCTTTGCCCAAACTAAAAGGTGTTCAAGATAAAACAATACTTAGATATGCTAAATCACGGGCCAAAATATACAAGGAATTTGATAAAAATATAATCAACCCTAAAATAATTTATCGTACATATACATTGGCAGAAAAAATAAAAGCCTTATTTGATAAAAAAAACGAAATACTTACTAAAAAAAAGAGATCATGGAGTTGTGTCTCAAGATATAAATAAGGTCACTGTGGAACGTTCATTAAAAAAGTTAATGCAGGTCCTTCTACAGGATATGTACGTAATTAAATAATATGTCTTAATTTTAAATTAAATAGATAAACAAGTTCTTACTTAGTTTTAAGTTTTAAAATATCGCCTTTATAATATTTAATTTTGAAGTTAATTCCTTCATTACCAAATACCAAAAGTAAAAAGAAAGCAATAATAAAATAAGGAAGATAAATAAATGATGTTGCTTTTGCAATAAAACCAAATGCTGGAGCAATAATAAAGTTAGAAATATAAGCAAAAGACATTTGAATTCCCATTACATTTTGAGAATATGTTGAAGTAAATCTATTTGGTGTATCTTTAATAATTGCTGGATAAATTGGAGCACAACCTAAACCAATTAAAACAATACTTATTGGTAATAAAATAATTGATAAATTCACATTAATCGAAAGTAAAACTATACCAATTGCAATAATAACTTCTCCAATTCGAATCATATTCTTTTCTTTAATTTTTAAAGATAATAAACCTGAAATAAATCTTCCAATTGTAATTCCTAAGTAAAAGAAAGATCCCCATTTAGCAGCTTGAGCCTCACTTACTAATGCACTTCCATCAGTGTTTGTTAAACCAAAATGAACATAGGAAGAAAACCACATTCCAGTTAAAGATTCAACTGAGGTATAAGCTAAAAATCCGAATAAAGCAAAAAATATTCCTCTAATTCTAAAAGTATCTAATATTGAAATATTAGCTTTTTCTTCTTTTTTAACTTCTTGTACTTCTCTTTTTGCAAATATAATTTCGCACTTTTTATATAAAGGAATAGCTAAAATTGAAACTAATAAAATAGAAAATTGTATAGCCGCAAGAACTAAACCACCTTTTCTCCGACCATTTATATCATTAGTTAAAAAATAGGAGATAATTAGTGGTGATGTAGTTGCTCCTACTCCCCAAAATGAATGGAGCCAGTTCATATGTAGGGCTTTATAATGTAGGGCTACATAGTTATTTAAAGTTGCATCTATTGCTCCTCCTCCAAGTCCTAAAGGTATGCAAGCAATAAAAAGTAAATAAAAATTAGGCATTAAAGTAAATAAAACTAATCCTAAAACTGTTAAACCTATAGAAAGGACTATCGTACCACTTGTTTTTAGCTTCCTTATTATATATATAGAAAAGAAAGATGAAATAATGGTACAAAGTGATATTGCCGATGTTATAAAGCCTTGAAAAGATTCATCAATATTTAACGAAGCTGAAATTGCTGGCCAAGCAGTTCCAATTAATGAATCTGGTAAACCTAAAGAAATAAATACTAGATAAATTACAATTAATAATACAGTAGTCATAAGAAATCAAACTTATATCTTACTTAATATAAATACTCTCCAATCCAAACAAGAAAATATTATATAAGGTTAATATTTAGATTAAAATAAGAATTTAAAAAGATAGTAAATTTAGACTAAACGTAACTATGTAAATATAATTTTAATAAAATTATTAAATAAATTTAAAGAAAAATTTAACGATATTTATCGAATAAAAATTCAATTCTTAACAATTTCTTAACATTCATTTACTTTTCTATGATATATCTTTAACTTCGAGATTTCTATCATATAGCCGTAAATTTTATTACGAGGTTACAAAAAAGAAATTTATGAAAAAGAATTTATTAGTTGTTGCTCTTATTGGAGCAGGTATGATGTTAGCTTCTTGTGGCGGAACTACTTCAAATGGTGGATTTGATACATCAAAGAATATTTCCCTTTATTCTAGAGAAGCAGGCAGTGGTACAAGAGAATGCTTCTTTGAAGGAATAGGCTATAGTGATGTCGCAAAAGAAGATTTATGGAATGAAGGTGTTAACCCAGCAAAACCTACATCAAATGCTGATATGATGTCCAAAATTGCTGCTGATGAATACGGCATCGGTTACTGTTCATTAGACGGCTTAGAAGGAAATACAGATGTTAAAGCATTAACATTCAAAGGTGTTGAAGCTTCAACAGAAACAGTTGTTGATGGTTCTTATGAATTAAATAGAAACTTCAACTATGTTATTAGAGATTATAGTGCAGATACAAGTGCAGACGCTCAAAATAAGAGTGATGTTGCGCATGCATTCTTAGAATTCATGGAAACAAGTGAAGGTAAAAATGCTATTCAATCTGCAGGTGGAATTTTAACAAATACTACTGCTACTACAACATTAGATGATTTAATTGCTAAATATCCTGTTTTAAGTGGTACAGATAAAGTTGAAATTAGAACATGCGGTTCTACTTCAGTTGAAAAAGTTGTTACAGCTTTAATCGATAAATTCCTTGGAGCTATTCCAAATAAAAATATTAATATTCCAATGAACCAAACAGGTTCTGGTGATGCTATTCCAGGTGTTACCGAAGGTAAAAATGGTGTTGTTTCTGATTTAGGATTCCTTTCTAGAGAAATCAAAGATGATGAACTTGCACAATTAAACGATAACAATACACATGGCATTATGTGTAAAGATGCTGTTGTTGCTATCGTTAATGCAGCTAACACAGCAATTAGCGATGCAACTCCAGAAACATTAACTTCTATTTATAAAGGTGAAATTAAAACTTGGGCTGAATTAGTTAAATAATTTATTAAGTTTATTAAAGTCTCCTAAATAAAATTTTGACCCAGATGTATTATCATTTGGGTCAAAAAAATTTCTTAAAATGTTAAGAAAAAGTTAATAATGTAAATTAATTAATATTAAATGTAAATAATATTCTTGTTATGGAAAATCAATTATCTAGAAATAAGTTAGATAATAAAAATAAAAGAAAAATTGTTGGTGATAAGATACTTCATGCTATCTTATTCTTTTTGCTTCTTTTAGCTTCTTCAATTATTATTATCTCAGTTATTTTTATTATCATTAAAGGTGTACAACCATTTATCTATAACTATGGAACTGATGGAGAAATAGAAAAGCAAGATATTATAGCTTTCTTTACTTCTTCTAGATGGACATATAATGGAATGGGTGGTGTACCTTTTTTAGTTTTAACTACTTTATATGTAGTTTTATTATCTTTAATTATTAGTGTTCCTACTTCTATTTTTGCTGCTTTATTTATCGCTAAAATTGCTCCAAAAGGTTTATCTTTAGTAATTAGAAGTGCAGTTGATCTTCTTGCTTCTATTCCTTCAGTTATCTTTGGTCTTTTTGGTATGGGTATAATTTGCCCTATGGTTAGAGAAATTGCTGAAGCTTTTGGAACACAAACTTTTGGTGGATCTTCCATTTTAAGTGCTGCAATTGTTATTGCAATTATGTCTATTCCAACAATTACTACTTTATCAATAAGTGCTATTAATGCTGTTCCTCAATCACAAATTAATGGTTCTTTAGCTCTTGGAGCTTCTAAAGCTCAAACTAACTTAAAAGTTATCTTAAAAGGTGCAAAATCTGGTATATTTGCTGGAATTATTTTAGGTATTGGTAGAGCTTTAGGTGAAGCTACTGCTATTCAAATGGTCATCGGTAATACTAGTGAGGGTTCAGGATTTTATAATATCTTTATGCCAGGCTCAACTATTGCTTCAAGTATGTTAAGTGGTATTGGTGAAGCAAGTGGCTTAGGATATGATGTTAGATTCTCTTTAGGTATTGTTTTAATGTTAATCATTATTGTTACAAACTTAATTTTAAATGCAATTAAAAATTACAATAAAGATAAACAAAGAAATGGCTTAATTAAAAGAATTTTAAATCATTTTAGGAAGGTAAAAGACTATGTCCAAAAATAAAAATAATAATAAAAAGTCTATTTCTTTAAGTGATATAGTTTCAAGAAACATTAAAAATAGAAGATTTAAAGACTATTTTACTAATGGTATTACTTCTATATTCTCATTTTTATGCGTTTTAATATTAGCTCTTGTTATTGGATATGTCTTAGTTGAAGGTTCTCCTTATTTAACAACTAATTTTATTACTACTAATTATGCTCAATCTTCCGTTACTTTAAAAACCGAAAACGACTTTGTTTTAGGTGAAAATAGAGATTATTCTGATTTAATGCGTTATGAAGATACAGTTTATAGCGATAAATGGGGTATTGGAATTAAATCTAAGAAAGATAATGATCAAAATGATATTTATTATATTTCCGAAATAAGTGTTAATTCTCCATTTAATAATGAAATGATTAGAGCTGATGATAGAACTATTTTCCAAGTTACACCAGATTTCTATATCAATTATCTTACTGTTAGAACAGAAGAAGGAACTTATGTAACAGTATTTGGCAACGATGATGGTGGAGCTGAAGCTATTATTTCTACTTTAGATCAAGGTATTGCTATTCAAGATAGTGACTTTAAAACTCTTGGCGGCGGTATTAGATCTTCATTAATTACTACAGTTATTTTAATCTTATTTACAATTGTATTCTCCTTGCCTTTAGGGGTTGGTGGTGCAATTTATCTAGCATATTATGCTAAAAACAATCGATTAACTAGAATATTAAGATCTTTAGTTGACATGTCTAGTGGTATCCCTTCCATTATTTTTGGTCTTGTTGGTGCAGCAATATTTATTCCAATAATGTCATCAATGACTGGCGCAGTTGGAGGAAACGTAATTACTGGTTCATTAACTTTAACATTAATTTTACTTCCTACAATTGTTAAAACAGTTGAAGAATCGATAAAAGCAATCAATCCTTCGTTAATTCAAGGTTCTTTAGCTTTAGGTGCTTCTAACTTCCAAACAATTTTCAAGATTATTATTCCAAATTCTTTAGACGGTATTTTAAATGCTGCTATCTTATCAATAGGTAGAGCAATCGGAGAAAGTGCAGCCTTAGTTTTTGCAATGGGTACTTTAATTACAGCTACCCCATCATTAACTTCTTCTAACACTTCTTTAGCTGTTCATATTTGGTATATCTTAAGTGGTGAACATCCAGCTTATGGACAAGCTTGTGCTATTTCAATCATGATTTTATGTGTTGTTTTAGTATTATCGATTATCTCTAAAGTCATTCCAATTTTACTAAATAGAAGAAAGAAAAAAGGAGCTAAGCAAAATGTTAAACCTATTCAAAAATAAGAAAAAAGATGTTAACTCTGATGTTAATAATGAGATGTTAAGTAATGATGAATTACCTTATTCTAATGAATATCCTAATGAACAAGTAATGTTTGAAGTCAAAAATTTTAATTTCTATTACGATAAAAAATCCAAACTTGCTTTAAAAGATATTAATCTTGAAATCTTTAAAAATAAAGTTACAGCATTTATTGGTCCTTCTGGATGTGGTAAATCAACACTTTTAAGATGTTTTGACCGTATGAATGAACTTATTCAAGATTCTTCTTATGATGGACAAATTCTTTATAAAAATAAAGAAATTCATTCTTTCAATACTATTGAACTTAGATCAAAGGTTGGTATGGTTTTCCAACAACCTAACCCATTCCCTATGTCAATTTATAATAACGTCTCTTATGGTCCAAAATGCCAAGGCCTTAAAGATAAAAAAGAATTAGATAAAATTGTCTTAAATTCTTTAAAAGACGTTGGTTTATATGATGAAGTTAGCGATAGATTAAATATTTCTGGATCATCTTTAAGTGGCGGTCAACAACAAAGACTTTGTATTGCTAGATGTATTGCAATGTCTCCAGATGTTATTTTAATGGATGAGCCTACAAGTGCTCTTGATCCTATTGCAACTCAAAAAATTGAAGAATTAATTAAGAAACTTAAAGAAAAATATACTATAATTATTGTTACTCACAATATGCAACAAGCTGCAAGAATTTCAGATTATACTGCTTTCTTTATGCTTGGCGAACTTGTAGAATTTAATAAGACAGAAGAATTCTTTGCTCGTCCTAAAAACAAAAAGAGTGAGGATTATATTACAGGTAAATTTAGTTAATACTTTATATAATATTGAAAGGAAAATATTTATATGGATATTGCAAAAACTGAACTTGAATTAGTAGAAATGGCTAAATTCGTTAAAGAATCTCTTCATTTTGCTTTTTCTTACTATTTTGATAAAAATCTAAATAAAGAAAATATCATTGATGATGCTAAAGTTAATGCTTACGAAAGACAAATCGAAGAAGAATGTCTTCTTTCAATCTTAAAAGAAAGACCTTTTGCTACAGATTTAAGAAAATTAACTGGATATTTTAAAGTTGTAGAAGATTTAGAAAGACTAGGAGATCATGCTGAAGATATTGCATGGTGTACTTCTTCTTTAGCTAAGTTTAAAGAAAATATTCGTATTCCTAAACTCGATTTTATGATTAACGAATGTTTAAAGATGGTTGATGATTCTATCGATGCTTTAATTAAAGGTGATGTTGCTTTAGCAAATAGAGTTATTGCAAATGATGACTTAATTGATACTACGTATTTAGACATTTTAAATCTTCTTCCAGAACTTAAAAAAGATAAAAATCTCGATGATGAATTTGTTATTTTCTATACTCTTTTAAATAAATACGTTGAAAGAATTGCTGATCACGCTTCTAATGTTGCTGAATGGGCGATATACATTAAATCAGGATTTTATAAAGATAGAAACATCATTTAATTAATTATGGGCTACGTAATCTACTCTCTTGAAGATGATAAAGAAATCTCAAGGGTTATTAACATAATTTTAACTAAAAACGGCAACGAAGTTGTATCTTTTTATGATGCTACAAGCTTTTTTAAAGCATTTGATAACATTAAACCAAACATGGTACTTTTAGATTTAATGCTACCGGATATGAGTGGAGAAGATGTTTTAAAAAGAATTAGAAGTGATTCAGCTAATAAAAATATCGAAATTATAGTTGTTAGCGCTAAAAATTCTATTATATCTAAAGTAGATATGTTAGATTTAGGAGCTGATGATTATATCGCAAAACCTTTTGAAGTCTTAGAGTTAATTTCAAGAGTTAACGCTAAAAAAAGAAGACATGAAGAAGATGAAGTTTTAAAATATAAAGACTTAGAGATTTATCCAAAGAAATTCGAAGTAAAGAAAAATGATAAATTTATTTCTTTTACTACTAACGAATTTAAAATCTTGCTTTATTTAATTAAAAATAAAGATAGAGTTGTTTCTCGTGATGAACTTTTTAGAGCTTATTGGGGAACAACTAAAGAAGATAAACCTTATGAATCTAGAGTAATCGATGTTCATGTTAAAGCTATTAGAGATAAACTTTCAAGTAATAAAGATGAATATATCATCACACTTTATGGAGAAGGATATAGATTAAAAAATGAATAAAAAAGGGTTATTTTTTAACTTATTAATCAACATTATACTTTCTTTACTACTTCTTTTTACATGCTTTGGGGTTACTTATTTTATTAACGAAAATAACGCTAAAGAAGATTTATCACATTATGGTAATGATATTGCACTTAAATTTAATTCACTTGAAGATAAAGATTTAGTCTATAACGAATATAAAGAAATATTACATTTTAGAGTTACTATTATTCCTTTAGATTCTAATGAGGTAGTTTTAGAAGTTAATAATATTGATGCAAATCCTTATAACGAAGATCGACTTCAAGAAATGAGAGAAAATTTAAACTCTTATTACTATAAAAAATCTAACACCCTTAAAGAAGATGTTCTTTATTATGTTTCATCTAATTCAAGATATTATGTAAGAGTTGGACTTCTTAGATCAAATATAATTAAAGCTTCGATATATGTACTTATTTTTGGTTCTATTTTAGTTATTATCTTAAATTTACTTTATTATTTCTACTTAAGAAAAGTTTATAAAAACAATATTTACTTACTTCAAAGTGAAGTAAGTAAATTAACTAATGTTATTAATATTAGTAATGATAAAAATAATGAAGATAGTAGTAATAATAACGAAAATAGTAATGTTTTGACTTATAACAATGATGAATTTAAAGTATTAAGCGAAACAATTGATAATACTAGAATTTTAATTTCAGAAACTTTAGAAAAATTAAAAATAGAAAAAGAAAGAATTAATTATATTATTAATAATGTTAACGAAGGTCTAATTGTTTTAAATAGCGATAAAAACATAATAATGATTAACAATTTCGTACTAAACTTACTTAATCTAGAAAAAGATGAAATATTAAATAAATCATATAAGTATTTAATGTTTCCTCTTAAGTTTGAAGAATATATTAACTCTTTAGATAACACTTCTTCTAATGTCAATAATTTATCCTTTGAAGAACAATTAAGTAATAATAAAATCTATGAGTTTAATTTTATTAAAACTACTTCTTATTTAAATGGTTCTTCTCCTTTAATCATCATTGTTATTAACGATATTACAAAATTAAAAGAAGTTATTAAAACTAAGAAAGAATTTTTCCAAAATTCTTCACATGAATTAAAATCACCTTTAACTTCAATTATCGCTTATAGCGAAATGATTGATAATAAGCTTTTAACTTCACCTGAAGAAATAGAAAATGCTAATGAATCAATCTTAAAAAACGCTAAAAGAATGAAAGAATTAATTTCAAATATGCTTTATCTTTCATCTTTAGAAAATAACAATGAAAATTATACTTCCTTAGAATATTTAAATGTTAATGATGTCGTTAACAAAATAATTGAAGATAACATTTATAAAATTAAATCGAAAAATATTACTTTAAATGTAATGATGAAAGATAATGTAGTTCTTTATATTGATCATAATGATTTAGATACTTTATTAAGAAATTTAATTATTAATGCTATTCAATATGATAAAACTAATGGCTATATAGAAATCGAATTAACTCCTAACTTCTTTAGAATTAAAGACGATGGAATCGGTATTAAAGAAAGTGAAAAAGATGAGATATTTACTCGTTTTAAACGTAGTAAAGAAGCTTTACAAGTTAATGAAGAAGGAACTGGCTTAGGTTTAGCTATCGTAAAACATGTTGCATTAAAATATCATTATAAAATTGAGGTTAATTCCAAAGAAAATGAATATTCAGAGTTTATTGTTTATTTTAACGATAAGTTAAAGTAAAAAAATATTATAACTTTTTTGTCTTTTTCCAAACTGTTGATTGTTATAAAAGTAAACTTACATTATCATAAATTTAAGAATTAAAAGTGAATTTTAAAAAGATTTACTTACTAGTTAACTAATTTTTAATACTTAGGAGATTTAAGTAATGAAGAAATTTTATCTTACTTTAATAATTAGTTCACTAATTTTTACTAGCTGCTCTTCAAACACAAGACCAGAAAATTTAAATAATGAAACTATGCATTATTTACCTATTCAAACATTAATGGATAAAGATATTGTCTTCAATACAAGTGAAGAAAAAATCAATTTTAAAGTCTTAAATTCATATTTAGATTATACTTCTATTCTATTAACAATAAATTCTTCAAATTTATTTATTTTAGATGAAAATTCAAAACTAGAAATTGCAAAAGATGATTTTAATAACTCTCTTATTTCTTTTGTTTCTTTAAAAACTCGATATTTCACATCATACCCACTTTATTACTCTGGTTCTAGTTTTGATGAAAAAAATAAATCAGTTGATTTAAATTTTTATTCATATAATCCAACAGAAGATGGTGCAGTCGGCACTGATTTACCTACTTACCATTATTTCTTTATAAAACTTAATAGTGTTAATAAAGATGAACTAAACGAAATAATTGTTAATTTTAATATTCAAGATTATGATGGCAAAGATATTGAAAATAATAATAAAACTTTTTCAATTTAAATATTTCTTTTAGCGCTATTTAAGTTCTTTATAATCAATTTTACCAATTAATGTTTTAGGTAAAGAATTAATAAATACTATTTCTTTTGGCTTAGCATAAATTGAACAATTATCAACAATAGTTTGATTAATTATTTTAATAGCTTCATCTTGATTTATTTTGCTATTTCTTTCTAAAACAACGAATAATTTTACCATTTCACCACGTTTTTCATCTTGAATGCCAATTGCAGCACTTTCATAAATGAAATCAAGTTTAGATAAAACGTTTTCAATATCGTTTGGGAAGATATTAATTCCATTAACTTTAATTAATCTTTTAATTCTTTGTTTAAAGAAGAAGAATCCATCTTCATCAACATATCCATAATCACCTGTACGAACATATTTTTCACCATTAATATTAACAAATACTTTATCGTTTTGATCTTCAGAATCAAAACGATAACCATTCATTAAATAAGGTCCACCAACAACAATTTCTCCTTCTTTATTTGGAGGTAAAACATTTAAATTTTGATCAACTACTAGTGCTTTTACTCTTTTTAATGGTTTACCAATGCTTCCATCTTTATGTTCATAGAAATTATTTACCATACATACAGTAACAGTTTCAGTTAAACCATATCCAGTAAATAAACGTCCCATTCCACCATTTTCTTTTATTTTTGCATTAAATTTATCAAGTAAATTTTGATTAACAAAATCGCCGCCAACAAAGCATTCAATTAAATTTTCTAGTTTCTTACCTTTAAAACCTTTATTTCTATAAAGTGCCTCAAATAATGTTGGAATGCCAACAATAAAACTACATCTATCTTTCTTAATTAATTTAACTGTTTCATCGGATGAAAATTTAGGCATTAACATATCACATCCACCAATTGCTAAAGCAATGTGAATACAAATTGAAAGACCAAAACCATGAAACATTGGAAGAACACTTAAAACATAGGCAATCTCGCCTTTATCAATTGCTAAAATATTAAAAGCATCTCCTATTAAAGTATTAATCGAAGATGAACTTAAAGCAATAGTTTTAGGAGTGCCAGTTGTTCCGCCACTATGAAGGTAAATTGAATCTTTTAAATAATCTTTATCAAAATTATTAAATGGTAAAGGTTCAGCTTTTCTAAATTTAGAAGTATCAAAAGTTGGAACAAAATCTAAATCTTTTTTATTAAGTAGTTTATAACCTTCTTTTAAGATTAAATTTGATTCACTTACTGGTGAAATAGGAAAAACTTTAATATTTAATTTATCTTCTAAATATTTAAAATCTTTATAACGAGTATCTAAAATAAAAAGAATTTTAGAGTCAACTTTATTCATAATATCTTCAAGTTGATTTTTGCCCATTAAAGGATGAATGATATTTGCAATTGCCCCTATTTGATTAGTTCCATAAAGTAAATACAAACTTTCAGGAACATTAGGTAAACAAATTGTAATAACATCATTCTTTTTAAAACCTAAAGATTTTAAACTTGCAGCATATTGATTTATTCTTTTAAGTAAAAAAGAATAACTATAGTATTTTCCTTTAAAATAAAAAGATTTTCTTTTTGGATAAGTTAAAGCAGTATCTTTAACTACTTCGTAAAGTGTTTTATATTGAAGTTCTAAAAATTCATATTTTCTTTCTTTTTGAATATGTAATTTACTTTTTTTCATTTTCTCTTCCTTTAACTATAAATTTAAACTAAATCCAGCAATAAAGAATAATATAGCATGAATTAGTGTAATAACAGGGATATGAAGTAAATATACCCAGATAGTATGTTTTCCAACACCACATATTGGTTTTAAGATATATTTATTCATTACATTTTTAAATTTATAATTAAATTTCTTATATGAAGATAAATTATTGTAATAATCTAATTTAGCTTGATCATTATTATTTTGATCTTTTTTAAGATCAAAATAATCTAAATCATATTTAAATAATGATTCTTTATTTTTATAGACTGTTTTACCAATAATAATTCCAATTAAGAAGTAATTAATATAAGGGAATATTGGGAAATAATCCCCACTAACTCTAGCAAAACCAAATATATTTGAAACAATTTGAAGTAATACTTGGCTTACATCATGAATATTAGTAAAAGTAAAAGAATATGATGATAAATCAACTAAAGATGAAATAAAAATAAAGATGAATAGTAAAGTAAATGTTGTAATTAAACTTACACGGTAATAATTTTTATCGACTACTTCTTTACTTTCTTTATTAACTACACTTTTTCGATATATTATTTTTCGTAAAAATAAATCAACTAAATAACAAAAAATAATAATAAAACCATAGCAAGATAAAACACCAAATGGAATAAAGTTACCATAGCTTATAACTCCAAAATAAGCTAAAAGGAAAGTAACAACTGAAATTAGTATGCCTCCCCCAAGAATTATTCCACCTCTTTTTAAATTATTTTTTGAAAAAGTAAAAGATATACCACTAACTGCAAAAAAGATAAATAAAATAACAATTCTAAAAGCTTCTCTTATATCCCAATGTATATACCAATTACCAGCGCACATATAATTAAAAAGCCAATCTGGTACAACTTGTCCTAAATTATTAGGAAGATTATATAAAATACCATTAGAATAAGCTATTCCTGTATTAAACAAATAAGCAATAAAGTTACTAATATTCCAAAAAAGATGGTCCATTACCATTAAGCAAATAGCAAAACCTCTTAAAAAATCTATTTCGAAAATTCTTTTAGTTTTTGTTTTTTTAGTAACTAAAACTTTATCGGTATTTATCGATAAATCTTTTGCGTCCATGTTTGATATTATATCGTAAAATAGATGATAAAATAAACAAAAAAATGACTATTTTTTAATTGACACTCAAGTAATTTTAGAATTCTTTATTAAGTAAAAATTTCACGACTATTATCGTGAAATTTTAATACTTGATCTTTTCTTTGACTGCTATATTTTTTATCTAACTAAGTCAGATTTATCAATATATTGAAATGTAACACTATCAACATATTTTGATACTTCTTTAAAGGTATCTTTATCTTCAATAGTCCAAGCCATCATAAATTTATGTTTAACTAATTTTTGATATTTTTTAGACTTTTTAAAGTAATGATAATCGATATCGAGTCCTTCAAATAAAAATCTAAGATTAAAGATCCATTCATATTTTTGAGCAATTAATAGACATCTAATAAAATTATATTTTTTAATAGGAATTAAACATTGAGGATAAAAAGAAATAATAATGAAATTAGATTTATCTTTAACTCTTTTTAATTCTTTCATTACTCTAAGAGCTAATTTTTTATAATTTTTCTTTTTAGTATCAGGCTTTAATTCGATTACTAAAGGTACTTTTTCATCAACTAAATCTAATACTTCTTTTAAAGAAGGTATTTTTCCTCCATCTTTTAAAAGATAGTTATTCTTAATTTCTTTAAAAGTTAAATCTTCGATAATACCTTCTTTAGAAGTAGTTCTAACTAAATTGGCATCATGACAAACAATTAATTCGTTATCTTTTGTTAAATGAACATCTAATTCAATGGCAAGGTCATTATCTAATGCATTTTTAAAAGCATTTAAACCATTTTCAGTAAATTTTTCATTATGATAACCTCTATGAGCTACACCTTTTAAAAATTTAGGATTTAATCTTTTTAAAACTTCTTCTTTCTTCATAATTTAATCTTGATCTAAAGCTTCTAATCCTTTTTTGAAACCAATCTTGGCTGATTTAACATTTTTAATTAGTAAGAAAACAATTAATGAGATTGCAACACAACCAATTGCATAATAAGGTAAAATTCCAAAATCAAAACTTGGAACAAGTAAAATTGAGCCTAAAGCAATTGGAGTTACTGTTTGAGCAGCCATACTTGAAGCATAATAATATCCAGTAAATTTACCAATTTTCTTTGAGTTACAAAGTTCGACAACCATTGGATAAGAATTAACATGTACTAAAGACATACCAAATCCTTTAATAAACCAAATAACATATAAATAAATTGGGAAAGTACCACTTCCTGGTTGGAAAGTAAATAAAGTTGCAGCCAATACACCCCAAACTACATAGGAAGCTAGAGTTAAAGATAGTCCAAAAACTATCGTCCATTTTCTTCCAATTTTTGAGGCAATAATTCCACCTACAACAAAACCAATTACCGAACCAACTCCACCAACAATAGTATTAATCATACTTGAAGATGAGGAAGCACCAAAATAATAAATAGTATAGTTAGTCATAAATGTTGCTATACCATTATCAGCCATAAACCAGAAAAATTCAGCCAAAAGAATTAAAATAAGCATGATTTTATTTCCTCTTGAAAGAGGCTTATCATCATCAACTTGTTCTTTTAACTCGGTCATTTCTTCTCCAAGTTTTAATTCGTCTTTCATTTCTTCTTCAATCTTATTTTCGTTAATTTTAAAAACCAAAACTAAAGCAGAAATAATCATTAAAATAGAAGCGATTAAGAATGGGATTTCAATAACCCAAATATTTCCAGCAGCCCATCCACCTTTTCCATTAATATCTAAATAATCACTTAAAACAAAGAAAATGCCAACAACAGTTGCAAAAGCTCCACCAATATAACCCATGATGTTAATAATACCATTAGCTCTACTTCTTAAAGGTTTTGGAGTCATATCAGGCATTAAAGAAACAGCAGGATTACGATACATCATTGAAAATACGACTACTATTGCCATTAAAGCAATTGTTCCACCAACATTATGATAATGAAATAAAAGTGGAATAAAAGGGAAAGCAACAGCACATACAAAAGTACCAACTAAAATATAAGGCATTCTTTTTCCTATCGGTGACTTTGTTTTATCAGATAAATGTCCAAATATTGGAAGTAAAATTAAAGCAGCTAAGTTATCAAAAGCCATAACAATACCAACAAGATATTGGACTTCTTCTTCGTTAGTTAAACTAAAAGCTTCTTTAAAAAGTTCTGTTAAAAAAGTCGGACACCAAGAATCATATACTTGCCATAAAAGTAAGATACCAAAGAAAGCAAAGCCAATAATTATTGTTCTTTTATAATTAAGTTTTAACTTTTTTGGTTCATTAGAAACAGATTTTTCCATAGTTAAAATTCCTTTACTATCCTAATTATATCAAGTAAATAAAAATTAAAATGTAAATTTTTCATTAATTTTCCATAAAAAATAGAACATCGATTTTGATGTTCTATTTTCTTAGCTTTTAATAATGGTTTTTATTTTTTTGAACTACTTGTTGTTAAGAAGAATCTTACTAGTGACATTAAGAATAAAATTCCCATACATACAGCAAAAATAATTCCGCCAATAGAAATGCAAGATGTCTCTAATAAGCCTTCAATTGAACCTTGGTTAACAACTTCTCCTAGATCAGGATTAACAAAAAGGAAAGTTAAACCTTGGCAAGCAAGAATAACAGTTGAAGCAAGTGTAAATAAAGATGAAACTCCTAAAAGTGCTTTCTTTCTATAAAAAATTATAGCAAGAAGAACACCTACAACACCTAAAATAATACCAATTAATGCGATATAATCGAAATTTAATTGATATTGAGCAGTTGCTGTTACAGGATCACTAATTGCTTCACCATTAAGAAATGATTCTACTTTTGAAGTCATCTCAACATTTCCACCAAAAATTCCTGATAAAGGTGGGAAAGTAATTGTTGTGACGGCAAGTGCAGTAACAATTATTGTTACTTCAGCTCTAGAAACTACTTGAGGTGAAAGCAAAAATACACATAATACTGCAACTAGTAATAATACAATGCTAATGATAGTCCAAAAAGTTCTACCAAGTGCTTTTATCACTTTCATATTATCAGTCTCCTTTTTAATCTATACTTAAATTATAAACCATAAATATTTTCTTAAAAGATATAAAAAACATTTTGTTTAATTTACTAAAGAAAAATGGTTCAAATATTCTAACTATTTGAACCATTAAAATGTTTAAAATTTAATAATTATTTAACGTAAACTAATTCGTAATCATCAGTTCCAAGATTAAGTTCTTTAGCTCTTCTAATACAAGCTTCCCATTCAGTTGTTGGGAAAATAGTATGGAAATAATCATGATGATGTTCTTCTAAATGAGCTTTTTGTTCACTTAACATAGAATTATCATTTACTGGCATTGCATTAACTTTATCAGCACAAGCTTTATCTAAAGCAACTGGATCAAAAGAAGCAAAGAAACCAACTGAAGGTGTAATTGGAGTATCATTTTCTCCATGACAATCGCAGAAAGGTGAAATATCCATAACTAAAGAAATATGGAACGTAGGTTTATTTTTCATAACCGCATTAGCATATTCAGCAATTTTATAATTTAAGATAACGTTTGAATCATTATTAATAAATTCAATTGCATGAGTTGGACATACTTCAACGCATCTTCCACAACCAACACATTTATTTAAATCAATAGTGCACTTTCCGTTTTCATAGATTTGAGCATCGTGATTACAAACTGTTTTACATTTTTTACAACCGATACATTTTTCACTTATAACTTTTGCTTGAGAAGCACTATGCATATCTTCTTTACCTTTTCTTGAACCACATCCCATGCCAAGATTTTTAAGTGCTCCACCAAATCCAGCACCTTCATGTCCTTTAAAATGGCTTAAAGAAATAATAATATCGCTATCTACAATATCTTTGCCAATAAGTGGGCTTTTACATAAATCGTTTTCTGGACAATGAACTCCTACTTCTGAATTTCCTTTTAAACCATCACCAATTAAAACTTCCATTCCGGTCGTTGCATAAGTAAAACCATTTAATCTAGCGTTTTCAAGATGATCAACAGAATTCCATCTTTTTCCAGTATAAAGTGTGTTGCAATCGATTAAATAAGGTTTACCACCTAATCTTTTAACAATATCACCAACTACTTTAGCATAATTTGGGCGAATATATGACATATTTCCAAGTTCACCGAAATGCATTTTAATAGCGACGAATTTGTCTTTAAAATCAATCTTTTCAATTCCTGCAGCTAGAATTACTCTTTCTAATTTTTTTAAAAGGTTATCTCCCATAGGAGCTCTTAAATCACTCCAATAAACCTTTGACTTATTTTCACTCATAAATTTCTCCCTTATCAAAATTTATAGTAATATTTTACTGCCTAAACTTAACTTTAGGTCAAGAATAAATTAATCTAAATCGTCTTTAATTGCACCAGATTTTGCATATGCAGTTGATCTAGCTTCAAAGAAATCAGTTTTAATCATATTAGCATTAGAATATTCACTAACCCACTTCATAGATGATGGCTCTTCTCTATGTCCTTCATAAATAGGTTCAAAACCTAAATCCATACATCTTCTATTACCTAAGTATTTAATATAATCATCGACCATTTCTTCGTTTAGACCTGGGATATCATTACCAATAATATATTTTCCCCAAGCCATTTCTTGCTCGCAGCCTTCTTTAATCATACCTCTAAGAGTTTCAATTGTTTCTTTATCAAAAAGCCATGCTTCTTCTTTTTGAAGTTCGTTAATAATATTTCTAAATAACCAAAGATGAGTATTTTCATCACGGTTAATATATCTAATTTCTTGAACTGAACCAGGCATTTTTCCATTTCTTCCAAGATTATAGAAAAACATAAAACCCGAATAGAAGTAAACACCTTCTAAAATATAGTTAGCGCACATTACTTTTAAAAGTGTATGGTAATCTTTATGTAAAACGAGTTCATTATAATTATCACCAATAAACTTGTTTCTTTTTAAAAGATGTTCGTCATTTTTCCATTGATATAAAATTTCTTCTCTTTCAGTTGGAGAACAAATTGTATCAAGCATATAAGAATATGCTTGAGAATGAATTGATTCTTGGAAGTTTTGAATATTTAAGCATAAATTAACTTCATTTGCGGTAATAAATTCACCAACATTTGGTAAGTTAGCAGTTTGAATAGAATCTAAAAATACTAAGAAAGATAAAACTTTATCGTAAGCTCTTTTTTCAGCTTTTGTAAGTTTAGCACGATAATCTTTAACATCTTGAGAAAGACTAATTTCTTCTGGAATCCAGAAATTATTCATTGCTTGTCTATACCAAGAAGAAACCCATGAATATTTCATGTTATTGAAATCATTTAAATTGGTAGTATTTCCACCAATCATTCTTCTTTTAGCAACTTCAATATCACCATCTGGATTAAAAAGTGCTTTTCTAACTAATTCTTTGTTTTCCATTTTTTATTCACTCCATTTAAATTATATTAAGAAGCACAAGATTCACATTCTTCTACTTCAAGAGATTTAGATCTAACATAATAAATTGATTTAACTTCATTCTCATAAGCATGAATGTATAAATTTAAAATTTGCTTCATTGAATAATCATTTGTTATATATAAGTTCATTGAAGTAGCTTGATCAACGTGTCTACTTCTTCTTCCAGCCGCTTTAATAGTCCATTCTTGATCAATAATATGAGCATCTTTATAAATAAAGAAGTTTTGAGTCGATAAAGAAGGAGCTACACGAGGAATCATCTCACCTTTTTTCTCTTCATAGAAGAATTTTTTCATAATTGGGTCGACTCCTGGAGAGGTTGAAGAAATTATTGAAGTTGAAGAAGTTGGAGCAATAGCAATTAAATAGGCGTTTCTTAAGCCAAATTTATGAACTTCTTCTTTAAGTTCATTCCATCTAGGAGAATTATAATTTCTTAAAGTAAAGAAATCTCCATTATCAAAATCGCTTCCTTCAAAAAGTTGATATTTACCTTTTTCTTTAGCAAGTTTATTGCTTGCTTTAATTGCAAAATAAGATATATCTTCAAATACTTTATCAACAAAATCTAGATGTTCTTCGCTTTCCCATTTTATCATGTTATTAGTTAGCATATGGTGATAGCCACTAACTCCTAAGCCGATTGCACGATATTTTTTATTGGTAATTTTTGCATAAGGAAGAGGATATAAATTTAAATCAATTACATTATCTAAAGCTCTAACAGTAATTGAGATAATTTTTTCAAGTTCTTCTTTATTATTTACATCAATATTTCCTAAAGTAAGTGAAGCTAAATTGCAAACAACAAAGTCTCCTGGTAAAGTTTCTTCAACAACTACTTTTTCTCCATCTTCAAGTCTAATTTCTCTTTTTTTAAGTGTAATTGGAGACATATTTTGTGCAATTTCAGTACATAGATTTGAACAATAAATCATTCCAGCATGTTTATTTGGATTATATTTATTAACAATATCACGGTTAAAAGTAAATGGAGTTCCGGTTTCAACTAATGATTTAATGATTAATCTAACGATATCTTTGATAACAAATTCTCTTTTAGAGATTCTAAAATCATTAACGCAATCTAAATATCTTTTTTCCCATTCTTCTCCATAATAATCTTCTAAATAGTATCCTTTAACTGCATGAACTTCATAAGGATCAAGTAAATACCATTTAGAATTTAAATCTTTTTTGCATAATTCCCAGAATAAATTTGGATAACAAATTCCAGGGAATATATCATGAGCTTTCATTCTTTCATCACCATTATTTGTACGAAGTTGTAAAAATTCTGGTAAATCTTTATGCCATACATCTAAATAGCAAGCGCAAGCTCCACTTCTAACTCCAAGTTGATCAACTGCAACAGCAACATCGTTTATAATTCTAATCCAACGAATTACTCCTCCTGCTGCTCCTTTAAATCCTCTAATTGGAGCGCCATTTGCTCTAACTTTTCCTAAATATAGACCCATTCCACCACCAAATTTAGAGACTTTAGCAAAATTATCAATTGATCTAAAAATTCCATCTAAAGAATCTGGAACAGTATCAATAAAGCAAGAAGAAAGTTGGTGGTAAGGTTTACGACCATTTAGCATTGTTGGAGTAGCCATTGTAGCTTTTAAAGAAGCTAAAATATTATAGAAATCTTTAACTTTTGAAAGTCGGTCTTCTTTTTCATTCATCATTAAATGTAGGGCTAGAGTTAAAAACATTTCTTGTGGAGTTTCTAAAACTACTAAATCATGGTCTCTAACTAAATATCTTTTATATAAGAGTTCAAATGAAGAATATGTTAAGAGTTTATCGTAATCTTTATTTATAAAACTTGAAGCATAAATTAATTCTTCATCACTATATTTTTCTCTTAAAATAGGGAAATATAATTTATTATTAACTAAATAATTAAATTTATCTAAGTAATTTGAACTTAAACCTTTTCTTTTTAATGTTTCTTTTAAGTCATCATAAAAAGAAAGAATATAGATTCTACCAGAAATAAATTCCCATTTAGGAGCTTCCATTGATGTAAGTTCCATGCTTGCTCTAATTAAAGCTTTCTTTTTATCTTCATAAGAAATATTAGAATATAAAAATGAATTAAATTTATCATCTAATTTATCTAAAGAATAACTTGATTCTAAAAAATCATTTTCAATATCTTTTAAGCAAGAATTTAAGTCTTCTTTAAAAGATTCTTTTTCAAAATTAGAAACAATCTTGTTTCTAATTTCTCTTTTTTTATTTCGATTTTCACGATAAAGAATATAGGCTTTTGATTCTTCAAAATAACCTTCTTCCATTAAAGTCTTTTCAACAAGATTTTGAATTTCTTCAACAGTTAAGTTTTCTTCACTTAAATTAAGTTTTTCTAAAACTTTATTAGTTAAATATTCATCAATATTTTCTTCATAAGTTTTATCTTTAAAAGAAGTTAAACATTTTTTAATTGCATTTTTAATCTTAGAAGAGTCAAAAAGTTCTTCTCTTCCATCTCTTTTTATAATCTTAATATCCATGTAATCCCCTTTATTTAATCTTCTAATCGATCTAATTTACGAGCAATTTTACTTATATCAAAACGATCAATTTTTAATTTCATTTCATTAATGAATCCATTAATAATGTCATTTGAATCATTCATTATAGAAACAGATAAATCATTGATCTTTTTAGCATCTTCACCAATTTTAGAAATCTTTTTATTTAATTTAGACATAATATCTTCAAGATATTTTCTTTTAAATTCATCGAATTCTTTTATCACATCATCACTTTTTTTAAATTCTTCTTTTGTTTTAGAAACTTCAACTAATATATCTTTATATTTATCGCTTAAAGCAACTAAAAGTGAAATAAATGATATAAAGTAAGGTGGTCTAACAATAAACATCTTTTCATATTCGTTTACTTTTTTAATTGGAACATCATTTGCTGAATCCCATTCAAGTTCAGAAACAAGTAAGGCATATTCTAACTTCTTCTTATTTCTATTTTTATCAAGTTGTGTAAAATAAGATGCATTAGTTTTTTTATGAGTTGAAACATTCGATTCATTTTTCATTTCTAAACAAATCGAAGTAAGTAAATTTTCATCTTTAAAGTCACTTGAAGAATAATGTTTAAAAATAAAATCACCTTTTGAGCCTTTACTTTCATCTTCTTCTTTAACAACATCATTATCTTTAATAAAAGATGAATTTAAAAAAGCACCAGCATTAGAATAAGATTCATATTCATTTTGACACCATTTTTCAAGTTCTTCACCAAGACGCTTAACATTTAAAGAAGATTTATTTAATTCAAGTTGATTAATTCGTTCTTGTTTAAGACTAATCTCCTTTTTTAAAGCATTAATTTCTTCTTCTTTTTCTTTATTCAAATCAACTTTAAGTTGTTCTTTAGATAAAGTTAGATCAGATATTTGTTTATTTAAATCTTCTTTAATCTTATTTTTTTCAATTTCGATAGTTAGATTTTGATTTGTTTTTAAATTATTAACTTCATTTTCTAAATCTTTAATTTTATTTTCATAACTAACTTTTAATGTAGCTAATTCTTTAGTTAATTTAACTTCATTTTCTTTACTTAAATCATTTAATTTAGAATTTAAAGAAGATAATTGAAGTTTTAGATCGCTAATTTCTTTAGATTTTTCTTGTTCTACACTTAGCCTTATATTTTCTTTAACTGATTCAAGTTCTTTTTTAGATGATTTAACTAAATTATCGTATTCTAATCTTAAAAGAGATAACTCTTTATCTTTTTCTTTTAAAGAATCATTAAATTTAGCTACTTCGTTAGTTAATAAAGCATTAACTTCTTTATTTATTCTTTGAGAGATATAACTTTCTTTAGCATTATCAAATATTTTTTCTAAGGCTTCATGATCATAAGAACTAATCGAATTTAAATTAATAAAGTCACCTTTATTAGCATCTTCTTCTAAAACAAGAGTTGTTTTAGAAGAAAGAATTACATTAATCTCTTTTGCCATTTTTGTTACCTTATAAATCTAATGAACGAATAGTTTCAACAGATTTCATCTCTTCTTTAGACTTAATTTCGTTTTTACTTAATGCATTTAACATAATAATTGAAGAAGCTAAATTAGTAGCTAAAGGAGTATTTGTTACATCACAAAGTCTAAGTAAAGCTGAAATATCTGGTTCATGAGGTTGAGCAGTTAATGGATCTCTTAAAAAGATTACTAAATCAAGTTCATCATCAGCAATCATTGAACCAATTTGTTGATCTCCTCCTAATGGACCGCTTTTTAAACAATTTATATTTAAGGATGTTGCTTCTTTTACTAATTTTCCAGTAGTTCCAGTAGCATAAATTACATGCTTTGCTAAAACATCTTTATATTTTAAACAAAGGCGAATCATTTCAACTTTCTTTTTATCATGAGCAATTATTGCAAGTTTCATCTTTATCTCCTTTAGACTAAATCTAATACATCTTTAACATTATTTAACACTAAAAATTATAGCAAAAAAGGGGTGATAAAATAAAAAAGTTTATTAAATTTTTTTAGTATATTTTTAGTAAGAATTAAGCATTAAATTAGGTAATATTTAAATAATAAATCTTAAAATAAATAATGTTGTCTCTTATTAATTTTCTTTTAAATTAAATACTAGAATTAGCTTAAATTTATTAATTTAAATCATTCTTTTTAATATCTTTTATTATTTCTAAAATAAACTTCTTAGGATTAGTAATTGCTTCAATTAAATTAGAAGAATAAGTTTTATATATTGGGTAGATATTTTTAATAAAAAATTTAATTTTATTAAAAATATCATCACTTATATTAATCTCATTACTTCCTAGTATTAGTATTAATTTATTTTTATCTTTATTTATATCTAAATAAGATAATATTCCTCCTATAACTTTATTATTTAAAATAGATGAATAATCTAATTTTCCTTCTCCACTAATAATAAAGTTATACTTATTTTTAATATCTTTAAAATTAATATAATCTAAAAAGAAATTAATACCTTGAAAATAACTAGTATTTTTAATTATATGATTAAAGATATAACCTAGTCCTCCACTACTTCCATCTCCTTTAGTACTTGATTTATTATAAAAATAAATAGAATTAGATACTAAATCATTAAATTTAGTAAAATAACTTTCTAAAGTATTAATAGTATCTAATAAATATTTATTTTTATATTCTAAATTATTAAATGATGGCGTTAATATCTTTTGTTTAGCATATATAAAATTAGCCCCAGATAAACCTAAAAGAGGGTTATTTACATCATTAATTAAATTAATTTTAAATGATAAGTTTTTAATAGTAGATAGATCTATTCTTTTAATATTTTCAATATCGTTAATATATAAATCTTTATTTATTTTATTATCATTTAAATCAAAGAAAGTAACATTTAAGCTTTTTAATAATCCTATCCCTAAATCATTAATAGCACTTCCTCCTAAAGATAAATATAAAGTATTCATTAAATTTAATTTATCTAAAATTAGAAGTATTTCTCCTATTCCTTTACTAGTTCTATTAAATATATCAACATACTTATTATTTAACTTTTCTTTTGATAGTTTATTAAAAAGTTCTAATCCAACTATAGTAGATGTTTCTAAATAACCTACTTTTTTATTAATATCAATTAATACTGGTACATCTACTTTTATATCATTAATTAAAGAACTTACCTTAAAAGTAAGTTCTTTAATCTCATTAAGATTATTATTTATCTTATAGATAAATTTAATTAATGATAAAAAGTTTTCTCCTCCATCACTTAAAGGATAATAACTTACATTAATATTATCATCGTCTAAATTAGATTTAATAAATTTAGATAGTTCTAAAGAAGAGATACTACCTTTAAAAGAATCTAAAAGTAATAATATATTAATCTTTTCTTTCATTACCAATAAAGAATAAAGCTAAAGTACCAGGTCCTGTATGAGCCCCAATTGTAGTACCAATATCAAATATCTTAACTTTTCTTTTTAAATGTGGGAATTTTTCTTCAATTAAATCTTTAACCTTATTAGCTACATCTAAAATATCAGAATGAGAAATAAAACAATAATCGCTATATTCTAAACCATTACTAGCATTTTCAACCATCTTTTGAACGATTCTAAGCATACATTTTTTCTCGCCTAAAATCTTTTCTCTAACGATTAATTTACCTTCATTAGATACATTTAAAAGTGGACAAATATGAAGCATATTACCAATTGTTCCACTAGTTTTAGAAACTCTTCCACCTCTAATATAGAAAGTTAAATCAGTTGAAAAGAACCAATGGTTAACATTAAGTCTTATTTTTTCAGCATATTCTTTAGTTTCTTCAATAGAATGGCCTTCTTTTTTAAAGTCACTAAGTTTTACCATAAGTAAACCATAGCCACTAGATGCAGCTAAAGAATCAACAACATATATTTTAAAATTAGGATAAGTTTTTTTAACTTCCTTTATAGCTTCAATAGCATTATTTAAAGTTCCACTAATTCCACTTGAAAGAGTAAGATGAAGAACATCTTTTCCTACTCTAGCAAAAGAAGTAAAGTAATCTACATATTGTCCTACACTAATTTGACTAGTTCTAGTCATTTTGCCTTTAACCATTTCATCATAAAATGTCTTCATAGACATTGTTTTTCCAAAATCATCAACATATTCTTTATTATCTAAAAAATAATGAAATGGGGTATAAGATATATCTCTTTTATTAAGTTCTTCAAGATTTAAATCAACTGTTGAACAACAAGATAAAACAAAGTTATTATTTGAATTGATATCGACCATATTTATTACCTTTCTTTTAAAATCTAGTTAAATTATAAACGTAAAAATTAATAGAAAAAAGTAATTTATAAATAAACTTTTTCGTCAATTTTTAAAAAGTTAAAATTAGATAATTCTTTTAATTATTTATAATATTTTGCTTGAGCATTAAATAGTTCTTGATATACACCATTATTTATTTTCATTAATTCTTCATGGCTACCTTCTTCAATTATTTTTCCTTTATCAAGAACTATGATATCATCACAAAACTTAGTAGAAGACATTCTATGCGAAATATAGATTGCTTTTTTATTAGTTACTAATTTATCAAATAAAGAATAAATTTCAGCTTCACTTATTGGATCTAATGCACTAGTTGGTTCATCTAAAAAGACATAATCACTATCTTTATATAAAGTTCTAGCAATTGCTATTTTTTGAGCTTCTCCACCACTAACTTCTATTCCTTTTTCAATATAGTTATATAAATAAGTATCAATACCTTTTTCAAACTTTTGATAATTAAAATTAACTTTATCTAGATCTTCTTTTATTTCTTCTTCATTTATCTTTTTATTTCCACTTACATTTTCTTTAATTGTAAGTGGAAATAAAGAAAAGTCTTGGAAAACTACTCCAAATAGAGTTTGATAATCTTTAAATCTAAATTTATTTATATTAATGTTGTTTACTAATATCTCTCCTTTTTCTGGTTTATAGAATCTAGCAATAAGTTTAATAATAGTTGATTTACCAGCTCCATTTTTACCAACTATTGCTGTTTTATTAAACTTACCTAAAGTAAAAGAAACATCGTCTAAAGCATATTCATTTTGATTAGGGTATTTAAATGAAACGTGATTAAATCTAAATACATAAGGTGCTTTAACTTCACTAATATCAACATAATCTTTCTTATCATCATCATTTTTAAGATTAATATAATCTTCAAAATAAGATAAATATGTTGATTGAAGTAACATATCTTGACTTAAAGAGAATATTGATACTAAAGCATTTAAAACATTAGTAATAGATCCAACAATAGTAATAATTGAACCTAGTTCAATTATTTTACAATAAGCTTTTAAAGATACTAAGATATAACCTAGTAATATAATAAAAGAAGAAATAATAGATACTCCTATTTGATTTTTAGCTACTTTTTTAGCTAATCCACCATAACTTTCATCTAGTTTAAAAAATATTTCTTTCATTCTAGATATAGCTACATCTTTAAGATTAAATATTCTAATATCTTTACCTAAATGATAATCAGTAAATATGCGGGCAAAATAAGCATATTTATGGTTATAATCAACATTTTCTTCAAAGAATTTATTACTTATTTTATACATTTTACTTATGAGTAAGATAGTTAATATTAATGCTAAAATAATAAAGATAACTAAAATTAATCCTATATACCAAGAATTAGTAAACCTAAATATTAATGAAGAAGTTACTTCTTCATTAATAACTATTTTACTAATATCAATAACTTTAAATAATTCTCCAATATAAGAAAAACCTAAGATAATAACAAATATATTTTGTATTAAATTTGCAATATTAGATAAGAAATTACCTATTCCTCCACTAGAATTTTGTCCATCTCTAGCTTTTTGTAACATTAATTTATTTTCTTCTTTTTCTAAAACTTCATAATCTAAAGTTAAACTACGTTTAGCAAGAAGTAAATCGGTTGTTCCATATAAAAGAGAGATCAGTGAATTAAAGTAAGAATTTAAAATACTATAAAGAAGATTAGTTAAAAATATTGATACAATAAAAATTGAAGCAATAATAAATATATCTTTAAACCCTAAAGAATTAACACTAGAGTTATAAATAAGATTAACTACTTGTTCATTAAAAATTAAAGGTAAAAACAATGCTAAACCTTTAATTAAACCTATTAAAATAACAATAAAGATTGCTATTTTTGATGATTTAAATGAATATTTAAATATTTTAATTAAATTAGAGAAAGCTTTTTTCATATCTATTTATCCTCATCTTCTTTTAAGTTTTCTTTATAATACTTTGCTTGAAGATTAAACATCTTAAAATATTCTCCTTCTTGCTTCATTAATTCTTCATGACTTCCTTTTTCAATAATCTTTCCATTTTCTAAAAAGTATATTTCATCACAAAATCTAGTAGAAGAAAGTCTATGCGAAATAAAAATAGATGTTTTATCTTTGACTAATTCATTATATTTAGAGTAAAGTTCGCCTTCTGCAATAGGATCTAAAGCTGATGTTGGTTCATCTAAAATTAAGAAGTAAGAAGTTTTATATAAAGCTCTAGCTAAAAACATCTTTTGAAGTTCTCCACCACTAAGATTAATTCCATCCCTAGAAAAATTTTGAGTAATAAAAGTATTTTCTTTATCTTTTAAAGAATTTATTCTTTCTTTAATTCCTGCTTCTTCTATTACTTTATTAAATCTAGTTTCATCATAAGGATAAGAACAAATAATATTATCTTTAATGGTAAAGGCTAAAGGATAAATATCTTGGTTAATAATTGAAACTCTAGAATAATATTCATCAATATTTAAATATTTAATGTTTACTCCATTAACTAATATCTCTCCTTCACTAGGATAATATAATCCCGTTAATAGTTTAGCTAAAGTAGTTTTTCCAGCTCCATTTATACCTACTAAAGCAATTTTTTCTCCACTATTTATTTTTAAAGAGAAATCTTTAAAAATATATTTATCACTTCCTTCATATTTAAAAGAGATATTTTTAATATCTATTTCAAATGGTTTCTTAATTGTATTTATATCAATGCATTTTTTATTTTTATTACTACCATGATTAAAGATATTATTGATATCAAAGAATTCTCTAAAATATTTAACTTCTAAAGAGCATAATATATTTTCATCTAAATAAAGAGATATTTGATCTAAATAAGAATTAAATGCTGTAATTGATGAAAATAAAGCTACAAATTCACTTATTGATATTAAATTATTTATTGCTTGATAAATTAAGAAAGCATAAGCAATTAAATCTCTAATTAAGGCTCCTAAAGTAAGTTCAAAAGAAGGAATAAACCATAAGAAATTAAGTCTAATTAAATGCTTTCTTAATTCTTTATGATAAGTAGAAAGTAAAGAAATAAACTTAGAAGATAAAGAATAATTTCTAATATCTTTAGCCATTACTTCATTTTCACTAGCATTCGAAAAATATCTTATTTTATTATTAACTTTCGATATATCATCTTCTATCTTGGTATGTTTTTTACTTACAAAGATAATAAGAATAAAGTTAATAATAAAAACTACTAAAACAATAATTAATACATAATATGAAATAAAGATAGTAGATATACCAAAAATTAAAAAACCTAATATAGCAATAATTAATAAAGGTAATTTTCGATATAATCCTTCTAATCCTCTAAGATTAGAGGAAACTCCATATTCCGCTTTAGCTAAAGCATCTTTAACTTTACTTGATTCATATAATTCATAATCCATACTTAAAGCTTTTCTAGAAAGTTCTAGAAAAGGTATTGTTGCTCTAGTTAAAAGATATCCCATTGATAAAATTTCATTTAAATAATCTGTTGTTACTTTTATTACAATAAAGATTAAAGCTAATGATAATATTAAAAGTAACATTGTATAGATATTAAAGTTATTCTCTATAAAATAAACAATTAAAGATGGAATATAGGTAGAAATTAAAGTTACAAGTATAGAAAAGATAATAAAAAGAGGTATTAAAAAAATAAAACTTCTTTTAGTATTAAATAGAAGTTTATAAGAATAAACGATATTAGAGAAGAATCCATACTTCTTCTTTTTATTTGATCTTTTATCTTCTCTTTTTTCCATAACAAGAAATACTATATCACTAAATTAAGATTTACCCTTAAAAACATTGTTTACACTAACATAAATTTAATTTACATCACTTAAAATATATTTTAAAAATCTATTTTAGTCTTTAAAAATTGTTCAAATCTAGGTAAAGCAAATTCCACATAACCATAAGATGAAGATAAAAGTAACCCTTCATTTATTAAATTATCTCTATATACGCTTATATACTTACTTGTTTTATCTAAATTATTTGCTAAATCACTTAACTTTATTGGCTTATCAGATTTAATCATTTCAATAATTTTCTTACTCATTTCACTAAGTTCTGAATATACCTTCTCATAAACATGTGCTGACAACTGTTCATCAAATTTAAAAAGAATATCTTCGTCAATTTCATTTTTATTTTCGCTATATAGATAATAACCTAAAACTTGATAAGCATAGGCATAACCTTTTGTTAACTTTGCAAATTGCAGTGCTTTTTCATAATCAACATTTAATAAAGAAGAATATTTATTAGCAATTGCTCCTATAGAAAGAGAGCCCATTTGAATTCTTGGGCAACGAAATAAAAAAGTGAGTTGACTTTCGTTTTGAAGTTTAGAAATATTCTTGTATAGGCCTGTCATTAATAATCTAACAGGATAATTTAAACTAATAAGAGTTGCATATCCTTCTACAAAATGTTTAATTTCTTTACTATTATCAACTTCATCAATTACTATTAGGACTTTTTTATTCTTTTTCTTTAGGTATGAAAGCATTCTTTTTAAAAGGGACATAACGTTATTAACCTCTTCTTTCCCTTTTAAAGAAAAACTTAATCCATTAAAAGATATAGAAAATTCACTTTTTAAAAAAAGGTGTTTTAATTTTCCTTGATCATATATTTCGGATGCAACAGTTTCTAAGATATCTTTTTTAGGACCAATCGTTGCTACTATCCAATCATCTTTTTTCATTAATTTATTGGCTATTGCATACATAAAAACAGTCTTACCAGAACCTCTTATGCCTGTAATTAGATAAGCATAATTTGATGGTTTCTCACTTGCAAAATCATTTAAAATATGCTCTTTTTCTAAAATTCGATCAATGTAATTATCTGGTTCCATACCAAATGTCAAAGAAAATGGATTGCTCATGTGTTTACTCCTGTTTTTTATATTTTAGAACTTTTTAGAGCTTTTGAAAAGCATTAGAACTTATTAGAACTTTTAAAAATTTTTAGAAGTTATTAGAACTAGAAGCAATTATTTTCTATATATTCTTAATTTTTGTTTATAAAATTAAGAATATATAGGAAAACATGTAAATTTAGAATTAAAAGAAAATAAGTTAGTAGACATAACTAGTAAAAAATATATTTGATACTGATCAAGAATTAACTAAAAAGAGTTTTAAAAAGATACTATATTTCTATTTATTTAAAATACCGGTTAAAGATGTATCTTCGTTATCAATATATTTTGATGAATATGGATGGAATAGATATAACTATAAAAAGTTATTAAGTTTAATGAAAGAAGCTTTTTAAATATTTTACCTAAAAGAAAAGCTAAAAATAAATCTAATAATATTTTGTTTTATCCTTTAAAATCATCTAATGATGTTGAAGGAGCATTAGATAACGTTAAAGAAGAAAATGCTGATGTTTATATTATTTTTAAATTAACTTCTACTTCTAAATTAGAATCAATATTTAGACATATTCGTAATTCTTTTGCTCATGGTAACTTCTATATTGATTCTAAAAGAAATTATCATTTAGAAGATTATTACCACGATAAATATACCTCTAAAATTCTACTTAATAAAAAACTTTACTTGCTTGGATTGACGTAATTACGAAAGGCTCTATAAACAATTAAACATTAAATTGAAAAATGTAGGCAACAACAGATTGCCTACATTTTTATTTATTCGTTCTCTTTATGTTCATTTTCTAAATCGAGCTGTTTTATCTCCTCTTTATATTTTTCGACTTCTGGTGAATTAGCCAAAATAAAGTGACCTGGTAAAATTTCAACAAATTTTGGTTTTTCAACACTATAATCATGAGATTCAGCAGGATTATAAACTATTCTCACCCTGTTTTTCTCTGTAAGAGGATTTGGTTTTGGAATTGCAGAAAGTAAAGATTTAGTATATGGATGGAGAGGATGCTTAAAGAGTTCGTCACTAGTTGCAAGTTCAACTATTTCTCCAAAATACATAACAGCAATTTTATCGCAGAAATATTTAACGACAGAAAGGTCGTGTGCAATAAATAACATTGAAAGACCCATTTCCTCTTTCAAGTCATTCAAAAGATTAATAATTTGAGCTCTAATAGAAACATCAAGAGCAGAAATAGGTTCGTCGCAAATTAGGAATTTTGGATTCATAACTAACGCTCTAGCAATGCCGATTCTCTGTCTTTGACCACCCGAGAATTCGTGAGGATAACGATTAGCGTAATCTTCAATAAGACCAACTTTTTCTAATGCCGCAACAACTTTTTTATGATTTTCAGCTTTATTTCTTTGTCCTTGAATCTGTAAACCTTCAGAGATAATTGATTCAACAGTCATTCTTGGATCTAAAGAATCGATAGGGTCTTGGAAAATCATTTGAATTTCACTCATTAAATTACGATCTACATGACTTTGATCATACTTAATTTGTTTTATTTTAGCATTTTGAATCTTTATAACATTCTCGGCATATTCTTTAGCTTCATGACATTCTTTTTCGTATTGTTCTTGTGTTATTTCTTGCTTATTAAGAGCATTTTTTAACTCTTTAAGTTTCTTGTTTAAACGAATTTTTGTATATTTAATTTCTTTTTCGTTCCATCTAGAACCTGCTCCAATACGATAACCCTTATAATAAATCGAGCCAGATGTAATGTCATATAATCTAATAATGGATCTACCTGTTGTAGTTTTACCACAACCAGATTCGCCAACTAATCCAAAACATTCGCCTTCGTGTATTTGAAAAGAAACATCATGAACGGCTTTAAGTTTATATCTATTTGGTCCTTTTCCAAAAAAGAAATATTGCTTTAGATGATTAACGCTTAATAGTATCTTGCTATCGACATATTCTTGTTTAAATTTACATTTATTTTTAATATTTTCTAAATGTTCTTCAACGTTTTTCGCATCTTTTAACTCATCTTTTGGAGGAAAAGAATGTTCATCGGAATCATCATCATTATCCTTTGAAATAACAACCTTCCCATCTAAAACATCTTGATAAACTGTTACATCTTCAGATAAAACTTTTTTAGAGGCTTCAATTTGATCATTTTTAACATTTTTATTCTTTTCCATGATTATTTTACCTCCTCGTTGTCTTGAAATTTAATCTCAGGATGTCCTTTTAAAGAATTTTCTATACGTGTTTTAACAATTTTTGGCATTTCTACTTTTGGAGCTCCTGGATAAAGTAACCAGGTTGCCGCATAATGAGTATCGCTTACCTTAAAGAAAGGTGGCTCATATTTAAAATCAATAGCCAAAGCGTACTTACTTCTTAAAGCAAAAGCATCACCTTTTGGAGGGAACCTCATATCTGGTGGGGTTCCAGGAATAGCATCGAGTTTTTCCTTACTATCAACATCAGGTATGGAAGATAATAAAGCCCATGTATATGGATGTTTAGGATTATAGAAAATTTCATCTACTTTACCATATTCAACAATTTTTCCAGCATACATAACTGCAACTCTATCAGCCATATTAGCAACAACACCAAGGTCATGTGTAATGAAAATACAACTTAAGTTTCTCTCTTTTTTTAATTTATTAATAAGTTCAAGTATTTGAGCTTGGATAGTAACATCTAGAGCAGTTGTAGGTTCATCACAAATCAAAATATCAGGGTTAGCCGTTAAAGCAATTGCAATGACAATTCTTTGTCTCATTCCTCCAGAAAATTCAAATGGATATTGTTTAAATCTACGCTCTGGCATAGGAATTCCAACTTCTCTCATTACTTCAAGAGCCATCTTTTTTGCCTGAGCACGTGTAATTTTAGTTTTAGAAACGTATTCCTCTTTAACGGCTTCAATTTTATACTCAATTTTTTCTTTTTCTTTAAGCAACGAATCTAAAGTTTCGTTTCCGGTGGATTTAATTATATTGGTTTCAGATTTTGTCAATTTAGATAAGTTTATATCTTTATTAATTTCTGCTTTCTTTTTAGCTTTGGCTAATCTTTTATAAGTTTCTAATAATTGTTCATAATTGTTTTTAATATCATCAGAAGCTTTTAAAATAAAACCACTAATCTTGTCATCAACTTCCTTTAACTCTGTTTCTAAAGTTGATAAGTCCAAATGATACTTATTATCTAAATCTGATTTATAAATTTTAATTTTTTTCTTTGCAACTTTTTTTGATTCACTCAAAGCTTTTTTATAAGTTCCTTTAAGAGCAGTAAAGTATTCTTTTGATTGTTTTTTCTTATTTTCGTAATAAGAAATTATTTCATCAAGAGTGACTAAAAAATCTGTGCTATCTCTCTTATTAGAGAGAAAATCGGTAGCTAAATCAATTTTTTTGCCAATTAAAGAGATTTTCTTTTCTAAAATAGTTTTTCTCTCAAAAACATTTTCCGTTAATTCACTTAATTCTTTTTCATATTTAAGTAAATCGTTTTTATATTTGTTTAAATTATCATTAATGACTCTATATTCAGTAGAAATAAAATCATGAATTTGATTTGCTAAATCTTTTTTACTTTCATCATCAAGTTTTTTATCATTAAACTTTTTAATTAAGTTTTTAGCGTTAGTAATAATTTCTCTATAAAAAGATTGTTCGTAAACCTTATTTGCATTAGCGTTACGATATTGAATCAATTCTCTTAAGAAATATTCACTATAAGTTCTCTTAATGATATTTCTATTAATTAAGGTAGCTTCAGTTATTTGTTTACCAACTTTCATGATTGGGTTTAAGGAAGAAAGTGGATCTTGGAAAATCATTCCAATTTTATGCCCTCTAATTCTATGGAACTCTTCCTCGGAAACTCTGACCAAATCTTCGCCTTCATACAAAATTTGTCCACTCTCAATAATAGCATTATTGGCAGAAATACCCATAATTGCTTTGTTAGTAACAGATTTTCCTGAACCAGATTCTCCGACAATACAAAGTGTTTCGCCTTTATAAAGATCAAACGAAACACCTCTAACTGCATGGACTAAACCAGAGTCAGTTCTAAAACTAATTTTTAAGTTTTTTACGCTTAAAATCTTTTCTCTATTTTCATTCATACTAATCACTCCCTTTCAATGATGGATTAAATGCATCACGTAGTCCATTACCAAAAAGGTTGAAACTAATCATCATCAACGCAACAATAACTGAAGGCCAAATAATTAAATAAGGATAAGAGTTAATAAATTGTTGATTTTCAGATAAGGTAACACCTAATGAAGGTAGACCTTGTAATCCTAAATTTAAATAGGAAATAGTAGCTTCATTAAAGATAACACTTGGAATAATTAATACGCAACTTGTAACTAATGTACCAATAGAATTAGGTAAAATATGTTTAAAAATTAACCTAAAATCTGATGCACCTAGGGTTCTTGCAGCTAAGACGTATTCCCTACCTTTGAATCTATAGAATTGTGATCTTGTTAATGAAGAAACGCCAATCCAGCCAGTAAGACACAAAGCAAGAATGAATGTACCAAAGTTATTACCTAAATGCAAAATACATAAAGTCATTATAACAATCCATGGGATTCCGGATAGAATATCTGTGAATCTTTCCATAACAATATCAATATTTCCACCAAAATATCCAGAAATTGAACCCCAGATGATACCAAAAGTAATACATACAGCAGCTGTACCAAAGCCAAGGAGTAATGATGTTCTAAGACCAGCGAAGATAGAATGAAGCAAATCTTTACCATATTTATCGGTTCCAAGTAGATAAATTGGCATTTCATCATAACCAAGGTAACGATATTTTAAAACTTCGCAATTTAAAGAAACTGTGCCAAGTCTAGAATCATATGTTTGAGAGTAGACTTTAGTAATTGGACATTTGTTCTCATCTAAAATCTTAAACGATTCAACACCAACGTTTACATCATAACTCATCCAACCATTTTGGATATAGTTATTTAAAGTATTTTGCGAAATTATTTGGTTAACGTGACCAAATTTAGCAACATAAGTATCGTAAACGAAATTACATCTCACTAAAGTTGATTTGTAAACGCCTTTATTTCCTGTAGAAGTCCAATAACCAATGTTATCAACGCCATTAGTACTTCTAGCTGTTCTAACCATTTTATTAGCATCATCAAAGAATACTTCATCTAAAGTTGCTTGTTCTTCTGAATTTGATGACTCAACGGTGCATTCTTTAACCAAAAGTTGAGAAACTATACCGCTTTCATAATCAAGATTAAAAGATACTGAGCAATTGGAATATGCTTTTTCTTCTAATCCAGCAGCGATAGCTAAATCAGTTAAATTTACATCAAGATCAGAATAATCGTTAGAAAAATCTCTAATTAAAAAATCTTTTTGTTCTTCACCATCTAAATACGAGAATGTTACCGAGTAACCCCCTAACATTGTAGTTGTTGAAGTAGGCTCTTTGCCAAATTCAACATGTAACGAATAATCATTTTCAAAATTAAACTCGATAGGGTAAGATTTCATGCTTGTAGTTGATGTAGTTGAAACTGAATTATAAAAATTGACATATCCGCCATAAGCATAGTCATTTACAGTGTTAATTTCAGTTTCCATCAATTCAAGAGTATCATCCAATACAGCTTCTTTTGAGAATCCACCAGGAGTTTCATTTACTGTATCATAAGCAATTTTAAAATCAGTATATTTCTTTGTCCCATCCCGAAAGCCAGTTCCAGAAGGAAAAAGTTTAGGCTCCAAAAATTGCTCATCTAAGTGTGGTGAATCAATATCGCTAGGTAAAGCAACAGGCAAAATAATTGCACCTAATAACAAAATACCGAGGATAATACCACCAGCAACAGAAGACTTATTTTTTCTAAATCTTCTAAAAGCATCTTTTAAAAATGTAGTAGGCTTACTTTTAAATTTTACATCGTGAATTCTTGCGCCTTTATTTACAATTTCAAAATCTTCTTTCGAAATTTCAATTTGTTGATCATTGTTATTTGAATCGACATATTCAAATAATTCTTTTTTATTATCACTCATATTATTTCTTAGCCCCCATTCTAATACGTGGGTCGACAATTCCATAACTTAAATCAACTAATAAGTTAGCTGCTAAGCCAATAAGGGTGAAAATTGCCATATCGACCATTAAAACATTATAATCTTTAGCGGTAAGAGCATCAGTAAACAATCTACCGATACCAGGGATACCGTAAAGATTTTCTAGAATCATTGAACCAGATAAAATACCAATAAATTGTCCAATAATCATAGGAACAATAGGCACCATACTATTTCTTAAAGCATGTCTAATAACACATTGTGTCCTTGTTAAGCCTTTTGTTCTAGCTAAAAGTAAGAAGTCGCTTGACATGATTTCGCATAATTCAGCTCTAGTATAACGAGTAAAACTTGCGATTGTTCCAAATGACAAGGCACAGACTGGAATAATAAATGCTTTGGCAATTTCACCTGAAGTTGCAGTACTAGATGGCCGTTGAGATGGAAGCCAACCGGTACTATAAGCAAAAATTAAAAGTAAAAATGTTATAACAATGAAACTAGGAATAGAAATCATAATCATAACTAAAGTTGATATCACGTGATCTGTAAGTTTATTTTTCTTTAAAGCAGCTATGATACCAAATAAAAATCCAAGTGGAACAGCAATTACAATACTTATAACATTAAGTTCCATTGTAACTGGCAATCTCTCCCCAATAATTGCAATTGCACTTGAATTTACACTAATGGAAGTTGAAGTACCCCAGTCCCATCTAGTTAAGACATTTACAAGAAAATTCCAATATTGTTGCATGATAGGAACTTTATAAAAATAATGGACTACATTTAATGCATCGGTATAAGAATAAAGGTAGTCACCTAAATCTGGCCTCAATGAGGTCATATCATATACATATCCTAAACTAACTTGATCAAAATAATAAGCTTGAACTTGTGCTGGGAATCCTGCAGGCGGAGTATCAGGAAGCATTTTCATTAAAATGAATGTTAAACTTAAAATGATGAAGGCTGTAAAGAATATCAAAACTACTCTTTTAAGAAAATAGCTCTTCATTATATTTTATCCTCCTTTTCAATTTATTATAGACATAAAGAAAGTGCCATTGCTAGCACTTTCTTTAATCAAATCATAAATATAAATCTATTCTGTTGCTGCGTATGTTGGAACAACGAATTGATAGGATTGTGCAGAAAGAGTTCCATCTGCTGTAACAACATCGTATTCTAAGTAAATTCCAACAGTTCCACTTTGGCCATCATCATATGTTGGTAAAATTTCAGCTGTAAATACTAAATCAAGTGGATTATCACCAGCAGGAAGACCTGTTTCTGATTCAGGATCATATTGATCAGCATAATCAGCATATGTTAAAGCGTTGAAAATTTCAATACGTCTTAATTTAAGAGATTCGATTCCAGCGCCTTCTGTAGCTGTAATGTGGAATGTATATGTAACTCCAGCATCGCTCTTAACATAATCATAAGTTAATGCTGAAGGAGCAACTTCTTGACCGGAAGCAACTAAGGAACCTTGATAGCAAGCTGAATAGAATGCATCAAATGAGTAATATTCTCCATTCCATTCAATTTCATCTGTTACTTTTGATGTATCAGGGCCCCAGTTAAGAGTGAATCCACTTCTACCATCTGAACACCAAATTTGAGTTAAGCCAAGAGGATCGAGTTGGTAACCAGTAATTGCACCAAAGCCTAAATCGAATTGACCGGCTTTTAAATCGTCATATGTATCAGTATAAGATGTACCAGGAACAATGTTCTTAATTGAAAGAGTATATCCGTATTCTTTCCAAGCCTCATTAGCAAGAGCTGTCATTGAGGCTGCAGCTGGTTCACCGAATTCATCAATATTTGTTTCTGATTGCCAAATACAAACTAGTTCAATATTTGTTGGTTTGTTGACATCACCTTGTTTATATGTTCCTTTAGCAAATTCTTCTTGCATCGCTCTCTTATAATAAGTAATTGCAGCATCTTCGTTGTAACCACTAGTTTCTGGATACATATCAGCAATGTTAGCTTGATGTTCTGGTGTATCATTCCAGTTAACTAAAGTACCGTCACTATTCTTTGTATAGGCTTTATAAGCAGATGAGAAGTAGTTTAATGTAGGTGTCATACCTGAAGCAGCGCCAATTGCTGTTCTATCCATTGAGAAGAATAAACCATTAAGGAAGTTCTTGTTGGACATAATAGGTTTGACATCCCAATATTGAGATTTTGGAGTTTGTACAACACTACCATTTTCACCGAATAATTCTTCCCAAAGTTCAGGTGTAGTAGCATTTACGTTAAGTTTCCATGTACCTGTATCTGGAATAACTTTAGTTCTTGGATCTGATTTATATTGATCAAGTTGTGTAACAGGAATTGTACATGAATCTAACTTGCCAGCTAAGAATTCTTTGAATAATAATTCAGTATCAGTCTTAGCACCAACATAGACAGCATAGAAGATACCATCTAATTTATACATATCTTGTTCATCTTCTGTCTTAACGTAATTTTCATTCTTTTTGAAGGCAATTCCTTTATCAGTTTCCCAGTGTGATAAAGTCCATGGTCCAACAGAAATAGTATTATCAACAGGGGAATATGCTCTATCAGTACTCCATTTACCATAAGTTTCAACTCCAATTTGCATTACTGCATCCATTGGAAGTGGTGAATAATAAGGTAAACCTTGGAATGCATCTCTAAATCCTTCTGCATCAAATTTATTTGCAGTTGTGAAAACAATTGAACTTGTTGCTTCATCAGCTTTAATTCCAACTTGTTGGAATAATTCGTCATTATAGTCTTGGTTAGCTGTTGCATTGAAATATTGTTGAGCACCTTTTAATAATTGAGTGTAGCCATCTCCAGCCATCTCAGCGCCTCTATAAAAGCCATAGCTTTGTGTTAAGCCTAATTTAATATTAGTTAAGTAGTCTTCGAGTTGGACTTCTCTTCCGTTCCAGTCTACTCCACTTCTACTTCCAGCATAAGAATATTTAAGACCATCTTTACCAGTTTTTACTCTAACTCTAAATTGTGTGCCTTGTCCATTTTCATCAGCATCAAGAACTTCTGGTAAATCATCTTGTGCTGTTACAGGATAAAGTTCGCCACCATTTTTAACATCATTAAATTTATAATTCCAAAGTGGTAAAACTGTCAAACCAGCTAACTCATCAATAAGAGTTCCGTTTCCATCCATTGCATAAATTTCAGCTGGATCTTCACTCATACCACTATGCCAATATGAACCGTATTCATAATCATCAGAATAGCCTGATAATTTTCCATCGACTGAATAATAAGCAGTTCCACCAAATCCCATTAAGTCTTGATATGTTTCAACAGGTAATACAGAACGTTCAGAGTACATATTATAAGCTGTATCAGCAACCATTGGGATACCGGTTAAGAATTCATTATAAGCATATTTTTCTTGAATACCTAATAATTGGTTTTTAACTTCTGGTGTTGAAATAGTTAAATTTCTTAAACCAGATGCAGCTTTTGATAAATCGACAACATTTTTAACTTCAAGATAAGCTGAAGCGCTAACACCTGTTGCACTAGTTGCTGTAACAACAACAGTACCATCACTAACAGCAGTTACTGTACCATTTGTATCAACAGTTGCAACCATAGGATCGCTAGTTGTCCATGTCCATGTTGTTTCACTACCATCTGATAAAGCAGCAGTGAAAGTTGTTGTAGTACCTTCATCAAGTTCAGAAGCACCGCCCGATAAGGAAGCAGTAACATTTGGTTCTACTTGTTCTTCTGGTCCACAACTTGTAAGACTATAAATCCCTAACCCGCCAAATGCTACGAGGCAAGATAAAGCTAATACATGTAGTCTTCTTTTTTTCATAAATTTCCTCCTTAAGAAATAGTTTTCAAAGGAATTATTAAGATAATAACTAATTCCTTGCTTCAATATGTTTAAAATTCTACATTTGAGAAGTAAAAATTATACAAAAAATTTTTATTCTTAATATTATATTAATGTTTTAAATGACTAATTTGTTAATAATAAAAAAGTTACTATTGCACCAATAAGATATATAATTCCATAGAAAAAATAGAATACAAAATTCCGTCTATTTCTAATTCTTTTTTCCTCTTTTAAATTTTTATATGAAATAACATCTTCGTATTTTTTATCTCCGCCTTTTTTATAAGAATATAATAAATTTGCAAAAGAATAAGACATTAAATCAAATGTTCCTTGATTTCCTACAATTTGAAGAACGCCAACACCTATAAAAATGGCTCCAGTGATGAAAAAAGAATCACAAGCAACTTTTAAAGTTAGGTCAAAGAAGCATAAAAAACAAAGACCAAAAATTACAATCGATATGGCAAATAGAATAAGTATATAAGATATATGCGAAGTAATTAAATTCTTAAAATTTAAGAAAAATATATATAGTTTGTTTTTCATAAAGTAGATTTTAGCAAAAATAGAGTGATTAAAAAACAAAAATAATTGAGTTTTAGTTAATCATTATTGTTTTTTTTATCTTTCATTACTACTATGAAAGTAACAATTAAACCAATTACTATTAATCCACCAACAACCGATAATCCAATAACAAGAGGTAAATTAATATCAGATTTAATATCGCCACTAAATGTAACTAAAAAATCATATGAATTAGCTGAATTAATATTTTTTGAATTATCAAAAGTAAAGGTTAAAGATGTGCCATTTTTATTAGATGAAAGTGAAGTAAGATTAGAACTACTACCATTTTCATCACTTAAAGAATAAACCGTGCTATCAGCATTAATATATGTATCTTCTAATGATAAAACAACAGTGTAAGGTGATTCTTTATCGAGTTTTTGATACATTCCAACTGGATTAGTAATTGATAAAGAATAACCGAAAGTATTTTTATTACCATTATATAATCCATAATTTATGCTATCTAAATAAACGACATCTGTTTCATTGATATTCTTATTAAAAACTAAAGCATTTAAATTAGATACGCTTCTTCCATAAAGTACTCCATAGTTTTTCCCAATAACTTCAATAAATAAGTCATTATAAGAATTAAATAAATCATTAAAACCAGGCAATACAATTTCATTAAGATTTAAAGTAAATGAGAAAGATCCATTATCTAATTTAGTTTTAGTTAATACCTCACCGTTTACTCTAACTTGAGCAATATCGTCTTTAGAAGAAACAATAGTTAAAGTTTTAGTATCATAATAAATCTCTTCAAGTTCAACATCATTAACTTCAGAATCTATCTCTAAAATATATTCTTTAGTATATGTATAATCATCAAATAAAGTATAAGTAAATTTTAAAGAGTATGTTCCATCTTCAAAATAATTTCCGCTTTCTTTATCTTTTAACGGAATAATTGTATAAGCAAAATCTGCAAAAATACCATTATTTACTAAATTAACACTAGCTTTAGATTTAACTAAAGAATAATCGTCTTCTTCACTAACCATTGTATCAAACATATGGTCAGTTAAAACAACCTTATTTGTATCTAAAGAAGTTAAAGTAATTTCATTTGTCTTAACACTTCTATTAACAAAGTTTTGGATATATAAAGTATCAGCGCTACCTATATTACCAGCATAAAGAATAAATTTATCTTCATTTTCATCATAAGAATAATTAATAGGAATAAATAAATCATCAATACTTTTTTCGTTTAAAATAACGCTTTCCATATCAAGTTGATCTAAACCTAAATTAGTTACACCCATAAACGAACCAAAATTCATTGCTTTAAATCCAAGTGTTTCGCCAAAATTATTTAACATATCTGAAGAATAAACTTTATTATCACCATAATATTCTTTTTCAAAATTATATGGTTCAATTACATCTTCTTTATGGTAATCACCTAAGAATCCAAGTACAGGAATAGATAAATCAACTAAATTAGCATTATTAGTATCATTATTTAATGTTACATAACCTTCTAAATATGTTCCATTAGGGAAATCTTTTAAGATTGAATCTAAAGTTGATTTATCTAATTGATAATCAATACAAATAGTTTGATTTTCGTTTCCATCTAAATTCACTTCGAAAGAATCACTAATTACTTCTTTAGTGTAGAAGCTATCTTGAACTTTTTCACCTTTTAAAAATCCATTAGAATTTTCGCTATCAACATAAGTAATAGTTGGTGTTCCTAAAGATAAATTTAAAGTATATTTACCAGTTAAATTCTCTTTATTAACAACATTAATATCAAACTTAACATGTCCTTCACTTATTTCAGGATTATTTTTTAATTCAATCGCTGATTCATGAGTTAATGGATCTTCTAAATAGATTTTAGTTTTAATTGCATCACTTACATCAACTTCTCCTGCTCCGACTTTTCTAACACTTACATAAGATTCATTAGCTTGTTTAATAGGATTGGCTGTTGACATAATTCTATTTAATAAAGTATCTTTAAATTCTTTTTCTTCATTTTCATCTTTAAAATCTTGACTTGATAAGATTAAAGCTTCAGCCCCACTAAAATTAGGTGTAGCCATCGATGTTCCTGAAAGATAACGATATTCGTTATTTGTTGTAACACCATTATTAGAAGCTGAAATACCAGCAATATTTTGTCCTGGTGCACTAATTTGTGGATTAATATCGAGTAACTGTGAACTTCCTTCACTAGAAAAATCTGAAGCTAAACTTTTAGTGATATAAATAGCTTTTTCTTCTTGATTAAGTAATGTTTGATAGCTTTCATAAGAAATTGAATAAGTAGGAATTAAATCATCACTTTTATTTCCTTGTAAGTCATAATTTATTAAACTTCCTAAACCTTCTTGATTAGCGATAATAATTCCAATTGCTCCATGGCTTTTAGCATTTTTAATTTTACTTACTAAATCAATATCGCCTCTTTTAACTAAAGCAATTTTACCAGTTACATCAACATCATTGTAATCGCTATTATCACCAACTCCTGGAACAATTACATATTCATACTTTCCAACAGTTTCGTCATTATCGAGTAATGACCACATCATTTTTGGTTCAGAATTATAATTTAATAATGAGCTAGTAATTTCATCATAGCCATAAATCTTAATTCCAGAAACTGTTGAGATATCGGAAGTTACAGAATTATCACTAGTTAAATTAGTTGAAGCAACTGAAGTTACTCCATCTAAAACGTTATAACCACCTAAACTACCATTTTCAACATTGTTAACATTATCATTGCGGTAAGATTCAAAAGTATTGAAGTTTCCTTTACCATTATTGCCACTAGCAAAATTAACTTCGGTACCATTTTCTTTGAGTCTAGAAATTAATATTTGAGCATTTTCATCTTCTGTTAAAGAAGATTCGTCTAAATCAGTACCAAAAGAACAAGAAACAATATCTGCGCCTAAGTAATATGCATCATTTAGCGCTTTAAAAATTGCATCATCACTTAAAATATTATCTCCGCTTAATCCAGGAACTTCTCCACCTACTTTCATTAAAGCAAGTTGCGCATTTGGAGCAACCCCTTTAAAAGTACCATTAGCCCCTAAAATAGAAGCAACGTGAGATCCATGAACCCCGCTAGAATACATTAAATCATCATCTTCTTTAATAGGTTCATATGTAGTTTTATTTAGTGTTCCACCATAATCATGGTAATAAGGTATTTTTCTATTTAAATAATAATTTAAATTAGTTAAATCAGCCTCAAAATCACTTGATTTAACAATTGAATCAACATTACTTTTAGATACTTTAACATTAATCGAAGAATCTAAATCTTTAAAAGCTTCATGATGAATATTAAAAGAATCATCAAGTATCGCCACAAGTACTCCTTCTCCATCATTTGTAATACTTGAAGAAGGAACGTTCATATCTTTAATTGAATCATTCTCTAAAGGAGTCTTATATATTTCTTCAACATTATTTTCAACATCAAAAGAATTACTACTTATAGTGTAATAATTATTCTCATCTACACTTAAAACAGAACTTAAACTTTTTAACTTACTAGTATTGTTAGAATTAATATTTAATCTAACCCCATGAATAATACCTTCATAAGATTCAATAAAATCATAACTAATATTATTATCGTTTAATTCTTTAAATAAATCTTCTTTGCTATAAGATTGATTTAATAAAACAATTGTATCTTGGTCTTTAATTAATTTTCTTCCTAATGAATTATAGTAAGAACTAGATTCATTTGTATTTGATGAATTAAATGATAGTGATATTGATGTAAGAATGGAACTTGTACCAATAAGTAATGCTGTTGGAAGTAATATATGTTTAAAAATATTTTTCATAACTAAAATCTCCTTAAAGACAGTCAATATATTTATTATTCTATGATTTTAATTTTTGTAAATATAAATATCTATTAAAGAGATATTTTAGGTTGCAAGTAGTAATATAGTATATATTTAGTATATATTTGTTAAATAAAAACTCTATAACTTGTTGCTAAGCTATAGAGTTAATGTTTAATTAAAATAATTAATATTATCTAAATTTAGCGTATTCGATTCTGATATCCTCATGTGATTCATGAGATTTAATGATATCAGCAATCATCTTAGCAATTGAAATTACTTTAATTTTATTAGAACCTTCAAATTCTTCGTGTTCAATAGTATCAGTTACAATACATTCTGTAACATAATCTGCAGCTTCCATTCTAGCTTTTGCTTCGCCATTAAATAAAGCATGTGATACGCAAAGGAATACTTCTCTTGCTCCTTTATCTTTTAATGCTTTAGCACCAGCTAAAATAGTTCCACCTGTATCAATAATATCATCAACCATTACACAGACTTTACCATTAATATCGCCAACAACATTTAAAATTTCAGCAACATTTGGTTTTGGTCTTCTTTTATCTATAACAACAATGTTGGTATTAGGAATAAATGAAGCTAAGTCTCTAGCTCTATGCATTGCACCATGATCAGGAGCAACAATAGCTACATTTTTACCAGTAAAATTTGGATCATCTTTTAATCTTTTATTTAAATATTTAGCGAAAAGATATGATGGGGTAGTATTATCTACTGGAATTCCAAAGAATCCTTGAATTTGAGGGGTATGTAAATCGACAGTAATAACTCTTTTAACGCCAGAATTAGTAAATAAATCGGCAACCATTCTAGCGGTAATTGGTTCATTTTTAGAAGCAATTCTATCTTGTCTAGCATAACCATAATAAGGCATTATTAAGGTAATTTCTCTAGCATTTGCTCTTTTAATGGCATCTATGAAAATAAGTGTTTCCATGATTCTATCGTTAACTGGTTTAGAAGTTGACTGAATAATATAAACTTTTTTACCTCTTACATCACTTTTAGATAATGCGATACATTCTCCATCAGCAAAATGTTTTACTTCACTTTCTCCCATTTTCATATCTAATTGTTCACATACTTTTTTAGTGAGCGAGATGGATGAAGTAAGTGAGAAGATAATAATGTCTTTTAACATGGCTTTTCCCCCAAAAATAAGAATAATAATTTTTTAACGCCAAAATATTATATCGATAATTATCTTCCTTTTAAAGTATTATTTATAACTATAAAGTCTATATTTATCATTAAAATAGCGTTTAAACATAGTAATGTTGATTCATTTTTTATAAAGTTATTTTAAATTATCTTTTATGCTTATCTTATTTAGATAATATTATTGAAATAATAATAATTTAAAAAATAACAAGTAAAGTAAAAGTAATTATAGAAGTTTTTATTATAGCAATTTATTTGATTAAATAATTTTACTTTTAAATTTTTGCCTTATTTAAATTTAAAAATTTACTCCCCAAAATTTATATTAAGAAGATTCAAACCAAAGGAAGAAACTATTTTAAATCTTTTGTGTATTACTTGTACTTTTTATCATCTTGTAAAGCGAAAATAGCAAATACATAATAATTGACGAAGAATAAGTCCTAAGACATTAATAGACATAGATGATTTATATGGCATTTATAATCATAAAAACAGATACGGAAGAGCAATTGTTATAAATCTAAATAAAGTCTGTAATTTTAGAACTTATGTAAAAGGAAATATTCGAAGAAAAAGTTAATATAGGAGGTTATTTTTAAAATAGAATCTAATATAAAAAACTTACGTGAAACATGTGTTTATTATTTAAAAGAAGCATTATCTATACTCCAAAAGGGTCTATTCGATTATTTAGAAGATATTTATGAGAAATTCACGAAGCTAACGGTATTTTTCTAGATTAAGGAAATAGTTATCAAGTTTGTTGCTTCTTCTTTTAAATAATAAATAAATAATCTACTAAATATATTAAAGAAATAATTATTCCTAGTTATTAAATTGTCTTGCATTTCTAATTTAAGATAACTATATTTTTCTAGGAGTTTTTATTTGTATGACTTTAAAGCGTGAAATAAATATGACTGAAGGTAATTTTAAAACCTTATGGAAAAAAGTCTTTTTATATTCTTTACCAATTATTTTGGTAGGTGTTCTTGAAATATTATTTAATACTTTTGATTTAATAACAATTGAGGGAAAAGAAGGTGAACTAGCTGCGGCTGCAGTTGGAGCTAATGCTGGATTTATAGCTTTATTAACTAATGTTTTTATTGGTTTATCTACAGGTGAAAACGTAGTTATGGCCAGACACTATGGAAGAAACGATAGTGAAGGTGGAGAAAAATGTGCTTCTACTGGTTTACTAATTGCTTTTATTGCCGGAATTATAATTGCTCTTATTGGTTATTTCATTACCCCTTCCTTACTTAAAGTCATGCAGGTTGAAGATTCTTATTTTGATTTAGCCGTAACTTATCTTCAACTTTATTTCTTCGCTATGCCTTTTATGGCAATATATAATTTTGGATCTGCTACTTTTAGAGGTATGGGTGATTCTACTACTCCTTTAATATTCTTAATTATTGCTGGAGTTGTTCATATCGCTTTAGATTATCTTTTTGTTTATGGATTTAATATGTCAGTTCAAGGTGTAGCTTTATCAAATATTATTTCTTATGCTTTAGCTGCTATATTAGTTTTACTTTTTCTTAGATACAAGAAAAGTTTTATTAAATTTAGATTTAAAGATATTAGATTTAGAAGAGAAAGTGCTTTAGAAATATTAAAAATTGGTATACCTTCAGCTTTGGAAGGTATGGTATTTGCAATATCAAATATCTTACTTCAATCAAGCGTTAATACTTGGGGGAGCAAGGTTGTTGAAGCAAATGCTGATTGTGAAAATATAGAAAACTTTGTTTATACAACAACATTTTGCTTAGCTCAAGGTGGTGCAGCATTTGTTTCAGCAAATTATTCTATTGGGAAAAAGAAAAATGTTATTAATTTAGTTAAAATAATTGAACTTAATGCCTTTATTGTTGGCCTTATACTTGGACTTATCTTCTTAGCTTTAAATAGACCTTTAATTTATGCTTATAGTGGTGGAAAAGCTGATGAAGAACTTTATAGTCTTTGTTTTGAAAGACTTGTACTACTTCTTTCAACATATTTTTTATGTGGCATGATGGATGGAATTACTAATTCGCTTAGAGGTATGAATAAGCCTTTGGTGCCAATGTTAATTACGATATTTTTCTTATGTATATTTAGAGTATTTCGGAACTTTGTGGTTTATTCTCCAGAAGTTGGTAATCCTAGACATTCAACAATATTACTTTATGTTTGTTATCCAATTTCTTGGATTATGTCGTCATTATTCCAACTTCTTTATCTATATATTAAAAGAAAGAAAATTAGTAAAGAACTTGAAGAAAATAGAATTATTTATCAAGAAAAAGCTACGAATCCTACTTGCTAGTTAATGGAATTAAAAAATCCTTGCAGCCTATAAAAATACGTTATGTCAAAATTAGTAAATAACAATGATTACTATCTTTTTATTGATAAAATTCAATTTTGTCAAGATTTCGAAGGTGTATTAAATAATTTTCTGCATATTAAGAATCTAGATGTTTATGTAGCTGGTTCAAATTCAAAATTATTGTCAAAAGATATAATCTCCGAATTTAGAGAAAGAGGAGATAAAATTCATCTTTCTCCTTTATCTTTTAAAGAATTTCATTCTAACTCTAATAATTTTGATGAAGCATATAACACTTACATTACTTTTGCGAAATGTCTCTAGTTCTACCTAAAACTAGTGATGAGAAAAAATGACTTACTTAAAAGATTTATTTAAAGAAACATAGATTAGGGATATTATCAAAAAAAATAAAATTACAAAATAAAAAAGATGCTAAATTAATATTCCTGTTTCATTTAAAAAGTTGTTGTTAGACATAATATCGAATCTAATCTCGATGATAGCGGAATATTTATGATATCTATTAAAGATTTCTTATTAAACAATAATATTCTTATTATTTAGATATAAAATCTAATATATCGTTATAGACAAAAGAATTATTATCTTCATTTAATATCTCATGTCTCATATTAGGATAAATAATTAAATTAGATTTAAGATTATGTGATAGATATAACTTTTGTAGTTTAACTAATCCTTTGGAGTTATTACCTACCGGATCATCTTTTCCTCCAATAATTAATATATCTAAATTTTTAGATATATTATCAACATTCTTCGAATTTTGAATAGAGGCCATACCTTTTAGAAACGATTTATAGAATCTATTTGTAGCTCTAACCCCACATAAAGGGTCTTCATCATATCTTCTAACATTTTCTTTATTATAAGATAACCAATCATTATCACTCTCTCTATTTTTAATTGCTTTAACATAACTTCCAATAGATAAATTATGGAATAAGGTAGCTTTCTTATCTAAATTCTTTTTATTAATTAAGAATTTAGATAAGAAATAACCTACCTTTGCTAAAGGATTAGGACCGTTACTTCCACAAATAATTACTTTATCAATTGTTGAAGAATATTTTTCAATATAACCTTGAAGAATAAAAGACCCCATTGAATGACCAAAATTAGTAAGTTCAATATTATTATCATATTTTGATTTAAGTAACTTATTAAAGTCTTTAAGTACTTCAATATATTTAAAGAAAAAATCATCTACTGGGTTCATTAATTCTCCATTTTTCTCACCTTGTCCAAAATGGTCTAATGAATATACTGAAATGTTATTTTTATTTAAAAAAGTAGCGAAATCATCATATCTTCCACTATGTTCTGCCATACCTGTTACAATAACAACAATCTTAGAAGGGGACTTAACTTCCCATTTATGTCCATATAATGAATCATTATTTCTTAAAGCAAACTTTAATTCTTCCATCATAAAAATTACCTCTAAACTAATTATTTATATTATATTAGTTAAGTATTTTTATTTTAAGATAAAATAGTGTTTATTTTGCTTGTTTTATTGATAAACCAATTCTTTTTCGATCTAGATCTAAAGAAATAACTTTAACTTTTACAACTTGATTGATAGAAAAAATATCAGAAAGATTTTTAATATAAGAATCGCTAGCTTCTGAAATATGAACTAATCCATCTTGATGAACATTAATATCAACAAACATACCAAAATCCATAATGTTTCTTATTGTTCCATTTAAAATCATTCCAACTTTTAAATCTTTAATATCTTTAACTTTATTATCTAAAGTTACAATTTCCATCTCATCTCTAATATCTCTACCTGGATTTTTAAGTTCACTTAAAATATCTTCTAAAGTTTCTAAAATCATATCTTTATGTTCGTTAAGGAACTTTGTTTTATTTAATGAATTAAGTTTAGAAACTCTTTCTTCATATGAATCATTTTTTAAATCACAATTAACTTCTTTTAAAATGAGTTTTGCATCATTATATCTTTCTGGATGAATCATCGTGTTATCTAATATTTCTTCACTATCTTCAACTTTTAAGAAACCGGCACATTGAGTAAAAGCTTTTTCGCCCATCATTTTAACTTTCTTTAAATCATTTCTAGATTTAAAGTCACCATTTTCTTTTCGATATTCATAAATATTTTTAGCTAAAGTTTTCGAAACCCCTGAAACATAATTAAGTAAAGAAATAGAAGCATTATTAACTCTAACTCCAACTTTATTAACGCAGTCTTCAACAACATTAGATAAAGCATCATTTAGTTTAGTTTGGTTCATATCGTGTTGATATTGACCAACTCCAATTGCTTTAGGTTCAATTTTTACAAGTTCAGCTAAAGGATCAATGATTCTTCTTGCTAAAGATATAGCACTTCTTTTTTCAACGCTAAGTTCAGGAAATTCTTCTTCCCCAAGTTTAGAAGCACTATAAACGCTCGTACCACTTTCATTAACAATAAATATCTTTGTAGAATTTAGATTATATTCTTTTAACATTACATTAAGTACTTCTTCACTTTCTCTAGAAGCAGTACCATTGCCTAAAGCAATATAATCTATATCGTATTTTTTAATTAAAGTTGCAATTTCTTTTTTACCTTTTTCAACTTGTTCTTTACTACTAGAAGTAATATAAACTGTACCTACTTCATGAGGAATAGAAAGAGTATCAACATAGGCATATTTACATCCTGTTCTAAAACCAGGATCAAAACCTAAAACTTTCTTATTTTTTAATGGTGGATAAAGTAATAATTCTTTTAAATTCTTCTTAAATACTTCAATTGATCTATCTTCAGCAAAAGTAAATAAATCATTTTCAATTTCATTAGTTATCGAAGGTAAAATAGATTTATTTAATGAATCTTTAATACATTCACTAATAATATCTTCAAAATAGATATTATTAGTTTTAATGTAATGATATGACATATAAGAAATTAATCTATCTTTATCATAACTAAATGAAAAAGAAAGTTCTTTTTCTTTATTTCCTCTAAATATTGCTAAAATTTGATAAGGTTTAAGTTTATTAATCTTATTTTCAAAATCTTTATATGTATCGTATTTTGATTTAACATTAGTTAATGTATTATCTTTACTTTCTTTTAACTTAACTTTAATTAAACCATAATTATAAATTGATTCTTTAATGTATTTTCTAAATTTAGGATCATCACTAAATTCTTCTTTAATAATATCTTTTGCTCCTTCTAAAGCTTCTTCTTTTGATTTAACACCTTTTTCTTCATTTACAAAAGATTCTAAATAAGAATTATAAAAATCATCGACATATCTATTTTTTAAGATAACATCTTTAATAGGTTCAAGACCTTTTTCAATAGCTTTCTTTGCTTTTGAAACTCTTTTTTCTTTATAAGGACGATATAAATCTTCTAAAGTTGATAAAACAAAGGTTGATTTAATCTCGTTTTCTAATTCTTTAGTTAATTTATCTTTAAGATATATTGCATTTAAAATCGTTTCTTTTCTTTCTTCAATATTTCTTAAATACTTTAATCTTTCTTCAAAATTTCTTAAAGTTACATCATCTGTATTATTTGTTACTTCTTTTCTATATCTAGCAATAAAAGGAACTGTATTTCCTTCATCAAGTAAGTTTATAATCTTACTTACAATATCTTCTTTTAAATTAAGTTCATTTGATAAAGTTAAAACAATTCTTTTTAAAGATTCCTCTTTATTAAAATCATACTTTTTAACTTCATTATCTTCACTATTATTCTCATTAGTATTTAACGAATTTGCTATATCTAAGTTATTTTCTAACATTATTAATCCTCAAATTTTTATTTATCAATCAAATTCCTCCCTTTTTGGGGAGGAATTTATAATTCTAGTAGTTATTTTATAAATATTAATTAAAGAATGTACCTCTAGCTTCTTCTTTAACTTCTTTAGAAATTGAAAAAGGAATTCTAGTGGTATATCCTCTTTTAGCAGCAACAATTTGTTTTGTTGGCCATTCAAAAATAGCATTATTCCATCTATTTACTGCATCATTATAAAGTTCTCTAGCGGCAGTAATTTCTCTTTGTAAATAAGAGTTTTTTTGTAAAACATCAGCTATTTCTTGATGAGCTTTTAAATCTGGATAGTTTTCAAAAGCAACATTAATTTTAGCAGCAACATTATCCATTGTTTGAGCAATTTCATTTCTTGCTCTATCTCCTTCTGGAGAATTAACTCCACCTCTATAAGAAGCGATTTTAGTCATTGTATCTTTATCTAAATCAATTGCTTTATCTAAAAGCTGAGCAGCATTTTTAAGTTCCACAACTCTTTGTTCCATGTAGTTATCAACGGTTGAAGCAGCTGATTGAATATTTTGTTGAAGTTGAGAAAGATATTTTCCAGCATTAATTTTCATAAATAAGAAAATAATACCAGGAATAATACCAAGTACCCATAAAATAACTTCAAATATTGTTGAACCAACTCCTACTTTTACTGGAATTTGTTTTTCTATAACGCTAACGTCTCTACCTTCTTCCTTAATAGGACCAGTTACTTCATCTAATTCATTTGGCATAATTATTATCTCCTTTAATAATTTAAATTTATATTAAGATTATACCATCTACTTACTTTTTAAGATATAAAATTTAGTTAAGAAAAAGTCATTATTTTAGTTAAACGAGCCTATTTCAATGACTTTCTTTATACCTTTTTCAATAGCTTCATCATATGTCATATCTTCTAAGAGCAACTTATTTGATTGATTAAGATAATTGTTTTCAAAAAATCTAGTTTTAATAATACTATTTAAAAGTTCATTAAAATCATATTGATCTTGGCAAGAATATTGATTATTTGCTTCTTTTCTACTTTCTCTAACTCTATCTCTTAAAATTTTTAATTCCTTCAGACCTTCCGCTTCTAAATAAGCTTCTAAATCATCCTTTATAGTGAAATTTAAATCTTTTTTTCACAACAAAATTACTTAATAAAACTTCTTTTATCAAGATAAATAAAAAAGTTTACTATTATTTTTTATCTACTTTTTAAAAGGTTATTTTCTTAGTTATTTCATCAAATTTTATATCATTTTCTTTAATTAAGTTACCAATTTCTTCTAATGTAGGCATAGGTAGAGCCCCTTCTTTTAAAATAGTAAGTCCACCACATATTGAGCCTATTTTAGTAGCGTTAATTAACTCCAAAGGAGAAAAATCTAAAGAAGATGAATTAAAATCTTTTAAAGAAGAAAGATAGCCAATAAATCCTCCAAAAGAAGCATCCCCACATCCAATTGCATCTTTAATTTCTTCTTTTTTAAAATGTAATGGAGAAACTATATATCCTTCTTTATTTTTAGTATCAATTACCATCATATCTTTATCGCTATCAGTTAAAAAGATATAAGATAAATTATGATATTTTGAGATTATTTCCTTAATAGAAAAAATATAATCATCATTATTAGTAAATAAAGAAAGTTCATCTTTTCCTATTTTTAAAATATTAGCATAGCGAAGAATCTTCTTTACTATTTTTCTCCAACTAACTTTGGAAAATAAATCTTTACGGTAATTTGGATCAAAAACGATTGTTGCATTATTTTTCGAATATATTTCTAAAATCTCTAATATTTCATCTTCATTAAGTTCAGATAAAAAAGGAATTGTTCCTAAATAAAAAATAGAAGGCAAATCTTTTTCTAACTTAACAAAATCTAAAATAGATGTATTTAAAAAAGAAGCTTTATCTAATATAAAAGAAAATGATCTATCTCCACTACTTTGATCTATTTTAGCTAAAGAAAAGGCAATATTACTATCTTCAATATAAGTTAAATAATCTTTCTTAACATTTTCTTTAGCTAAAATATCTAAAATATTATCTAAATATTTTTCGATATTACTATTTTTTGTAGGTAAAAAGGAAGAAAGATAAGATACATTATTTTTAAATTTAGCAACCATTGAAATAAAATTTAATGGTGCTCCGCCTACCTTTTCATTTTTAATTTTATTATCGATAACTACTTTATCGATAATTATCTCTCCAAATGCTACAATCCTATTCATATATATTAAATTTAAATTAGTTTATTAAGTTCATTAATGATTTTATCATAATCTAAATTAGTAAAATCATTCTCTTTTGTTAAATCACCTTTTAAAGGAATCATATAAAGTGAATTTACTTCTTCTAAAGAATATATATCAAATAAATTACTAAGTACTTCATTAGATTCAACTATATCTTTCGATTTAAGTAAATTTCTTAGTCCACTAAGACTATTTCCAATAATTACTCTTCTAGTTCTATTTAAACTATGATATTCAACATAATTAACAGGAACATCATAAATTCTTCCATTATTAGCACTTTTAGGAATATAAGCTATTTTATTTTCACCAAAATAAGAAAAAGCATAAACATCAACAATATCATAATTTTCATAACGCTTAATAAAGTTATATTTTAAAATTGTTGGAGTTGTATGATTTTTAGGAGCAAATTCTTTATCACTAGATTTATTGAGTAATGGTTCAATTGCATATGAAGAGAAATTTCTTTCATAGTAATCTTTATAAATATATTCTAGTGGTTTATGTTGTTGATAAAGTGGAATAGATAAAAGTGGAGCAAAATCAAAATATAAACTTGAAAAGAAATTTTGAGCATAATTTAAAAAGTTCATCTTACTAACTTTATAAGAAGGCGAAGCAAAACTAGAAGGAATAACATCATAATTAAATTCTTGAGAATGAACTGATTTAACATAGTTTCTTATTCCATCTTTAATAAATATAAAATCATCGCCATAAGGTGAAAATTTAATTAAATCTTCCATTTCTTGTTGAGCAAGTGGGGTAAAAAGTAACCTAAATTCCGTCTCATTATCTCTAGAAAGAGTATTAAAATAAACTTCAAATTCTTTGTTAGTAAGAAGCGTTAACTTCTTACCTTCTTTTAAAGCATCTTCTTCTTTTTCTTCTAAATCTTTTATTCTTCTATTTAAATCTTTTTCACTTAATTCTTTTTCAATAGTAGGATTATTTTTTCTAATAAAATGAAGATTAGGTGCAGCTTCATTACCTAAAAATAAAGTTGCTCTATTTGAATAATATGGACAAGGTAGAGTTAAACTTGCAACTAATGTTTGACTTCTAGTAGAGCTATTTTTACCATTATAAACAGTGTAAGTAACAACAATACTTCCAGTATATGTTTTTTCTCCTAAATTATGATAAAGCGTATTATATAAAATAAATGGTGAGCCATAACATTCTCCTGATAGAACTGAAATCATCGATTCATCGCTACCTTGATTATCTAAAATACCATATTTTTCTTTAATAAAACTAAATTTCTTATAATCTAAATATTCATCAAATCTAATTGAAGGAATAGTTAAAGTAAATACTTTTTTAAACATATGGTAAGAAAAAAGATTATTTAAAGGAGCCATTTCAATGTTACATTTTATAAGTAAGTTATCTTTTTCTTTATTTAATTTATCAATTTCTTTAGTTAGTCTAATAATTGCAGCATCTCTTTTTTTATTTTTCAATACTAAAAAGATAATACCTAAAATAATTAAAATAACTCCTAAAATTATTCCAACTATTCCAAAAGTAAGAAATCCATTAATATTAAGAAGAGCGATAACAAAAAGAATAATACCAATTACTAAAGAAATAATTGATAAAGTTTTACGTAAATTTTTAGCACCTTTATGTTTATCTAGTTCTTCTTTTTTTATTTTAAGTTCATCTAATTTTTTTAGATATAAATCATAATCAGCAATATTTTGATTAACATCAATCTTAGATTTTTTAACTAAATCTTCAAAAAATTGATCGGCTTCTTCATTAACTTTATTTTTGTAAATATTATTAAAGTCTTTTAAAGGAGAATAAATGTATTTTGTATCATCTATTTTGTTTTTTATATCTGCTTTAGCTTTATCATCAAAATTAGCGATATTATCTTTTGATATAAATTTATTTAAATCAAGTTCGTCCATAATTATTAAATTAATTTCACCCTTATTATAAATAAAATTCTAACATCTACTCACTTTTATATAAAGTTAATGTTTCTATATTTTTAAACAAAAAATCTTACTAATTTACTTATTTTCCGTATTATTTTCATTTATATCATAAATATAACATCTTCTTCTTTTATGATAAATTGAATCAAATCTTTTCCAACAATTAATAATAGGAGTATTTGTTTCTAATGTAAGATTAGTTTCACAATAATCAAATTCATTTTCATTCATTAAGTTCATTACTTCGACTAAGAGTAAAGTTGCAATACCAGCTGAACGATAATCTTTTCTAACTCCGATTAAACAAAAATCAATCTTTTGTGGTTTAGATAAAGCTTTTAAAAGCTTATATAAAGTTAGTAAATTAGTTAACTTACCTTTACTACCTTTTAAAGCATCACTTAAAGATGGAAGACAAAAGCCAAAAGCAATTAAATCATCGTTTTTATCAACTACTAATCTTATTAAATCAGTATTTAAAATAGTTTTAAAATCTTTAACGATATAAGAAATTTGATTCTTAGTTAAAGGTACTGTTTGATAAAGTCCATCATAAGAATCATCGATTAAATCAAAGATTTTATCAGCATATTTATCAAGTAATTCTTTTTTAGATTTAATAGTTAATACTCTTAAATTATACTTTTTATTTAAAAAATTAATTAAATTAGAGATTTTATCTGGTATTGGTTTAGGTTTAAATAAACGGTGTTCTAACCAATCAACTTCTTTTCTAAATCCATAGTTTTCAATTAAATTTTGATAATAAGGATAATTATATTGTTCTTGATAAGTATTTAAATAATTAAATCCACTAATTAATAAACCTTCTCTCTCTAAATCTGAATAACCTAATGGACCATTAATTTGATTCATTCCTTGACTGATAGCAAATTCTTTTGCTTTATCAAATAAAGCATTAGCCACTTCTTGATCATTAATACTATCAAAACGAGTAAATCTAACTCTTTTTTGATTCCATTTTTTATTTGAAGGATAAGAAAGTATAACTTCTATTCTACCGACAATTTTATTATCTTTATAAGCTAAATAAAATTTAGATAATGTATTTTCATTATATGGATAGTCTTTTTTAAATATTGCTTTTTCACTAGAATAAAGTGAAGGTACATAATATTTATTGTTTTTATATAATTTTAAAGGAAAGTTAATAAAATTCCTTATATCTTTTCTTGTTTTTACTTCTTTGATCTTAATCATAATTTTAAATTCCAAGCAATAAAATTATATGATAAAAGAAGGATAAATTCATCTATAATTTAACTTTTAATTGACGAAAATTTAGCCTAGTTCATTAACGATATAAATAATAGAATCAGCTACTCTAAGATCACTATTTTTAAAATGATTTCCTTCATTTTCTTTATAATAAATTTTAATCTTTGGATCATCTAAAGAAGATAAATAATTAACTACTTCTAAAGTTAAATCTTTAATCTTACTTAAAGTAACATTTTTAGTTAAATGTTCTTTATTCCCTAAAGAAATATAAATATTTTTAACATTTATACTAATCTTATTTTCTTTTATGAAATTAATGAAGTTATTAAACCATAAAGAAGCAGAATTAATTAAAGCAAAAGAAAATAAGTCTACTTTATATAAAGAATATAAAGCAAATAAAGAAGCTAAAGAATATCCTCCTATTCCAATATTAGATATATTTACATTATGTTTTAAAAATAAATATTCTTTTACTTTAGGTAAAATTTCATTAACTATATTATTTAAGAATATATCTCCATTTCCTTTAAAATCACTAGAATATTCATTTTTAAATACATCTTCTTGATAATATGGAGATAAATCATCATTCCATGAAAAATTAGATATTGTTAAGATTATAAAATTATCTAATTTATTATTACTACACTTAGATTTAACAAGATTATATATATTATTTCCTTCTTCTTCGTTAATAATAGGAAGTAATAATAAATTAGATGTTAAATTAACATTCTTTGTAAAATAAAGATTAATTTTATAATCTAATATATCTAATTTTTCATTCATAAAAGTAATAACTACATCTTATCTTTTTCACTAATAAAGTTAGTTCTTTCATTAAAAGTTAATTTAGGCAAAGGTAAATTATTTTCTTTTGCTAAAGAAATAGCTTTAAGTAAATAAGCCATGTTTTTACCTAAATTATGCATAGTTTCTATTCCTTCTAAATCATATTTTGCTTCCTCTTTAGAAGGTCCATGAACATTATTCCAATAGTTAGAAGGAATAACAAACATGTTAGATATAGTAAAATATTTATTAATTACATCAAAAGATGCTGTGGCACCACTTCTTCTTAAAGTAATAACGCTAGCTCCTACTTTATGTTTAAAAACACTTTTACCAGAATAAAATACTCTATCTAAAAATGAAAGAATTCTTCCTGTAGGATGGCCATAATAAACAGGAGAACCAAAAACAAATCCATCAACTTCGCTTGCTTTTTTAACAAATTCATTAACAATATCATTAAATACACATCCTTCATGAGAGGCACAATATCCACAAGCAATACAATCATTAATAGCTTTATTTCCTAAATCAATAATTTCAGTTTCAATACCTTCTTCATTTAATGATTTAGCAACTTCATTAAGAGCAAATTTAGTAGTTCCATTAACATTAGGGCTTCCATTTACAAGCAATACTTTCATCAATGTTTTCTCCTTTATTTTTAATGATTATATAATACTTCTAGATTTTTAAATTATGAATAATAATAATTTTAAAGTTTTTAATATAAAAAACCTATAATAGTTTTGAAATTATAGGTAATTTTTAATTTGCGCTTGGAAAACGCCTTAAATGCCCTCAAAATTGGAAAGCAAACGCCTTTAATGTCTTAAGAAAAATCTTCTATTCTTATTTTTATTTGATTATTTCCCAATAGCCGCCTTTGTCAGGCCCTGAATGCTTGATAATCTTTCGCTCCTGTAATTTTTTTAGATAATGCCTAATGCTTCCCTCTGTTTTGTGCAAAACAATTGCTATGTCTTTTCTCGAAATATTTCCGTTATTTTTAATTAGTTGAATTATTTCCTCTTCTATGTTTTCTGGTTGTGTCGTGGTTGTTTTTCTGGTTGTCTTATAAAAACCTTCTCTATTGAATGGTATTACCACATCGATGAAATATTCAGAAAAAATATATGCCTCTTCACCATAAGCTTTAACAACCGAAGGAACACCGTGACCACTTTCTTCAGCGAAATTGCACGCTCTAAATATATCAAATAGTTCTTTATTTACTGGCTCGCTTTTGCCACGTAAGAATTGCTCCTTAGTTAAAACGCTAGGTATACCACCAAACGATTCGATTTCTAAGCGATCGCTATAAACATATATGCCTGGATGGTTGCTTTCGCTCCATTTGTTGTGTACACATGCGTTAATCCACGCTTGCTCAAACGCCTCAGTATCAAACATTTTTCTTTCTTTTCGTGGTGTTGTTGTAACATCTACAAACGTTTGATTAATTGAATTCACATAATTTTTCGCTTGTTCCATTGCCAATAACAAACATTTTCCACCAAATTCTTCTCTTCTTAAATATTTCGTTTTATCCGAGGAGGCAAATGTCGCAACATTTATAACAATGTCGTTTTTATCGGCTAAAATTTCTGCTAAATAGTTAAAATGCCCCTCCTTTGTTAGCAAATGATAGTTTTCTAAAAAAGTATCATCTGAAATATGATTATTATTCGACAGCAAATAATTTTTTAATATTTGAAATGTCAGATGACTTTTTCTAGAAGGAATGTCAACAATGCTCGTTGTAATATTTGATAACGACTTGATAAATCTTTCCTTTATTTCTTCAGGTGTTAAACTTTTACAAGAAGAGCCTATTCTTATATAGCACCCCATTTCTGATAGACCGTATTTTTTTATGTAAAATAACTGGTTGCCTTTTTTTACTTCAATTTTAATAATATTTTTACCATCTATTATTTCATGAAATTGTTTAACAAAAGAAACACAACGCGGGGAAATTTGATCGGTTATGATATCCGAGATTTCTCGCATAGTTTCGTCAATATTAATAATACCAACAAGATCATTCTTTTTGTTTACGCCAATTAATATTGTTCCTCCTTCAGAGTTTAAAAAAGAAACAATCTCTTTTGGTAAAGAATTTGAAACTTTTTCTTTATATTCTAATTTGTCATTTTCATCGATAAGCATCTCAATATCACCTCGCTAATTATTATAGTTCTATAGCAACCAGAAAACAACCAGAAAACAACCAGAAAACAGCATGTGTTTTACCTTGTAAGTTCTTACAGTATTGATGATTTGAAATTTGTAGTACGTATAATCAAGATTCAGTCGTTGTTTTGGCTAATTTTTTGACTAAAAGAAAAATTTTTTCAGAAATTTTGATTTCGCGGGGGCTAGATCAATATGACAAATCCTCTTCCTTTTATATACATATTTATCATTTGCGAAAATTTGAACTCGAAGTGCTATCGCCGTGTGCGTATTGCTGGGGTTTGAACTTTTTGAGGTATTTTTTTCTATTTTCGATGGTCATGATGGGACTCCAAAATTCTAGGATACGACATAATGAGCACGAATCGGTAATTTTTGGTAAAAAAAATGACCTGTAAAGACTAGACATTATAGGCCTTTTTCAAAGATGCCTACATACTACGCTTTGGATACATTACACACCCTTACAACGGCAACTTTTAGGTTAAACTATTAATCAATATTTTAATCTATGATTTCCCAATGACCACCTTTATCAGGGCCAACACGTTTAATTTTATTTGATTTTTTAATAATTCTAGAAATTGTGATACGCGACTTATTACATAACTTAGCTAAAGCTTCTTGTGATACGTATGGATTTGATTTAATTGCTGAAATAATCGTTTTTTCTGTATCATTTTCTGTATCATTTTCTGTATCATGTTCTGCACCAACATCAGTGACATGCATAGAGGCCATCACTTCTGCATCATATGGTATAGAAACATTTATATAATTTTCTTCAATATCAAATACATTCTTATCATAGTGTTTTAAAACTTCAGGCACTCCATAACCCGTTTGTTCGACATATTTTAAGTCAGATAAAACTCTCATCAGTTCTTTATTTCGAGGAGTACTTATTCCTTTGAAGTACATTTCTTTGGCTTCACCATCAGGCAATCCACCATGAGATATAACTTCGATATGATTGGAAAAAATATAAACAGCCGGTTCTACAATAGACCAATCATTATGAGCAATGGCATTTATAAACACTTCTCTTAAACTTGCCATATCCATGAGTCTTTTATCAACTCTTTGAGCACCAACAATTCTTGATTTAGTAATATTTTCTGCTTCTAGCCTATTAATTACCCTATCTATAGCGACTAATAAACATTGATAACCATATTCACTTTTTTCTAATAAAACAGATTTATCTTCACCTTGAAATCTAGCTACCTTAATTGAAATTCTATTTTCATCAGATAAAAGCTCGGCAAGAAAATTATATCTACCATCATCAGTTTTTAAATGAAGATTATCTACCAAAGTTTCGTCGTTTAAATGATATCCTTTGCTAGAATAATAAATCTTTAGTTGGTTAAAACTAAAATCCTTTTGACTACTTGGAGTATCAATAATACTTAAATGCTTTGAATAAGTTTTTATGAATCTTCTTTCAATCTCTTCTTCACTCATGGGCGTTGAAGAAGTTCCGTCTCTATAAAAACAACCAGTCGCACTTCTTCCTTCTTTCTTGATGTAATAGAGTTTGGTTCCTTTAGTCACTCTGATCGTGATGACTGTTTTATCATCTTCAAGTAATGAACCTATTTCACATAAGCCTTCAGTTGATGGAAGAATCTGATCTCTTATGATGTCTCTTATTTCCCTCATTGTTTTGTCGACATTAGAAACACCTAAAACATCACCATTATCATCAACACCGATATAAATGACCCCGTTTCTAGTATTGAGGAAAGCTACTACTTCTTTAGCAAAGTCTTTATTTAACGTTCTTTTAAGTTCTATACTTTCAGATTCTTGAAATTTCATTATAAAAACACCTACTTTTTTAGCTATGCTAATTATACTTAAAAACAAGCTTATTTTCTAGATTCTAATACATAAAAAGACCAAGGAATCACTCCTCAGCCTTTATCGTAGTTTCAAATCCTGAATAGAACTTGAATGTTATCGATTTATCTATATGGACTATTGCTTTTTCTAGATTAAAATTAAATACTGTTTCATCAAAATAAGTAATGAGTTTGCCTTTTTAAAGTGTCTCTATGAAGATATTAAACTTATTAACTTTTAGTTTTATTTCATTCTTTTTAGTAATAAGTGAATTAAGTTCTGCTTCTTTGTTTTTATAAATATCCTCAAGTTCTGCATATTTTTTCGCCAAATAGTTTGATCTTGCTGCGTGATTGTATTCATCTTAACGAGTAGTTCAAACTCTTTGTTCATATCTTTAAGTTCATTAGACAATGCTTCTATTTGTTTATCCAAAGACGAAGTACCAAGAGCTTTGCTTACTGCTTATATAAGATTAGTAATAAGAAGGTCTTTACTCCTAATCATCTCGTTATAGGCTTTAAGGAACATTTTGATGGGGGTATAAATTAAAAAAAGTAAAAAACATTTCTAGGTATAAAAAGACCACTTAGCTCAATAAGAACCAGATGGTCAATCAATATTATTAATAAAGATAGGGTGTGCAATTGCCGTTGTTAGTGGTGTGTACGGGTGTACAAAAAAGGGTCGCCGTGTAATAGTGCACACCTGCCGTTTCAAAGTGAGCCCTAAAAATGACGGTTTTTTGATGAATTTTAAAGATTTCGGCTTCAACTATCGCAAAGGCGTAAATTTAAAAAGTGGCCATTTAGCCTAAAATCAAAAAAAGTCTGCACACCCCTAGTCATTGACTAAGAGTGTATCAGACATGTCGTTCTAATTTGGCTGCCGAGATTGGGTTCGAACCAATGTATGTGAGTTTCAGAGACTCATGACTTTACCACTTGTCTACTCGGCAATAGATTAAAAGCCTCAATCTGAGGCTTTTAATTAATAATTATTTTCCTTCTTTTTTTCTTTTTGCTTCTTCAACTTGGAAATGATAGCCATCTCTACAAGCATCTAAAACAGTGTAATCACAGTGAAAACCAAGTTCTTTTGCAGCTTTATCGCAGTTTGCATAAGATGTAGCAATATCTCCTGCTCTTCTTGGTTTAATAACATAAGGAATTTTAACTCCAGTAGCTTCTTCATAATCATGAATCATTTCTAAGACAGATGTTCCTTTTCCTGTTCCAAGATTATAAATAACTAAACCTGGATTTTGTTCAAGTTTCTTTAAAGCTAAGACGTGACCTTTTGCAAGATCAACAACATGGATATAATCTCTAACACCAGTTCCATCAGGTGTATCGTAATCATTACCAAAAACGTTAACTTCTTTTAATTCACCAGTTGCAACTTTTGCAATATAAGGAAGTAAGTTATTTGGAATACCATTAGGATCTTCGCCAAGTAAACCAGATTTATGAGCACCAATTGGGTTAAAGTATCTAAGTAAAGCACAGTTAAAATCAGGAGTAACTGCAGCAATGTCTTTTAAAATTCTCTCGATCATAACCTTTGTTTCGCCATAAGGAGATGTTGCATCAGTTACAGGATCTGTTTCATACATTGGAACTCTTTCTGGATTTCCATAAACAGTTGCACTTGAAGAGAAAACGAAATTATGGCAACCATATTCTCTCATTTTCTTAAGTAAAGCAAATGTAAGAGTTAAATTATTATCGTAATATTCTAAAGGTTTTTTAACACTTTCTCCTACTGCTTTATATCCAGCAAAGTTAATAACAGCATCAATTTTATCTTTAAAAATTTCATCAAGAGCTTTTTCATCTTGAACATCTGCAATAACTGTTTTGAAATCTTTATTAGTAATTTCCTTAATTCTATCTTTAACTACTAATTTTGAATTATAAAGATTATCGATTACGGTAACATCATAGCCATTTTCAAGCAAAGCGACAACAGTATGAGATCCAATAAATCCTAATCCACCAGTTACTAAAACTCTCATTTTATATATTTCCTCCAAAACTAGTAATATTATAGCTTCTTTAATTTTAAGATTAAACTTGGAATATAACTATTTTAATGAAAAAGTAAATACACTTTCTGGATTATCAAACTCTTCATTTGATACCCGAGTAACACTTAAATTATCTAAATCATATAAAGAAGACCAAACAGTAATTGAGTTAGAATCACTTAAACCATGTTCTTTATCCCAACTTCTTCTTCCTAATGTTTTAAGTAAGTTTAAAGCTTCTTCTTTAGAATATTTACCTTCACTATTATTTCCATCAGGATTGATAGATTCTTTAATGAAGTTATATCTATCTAAACCTTTTTTATCACTATCATTTTCATAGTAATTTGGAGTAACAATAAAGTTTGTAATATATTGGAAATTATCTCTTCCTTCATCTTCTCCTACGACTGAATCATCATCATTATAATAAACTTTAAGTTCTCTAGTAGTTCCATCAATATCAGTAGAATCTGTTTTATCAACCCATTCTAAAATAGCACTTTTACCACTTTTATCAGCAATCATATAATGGAATGATGTATTAGCACTATCATGGAAATCATATTGTTTGACAAGTTCAACTGCTTCATCAACACTATCAGCATAATCTAAAATCATTCTTAACATTGTAGTTGATGTTAAATCTGGTTTATCACTATTTTGATTAGTTGAAGTTACATTATCTTCAGGTCCTTGATAAGACATATAAATTCCACAAGCAACTCCAGCATCATTCATCCCATCAAGTGGAGCATAAGCAGCAGCTAAAGCAGTTGCTTTTTGAATTAAAGAAGTCATTTCACCATTAATTCCTAAAAATTGTAAATCAACACTAGAAATGGAAGCATGTCTTCCATTGCCTGGATTAGTATGTAAAATCATTGAAGTTGTAGTAGAAAAATCATAATTTCTTCCAAATAAGTTATTATTATTTTCATCAACTACTGTAAAAGATGAACAACCGATTTCAGGAGCATTCATTTTAATTGGAATAACTCCTTTAGTAATATTTTTAATAATAAAATCAATTAATTCTTGGTCTGAACTAGCTCCGCCTTCCGCTAAGAAATCATCAAAATAATAATCTCCCTTAACACTCATTTCATAAACTGGTCCAGCTTTATTTTCATTATGAGCAGGAATAACTTCTTTTATTGAAGCAATTGAATTTATTTCATTAAACCAAACTCCATAAATTGTTCCTACTCCAATTGCAGCTAAACCAACAATACCTGCACATATTCCAATAGCAATTTTTGCTCCTAATTTCATAAAATATTTCTCCTAAAATAAATATCAAAAATTTATTTTGACAAGAAACTATAATCTTATATTTTCATATTTACAATACTTGATTTTTAAAGTTTATTCGTTCATTGTTTTAAAAACTAGAACTCATTGTTTTTATTTAAATATTGCTAGAAAACGATACTTAATATAATAAATATATTAGTAATTAATAAGTCTGCTTAGAAATAAATACTTCAAATCTTGGTAAAGCTAATTCTAATATTCCATACTTATCACCATTTAAAATTCCTCTTCTAATTAACCTATCACGATAAACAGAATATGTTTTAGAATTAAGTTTTGTTCTACTTATTATCTCATTTGTAGTTAAAATGTTTTTATCAAAACAAAATAATATCTTTTTCTCTCCTTCTGGTAATGATTCCCAAATTTTATCATAGACATAAATACTTAAATAATCGTCTAGTTCACCATATATTTTTTCTATATCAGTATATTTTGAAAAAAGTAAACCAATTACTTGGAAGGCGAAAGCATAACCTTTTGTTAAATTAGCAAGTTTATTTATAGTTTCCTCGTCGGTATTTGGAAATATTTTTTGATATTCTTTTGCAATTAAATTTAAATCTAAAGGTTTAAGATCGATTTTTGGAGATTGATTTATAAAAGTTAGATTTTTACTATTTTGTAATAAAAAGACATTTTCATATAATCCAGTCATTAATAAAAATATAGGGTAATCATCTCTAAGAAAAGACTCAAAATCACGAATAAAAGTATTAACAAAATTATTATTATTAGATACTTCATCAATAGTTAATAAAATCCTTTTGTTATTATCTTTAGCAACTTTTAACAATATCTCAACTAAAGTTTTAATGTTTGAAACATTTTCTTTACCTTTAATTTTTATTCCATAACCTTTAAAAGATATTGATAACTTATCCTCTAGAAAAAGTTTCTTTATTGATTCGTTTTCATATAAACCTGCAGCAATTTGAGGAAGTATTTCTCTATTTGGGTTTATATCAATAATTATCCATATTGAATTTTCTTGCATCAATTTTGATACTTTGGTTAAAAGAACTGTTTTTCCAGATGCTCTAATTCCAGTAATTATATAACTATGAAAGGAAGGAAAATCTAAAGAAAAATCAGTTATTATTTTTCTAGTTACTTCACTTCTTTCAATGTAATTATGGGGAATTTGACCAAAAGTTAAAGTAAATCCATTATTATTCATATCGTTTTATTAGATTAGTTAGACTTGTAACAATTCTTAAATAACTAAACCTAACGTTGAGCAAGTTTCTTAGCTTCTTTATGTTCTTTTTTGCCTTCATATTTATCAGCTTTCTTTTTAGATTCTTCATAAGCTTCTTTAGGTAAAACATCTTTACTTATTTTTTCCATTATTGAATCAGCGATAAGTTTAGAAGTCTCACTTTCAACATAAAGTCTTAGAGCAATATAAGCTAAATTTAAATTTTCTTCTTTATTAATTGGTTTAACTTGTTCACTACTATCTTCACTTTTATCTTTATTTCTTTCTTTTCTAGCATTAACTTTTCTTTTATCTTTATCGATAGTATCAAGTCTAACTTTAACACGATGAGTTTCATTTTTAAGTACTTCATCATGCATTTCTTTAAAGAAATTATATAGTTTTTGTTTATCTAAAGTTACTTCTTTATCTAGTTCAATTAAAGTAGCTAAATCTCTCATTGAACAAGAAGTTTTAAGTAATGATATAGCAAGAAAATAAGCAATATGATCTTTATCATATTTCTTATTTTCAGGAGATGTAACTATTTTAGCTTTTACATAATTATTAACCATAAATGGGGTAATAATTGTTTTACCTTTAGCAATAGGAGAAAGAGCTCCTTCAATGTAAGAGACAACTTGTTCCATATATAAAGGTATTTGAGAAAGTTCCTTATAATCAGGTAACTTAAAATTTTCTAATGTTTGTATATATTCTTTTAATTCAGTTAAACTATCTTTTTCTTCCATAATGAAAATATGATAGCATAAATTTTAAGTATCTAGTATTAAATATTAATTAAAAATTAATAAAAACTAGATACTTAAAATTAAAGACTAGTTAGTTTAACTTCTTCTTTTTTACTTTTAAATGTCTTTAAATAGTTAATCGTATCTTTTAATGTATCATATAAATCTCTTGGGTTATAATTTAAACATCTTGTAGCTTTATCGTGAGAAAATTTATCATTAACATTTAAAGTATATAAAGCATATTTTGTAAATAAGGCTTTTTGTTTTTTCTTTTTAGCAATAAAAGATACTAAAGGAACAAAGATAGATACGAATTTAGTAGATAAAATAGGTACTTTTCTATGTTTAGTGAGTTTATTAATCATATTAAATAATTCTTTTATATCATAGTGTCTATTTGAAAGAATATATGATTCCCCTATTTTACCTAAAGTTAAAGCAGATATTGTTGCTTCACTTACATCTCTAACATCAACAAAATCATATCCTCCTTTTACTCCAGCAGGCATTTTATTATCAACATAATCATTAATTAGTTTAACTAAATGATTTGATTCATCTAAAAAGTAAGGTCCAATAATTCCACTAGGTTGAAGAATAATTGCTTTTAATCCTTCATTTTTTACTAAGTTTAATATCTTATTAGAAGCAATAGCTTTAGTTTTAGCATAAGCTCCAACTACTTTATTTTCATCATAACGATCTTCTTCTTTAATTACTTCATAACGATCGTTAAAACATAAAGCATGAACACTACTTACATAAATCATTCTATCGACATTATATTTAATACATAGTTTAGCAACATTTATTGTTCCATTAACATTTGTATCATATAAGTTAGGATCAATATCATTTGCAATTGAAACTATTGCTGCTGTATGAATTAAATAAACATTCTCATATTTAGTCTTATCTATTTTAGAAAATAAAGCTTCAATTAAACTATCTTTATCTCTTACATCACCATAAACATAATGAATATTATTAAAATCTTTTAAATCTTCATCATCATTTTTAAAAATAGGAAGAACTAAACCATATACCTCATATTTATTTTTATATTCTTCTTTAGTAGATAAATATTTAATTATTGTATTTCCTAAATGGCCATTAGCTCCAGTTAAAAGAACTAATGATTTTTTGTTATTACTTGTTGATAAAGATGATATTTTATTAAATAATTTCATATTTAATTTTACCTCCTTATACTAAAATTTTAACTAATTATTTATTTAATAAAATAATCAATTAAATACTTAAAAGTATTAATATTAAACATTGATTTACACTTTGTTGATAATTTAAATATATTAAGTAAATAATGTTAAATATTGACGAATAATTATAAATACTTTTTATTAAATTAATTATATTTATAACTATAATTATAAATATTAGACACTTAATTAAGATTCTTAATAGTATTAAGATATTGTTAAGTTACTAAACACTTTAATTACAAGTGTCTAATAATGATATAATTAATTTAATAATATAAAAATAAAGGTGAAATATATGCCAAAGGTTAAAAATAAAGGAAATGAGATGAAAGTTAAAAGAAAGAAAAAAGAAGATCAAAGAAGTATTTTAACTAAAAGATTAATTAAAGAATCTTTTGCTAAACTTTTAAAAGATTATCCATGTGATAAAATAAGCGTATCTAAACTATGTGAAAAAGCTGAAATTAATCGTGGAACATTCTATCTTTATTATAAGGATATATATGATTTAAGGTATAGGATGGCTAATGATTATTTAGAAGATGTTAAAGCATCTATTTTTACCTTACTAAATAAAAAGAATGTCACTTCTACTTTAGCTGACCATGAAATGATACTAGAGTTATTAAATTATCTATACGAAAATAAACTTTTTACTAGTGCATTACTTGGCAATAACTTTGATAAACGATTAGTCGATGAAATATCAAATATCGGTAAATCAATCGTCTTATTAATCTATCCTAATGTATTTAAAAATAAAGAACCATATGAATATGATAACTTCTATCTTTATGTTTCTAGTGGTTCTATTGCCTTAATCATTAGACGGGTAAGAAGTAATTATAAAGAATCTATTGAATCTTTAGCTACTACTTTAGAAAGATTAATATCTTCTACTATTACTTATTTTAAATAATATATCTATATAAATATTTATTAATAATTAATTAAGATTAAGAAAGAGGTACCTTAGTAGGTACCTCTTTAGTTAGTTTATTATCTTTATAATAGGGATAAATTTATAAAGTTACTGGTGTAACAAGTTTATCTTTTTCAATAACAGTTCCATCTATTGTTATTGTTGGATATAAAGATGTATCAGAAATTCCAGCCAAGAAAGTATAACCTGAGTCTCCCCAAACAGCTCCCATTAAACTAAATAAAGTGGATTGAGAACTTAAGAATCTAGTTCTAATACTTCCTGTACCATTTGTATACATTGCAACATAGTATTTAGGATCAAGATGATAACTAAGATCTGTTGTTGGAGTAATCTTTTTCTTATTTAATGTGAAGTTATTAGCATTGATTTTTAAATTGGATAAATTTCCATTGAAGCCTGTATCATTGAAAATCTTATTTTCTTCAGAATCAGATTTAATATATTCTTCAAGACTTTCTTTAGAATAGTCTCCTGTATAATTATTTAATGAACCCCAAGAGTTAAATTGAATAAGAGAAGCAAATTTAGAAGGATCTGCGCTTTCATATTCGCTATTGTTTAGATTAAAACTAATCTTTACTTCGTCAGGATTACTTAAACCATAGTCAGCAAAGAAGAAACCAATAGTTGATGTAGTGTAAATATAAGAATTATCTAAATTAAACTTAAAATTAGGGCCAATCTTTTGGCATTGTAAAACTTCGCTACCATAAAGTTCAGAATTTTTTATTGTAATATTTTCCAAAGCTGGATTAGAAGTAGTAATGACTTCAACAATAGATTCGAGTCTACCTTCATCGGCATCATCTTTATTTGTTTTTACATTATTCAAGGTAATATTTTTACCATATGTATAAATTATATCTAATTTCTTATCGATGTTATCATCGACATCAATATTTACATTAGATAAAGTTAAATCGTCGGCGTTGCAATTTATTACCCATGAATAATCATCCGTAATTCCTTCAGCTCCTTTAACATTTAAATCAATATTTTCTAAAGTTACATCTTTAAAACCATTAATTGTGCCTACATTATTTAAATCGATATTTGATTCATTGTTGGTTCCTAATAAAGTAAGGCTAGCGCCAGTAACACCACTAGGAGCATTTAAATTCAAATTATCTAAACTGATATCTCCAGAAATAGGAATTATTGCTGTTTGATTAGTTTGTATTGAATTAATAGCGGTTTCTAATTGCTCTTTAGTTGTAACTGTTTCGGTTAGATTTTCTTCAATATATGCAGAAACGACGTATCCTCCTTCAATCATATTCATTGAAATTGTTCCATCGTCGTTTCCAACCATTTTTTCGCCATTAATTGTCCAAATAACCTTAGATAAATCAGTACCCTCACTATGGGAATTAGGAACAAATGTAAAAGTAACTATTTCACCAACCGTTGCAGAACCTAAACTTGGTAGAATATATCCATCTTCAGAAGGTAAAATTGTATTTGACCATGCAGTTTTTCCATCTTCCCCATTTGATCCATCACTACCATCATGTCCATCTTGGCCGTCTTCGCCTTTAATATTCATTACTAAAGTCCAAGAACCATTTTCTTTTTGGTAGAGATCACCAGTTTTTGAATCAATATAAACATCAGTATCTTTTCCTAAAGTATCAGCTGGTTTACCTTCACCGTGTAAAATTAAAGAACCATCTTCTCCGTTTTCACCGTTTTCTCCAGCTGGACCTTGAGGGCCAACAGGTCCTTGTTCACCTTGAGGACCTTGGACAGGTTCGGAATTACATGAAGTTATGCCCATTCCGACGATAGAGCATACTGCAATAAGACTTAAAAATAATTTATTCTTGCGCATCTTAAAATTTCCATCCTTTTACCAGAAGTCTATCTCAAAAAAAAAAAAAAAAAAATAAAAAATAAAATTTTAAAAAAAAAAAAAAAAAAAAAATAAAACTTCGCAAAGAAATAGCTAAAAACATTCTTCAAAATGCAATTGATTATAAACCGCAAGCTGATTTATTTATAAAAAAAAAAAAAAAAAAAAAATTCACTCTTGCGATAAC
>CALVXK010000008.1 GCA_944369075.1 uncultured Bacilli bacterium
ACAGCATATTAATTATAGCCTAGAAAGGAGAAAAAGTTATTCAGTCATCAAACTAGGCTTAACTGAATAATACGATAAAATATGGAAGAAATAATTGAATTAATCCCATCAATTAAAGAATATCTTTGGGGTGGATTTAAACTTAAAAAATATAAAGATTTAGATAATAAATATGAAAAAATAAGTGAATCTTGGGAGTTATCTTTTTTAGATGAAGGACCTTCTAAATTTATAAATAAAGAAGGTAAAGAAGTAGAACTTAGAAATGAAGTTACTTCTTTAGATTTAGGAAAAAATATAAATAACTTTAAATTTAATGATAAGATATTTTTCCCTCTTTTAATTAAATTAATAGATTCAAATGATTCTTTATCTATTCAAGTTCATCCAAGTGATGATTATGCTTTAAAACATGAAAATTCTTTAGGTAAAGAAGAAATGTGGATTATTTTAGATTCTAATCCTAATTCTTATTTATATTTAGGGTTAAATAAAGATTTAACTAAAGAGGAATTTTTAAATTCAGTTAATAACAATACTTTATTAGAAAATTTAAATAAAGTTTATGTTAAAAAAGATGATATATTTTTAGTAAAACCCGGAACAATTCATGCTATTGGTAAAGGTATTACTTTACTTGAAATACAAGAGTCTTCTTTTTTAACATATCGAATTTATGATTTTAATAGAGTTGATAAAAACGGTAAAAAAAGAGAATTACATTTAACTAAAGCATTAGATGTTATAAATTTTAATAAATTAGATATTAGTTCAATTGATTTAACAAATAATGATGAAATAAGAACTAAATATTTTAATGTTATTTTATCAAACTTGAATAAAGATGAATCAAAAGAGTATCTTTATTCAAATTCTTTTGTTTTAGCAACAATTATTGATGGAGAAGGGTTTATAAATGATAAAAAAGTATCTAAATTTAAGTCTTATTTTATAAAAGCTGATACACATTTTGTTATTAAAACAGACACTAAATTAAGTTATGTTCTTAGTTCGATTTAATTAAAATAAGAAGATTAAACTTATACCAATAACAAGTAAAATTAAACCTATTGGAGCATATTTAAAATAAGTCAAATATGATATTTTTTCGTCATTTTCTTTACAAATTCGAATAAACATTAAAGATGATAATGCTCCACAAGGTGTAATTAAAGCACATAGATTAGAAGAAAGAATAGTTGCATAGACACTATTTAAATCAATAATTGATGAGTAGTTTAATATATCTCCATAAAGAAGTGACATAGGAACATTATTTACTAAATTTGCTGCTAAAGCGCTAGAAATACCATAAATATATGTTTCTAAAGTAGGATTATTTGTTGATTCAATTAAAGAAGAAACACTTGAAAGAAGTGGAGTTTCATTTAAAGAAGAAATAATAATAAACATTGAAACTAGAAACGGAATAAATTCATAAGGTAGAGACTTTAAAGGTTTAATAAAGTATTCTTTTTCTTTTTTAAATGAAAATGTATAAATTATTGCAATAATTAAATCTAACAATGCAAAAACTAGAGTAATTATATACATTTCAATATTTATAAAGCTTGAAAGAATTAAAAGAATTGTTGTTAAAGCTAAAGAAGTTAAACCTACTATAAGTAAGAATTTATTTTTAATAGGTTTCTTTTCAACATTAGTATCTATTTTAACTTTTAAATCTTTATAAAATACTAAAATTAAAATTACATATAAAACTAGCATTAAAATTAAAGAAACCGGTGTTAATTTCTTTAAATAATCAAAATAAGTAATATCAAAGAATGATCCTAAATATAAATTAGAAACATTTGTAGTTAAAAATGTTGCAGATAATGTATTTAAAACAAAACATACCATCATTAAATAAGGTAAAGCCTTAGTTTTACATGCTCTAGCAAAATAAATAATAATTGGTGTAACAATAATTATTATGTCGTTATTTGTTAAAATTGTAAGAAAAGATATTAAAAAATAGAAAACAGTAAATAAAATAAATTGATTACCCTTTCCAATTCGGCCAACTCTAGTTGCTAAATAATCAAATAACCCAACACTATCTAAGAATTTAGATATAAATGTTAAAGATAAAAATAAAACTATAATTTTAAATGGATTAGTGGAATTATTTTCGATAAATAATTTTAAAATATCTCCATCAGTAGAAATATGAGTTAATAATATTAAGATTGCCCCTAGTAATGTAATTAACCAATAAGTATCTATTTTCTTACTTCTAATCTTTATTGTAGGGAAAAGGAAGAAAGATAGAGTCATTGCAATAATCGTAAGCGCACTAATTACATAAGTGGCAATCATAAATTTACCTCGTTTAGTCTAACGGTTAAATATCATAGTCTTCTATAATTAAATTATCAATAAATTGTTTATTTAATATACTTTAATTGATAATAGTCGATATTTTATGGTATCACGCGGAAACTTTTAAATTAATTTTCGTCTGTAAAGCTTTTTTAAGAGGATAAATCATACCTTGAAAATTTCATTTTAAGTAAAATCGCGAGTTGCACTCGGGATTTTTCTAAAGTATAATATCAATGGTGATAATATGATTAATAGAACGATTAAAAAAGAAGTACTAAAAAGCTTAAAATTTAAACCAATTACTTTGATTACCGGTGCTAGGCAAGTTGGGAAAACAACTTTATGTATGGAAATAATGAAAGAATCTGGTTTTAATTATGTAAGTTTAGATGATTTTCGTTTAAGAAAACAGGCAATTGATGATCCGGAATTATTCTTAGCCGAACATAAATGGCCTTTGATTATCGATGAGGTTCAATATGCCCCTCGATTATTTGATGTTATAGAATCGATCGTTAATAAACAACAATTTGAAACCGGAAATAATGCAGGGATGTATATATTAACCGGTTCTCAAACTTATGAATTAATGAAAGGTGTTACTCAATCAATGGCAGGAAGAGTTTCTATTATAAGAATGCCTCCTCTTTCTGTTCGAGAAATTCATAATTTTGAAGATGAAAAATTTTCTTTTGATATAAATGAAATTTCTGGAAGGACCAAAAACTATAAAATTGAGGTAGATGACCTTTATAAACTCATTGTGAGAGGAATGTATCCTGAACTTTATAAATCAAAAGATGAAGATTCAACAACTTTTTATTCTAACTATGTTAGTTCATATATTGAACGCGATGTTTCAACTACAATTAATTTGAAAGATAAATTAAAATTCCAGAATTTTATGGAAATACTAGCTTCTTTAACTGGAGAAGAACTAGTTTATGATAACATAGCAAAATTAGTTCAAGTCGATTCCGAAACTATAAAGAATTGGCTTTCCATTTTGCTTGCTGGTGACATCATTTATTTGTTAAGGCCATATAACGAAATTTCAGTAATAAAAAGAATAGTTAGAAGACCTAAAATTTATTTTAATGATACAGGACTTGCTTGTTACCTTGCTAGAATTGCTAATGATCAAATTCTTAGTCATTCATTTTTTAAAGGTAGATTTGTTGAAACTTATATTGTTAATGAATTACGTAAATCATATAAAAATAATGGCATAGTTGAGAATTTTTATTACTATAGAGATAAAAATCAAAACGAAATTGATTTAGTTATTTTAGATGGAGGTGTTTTACATCTTATTGAATGTAAATCAGGCTATGATTATTCTAAAAAAGATGTAAAAAGTTTTGCTAGACTTTCTAATTCTAATTATGAATTAGGAAATTCTTTCGTTATTTGTAATACAAGTTCTATTTATACAATTGATAATAAAATTTATGCTATCCCTATTTCATCTATTTAGGATAATAAAAAAACAACTACATATTAAGTAGAAATATGTAGTTGTAAGGATTTACTTAATTTAATCTATATTATTTTAATAATTCTTCTAAATCTTTATCGATTTTTGAAATAGGAGTAGTTGGTTCATATCTTTTTAAGATATTACCTTCTTTTGAAATTAAGAATTTAGTAAAGTTCCATTTAATTGAATGTTTGTCTTTATCGTTTCCCATTTCTTTCATTAAATCATTTAATATTGGTGTAAGATTGTGATTAGGATCAAAGCCTTCAAATGTTGTATTTTCTTCTAAATATTTAAATAGAGGGGAAGCATTTTCGCCATTAACATCTACTTTATTAAATCTTTTATACTTAGTATTAAATTTTAAAGTACAAATCTTATTAATTTCTGCTATATCTTCTGGGGCTTGTTCTTTAAATTGATTACATGGGAATTCTAATAGTTCTAATCCAGAATCTTTATATTTTTCATATAAAGATTCTAATTCTTCTAATGTTGGGGTAAATCCACAATGAGTTGCACTATTAAAAATAAGAAGTGTTTTACCTTTAAATTCTGATAAACTAACTTCATTATTATTCATATCTAATACTTTGAAATCATATATATTCATGTTTATATTCTCCTTAAGTTAAATTAATTATTTAACTATTTTATTTTATCATTATTTGTATCTAATATTTATTAATATGCTTATAAATAATAAGTAAGGTATAATTTAACTTAATATGAGCCGGGAAGAATTTTTTAATTATATAAAAACTAAAGATTATTTTATTTCTTTAAAAGCATTTTTAGATAAAGAATATTCTAATTATGTAATTTATCCTGAAAGAAAAGATTTATTAAATGCTTTTAAATTATGTGATATTAATAAAATAAAGGTAGTTATTATTGGGCAAGATCCATACTTTAATAAAGATCAAGCTATGGGACTTGCTTTTTCTATTAAACCTTATAATCACAAATTACCACCATCATTAATCAATATATATAAAGAACTATGTATTGAATTTAATAATTCTTTATATATGAATTTTAATGATGGTGATCTTACTTATTTAGCAAAACAAGGAGTATTTTTAATTAATCCGATATTAAGTGTAAGAGAAAAAGAACCTTTAAGTCACGATATTAAAGAATATAAGTTATTATTTAAAGATATAATGGAATATATCGATAAGATAAATAATAATATTGTATTTATATTGCTTGGTAATAAAGCTAAAGGTTATAAAAAATATATTACTAATAAAAATAGATTAATTATTGAAGCATCTCACCCTTCTCCTTTAGGAGCTAATAAAGGAGGTTTCTTTAATACTAATATTTTTATTAGAACAAATATGTATTTAAAAGAACATGGTTTAGGAGAGATAAATTGGTCGAATAATTCCTTATTTAACGATAAATTATAATCTCACGTGAAAATAAATTATTGTTTATAATTGCAATTATCAAAAAAATATTACCACGTGGAAACATTTTGTGCTTTTAATTTTAATAACTTCTTAACTTTCATCTCTTTTCAGATTTTTATATGATTAAAGATATGAAAAAAGAAGAAGTTATCAAAGATTTAGAGCTAATTCCTCATATTGAAGGAGGATATTTTAAAGAAACAGTCCATGGAGATATTAAATATAAAGATAGTGATCAATATTTATACTCATCAATTATATTTTTATTAGGTAAAGATGATATTTCTCATCTACATGATTTAAAAGAAGATGAACTTTGGTATTACCAAGGTGGAGACAATTGTTTAATTGTTGATATTGATACTCATAATGGATTTAAAGTCAATTATGTTGAAATTGGACTAAATAATGGTAATAAATTAGTTCAATATTTAGTTAAGAAAGGACATATTTTTGGTTCTAGATGTAAAGGAGAGAACTTTACTTTAGTAGGATGTATGGTTTCACCTTCTTTTAAATATGAACATTTTAGATTAGTAAAAAAAGAAGAAGTTGAAGGCAAAATTTCTAACGAAGATTTTGAAAAAATCTCTGATATGTTTGCAGAATAATTTTTAATCTTTTAGTTCAACTAAAGATTTATTTGTTAGGTACGTTATAGCTTTGCTATTTTTGTTTTGATATAACAAGTTATTATTTATTAAATTCCCGATAATTTCGTTTCTTAAATAAGAAGATGGTTCGATATTTAATAACGAAGCAATTTCACGTAATGTTCTCTCTTTATAGTAACAATACCCAAGTATTTGTTCATCCTTTTCACTTGTTTGAATCGAATTATCTTTAGATTTGGCTAATAAATTTTTAGTATTTTCATCAATTACACCTGTTTCGGTATTTAAATTAGGAAGTGTAATTATAAATCTTGTTGAATCTGAATCGATGTAAGGCTTTTTACTCCCGCTATAATTTTTATAGTCTTCAGTAATTTTTTCAAATCCGCTGCCTCTTTTTTCCATGTAGTTACAAAGAGATAAAACTTCACATATTAACTGGTTTCTTCTTGTAGGGAGAATTGAGGAGATGTTTGTTTCTCTTTTTAAATCGACATCTTGATCTAATAACGAACCAGGAGAAACAATTTCTAATCTATCAAAATAAAGATTAATTTGAATAAAGGATTCTGAATAATAATAGTTTTTGTGTGCATATGCATTTACCACACTTTCAAAGACAGATCTTGTCGGGTATGATGGGATACTAAGTCTAGATGTTGGAAGTTTTACTTCAACAATTTTGTTGTTTTCTTGAACGAAACTTAGGATTCTTTCGATATTATCAAAAATATTTCCGTTTAAATCCCCACTAGTTTCATAATCATCAATGCCTTTATTTATTCCTTTCCACAAATTACAGACTGCAAGAGTAGCTTCTCCTCTATAATTGTCTTTAAAAATCAAAGCTCCTCTAGCTAAAAAACCATCTTTATTAACAAAGCCTATATTTAGAAGTGTTTTAAAGGTTAATTCTATCTTATGTATTTCTCTGTATTTGTTGTGGAGTTTTGTAAAATCTCTTTCATCATATTTAACATCAGTAATTTGCAAGTCATAAGGTATCGAGGCTTTATTGGCAAATAAAAATTCAATTTTTTCTGGAGTTGCAGGATAGTTTCTTCCCTCGTCTCTAAGATAAACTGTAAAAAATCCATTATATTTTAAATAAAAAATATTTTTCTCTCTTAGAATGTTAATTTTAATAATAAAAGAATCGGTTTTGTTTGGTATTTCTAAGTATTCAAAATTATATGTAGGAAGTGGAGTAATATGTTCTTTAACTTCCCTGATAAACAATTGAACTTGGGAATCAACAATTTCTTTAGATAAGCCAATAGGCTCATAAGTTTGATCTTTAACACCGACGTATAAAGATCCGCCGTTTGTATTAGCAAAAGCATCAACTGTTTTTAACCGTGTTAAAGATTTTTCTCCATCATTTAAGAATTGTTTGAACTCTACTGTCTTGGATTCAAATTTAGGTAAAGCAAGTTCTTTCATATAAAACCTCCAATTTACTTCTAGATTACTTCTAGATAAATTCTACTACTTCTAGTCAAAAAATCAATAAAAATTGCATTTTTTTGAGATATTTAAAAAAATTAACGAAATTTACTTCTAGGAAACTTCTAGATAACTTCTTTACTTCTAGATGTAATTTGTTGTTAAGAAATATATAGCAATTAAATAGAATTTTAAATAAATTGTAAAAAGTGAGTATTTTACTTGTCAGAAGCAAAATGGGCCTATATAATAAAGTCAGTTAAAAGGGAGCTGGTAGTTATATCTGGCTGAGATAAAAGGAATTTAACTTTTGACCTATTAACCTGATCTAGGTAATTCTAGCGTAGGTGATTAACTAACGAGAAGAGAATTTATTTATATGGGTATAAATGATTCTAATAGTTTGTTTGGTTATCTCTTTAAATATCTTAGTAATAAGAGAAGTAAAAGATAAGCCGAAACAAAAGATTAGGGTATACAAAATATATCTAATATAAATAAATTATTGCTTTATTAAATGTTCTATTTTAATCCCTTAACCTAGAATTGTATTCTGGGTTTTTTTCTTGCTTTAAGGGAGGTTTTATGGAAAATCAAGTTATAGAAGAGAAAAAATCCTATAATAAATTCTATATTTTAGGTATTGGTATATTCTTGTTCTTACTTCTTATATTTTCAATGTTTATTCCTGGATTTATCGTTGAAGGGGAAGAAGAAAATATCAATGTTTCTTTAAGTCAATTAATCTTTAATGATCAAAATGTTCTTGGAATATTTTCTTTTGTATTTTTAATCATATCTTTAGCAGTTTTTATTCCAACAGCTTTACTTAGTGATAAAAATAAGAAAATATGTAATATATTAACAATTATTGATTTAGTTACTTTTTTAATTTCATTTGTATTCTATATCCTTATTACTTATGTTTCCCCTTATATTGGCTATACTTATGATGGAGATTTTAAAGTAGAAGAGATATTTACAATTATTTATTTAGTTATTAGTGTAATTTTATTTATTATTATAGTTTCTAACTATACAAAGAAAGAAAAAGCATTTACAACTAGAGAAATTGCTGAAATTTCTATTTTATTAGCTTTATCTATTGTCTTAGATAAAATTAAAATTAGTGTTGGTGCTGATGGGGGAAGTGTTAATGTTAGTGCTTTCCCTTTAATCTTAATCGGTTTAAGATTTGGTTTTATTAAAGGATTTATTTCTTCATCAATATTCTTTGGTTTAATTACTAACTTACTTGATGGATATGGAATTATGACTTATCCATTTGATTATTTAATTGCTTTTTCTTTATATAGTGCTCCTGGTTTATTCTATGATTTATTTAAAAGAATTAACTTTGATAAAAAGAATGAAAAAGGTTTACTTTATAACGATCAAATAGCTTTAGTTATTTCTTTAATTTTAGGCCAAATCTTATCATTTGTTGCTAGAATGATTGGTGGATGCTTATCTTCAATAATTCTTTATGATGCAACTTTTGCGTACGCTTTAAGTTATAACTTACCTTACGTAGGTTTAAGTGCTTTATCTTGTTTAATCTTAGGTTTAGTTTTAGTCCCTGTAATTGTTAGACTTAATAAACGTTATGAAACTAAACATTTAAGAAAACTTAACTTGTTAACTCAAGAAAATTAGTCGTTTAATCCTCATATAACAAGAATTTGGGTAATCTAATGTAGATTATCCTTTTTCTTTGGCTGGAAAGTCTTAACATTCATTAAATCTAAAATTTATTGATAACCACGAATATATCGTTAGTTATCGTGTTTTTGATTAACAATTCAAGTTAATTAAAATAAATATGAGTAACAAAAAAACAAAATTTTACAATTCTTGTTTTATTTATCTATATAAATTAATTTTAGTTATATTTATAAGTTTTAAGAAGGAAATTAATGTTACTTGAAAAAAAGTAATTGTAACTGGAGGAAGTAGAGGAATTGGTCTTGCTACTTGTAAAGAATTCTTAAAAGAAGGTGCTTTAGTTACTTTATGTTGATGGATTAGGTAGAGTTCAATCTAATATAAAAATAACAATAAAACAGCAAAACTTAATAGAAAAGGAACTAATAGATTTTAATAAACTAAATAGTTCCTTTTCTTTTTATAGATAATAAACAAAATTTAGGGTAATTAAACATGTTGTTTATTATCTATACTCTCTTTTCATTAACAATATATTTTGTTATTATTGGTTATTATAATTTAGTAACTATTAATTAATTACATTAAACATTTATCGATATTAACATTATTTTAGTCTAAATATATTTACTTAATTTTAATATTTTTACTAATTTAAATATTGTTGATTGACAAAAATTACATCAATAGGTAAGTTATTAATAACGTTTAAATTAAGGAGAATATATATGTTTTGTAAATACTGTGGAAAAGAATTAGAAGAAGGAACAAAGTTTTGCCCATATTGTGGGAAAATGCAAGAAGAAAGTGCAGTTAATGATTCAGTTGCTCTTCAAAACGGAATAAATCCAAACACGATTCAACCAAGTAATAAATTAGATTCATCTAACAGTTTATTTAAAGCTTCTAAAGTATTATTAATTATTAGTTTAGTATTTTTAAGTTTAGTATCTTTTCTTGTTATAATTAGTACTATTTTATCGGTAGGTTTAACTTTACTTGCCTTTATTCCATTTATTTTAGCATTAGTATTTAATTCAATGGGATTAAGTAAATTAAAGAAAGCTAAAAGTGCTGATGAACTTACTACTATTTCAATATTAATCATTGTTTTTAATATTCTTGGTGGTAATATCTTTGGTTTAATTGCCGGTATTTTAATGCTTACATTAAAAAATAAATAATATTTATAATAACAATAGACACCAAGTAATAAAAATACTTAATTTAATAGTTTTATTTAGTCTTTAGTAGTTTTATAATTTTACCGTTATGAACGAGATTACTTATTCTTTTCTTATTTTACTTATACCTTTTCTTGCTACTACACTTGGTAGTGCCTTAGTTTATTGTTTTAAAAAACAAATTAGTGATAAATTAAATCAATTATTTAATGGTTTTGCTGCAGGAGTAATGCTAGCAGCAGCTATTTTTGGTTTAATTACTCCAGCAATGGAAGCTGAAGTTAGTTATATGCCTTCTATTGTTGTAGCAGTTATAGGATTTTTACTTGGAGTAGGTTTACTTCTTTTAATTGATAAACTAGTGCCTCATATTCATGCTCAATCAGAGATTGAAGAAGGTGTTAAAACTTCGAAGATTTCTAGAGCTAATAAGATGTTTTTAGCAGTTACAATTCATAATATTCCTGAAGGACTTAGTGTTGGAGTTGCTTTAGGGGTAGCTCTTTCAAGTTTTCATTCTGATCCTAGTATTGGACTATATACTGCAATTTCTAGTGCACTTATGATTTCTATTGGTATTGCAATTCAAAATGTACCTGAAGGTGCGGCAATTGCTCTTCCTTTAAAAGAAACAACAAATTCATCGAATAAAGCATTTTTATATGGTACATTTTCAGGAATTGTTGAACCTTTAGCTGGTTTACTTGGCTTATTCCTTGCTTATTATATCTCTTATTTAATGCCATGGGCTTTAGCATTTGCTGGAGGATGTATGATCTATGTTATTATTGATGATTTAATTCCTAATGCAATATCAGCTAAAGATAATCACCATGTTGGATTACTTTCTTGTGTATTTGGTTTTATTATAATGATGATATTAGAAGCTACTTTAGGTTAACACCTAAAGTAGTTTTGTTTATATAAAATAAGTAAAGTTATACTTATTTTTGTGTTATAAATTTGTAGGCTATTTATCTATAAATTGTTTTAATATTTATCAATAAAGTTGAAATGTTACCAATTGCAGATACATGATTTTAACATTGCTTTAATTCTAAAAATTAATTAAAATTCAATTATAAATATAAATTAAGTAATTAAATAATATGGAAGAAGAAAGAAGTTTTAATAAAAAACAAACCTTATTAATTATAGCTAGAGTATGCTTAATTTTATCAATGCTTGCTAGTTTATGTTTTACTGGATTTTTCTTTATTTTCATTTTCGTATCTAATTTTGAACCTTTAGCAACACTTTTATTTGGTTTATCTTTACTTTCTTTCATGTTTTGTTTAATGTCGTATATTCAAATAGAAAATTCAAATAGTAAGAAAGATTTATTAGTTTTTGGAATATTATCGATATTTTTTGGATATATTTTATCTGGAATATTTGTGCTTTGTGCAAAAGAAGAAGTTAAAGAAAATTAATTAAATTATCAAATATAAACACAATGATTTTTTGTTACTAATTTATTATAATATAGCCTTAAAGAAAGGAATATTTTGCTATGGGCTTTAAGAAAGAAAAAACTCAAAAAGAAATTGAACAAGAATTAGCGCTTAAATTAGAAGAAGAAAAAGCTAATGAAAATAGTGATAGTAATGATTTAACTAAAGATACATCTATAGATAATGAACCACAAATTAGTGAAGAAGAGGAAGAAGCCCTTTTAGAAGAAAAATCTAAAGAATTATCTAAAGATGATCGTTATTCTTATTTAATTAATCGAATTGATAAGAAAAAAGAAGAATTTAATAAAGCTAGTAAAAAGATTAAGATGATGAACTACATTATGCTAGGAATAATGTTAGTTTGTATTGTCGGAGCATTAATCTTTATTAGTGTATTTAAAGTAGAAGAAGGCTCTAATCTTACTTGGCTTCCTTATGTAGTTATTGGTGTTGCTATTGCAGTGGCAGTAGTTGCTTATATCTTCATGAGATTACAAAGAAAAAAGGTTGAAAAAGTAGGAAATGAATATATAACTTTTGTTATTAATCAAACTAATAGTGTAATTTATGAAGAACCTAAATTCTTAGATTTAAAAGTTGAATCTATCGCAGATAAAAAAGAAACATTTTCTAATTCTCGTATATTTAAAGATATTAAAAGTTTTAAATCAATTAATGTAATTAATGCTACCTTTGAAGGTAGCCCTATAATTGCATTTGATTGTGCAGCTTCAGTTATTCAAAAAAATAGACAAATACCTCACTTTTTAGGAAGAATGTTTGTTTTACCTTTAATTAATGTCCCTAAAGAAGTTAGAGCACTTTTCCAACTTAAAGGTAAAAATGAATATTCTTATCCAGTAGACGATTTAGAAGGATTAGTAGAAGTAACTAATAACGATAAATATGTTTATTATATTTCTGATCCTAAATATAAAGATTTAATTGATCAAAAAGTTATTTCATTAATTAAACGTTTTAGAATAGATAAAACAATATATGATGTAATTATTTCAATTAATGGGTCTTCTTTCTATGTTGGTATCGATTATGAAGATTCATTTATTTCAATTCCAAGTGATGCTAAAGAAGGATTTAATCTAAAACGTATTGTTAAATCTAAAGAAGATATCGATAAAGTTTTAGATATATATAAAGCAATATCTAGCAAAAGATTTCATGATTAATTAATTTAATTCTTATTTTATTTTAAAAAGGAGGTGAATTTTATTGTGCCTAGTTCTAATTCCAAGTTAGTAAATACTTATGTAGAAGTACAAGGTTATAAACATGATGGAAGAATGCATAGGATTTGGGATTCACCTTTTTGTGTAGAAGATAATGAAGAATATATTGTTTTAGTATCATATAAAACGAAAGTAATAGAACATGATTTTAGGGTATGGTATACCAAAGAAAGTGCGGTAATGATCTTTTTTAAGCATGAATGGAAAAATATAATCGCAATGCTTAAAAATAATGGTATTACTTACTATGTTAATCTAGCTTCTCCTTATATTATTGATTCGAAATTTATTAAATATGTCGATTATGATTTAGATATGAAGTTATATCCAAATAATAAGATTAGACTTATTGATGTAAAAGAGTATGATTTTAATCGTAAACGATATGGATATGGAGAAGATATCGATAAAATTTTAAGATATAACATTTTTAAGATTGAAAAAGAAATGAAAAAAAGAATATTTCCATTTGATGATAAGAAAATATTAGAATATTATTCAATTTTTAAGAAAATTCGTAATATAAATGATGAATAAAAGCGTGATAATTAACGATAAATTATATTATCACGTGAAAATATTCGTGAAAACTATCGTGAAAACATGGTAGTTAATTAGTAAGTAATTAGTAGAAAGAAGAAATTATATGTTAGAAATTTTAATAAAAAGTGATAGTTTAGATGTTACTAACAAGATAGGAAAACTTATTGGCGAAGAAGCTTTTGAAGGTGAAGTTATTACTTTAAGTGGTGATTTAGGAGCAGGAAAAACTACTTTAACTAAAGAAATAGGTAAAACTTTAGGGATTAAAGAAGATATTAATTCACCAACATTTAATATTTTAAAGTGTTATTTTCATAAAAATGGCTTAGATTTATACCATATTGATGCTTATAGACTTGAAGATGTACCAAGAGAAAATAAAAATATCGGATTAGAAGAAGTTATTGAAGGAGAAGGTTTGGCAGTAATTGAATGGCCAGTTTATATTAATGAATTTCTTAACTTTGAAGAATCTTTAAATATAACAATCACAATTAATAAAGATACTAATGTAAGATTATTTAAACTTGAAACATATAACGATAAGAAATTCACTAATTTATTTAATAAACTTCATAATGAATTTGATAAATAACTTAAAAAATATTAAATATATATAAGAAAGAAGATTAGATTATGTATACATTATTACTCGATTCATCAAATAAATTACTTGTAGTAGGTTTAGCTAAAGATAATAAGGTTATTGATTCTATTATCTATGAAGCATGGCAAAAACAAAGTGAATATATGATTAATGAGATTAATAATATATTCACTAGAAATAATATAGATCCTAAAGAAGTAAATGAAATAATAGTAACTAAAGGACCAGGAAGTTATACTGGACTTAGAATTGCTTTAACTATTGCTAAAATATATGGTTATATCTTAAATATTCCAGTATATGTATTATCTTCTTTAGAAATTTTAATTGATTCTAAAGATAAAGACACAAATACAATATGTTTAATGAATGCTAGAAGTTCTAGATCATATATAGGAATATATTCTTCTAATAAAGAAGTTTTATTAGAAGATAAAGTTTTAACTAATGAGGAAGTTAAAACTTTAATTAAGAATAACCCTACTTATAAAGTTAGTGGAGATATATCTTATTTAAATCTAGATTTAGATAATACTAATTACTATGATTTATCTAATTTAGATTTACTTAATAACATGCTCTATTTAAAAGATGAATCTAATAAAGTAGAGAATATTTTAACTTTAAAGGCTATATATTTAAAAGATTAGGTATGTTTAGTGTTGAAAAATTAGATAAATCAAATAGTAAAGAGATAAGTGAAGTAAAAGAAGTAGAGTTAACATCAACTTATGATGTTTTAAAAGAAAAAGATTTAGCTTATGAAATAAACGAAAATCCAGTTGCTAACTTTTTAGTTTTAAAAAACTCTAATAATAATGTAATAGGTTACATTGATTATTGGATAACATTTGATTCTTCTACTATTTTTAAAATAGTAATTAAAGATACTCATCGAAATAAGGGCTTAGGTTATTTTCTTTTAAATGAGACAATCGAAATTCTAAAAAAATATGAAGATAAGGAAGATAAAACAAAGTTACTTTATATAACTTTAGAAGTAAGAAAATCTAATTTAAGTGCTATTTCTTTATATCACAAATGTGGATTTAAAGAGATAACAATTAAACGTGGTTATTATGAAGATGGCGAAGATGCAATATATATGGTAAAGGATTTAAATGAAGAATATGGAACAAAATAAAGATTTAATAATTCTTGGTATAGAATCTTCTTGTGATGAAACTGCTATTGCAATAACAATAAATGGCGAATTAAAAGCTAATGTAATTTCTTCTCAAATAGAAGTTCATCAAAAATATGGCGGGGTTATGCCTGAAATAGCTTCTAGATTACATTTAGAAAATATTGCCGTAGTTTTAGATGAAGCACTTAAAAAATCAGGTATAAAAATGGAACAAGTTAGTGCAATTGCTTTTACTAGAGGTCCAGGTTTAATAGGTGCACTTCATGTTGGTTTACAGGCTGCTAAAACATTAGCTTTAATTTATGATAAGCCTTTAATTCCAGTTCACCATTTAGCTGGTCATATTTATGCTAATGAATTTATTGAACCATTAATTTTCCCTTGTTTAGCTGTAGTAGTAAGTGGCGGAAATACTGAACTTGTTTACATGAAAGAGCATTTATCTTTTGAAATAATAGGTGAAACAATTGATGATGCAATTGGTGAAAGTTATGATAAAGTTGCTAGAGTTTTAGGTTTACCTTATCCAGGTGGAGTTGCAATTGATAAACTTGCAAAAGAAGGAGAACACACCTATCAACTTCCCGAACCTTTAAAAGATAATTCGTTAAATGTTTCTTATTCTGGACTTAAAACTGCTGTAATTAATTTAGTTAATAAAGAAAAAATGTTAGGGCATGAAATTAATGTTCCTAATATGGCTAAATCTTTCCAAGATGTTGCTATAAAAGAAATTATGGATAGAGTTATTAGAGCTTCTAAAATGTATGATATAAAAGAAATAGTTTTAGCAGGTGGAGTAAGTGCAAATTCATATTTAAGAAGTGAAATTGTTAAAGAATTTGAAAATACACCTATAAAAGTTGTTATTCCACCATTATGGGCAACAACAGATAATGCTGCTATGATTTGTAAAGTTGGCGAATATCTTTATAAAAAGGGATTATTTACTGATTTAAGTATTGGTGTTGATCCATCTTGGAAAATCGAAGATTACGATAAGTTTTAATTAATATAAAATTTACAAAAACGTTCTATTAACTAAAAAAATAACTTGCAATAATGTTCTATTAATTTGTTTTGCAACCTGCAAAAATGTTCTATTAATTTTCAAATTCAACCTAAATATAATACTTAAGCACAAATCTTATAATTTTTAAAAGATGCTATTAATTATAGCGAAGTGCTATTTTAAAGAACTTTGATATTAACGAGTATAATCTATTATTAAATTATAAAAGCAAAGCACAGACTTAATAATTGATTGATTATACTCTTGCTGGAGGTTAGCTTTTGAAAGTTGGACCCTTTAATAATTTATCTAAATTTCCAACAAGTAGTCTTTGCGCAAATATAAGGAGAAAGCGTTATGTTAAAGCCGGAAATTTTAGGTGCTATAGTTGTTTCAAAAGAAATTGCTAATATAATTAAATCAAATAGATAACGGAGAAATAATTATGAAATTGAAATTATTAGGTGTTTTAGGTTTAACTTTCTTATTAAGTTCTTGTGGTAGTACAACAAGTGATTTTAGTAAAGATAGTGTGATTATTGGAGATATCACAATAGGTGGCGTTTTAAAAATGAAAGAAGATTTCATCTCTCAATATAACGATGAATATAATTTCGAAGAAGATGTTCCTACTTTTGATCAAGTTAGAATTTTACAATATTATGGAAATTATACAGTAAATAGTAATGAAGTTGCTGTAGTATCTTTATTACCGGCAGGCTATGGATTACCAGGAACAGCAACTGATGTTACATTGGGTGAAGTTACTTTAACTTTTGGTGGAAAGGTGCCAGAAGTTTATCATATCGATGAATCTAACTTTGTATCATTAGAAGAAGCTTACGAATCATCTCTTATCGATGATGGAGTAGTAAAATCTATTGAATATATTTTAGGATATAACAATGTTAATTAATTTTTATTTAGCGAATCATTTATAGTCTCTAAGTTCATATAATTTTTATTATTGAAGTTCCCTTTTTCTTAAGTAATTAAATTTTCATAAGCGATAATCTTTAATAATTTTTGCAAATAGCAAAAATTATTAAAAAAGAGGACAAAAAGTTTTAATTTTTAGCATTGCTACTTTTCGTAGCGGCTTGCTACAATAAAGTACTACGATATTTTTTGTAAGGTTTTAATATTTAAACACGAGCGAAATTAAATTATGTTAAACATTAAAAGCAAAATTGGAAAAAGTAATTGTGATATCAAGGAAAATGAAGAATTTGTTAATGAAAATAGTCAAGATTTGATCAACAATAAAGCTCTTTTAGATTCAAAAAATGAAAAAGAAAACTCTAATGAAGTTAATGAAAATATTGGTCAAAGAATAAAAGAATTAAGAATAAGTAAGGGACTATCACAAGAAAAATTAGCTAGTATTTTTAGCGTTTCTCGTCAAGCTGTACAAAAACGGGAAACTAATATCAACGAACCAGACATTAGAACATTAAGAAAAATTGCAAAATTTTTCAATGTCTCATTAATTTACATTATTGATGGAAAAGAAGAAAACAATAAGCCAGGTTCTTTAGAAAATACTGAACCTAAAAAAGATTTAATAGCAACAAAGTCCTTTAAAAACAATGAACTAACTGTGAAGAACATTATCTTAATTATCGTGTTTACATTAAGTGTTATTTTATTTTTTGGTTTATTGATTTATGCCTTTTTAAACCCTCTTTATCGATATCAAAGATTTTCTTTCTTCTGGCGGTATGTACCAATTGACGGATTTAATCCATCATATTTCCTTTTCCAAGTTTTGAACTTAGCAAGTATTGTTGGCGTAGTATTAAGCCTTGTGTTTTTATTTAAAAAGAAAAAGGGGGCAAAAAAGAAATGAAAGTATTTTTATCATTAACATTAGTATCGTTTATCTCTGCTTTAGGGACAGGAAATTTAAACAAAGAAAATACCTACGATTTTAAAGAAACGAATCAGGTAGAAATTATTTATGATGATGAGCTTAAAGTTCCTGCTTTTGATGGTAAAAAAGGTTACATTGTTCTTAAAAATATCAACGATGAAGATGTAGTAAATAAAATAAATTCGGTTAAAAACAATGTTTACTTACAAAATTTGTTTAATTTTGTTCCTGCTGAAGTAAATGTTCCTATGGTTGAACAAGGTGTATTTTATTATCAAGTAAACGACAAAGAATATGCAAAAGGGTCAATTAAAGGAACATCCTACACAACAAGTGAAAGTTTGAATAATCTAAGTGAAAAAATTAGCAATGATATATTGCAAGGGAAGTTCACGGAGAACACTTTATATGATGCAACAACTTTAGATAAGCCAATCATTGAAGTTAGAAAATCTTGGAATCAAGTTAATAAATTTGTAGAATACTCAACTTTAGACTATGAAGGGCTTCATTATGGCGACTATTCTGAAAGTATAAGCTATTTTAGTGCAGTTACTTCTAAGTATTCATATAATATGGTAATTCATGTATCTTATTTAATTCCTAATACCGCTGATACAGATGATTTTAGAACGAGTAGTATTAATTATTCGAGTAATGTAAATGGTTACTCGATATGGATATATGATTTTGGCCCACTTTATAGAACTGATGACAAGAATATATCGTATACATTTGTTTTAAATGGAATTGGTGAAAATCGTGACGATTATAATACCTATGTTGAATATGAAGCGATTAATGAATCTCCTTCTATTTCTAGTAAAACCGTTCCTGCAACTGGTAAAATGGATCTTACCTTTGAATATCTTGATCCATGGGATGAAAATACTGAGTTTTATGAGTATGCAAAAGGAGCTTCCTATCAGTCTTGTTCCTATATTTACGAATATAGAACCGGAACGGCTGATAATCTTAAAATTAATAATCAAAGAAAAGTAAGCATGGTACGAGATGATTTATTTCCATGGAATGATAAGACTGTAAACTTTGATTTTTCAACTACAATAGAATAAAGAGTATATAATTAATATTTAAGTATATAAAATTACTATTTTCTTGTAAAAAGTTTAAATAAAAATTAGAATTAAAAGGCTATTTAAAACAAGAAAATAGTAATTTTATATATTTATTTTATCAGGAGTTAATTGTAATTATGGAAAGAAAAATGATTATTGCTAAAAAGTTATTTACTCTTTTAGCAAAAGAGGAACTTAAAGATGGTTTAGAAGTATTTTTAGAAGGTTGGGTAAGAGGAAATAGAGATAATGGTTCTATTGGTTTTATCGAATTTAATGATGGAACTACATTTAAAAATATTCAACTTGTTTATACTTCAGAAAATCCTAATTACAATAATATCTCTCATATTAAATATGCTAGCGCTATTAGTGTTAAAGGTAAGATTAAACTTACTCCAACTAATAAGCAACCTTTTGAAATAAGTGTTGATGAAATATCTCTTTTAGGGGATGTAGCAGATGATTATCCTTTGCAGAAGAAAAGACATTCTTTTGAATTTTTAAGAGATATTGCTTATCTTAGACCAAGAGCTAATACCTTTAATGCTCTTTTTAGAGTAAGAAATGCTTTAGCTTTTGCAATTCATAAATTCTTCCAAGAAAGAGGATTCATGTATGTTCATACACCTATTATTACAACTAATGATGCTGAAGGTGCAGGACAATCTTTTAAAGTAGTTGAAGATTTAAAACATCCTAATGATTTCTTTAATGCTAGTGCATCTTTAACAGTTTCTGGACAACTACATGTTGAACCTTTTGCTTTAGCTTTTAGGGATACATATACTTTTGGTCCAACATTTAGAGCAGAACACTCTAATACTTCTAGACACGCAAGTGAATTCTGGATGATTGAACCAGAAATTGCTTTTGCCGATTTAGAAGATGATATGGTATTAATTGAAGAATTTATTAAATATATTATTTCTTATGTTCTAGATAATTGCCCTGATGAAATGAACTTTTTCAATACTATGATTGAAAAAGGTGTTCTAGAAAAAATGAAACATATTGTTAATTCTAAATTTAAAGTTATGACTTATACAGAAGGTGTAGAACTTCTTAAAAAAGCTGTAGAAGAAGGTCATAAGTTTGAATATAACAATATCGAATGGGGTATGGATTTACAAAGTGAACACGAAAGATATTTAACTGAAGTTATTGCTAAAGGACCAATGTTTTTAATTGATTATCCTAAAGAAATTAAATCTTTCTATATGAAACTAAATCCTGATAATAAAACAGTAGCTGCTTGTGATTTACTTGTTCCTGGAGTAGGAGAAATTTGCGGGGGATCACAAAGAGAAGAAGATTATGATAAATTAAAAGAAAGAATGATTGCTCAAGGTAATGTTGAAATTCTTGATTGGTATTTAAACCTTAGAAAATATGGTGGATGTATCCATTCAGGGTTTGGCTTAGGATTTGATAGACTTTTAATGTATATGACAGGTTTGTCTAATATCCGTGATGTACAACCTTATCCACGTTGTCCAGGATCAATTAAATATTAATTTACCTTTTTAGTGACAAGTAAGAACAATGTGCTCAGAAAAGTGTTTGACTTTTGAATGGCGGGGGGGGGTATCTTATTTTTAGGAGGATTAATCAAATGGCAAAATTTTCATATTCAATGACTGATGCAGAAGCAATTTTAGCTTTTAAAAAAGGATTTATGGGAGCTGGTGTTGGCAATATTGCAATTCTTAAAGACAAGGGAAATGAATTTGTTCTTGGAGCTCCAATGATGACAGTTAATGTAAAATTTAAAGATGGTATTTGTGAAACCAAAGCTTCGTTAATTGGAAAAACATTGCTTTCAACTGTTAATACAAAAATTGAACTTATTGATGGTTTTAAAAAAATTGGCTAATTATTTGAAGAGTTAATTATTTAAAATAAAAGGTTCCTTTTTTAGATTTATTTAAAGAGCTTTATTTGAGCTCTTTTTTTAGGTAAACATGAAATTCGAGTTTTCCTAACTATTTATTGTTGTTGAAAGAATTGCAGTTATTTTATCATAAAATTTATTTTACATATTAATGATGGTGGCACATTGAAAAGTCACCATTCAAACTATCTGTTATTTATCAAGGGGTGTTAGAGAAATTTAAAAGATTAAAGATATCAGTAGTATCTGTTAGCCAGAAAACTAAGGATTTTTTATCTTTTGCAAACGTTTGCAAAAGAATAATTTTTTTTTAATTCTTCCTTGACCATAATTATATCCAAATTCAAATTTATCAGAATCATCTTTTCTATTTAATAATTTCTATTCTTTTCTCTTCCAATATAAGCCTTCATATTAAAACCTTTGGATTTACAAGAGGTCTTATAATAAAACGTATTATAAATAAAGTTAGTTCACTTTCTTAAACAAATATACATAAAAATAAGTTTTTTGCTATTTTACATTTCAAGATATAATTTTTATAAGATAGAAAGTAAGTCTTCCCCAAAATACTGGCTTTGCGTAAAGAAAATTTTGCATCCAAAAAAGAATTATGGGAGTTAGAGTTGGTAACATCGCAATTCCTAACGAAAAGTAAAAATGAATTTTTTGAGTTCCTATAATGAGGTTAATTTAAAATTTAAAGATGGTATTGTGAAACCAAAGCTTCATTAATCAGAAAGGCATTTCTTTCAAAAGTTGATGCAAAAATTGAACTTATTAATGGTTTAAAAAATGATTAATTACGTGGGAGTAACTTTTTGAAACAGAAGTTTTTGTTTCTTTAATAAACAATTTAAAGATCTTTATTGAAGATTTTTGTTTAGTTTTATTCATCAAAGTAATTTGAATCAATAAATGGAACCATATATGGTGGAATCTTAATTGTTTTATTTTCGTGGTCGATACTAAATTCTTTTGGATGAATTATAATAGAATAATAAACTCTATTTTTAAATTTTTCTTTAAATTTATCTAGAGAGGTAGTAGTGTAATTTGCGCTAGATTTAACTTCAATTGGTATTATTTTCAAGTTTGTTTTCACTTCGTTTGATATTAAAAAGTCAATTTCTATATCATTTCTATGTTTTTCATTACTATAGTGTGTATAAAAAAATAATTTTTTACTCATAGAAGTTAAAGCTTGAGCAACATAATTTTCAAGTAACATCCCTTTATTAATTGATAATTTACCACTAATAATTGCATTATATAAATTATCAGTTTTTATTTGGTTTTCATTAAAAGCCTGGCTGAATAGCAAACCAGTATCACCCAAATAGCATTTAACTTCGTTATCATTTAAAGTTAGCGAAAATCCAACGTTAGGGTCGTTTGTTTTATAGCATAGATTACAAATAATAGAGTCTCCTAGCCAATATAATGATTCATCATAGTTACAAAATTTACCATTTTGGTCAAAAGTATTAAGTTTTAGTTTCTTTTCGTGAGTTGAAAGATTACTAGGAATATGCGAAAAGATAGTCTCAACTTTAGAACTATATTTCTGTCTAGATTTTTTGATGTCATCTTCGTAAAGAGATAAAATATCTCTTTTTGCTTTATCGCTTTTGCAAAAACTTAGATTATTTTCTAAATATTCTGTTACGCTTTGTGGCATCCCACCAACTAAGAGATATTCATAAAAAATACGCATGGCTTTATTGTGGTAAAATCTATCTAACTTTATTTTCTTTTCAAAACAATCTTTAATATGCGAAATAAGTATTTTTTCGTTTTTTGCGAGCATAAATTCTTCAAAATTAAGAGGATACATTTTTATCTTTTCTTCTTCACTTGGAATTGTGATTGTAGAGACATTTTCTTTTATTGAAATTAAAGAGCCAGTTTCAATCAAATCGTATCTTCCACCTTGAACTAGATATTTAATTGCTTCTCTAGCTCTAGGAAATGCTTGGATTTCGTGAATAATTAAAGTATGTCTTGGAAATAATTCAGTATTTTTTCTAAACCTATATCTTTATATAAAAAATCTAAATTTCCAAGATTATTTTGAAAACTATTTTTTAGTTTATTACTAACAACATTGAAATCCAGCAAGATATATGATTTATAGTTTTCTTTAGCGAATTTTTTAACAATTGTTGTTTTTCCAAAACGTCTGGCTCCTTCGATAAGCAATGCTGTTTTCCCGTTGGGTGAATTCTTCCAATCTTTTAGTTTTTGATAAATTTCTCTTTTTAATTCCATAAATATCTCATATAACTTTTTGTCCAAAGCGCAAAGTAGATTTATGCGAAAATCCAGGCTATACGCAAAGTAATTTATAGTATCAGTTAATTAAAAGACAAGGCTTAATAGTAAATTTTATATTTTTAAATTGTTCCATTTTATGTCCTTAAGTAATTTTTATAATTAATATAAATATTTGGAGGCTAGATTAAATGGATAAAAATTTTGTAAATTATCAAGAAAAAATAGAGAAAATAGCAGGTTTATGTAATGTCGACTTATCAATAACTAACATTAATGAAGAAGCAATATTATCATACATATTAAACGATAAAACATTTGATTTATATGGAATTTATAATCATAATTTAAGCCGATTATATAAATTAATTAAGGAGTTTAAACCAAAAACAAAAGATGAATTTATTTCTATTTTAGCTATTAATGAATTAACTTTTTTTGGGAATAAAGATTCAAGTTACTTAATTGAAGTCTTTAATAATTACGGTTATCTTACTTTAAGTAAAGAAAATTTAGTTAATCTTTTAATTGGTTTCGAAATAGATAAAGATGATGCTATGATGATTATTAATCAAGTACCACATCTATTTAAAAAAGATATATTTATATTAGAATCATATGTTGAAGATAAATTTCTTATCAATCTAATTAAAAATTTAGAAGAAATAAAAAGTGAAGAGTATTTGTTAAATCTATATAAAGATATTATTACTTTAATGTATTTTAAGATGAACTATAGAAATGTTTTTAATAAAGTTATTTCTAAAGATTTAAATAGAGTTGAAATAAATTCACATTTTTATCATGAAGTAAGATCTTATGAAACACTTGAAAAATGTATAGAATCAATAAAAGAAAGAGATAATATTGATGTTCTTGTTATTTGCAATGATTCGTATTTATATAATCTAGATATTTTAAGATGTATAAAAGCAAGATACGGACTAAAAAAACTTATTCAAGGCATAGAACTTAATGTTAGAAGTGATAACACTCAAATTTATAAAGTTTCTTTTCTTCCTAGAACTAAATTAGGAGCAAGAAACCTCTATGAACTTATAAGTAAAGCTAAAATAATTAACGATAAGTTTTATGTAACTTTTGATCAAATTATTGAGTATCGAAAAGATATATTTATTGGTTCACCTTGTTTTGAAAGCGAACTATTTTATTTAGCTTTAAATAAAGATTATGAAACATTAAAAGAAAGAATTAATTTTTATGATTATATCGAAATTGAACCTCTTTCAAACTATTCCTTATTAAATCTTCCTAAATTAGATTTAAATGAATTAAAAGAAATAGTAAATATAGTAATAAAAATAGGAGAAGAATCTAAAAAGATAATTGTTGGAACATCAGATCATTATTTTAAACTTGATGAGAGTAATATAGTTAAAGAAGTATTATCTAATTGTTTTAACGTTAACATTAAAGAAGACAATGAATATAAAACGAGATACTTAAATACTAAAGAATTATGTGATTCTCTTTCTATATTTATTGAAGATAAAGAAAAACTAGATGAGTATATTTTAATTAATCCTAATAAGTTAGTTTCTTTCATTGATGATAATAGTTTTAACTTTTTTCCTAGACCATATTCTTTAATTAAAATAAATAATTCTAAAGAGAGATTAAAAGAGATATGTGATTTAAAGATTAAAGAAAAATATAATCTAGAATTATATGAAAAGATAAAAGAAATAGTATTCAAAGAGATAGATACTTTAAATAATAAATATGATTTATGTTCTACATTACTTTATTATTATTCCTTCTTCAATAAATTAAGTGAAGAAGGAATAATATATCTAACTAATCAAAGTAATATTCTTTTTACTTATTATTTGCTTGGTATAAGTAATATTGATCCTTTAACTATATTTTCTTTAGAAGATAATGATTTATTTACTTACTATAATTTAAATCATTTAGATGGAAAGTATAACATTGATATTAAAATAAGTGTAAATTCTAAATTTATCGATAAAGCATATAAAGTCTTAAAAGAAACATTTAACGATAATAAGATTATAAGATTAAAAGAAGATTATAATGATTTAAATTTATCTAAAATTAATGAATTCGTAAATTCGTTTATTATTGTTCCAAAAGATGTCAATATTTATGAGTTTACTCCTTTAATAAATGAAGTTACTTGTTTTACTAATTGTTATTTAAAGTGGATTTTTCCTATAATTTCTTTTAAAACTTCTAAAATAATGGATGAAGCTAGTGATTTATTAAATAAGAATAACTTAATTCTTTCTAGCATTAATTTAAATGATAAAAAAGTTCTCTCTTTCTTTAATAGTGAAGATTTTTTAAATAATAAAATAAAAGATAAGAAACTAAGAAGCTTAAATCTAGTAAATAATTTAGAGATAAAAGAAATATTAAAGTTAGTTAAAATAAATAGTTTCTCTGCTTTAGTAAGAGTTTATGGAATATTATTTAACTCTTCTTCTAGTAAGTATATAGATATATTAAAAAAGCGTTATTTAAATAATGGAGTTTTAAATATAAAGGATATTATTTCATCTAAAGAAGATTTATTTATTTTCTTGCTTAAGTTTATTAAGGACGCTGATTTGGCTAAAAAATTTACATTCGACATATACACAGGAAGTGGTAAAGAAGATAAAGGGATTTTACGTAAGCTTAATGTTCCTAAAGACTCTATTGAATATTTTATTAATATAGAATACCTTCTTGGAAAGTCAACTATCGTTCAGAACTTAATAATTGTATTTATTTTTGTTTATTGTTCGTTTTTATGCCAACAATAGTACTTCATACTTTTAGTATTAAGGAGAATTTATGGAAATTAGAAGTGATAACTTTATAGATTATTATTCAATCTATGCTAAAGATATTAGGTATGACTTATATGATAATTTAGGTTTTACTGGAGATACAATTAATGGACTCCCTATTTTTAAAAGAATAGAACTAGGAAATAACATTGATTTTGTTAATAAAGGAACATTAGAACGATTAGAAATATTAACTGGAAATATTTATTCTTCTGAATGTATAGCAATGAATTATTGAAATCCTTTATTTTGGTTTGGTTTAGATAAAGAAAATGATCGAATAATGGCTTTAAATTCAGGAATCTCTAGAGATGAAGATATGTGGATTATTTATAAAAATGGAATTGTAAATTGTTTAACTGGAGAATATGTTGAAGGAGAATTTGTAGCACAAAAAAGAGAATCTTTTTCTTGTGTTATAAATAGAGTTCCTAGAAGCTATATTTCATCAACTACTAATTTTTGTAACAATGTTTCTATCTTGCTAGGTTTAATTATTGATTTATTATCTATATAAGGAGAAGTTATGTTTACTAAGAAAGATTATGATAATTTATTAAAAGAAATTTATATTAAAGAAGAACTCGAAAAAAGAAATAAAGATGTTTCAAATGAATTTAGAAGTGGTAGATACTCTAATTATTTTAAAGATGAATTTTTAGATAAAAATGGTAGATTTTATATAGATTTAAATAACTACCAAAATGCTTATTCTTCTTATTTAGAAGGAGGGGGAGAAGAATTAATAAGTAAAGGAGTAAGACCACCTAAACTTCTTTCAATTGGATCAAGTTCTAATTTTTGTTTCTATTCTCTAAGAAACAAAAATTATTTAGATAAGTTAGGTTTTAATTTCTTTTTAAAAGGTGGTGATAAGTTACTTAATAACTCAAATACTTATGAAAAAGCATTAAAAATAGAAGAAGTAAATAAAAATAGTTATATTGATGCATTTATGGAAGGAGAAAAAGAATTATATTTCTTTGAATGTAAATGTCATGAGTATTTTGATAAGCATGAATTTGACTTAAGTTTAACATATGGAAAGAAAGAGTTAATAAAAGAATTAAAAATAGATCAATGTAGTAGTGATCCAAAAGGTATAAATTTTAATATTAATCCATACACTTATTTTGAATTAGATAAACTTTATAAAGATAAAGGAAGTAATGTTGAAATTACAACTTACTTTTATATTAAACAACTTTTAACTCATTTAATGGCAATTACTGATTATAAATCATCTAAAAAGAAGAATTTAATCTATTTTTACTCTTTTCCACCATTAAAATATATATTAAATAACTTAGATCTTAAATCTCATTTAGTTAATGTAGTTAAAGAGACTTATCATGTATTTAACTTTCTGGAAACTAAGATAGATTATTTAAAAAAGAATAATATTGAATTAAGTTTATTTATTAAAATAGATGGTAGAAGTGAAGAAAGTGCATGTTCTAATAATGTTATTAATGGATATAGATTCTTAGAACTAATGAAGTAATATGGCCAATAAATTAAGTAATAAATATGATGAAAGAATAAAGGAATTAACTAAATTAACTAATATTAATTTAAGTGATATTAAATTCTTTGATAATGAGATTATATCTTACATTATCAAAGAATTTGATTATGCTTATTATCTTCCTTCATTACAAGGATGTTACTTTAATAACTTTAATGATTTATATAATCTAGTTAATTTAGTTAAACCTAAAAATATTAATGAATTTATATTAATTTTAAATTTAGTAAATTCTAAGTTTCATTCTAAGAAATTAATATTAAAAGATATTAAAGAATATGGGATAAATAGCATTATTACTAGTAAACCTAAATTGCTTAGTTATTTAATTAAATCTAATAATGATTTAAATTATGATGAAGCTATAGAGTTAATAAATGATTTAGATAAATTAAAATTATCTATTTATGATTTTAATTTATCTAAATATCTTAAAGAAGAGATATTAAATATAAAGAATCTATCTACATTAAGTGATTCTGCTAAATTATTTAAAAACATATATTATCTAGCTCATTTTAAAATACATTATGAAGGTATATTCTTTAATACTTTAATAAAAGAAGAAGGTAGTTTTGTAGGTCCATTCTTTTATATAGATTCTAAAGTTTATGCATATAAAGAAAAAGTAGAATCGTTTAATGTTAAATTACTATATTTTGATTCTAATATGGGACATATGTTATTTTTTAATACTTTAAATAAATATGGAGAATATAGTTATTATCCTAGAGGGAGAGTATTATTTGATAATCTAAATAAGATTTACCTTATTTATATCGATAAATCTTTAAATAAAGCTAAGATAAAAGAAGAAATAATTAATGAATATAACTTAAAGAATAAGAAAGTTAAATTTTGTTATGATGAACATTATGTTACTCTTGATTATTAAGTTTATCATTAACTAAATTTACTATTAAATTGGAGTATTTATAAACTATTTCGTTATTTCTAAGTGCTACATCTTTTAGATTATTAATTTGTTCTTTAGTTAATTCAATAATCTTATATCTGTCATTATCTTCATTAAATGTAAAACATCTAAATTTATATTTTTCGATTAATTCATAAGCATAACGATGACCAAATTTATATTGATCTAGCGGAACAATTACTCCTAATGCTAAAGAATCTATTTTGTAGTCTTTAAAATATTTTCTAGATTCTTCCAAATAATATCCAGAATTAAAGATATCTAACCAATGCGCATAAGTTAATATTTCACTTACTGCTCTAAATAAATTTTCTTTAGATGAAGGTATTTTATACTCATTTAATATTAATTGATTAATGTCTCTATCAAGAGTAATTAAATCAACATTAGATTTACGGCGATATCTAGAACTAATAGGAGCTTCAAAATATAAAGGTTTAATTGATTTATTTTTAAAACTAAAAAGTAAGTTCTTTTCATTTAATTCTTTATTATTTACTAAATATATACATTGTTGTGGTTCATTCTTTGGATTTACCTCATATTTGTTACTATGAGTGTTTGGAATACAATTTTCTAATGTTATGGGTAAAGGCTTAATTTCATCAAATGAATGTTTATTGTTTAGGAAAAATGTTTGGTAAACATATTCTGAAAAGAGATTTTGTAGGATTGAATAATTGGCTGGCTTGTGTTTTGAAGGATCAACTTGATTTTTACTTAATAAATCATAAATTTCTTCAATTGTCGCATTTTTAACTGAGTTTAATTCAGATCCTTTGTTAAAAATAGCATCTATTCGGTTTATTATATTTTTTTCGTAATCAATCTTTTTAGCCATAATAGTATTAACGATTTAAAATTTATGTTTATTTTAACATTAAAACTTATAAAATAAAAGAAAGGAATAAAAGTTAAGTGTCAAAGTTATCTCAAGAATTAGAAATACTCTATTATTTAAACAAAAACTATGATTCTAGAAGATTTATTGGTCTAGATGAAATTTTAGATTATCTAGATTTAGATAAGAAATGTGCTAGACAAGTAAGAAGATATATCGATGATTTAAATCTAGCTAAATTTTATATTGATACTAAAAGAGGACTTAATGGAGGATATCGTTTATTCGATAAATTAGAACCATCAAGTTTACTTGTTCCTAATATTGCTCTAGCATTAGTATTATCTTCTAAACATAATAAAAAGTTAGGGGAATATTTAAAAGATATACCTAATATCATTAAATATAATATTATTGAAGGTGATAACGAAATAACTAGTAATACCTTAAACAAATTAATTGAAGTCGTTGCTTCAATTAATGATAAAGTAGGTATATCTTTTAAATATAAAGATATAGAAGATAATATAGATATTAATCCATATAAAGTTTTATATACTAATCATACTTATTATTTAATTGGATTAGATTTAAAAGATAATAAAGTTAAAGTATATGATGTAAATTATATAGATAATATTAAGTATATAGAAAAGTTTAATCTAGATAATATCTTATTAAATAAAATAGAAGATAGACTAAATAATTATGGTATTAAGTTTTATCTTGATCAAGATAAAACTTATCTATTAAGAGTTAAATGTAAAAATAAGAATGTATTAGATAAATTTATTAAGTATTATGAAAATAAAGGTAAAGTAGATGGACTTATATTTGAAGTAAAAGGAAATAGTGAAAACGAATTATTTTATCCTTTATTAAGAATATCATCTAAAGATTATGTTATTTTAAATAATAAGTTTAAAAAAGCTTTTACTTCTTATTTAGAAGCTTATTTAAATAATATAAAGAAAAATAAGTAATTAAATTATTTAACAATTTATCTCTTATTTTGTAGATTTATCAATAATTATCGATTTGATTAGTTTCCACTTGAGTAAATGTTTTTAGAAAAATTAAGAATATATAGCTTAATTTTTTATGTATTGTCATATGCTCTAAGTACTAGACTTATAATTTTATTCATATATGCTTTTACTTTATTTCTTTATCCAGTATTAAAAATCGATGATTTAATAAAATAAGAAAAATAATCTTTAGTAATATAATCTAGATAAAAACATTAAATTAAGGTAACATTTATAGTACTTATGGAAAATGAAGTTAAAAGAAAAAAGAAGAATGTAGAAAATACATATCAAGATGAAATTACTAAACCTAAAAGAAGAACTACTCAAAAGAAAGTAGAATATCAAACTATTAGGAAAGAAAAAGCTATTAACTATAAGAAGAACTTTAAGGTATTCTTAACTTTTGTAATTTTATCTATATTATTACTAATATATATCTTATATTTAGTAGTAATGGCATTTATACAAATATAAATAATTAAATAAATAATACAAACATATAACTTAGTAAAGACTTATTCGTAATAAGTCTTTTTAAGTTTATATTAATTTATGTTATTACTTTTCTTTAATTTAATGTATCTAAACTAAGTTATTAATAAGTTTTAATAACAACCATTCCTAGTGTTTTTGAGACAAAAAAACATGAAAATAGTCGTAATAAAAGGACAAAAAGTAGTCCCAAACCTCTAAATTTAACAAAAACTTTGCGGGGTGGGGGGGGTTATATTGTAGACTATTGGCAATAAAAAATTTTTGTGTAAAGAATTAGGGAGATTTTTATATGCTTAAAAGAAAATTATTAATGACAATTTTACCTGTATTATCAGCAGCAGTTATTGCAGGAGCTGGATTTAGTGCATGGGTATTTGATCATACAAATTCCGATGATGCTAATATGACTATTAATACTAACGTTGAGGATGCTTTTGATTACAGTATTAGTGTTTTAAAAACTACTGAGCCTGATAAGTTAAGTTTAGATCAAGACACACCTGATTCTGTAGCAAGTGGAATTAGTTTTGTCAATGGCACAAAAGATACAGATTTAGTCTTACAAGTCGAACAATCCGGTGGTACCGCTAACTTTACATCATTAGATTTTGAAATAACAATTACATTAGATGATAGCTTAAATACTTATTTAGATTTTAATACATCTAGCATAGGCTCTATTTACAAAGACAATGGCGAATGGGCTTCACAAGGTGAAACGACAGGTAAAACAATTACATTAACATTATCAGGTGTAACTTTTTCTGGTAATCAATCTTATAAATTTACTTTAAATAATGGTAATCATAATTATTTACTTGATTACGCTGATGGTCAAAAACCTCAAAGATATACTGATTGGCAAGCTATGAACACTGCTTTAGCAAATTCTTTAATGACTATTGATATCTCTGTTACTGCTAATTAATAGATTCTCCTCATCTATTCTTATTCTTGCTTTGGTCTAATTAATATGGATAAAATTCTACCCCTTTATCCATATTAATAGATATATATTATAAATAAATATTATTTAATAGGTTTTTTGTTATATGTTTAAAAGTAATAAACGAAGAATATTATCTATATTTATTATGGTACTAGCTTTAATAGTATTAGTACCTTCTTTTGCGTTATCATATTTTTATTTTAATACACCTTCTATTAATGACCCTACCAATATCGATAATGGTAGTGTCAATGGTAATAATGGTATAGATGATATAAAAGAAAACTATACCGGTAATAAAGATGATAGTTCAAAAGAATATACTATCTATTTCTTCCCATCAGTACTTTATACTCAATACTATTTGAATCAATTAACTAATTCAACAACATTAGGAATTACACCATTAGATGGAGTAAATCCTGAAGATTGGTTTGGATATAATGAATTAACATATAATGAAGATACAGATGGTTTCACTTCTAATATTTACTTCAACGGAACAAATTATTTATACAATAACGTTGCTACTGATAGAATGGGTGATTTAGGTTATATAAATTTTATAACTGACACCTACGATAAACATAGAGATAGTGAAATAGTAGAAGGAACTCATAATGGTGAGACAAGAAAAGTTATAGAAGCTGAACATATAGATAAAAACCCAGATAAATTTAGCATTAAAAGTCAAGATTATAATCTATTGTCTCAAACATATTTGCCTTTTAGCGAGGGCGATTTCGAAAGCGGAATAGCTAGCAATGGTATGGATGATTATAGGTATTCTTGGGACGCTTATAATAGAGATTTTGGAGATCCTTTAGATGTAGTAGAAAAACAGTATTTTGACTCTTCTTTTTTATTTGAAAATGGTGGAGACTATGAAAACATGCCTAAATTGGATGGGCAGTTTAATTATGACAATATATATAAAATGGATAGATTTGGTTTTTGGCCAAATAACAGAGTCAATATTGAACCTAACAAAGACTTTAAATTGATTAAGCATTATGAAAATGTCAAATACAGATATGAAGGAATCATTTTTCATCCTACTTACGAAGGACCTGTTACAGTAGAGATTACTCAACATTTTTCTGTAAATCAAAACCAAGTAGCTGATTTAAATTTAGGGAGATATTTACCTTATAAATTAAAGGTTGACGACTATTTGCCTATTGATTGGTATGAAAATTTAATAGATTTTCCTGAAAGCGATATGGGAGATATCAATAAATATGGAAGTGATCACAATAATGCTCCTAATCCTTTTTATAATTATTCTTTTGCTGGATGGGGATATTTCAATGAAAAAAACGAATTCTCTGTTGCTTTAAATGCTGGCGATAATGTTATCGAGAAAGTATTTACTTCTGAAAACATTAGCAACACTTTTGATATTATGTCCAATTTAGAACAATATGCGGATGATAATGGTGTGATTAGATTATTTCCAATATTTTCTAATGGTAAAAAATATTCTACTAATCCAGGTAGCACAGCTAATGATCAATATGCATTTAGATTAAATTTTAACGATAAGCCTACAAGCGAAAGTGTAAGTTATGAGTACAATATTGATAATTATTTTTTACGAAACGGTACATCTCAAAATTCGAGTATAAGTTTAACTAGAATTGGGAATTTTAGATATGATGTCAGTTATAATGGTACTAGCAAATACATTAATGTTGAGGTAACGACAGCTAATAACTATATTCTCTCAGATGACACTTGGGAAATAAGTATGTATGGTCGAAATTTCGAAAAAGTTTTGCGAACTAACTATGGACTTTATAACATATATATTTTTGCTTATAACGGGCAAGACGCTAATGTATTAAACGAAGCGAATATAGAACGAACTATTAGAGATTTTTATCCAACGAAAAATCTAGGCAATATTCATTATAATATTGATGAAGTTAACACATATGGAGACTCTCTTAAATATATAATTGGTTATGAGAGAATAAGTGATGTAAAGTTTATAGAAGGATTAAACGAGGGTGCTCCCTTTGATAGCCAAATTTCAGAGGACAAATACAATAATTCCCAATCTATGCTTAAGCAAAGTAATAAAGTTTTCCTTGCTAATGATGTTATCGATAATGATTCATGTTTTACTATTGGAGAAGGTATTGAAGCAGGACATAAGGTAATTTCTGACTTTAATTTTTCAAAAATTACTTACGATCTATATAGTACCCCAATTAATAATGATAATATCTATTTAATTAAAAACATTGATTTTACAAACTATAGTAGTTTAGATGAATCGATTTTCCAAATTAAATTAAATATAAATTCAAATACTTCTGAACAATTTGCATTTAGTGATCCTTATGCCGATGGAAGTAGTAATACGGTAATTAAATTTAAAAACGAAAAATTTGATGCCCTTATTTATAATCCTAGTGGTGATTTAACTGATGAAAATGTGTTTATACCAGCTTCTTATTATTTTGAACAGGTAACAGATAATTTAGGTGGATATGGTTATAAACCTAGACACACTGTCTATCTAGGAATGTATGATTTTATATTATATTTTGGTGGATCTAACTATGAATTATATTGTTATAGACATTCGAATATGACTGTTTCAATTTATAGTAAAGATCAACAAGATAATGATAGAGATGGGTATGTTGATCCTATTCAAAATGAATTGATTTGGTCAAGAAAAACATTTATTGGTTCTTATTTAGAAGATAGTAATAGCGGTAATGTAGGTTCTATCGTTGGACAAACATTAAAAGATACTATTAATGGTTACCTCATTAATAATGGTGCAGATAAATCAAAACCTTATTACATCAGGGACCATGTAACTGGGTTAGATTTATTTAGATTTACATTTAATAATGAAACAAATTCATGGGATGTTCAAAAGTTATTAAATGATTTTAGAATTCGTAAAAATTATGTTTTCTATATTACTAATGAAGAACCATTAGTAAATCAAAGTAGTGGTAATTAGTTTAGTTAAAGGAGGAAATAAGAATGGGCGGACAAGATAGATTAGGTATTGTTGCATTAGTTGTATCAATATTTGTTATTCTGGGTTTAGTAATTGTTTTTTGTTTCTTATTCTTTCTTTATTCTTTTTATAAGAAAAAACAAATTAAATATGGCTTTGAAGATAAAGAATTAAATGATGAAATTACTTCGACTTTATATAAAACTAATAAGAAAAATTTAAGTAGGAATGAAAATCTAATTACATATAAAGATGTAATTGCTAGAGAAAAAAGTATTACTTCAAAATTACATATCGTCATGGATGTAGTTAGTGGGGTAATTATTGCTTTTTTACTTGCTATATTTATTACAGGTTTAACTTATAGAATTAATAACGATAACTTATTTATTGGCAATACGACTTATATGACAATTCTTACTTCTTCAATGGAAGAAAAGAATGAAGATAATGATTATTTACTTACATATGATTTAAATGATCAAATAACTCAATATTCTTTAATTGGTATAGATAAAATTAATAGTGAAGATGACATTGAGTTATACGATATTTTAGCTTATAAACATGACGATATCGTTATCGTTCATAGAGTTGTAGAAATAAAAGAAAATGATAAAGGTGAAACAATTTATCGTTTACAAGGAGATTCGAATCCATCTTCTTTAAGTTACGAAAAAGAATTAACATTTGATAATTTTATTGGTAAATATAATGGATATCAAAATTATGGTTTAGGCGTAACTTTAACTTACATTAAATCAAATATTGGTATCATTGCAGTTTTAGGTGCTGCTATTTTCTTATTTTTAGCAACGTATGCTGAAGAAATGATTAATAATGAATATAAAACTAGACTCTTATTACTTGCAGATGATAATACATTAAATAAAGATTTAAAGTTAATTATTAAACTTAAAGAATCTCATATTTTAGAGAGTAAGGAAGAAAATATAAATGAATAAAATTCGTAAAATTTCATTAATATTTAGTGTTTTATCTTTAATTTCTTCTATGTCTATTATAGGAGTTGGTTTTTCGATTTGGGTTTTTGATGAAGGTGAAAAGACAATTAAAAGTAACGTTGTAGTTAGCGTTTCTGATACTTATTCTTTTGGAGAAGTCCATGTTTATGCACCTAATACATATTACTTAGAACCACCTTCTGATAAACTTGCAACTTATGGTGGATTAGTATTTTATACTCGTGATAGTGATCACGTTAATGAAGGACATGAGTTAGATTATACTTTAGGAAGTAGTGTTGCTTTGGCCATTAAATCTAATTCAAGCAATCAAGAAACGCTAGATCCAGCGATTATTGATGATATAGTAAAAAATCTTAAATGTACTTTAAGTATTTCTTTTACAAAAGATAGTGCATTAATGAAATACTTTAATATTAAAGTGCCTACGCACGAATTTTCTTTCTCATACGATAGTGGCAATAGATACTCTGAAATAGATTTCGTATCAAAAGATGCTTTCAATTTAAACGGCAATTTTGAATATAAACAAGGTGCTTTAACTTCTATAGATGGAGATAATAATGGAATTATTGATCCTAATGAATGGAACAATGAGGAAAATAAAGGCTCAGTTATCTTAAGTTTTGAGTTTTCGGGTTTATAGTTATTAATTTGAAAAACAAGAATATATTTACGTTTTAATTTGCAAAAATACAAGTTTGCCCAGATGTTAATTCTCGAAAAACCTAACTTTTTGCAAATTTAAATGTTTTAGAAAACTAACTTTTTGCAATTTTCGTTGTTTTAGAAACCTAACTTTTTGCAAATTTCGATTTATTTAATCTGTTTTTCTGTTAAAATATAAGAGGGGTGTGCTAATGTTTAAACGAAAGATATATTCTCACTTATTAAAATGGAAAAACGAAACTCAAGGTAGAACAGCGCTTTTGATTGAAGGAGCTAGGCGTGTTGGCAAAACTAAAATAGCCGAAACATTTGGTAAAAATGAATTTAAGAATTATAAATTAATCGATTTTTCTATTCAATCAGAAAATGTTATTAATAGTTTCAATTATTTAAACGATTTAGAAAAGTTTTTTGAGTATTTATTTTTAGCATTAGGAATAAATCCCTTACCAAAAGGTAGTTTATTAATATTTGATGAAGTTCAATTTTGTCCTAAAGCAAGACAAGCAATAAAAACTTTAGTTGCTGACGGACGTTATTATTATTTAGAAACTGGATCCTTAGTTTCAATAAAAGAAAATACACAAGATATTTTAATTCCCTCTGAAGAAGAGTCTATAGAGATGTATCCAATGGATTTTGAGGAATATTTATGGGCTTGTGGATTAGAGTTTGAGGCTAATGCTATCTTGAAACATTTTAAAGATAGAAATCCATTTCCTAATGATATGCATAATTTGTTGATGCAAAATTTTCGAACATATCTTGCTATAGGTGGCATGCCAAAAGTTGTTGATACGTACCTAACAACTCATAGTTTTTTTGCTGCTGATAAAGAAAAAAGAATGATTATTAAACTTTATGAGGAAGATTTGAGAAAAATTGATAATAATTTTAAAACGATTTGCTATCTTGTTTGGAAACAAATGCCTGCAATGCTTTCAAAACATTCAACAAGATTTATCGTTTCTTCAACTAACGAAAGGTCTGATTCAGTATTATTCACTAATACTATGGAAAAATTGATTGAATCAAAAATGGTTGTTGCCGTATACAAATGTACTGACCCAAGCGGCGGTTTCGCTTTAACAAAAGATTTAAGTTCTTTTAAACTATATTTTAATGACACCGGTTTATTTACAAGTATTATTTATCCAGACACCAAAAATGATTCGCAAGATCTTTACCAACGTTTAGTTTTTGATAAACTCAAAACAAATTTAGGAATGTTATTTGAAAATGCCTGCGCCCAAATTCTTCTCGCTAATTCTTTTGAGCCATATTATTATTCATGGAGGGAAGAAGCTGAAAACGTAAAAAAGAATTATGAAATAGATTTTATAGTTTCTAAAAATGGGAAGACGATTCCTTTTGAAGTAAAATCAAGAAATACATCTTGCATAGAATCTCTTGAAGCTTTTAGAAGAAAATTTGTTAAAAAAATTGGTGAAAAATATATTGTTCACATAAAACAATTATCCTACGGAGACAATTTGACTTACCTTCCTTATTATATGCTTTTTTGTGTTAGATAAATTTTTTATTGACATTTTAGTATAACGATTAACTTTAAATAGGGCTTTTTCTGTATCTTTTAATTTTTGAGCCCATTTTTATTATGTAGATAATTGTTGACATCTTTTATAATTTAGACATGAAACAAATTATTAGAGAAAATTACTTAGATTTTTTATCTAAAGAAGCCGTTTTTGTTGAAAAAGAGGCATTAATTGATGAATTAAAAAATGTAATTAAGTTTTTAGATTTAAGTTCATTTGTAAATTTTGCTGACCAGAAAAGTAAACTTAAATTTATGGATGAAGCTTCTTTATCTAAGATTTATGATAATTGTTTCATTGACAAACTTTCTAAAGTTAAATGTCTAACCCTTGTTTATGTGCAAATTGGAAATTATTAGGAAGAAAATTATTGTCAATATATTGATAACGAAGATGATTTAGGTACTATTCTTAAAACTATTAGAAATATTAAATTATTGGATAGATTTAATTTTGATAAAACTAGAATTCTTAAAATTTTGAATTATATATTTCTAAATATAAGATATGAAAAATGTGTTAAGGACGAATATGATGATGAATATATTGATGATATAGAAAGATTGAATCTTTATGATTTATTAAATTATTCAAGATTTTCTAAGAAAAAAGAATTTTCAAGCATTCCAAATCTCTATTTAAAAATATTTAGTTTTAAATAGAGATTATGAACATTTTCTTAATTTCATCGATTTATATAATGATTCTTCTTTTCTTATAAAGATTAAAAATGTTTTATCTAACCTTAAAATCGATAGAAGAAAAATTATTGAGTTTATTGAAAAATATTGATTCAAATTAGATTTGAAAATAATGTATTAAGTCATAACTATGATGAAGAAATTGAACAAATGTTAAAAGAATTTGTAGAAAAACTAAAAATCTATAACTGGAATCATCTTTACCAAGATAATTATTAATCAATATCGTTATTACTTTTATCTTCTTTTTCATCTAAAGATGTAGTATCAACTATATTCTTATTATAAAAAGAAGATAAATCCATCTTATCTAAATTAGCACTATATATCTTTTTAGACATTTTAGATATTCGATAACTTCTTGCAATATAGGCCATAACGTTAACTAAATACCAAATTAGACCAATAAGAAGAAAGAAGAATATAAAGTAATTAAATATTCTTTCATCACTAAAAGGAGTAGGAGGAGTAACAATTACTTTATCAAAATCAAATCCTAAAGGTGGAACATATTCTACTTTAGAAAAATCAAATGAATAAAATAAGGAAGCAATACCTGTTTCTCTATTAAAAATAGATTCAAACCAAGGATGTTCATTAAAAACTAAATGGTAAACTAAATATAAAATTAAAGTAATTAAGAAAAATATAAATGGATATAAAGATGCTTTAAAAAATCTATCCATTGATTTAATATGAGCAAACTTCTTAAAGTCTTTAGAATTATCACATACTCTAGAAGTAACTAAATAAGCCATATCTTTATCAACTGCTTTAGATTGGACTTTTAAAATATATCTTATTAGCATTCCAATTAGTCCAAATAAGATAAAAACAATTACTACGATAAAAAAGATTACAAGTAGTACTTTCCATGATACATCAAAAAATTTATTTAAAACTAAGTTAACTAATATCATCATCTTCATCATCAACTCTTTCATTATTTACTCTTTTTAAAGATGAAAGACCATTATAAGAAGAATGTTTTTCTTCTTCTTTATCAATATTATCTTCATCTATATAGTCTTCTTCACCTTCATCATTATTTACTTCAATATAAGGTATTTCATCGTTATTAGGATTATTATTTTCAATCATTTTATTTCCATTATCAAAATACTTATTAATATCTTTAATTTTAGATGGATCACTAATATAAATATTAGTAGTTTGATATATTATTTTACCATCACTCTCTTTCTTTTCTTCTTTACTTACTATTTCATTTTGTTTAGAAGCATTATCTTTAAAATAAGAATTAGAATTTAAATAATGATTACCTTTAAGTATTTTAAATGCTTTATCTTCTTTTTTAGATAATTCTTCTTTATATGATTTATTTTTATATAAAAATATATAAATAATATTTTTAAAGAATAAATAAATACCCATTAATACTAAATAAATAAGTAGAAAAGGTAATAAGATAAAATAAAGTATTCCTAAACCAAATGTCTTTAAAAAACTAGTCATAAGTTAATTATAAGGTAATTAGTTTCTCTTACCAATTAATTTTATTAACTTACTTATATATCTAGTTAAATAAGTTAATGGAAGAATTAAGGTAGTTAAACTAACTAGATATATTAATAAACTTAATTCTAATCTTAAATATGCATTTAAGATTAAAATAAATATTAAATAAATAGTACCTAATATTAAAAATATATGTAAAAAATAATATCTTTTCTTACTTATTTCATTAATTAATATAAAAACTGTTATTAAGATTAAACTAATTAAATAGATTAAATTGATAAACATTAAATTAATCTTATTAGTAATTAATAAAGTTAATATTAAATTGGATAAGATCAATATAAGAGATATTAAAGATAAATACAAAGAAGAATGTTTAGAGGTAACATATTTAATATTAACTTTATTTAAGATAAATAAAGAAACGATATAAGATAATATAATTGAAATTAATGAATATATAAAAATAAATAGATAAGTAAAATAAATATAAATTTCATCTAAATTAAATGTATTAAGTAAGATAGTAATTATATTTATATTTAAAGTAATAGATAATAAGTAATTTAATAATATTTCTAAGATAAAACTAATTAAAGTAGAAAGTAAAATAAGTAGATATTTATCGTATTTTTTATCAACAAATAAACCAAAAAAGAATGATAAAATTAAACTTGGAATAAAATAGATTAATATAAAACTGATATCATAAATTGATGTTAAAAAAGAAAGTATTAAAGATATCATTACATAAAGTAAATAATATCTTTTTTTAACATAAATACTAATTAAAATAGAAGGAATATTAATAAGTAAAGTAATAACAAAATAAGAAAAAGGAACTAAATTAGCAATTAAAATTAAAATAACATCAATTACTGATATTAAGGCAATTAAAGGTAAACTTGACTTTAAATCTTTCTTAAATGTAAATAACTTCACTTAATTATTATTAACTAATATATAATAAATAAAAATATTTATTTTATTTTTTGCACCAAAATCTTAATTAAATAATCTTATTTAATAAAGTTCATAATTATGAATCTAGAAAAAGAACTTGCCTTAGCTTTAAAAAATAACGATAAAGAAGAAATTTCTTTAATTTTTAAAAAGATATACGAGAAGTATTATCGTTTAATTTTATATGTCTTAAGTTTAGATATTAAGATTAAAGAAGATATATTAGATTTAACAGAAGATTCTTTTATAACTTTATTTAATGAAATATTAAAAAATAAAGAAATTAGAGATATTAAATATTATTTACTTACAATTACTAAAAATAAGTTGATCTTATATAAAAACGAATATTCCAGGAAAATAGAAGTAGAAGATATAGAAAAAATAAGTAGAAGTGAAGATATAAATATAGAACCATCTATTAAAGAAAAGTTAAATAAATTAAATCAAAATGAATTAGAAATAGTGATAAAACATGTTTATGAAGATATGACTTTTAAAGAAATAGTAATTAAATCTAAAGGGAAATATACTTCAATAAATACGGTAAAAAGTATTTATCTTAGAGCAATTAAAAAATTAAGAAAGGAAATTAAGAATATAGATTATGAAACTTAAGAAAAAAGAAGAACAAATATTAGATCAAAATATTAATGAAGTTTTTGATAATGAACTTAGTTTTTCTAAATTAGAGTTAAATACTTTAGAAAATAATATTTTTTCTAATATTGATTATTCTTTACTTAGTAAGAAAAAGAGTTTTTATTTTGATAAGACTAAATTTTTTAAGATTAGTGCTATTTCTTTAGCTTCTTTATGTGTTATTACTTTAGTTTTTATTTCTCCTTTATTTCTTAGTGAAAATGAAGTTATTGAAAAACCTAGTGGGCCTCAAGGAGGACATGGTGAGATAAGTAGAGCTTATCCTACATTTGATGAATTTAAAAACGATATTGATGATAACTATCCTCTAGTTAGTAGTTCTTATAATTTATTTGAAGTACCTACTTTTGATTATGTTGACCATATAACCTATTTTATAGATGGAAAAGAAGAAAGTGATGATATCGTTTTTAGTTCAACTATAGCTTTTATAGATGATAATGAAATTAGTTTAATTTATGATTATAAAACTAATATTATTGATCCAAATAATCTAAGTTATATTATTAATACTAACTTTGATAAATTTGATTATTTATATAGTATAGATGGAGATAATTTAAAAGCATTATCTTTTAATGATACTTTAAATAATATAACTTATTTTACACTTGCTTATTCTAGTGAAAGTGAAAATAGTATTTATTTTGAATCATTTTTAAATGATTTATCTTTGTTTTTTATAGAAAATAATTATTAAAACTTTATCTATAAACTTTTAGTTTATAGATAAAATAAATAGTTCATAACTACTAAAATTCAACTAAAAAAAGTTAATAATTTAAATATAAAAATAGAGTAAAATTTGATACAATTTTAAGGCTATGAATTTTAGAAATGATCTTAATGAAAAACAATTTGAAGCAGTAACTGCTGCTTCAAAATTTAATAGAATTATTGCTGGAGCAGGAAGTGGAAAAACAAGAGTTTTAACTTATCGTTTAGCCTTCCTTTTAAAAGAAAAAAGCTATGATCCATTTTCTTTACTTGCTATTACTTTTACAAATAAAGCTGCTAAAGAAATGAAAGAAAGAACTATTTCTTTACTTCCTGAATTAAATTCAAAGAATTTACAAATATCTACTTTCCATTCTTTTTGTAACTATTTACTAAGAAGAGAAATTCGAGTACTTGGTTTTCCACCTTCTTTTTCAATTTTAGATGAAAGTGATACAAAACTTTTACTTAAAAACTGTGCTGAAGATTTAGGTTATGAAAAAAGTGGACCTACTTTTGATTATGCTTATAAATTTATTGGAGCATCTAAAACTAAAGGCAAACTTCCAGGAGATATAAAAGAAGAATTTTTAAACGATTTATCTAAAAAAGCTTTAGCTTTATTTAAAGAATACGAAAAAAGAAAAAACGCTCAATTTTCATTAGATTTTGATGATTTATTAATTTATACAGTATTAATTTTATCTTCTTATCCAGAAATTAAAGCAAAATATAATAATCGTTTTAAAGAAATTTTAGTTGATGAATTTCAAGATACTAACGATTTACAGTTTAAACTTTTAACTCTTTTAGCTGGAAAAGATACTGGGATTTATGTTGTAGGAGATCCAGATCAAACAATTTATACTTGGAGAGGAGCTAATCAAAAAGTTATCTTAGATTTTGATAAATATTTTCATCCATTAAATACCGTAATTTTAAATGAAAACTATCGTTCTACGAGTTCAATTTTAAATGTAGCTAATACCTTAATTGATAAAAATAAAGAAAGAGTTAAAAAAGATTTATTTACTAATAATGGAAAAGGTAGCGAAGTAATTTGTCATGAAGAATTAAGTGATATTGGAGAAGCTAACTGGGTAATAAGAAAAATTAAAGATTTACAAAAAATTAAAAATGTTAAATTAAAAGATGTAGTTATTTTATATAGAAGTTCATTTATTTCAAAAACCTTTGAAAAAGCCTTAATGGAAAATAGAATTTCTTATCGAGTTTATGGTGGACTTAAATTCTATGACCGTAAAGAAATTAAAGATGCATTAGCTTATTTCTATCTTCTTTTAAACGATTTAGATGATATTTCTTTTCTTAGAATTATAAATGTTCCTAGAAGAGGAATAGGAGATACATCGGTTTCAATTTTAAAAAAAGAAGCAAGAGAAGAAAATTTATCTTTATATAAATATGTTAAAGAGATTTTTAAATATGAATCTAGTCTTTCTCCTAGAGTAAAAAACTCTTTAGCAAGTTTAATAAATGTTATTGAAGATTATAAAGTTAGAGTTAATGATAAAAATTTATCATTTTCAGAAACATTAGATTCATATTTAAAAAAACTTGGATATTATGATTATTTAATTCAAGATGATGATAGTGAAGGTGAAAGAATTGCTAACGTTAAAACATTAATTGAAGATATAAGAAGTTATTTAAAAGAAAATCCTACATCAACTCTTGATGAATATTTACAAAATATCACTCTTTTAACTTCTCAAGATGCAATTATTGATAATGAAAACACTTTAACTTTAATGACTGTTCATACCGCAAAAGGTCTAGAATTTGATTATGTTTTTGTAGTTGGTTTTTCTGATACAACTTTTCCTTCATATAAATCAGTTAGCGAAGGTGGAACAAAAGGTCTAGAAGAAGAAAGAAGACTTGCTTATGTTGCTTTTACTAGAGCTAGAAAAGAACTTTATATTACATATAATAAAGGTTATTCTTACGCTACTAAATCAGCTCATCTTCCTTCAAGATTTATTAAAGAATCAGGAATTTATCATGTTGATTCATTATTTGAAAGAGATTTAAAAAGATTTGATTCAACTTCTACAATTTATAAGATTAACTTTAATTCGAAGGAACCTTCAAAAAAGATTTCCGAAGGAAGAAATTCAACTGTTGTTTCATTTAATGTTAATAATCAAACTAAATGGAAAGTTGGAGATTTATTAACTCATGAAGCTTTTGGAGAAGGAAAAGTTTTAGAAGTTGATGGTGATATTATTGTTGTTGATTTTACTAATTTTGGTATTAAAAAAATGCTTGGTACTCACCACATGTTACATAAAAAAGGTTAAAAGTTATGGAAATTTTTGAAGCAAAGAAAAGATATGATGAAATTACAAAACTTTTAGAAAAGTGGTCATATGAATATTATGTTAACGATAATCCTAGTGTTAGCGATAGTGAATATGATCAAAAATATGAAGAACTTTTACGTTTAGAAAAAGAATTTCCAAGTTTAGTTACTAGAAACTCTCTTTCTCAAAGAGTAGGAGGAGTAGTTTTAAAAGGATTTAAAAAAGTAACTCACGAAAGACAAATGCTTTCTTTAGCTGATGTTTTTAATAAAGATGAATTAATCGAATGGGTAAATAAAGTTTATGAAGAACTTGGAAAAGAAGTTGATATAATGTGTGAACTAAAAATCGATGGACTTGCTTGTTCTTTAGTTTATAACGATAATCATCTTTCTTATGCTGCAACTAGAGGTGATGGAACAACTGGTGAAGATGTTACAACTAATGTTTTAACTATTCGTAATATTCCTACTATTGTTAATAAAGAAGGTAGACTTGAAGTTCGTGGTGAAATTTATATGTCTAAAGCTTCTTTAGATGAATTAAATGAAGAAAGAGAAAAAGAAAACTTGCCTTTATTTGCTAATGCAAGAAATGCTGCTGCTGGATCTATAAGAAACTTAGATCAAGCTGTTGCTAAATCAAGAAAACTTGATGGTTGGTGGTATTATTATATTGATGCTACAAGAGATGGCTTTTCTCGTCATAGTGATTCGCTTGATGCTTTAGATAAACTTGGTTTTAAAACAAATCATGAAAGAAGACTTGCCCATAATTTAAAAGAAATTTTAGCTTATGTTGATGAATATACTTTAAAAAGAGATGATTTAGCTTACGATATTGATGGTATTGTTTTAAAGGTAGATGAATTTAAATATTATGATGATTTAGGCTATACTGCAAAAACACCAAAATGGGCAATTGCTTATAAATTTCCGCCAAAAGAAGTCTCAACTAAGCTATTAGATATAGTTTTTACAGTTGGAAGAACTGGAAAAATTACTCCAAATGCTGTTTTAGAGCCAGTTAGAGTTGCCGGAAGTTTAGTTTCAAGAGCTACCCTACATAATGAAGATTATATTAAAGAAAAAGATCTTCGTGTTGGAGATACAGTTATTATTAGAAAAGCTGGAGATATTATTCCTGAAGTTGTTTCTTCAATTACTTCAAGAAGAGATGGAAGTGAACTTCCTTTTGAAATGATTACAAAATGTCCTTATTGTGGCTCAACTTTAATTAAAAAAGATGCTTTGCATTTTTGCCCAAATCCACATTGCCCTTCAAGAAAAGTTGAAACTTTAATTCATTTTGCTTCTAAAAATGCAATGGACATTGAAGGAATGGGCGATAAAGTTTGTGAACAACTATTTAATGAAAATTTCTTAGATGTTATTCCATCTATTTATAATTTATATACTCATAAAGAAGAAATTATTGAGATGGATGGATGGTCTAACAAGAGCGTAGAAAAACTTCTTGAAGCAATTGATAATTCTAAGAAAAATTCTTTAGAAAGACTTATATTCGGTTTAGGTATTAAAGAAGTAGGCGAGAAAATGTCTAAAACTCTTGCTAAAAGATATAAAGATATTGATTCTTTAGCTAATGCTTCTTTAGAAGAATTAATGGAAATTGATGATGTTGGTGAAGTTGTTGCTAAATCAATTTATGAATATTTTAGAAATGAGCTAAGTCAAAACTTGATTAAGGCTCTTAAAAGTTATAATGTTAATACGCTTTATCTTGGTAACACAAATGTAAATGAATCGAATTTCTTTTATAATAAGAAATGTGTTATAACCGGAAGCTTTGAAAGATACTCTAGAGATGAAATTTCTAACTTTATTGAAAGTGAAGGTGGGAAAACTTCTTCAAGTGTATCAAAAAATACAAACTATCTTATTTTAGGTAAAGATCCTGGATCAAAACTTGAAAAAGCTAAGGCTCTAAACGTCGAAATTATCGATGAAGAGGCTTTATATAAAATTATTGATGGGAGTAAGTAAATGAAAGAAGTAAATAAAGAAACCCTAAAAATTGCTGCTGAGAAACTTCTATTCGATATGGAAGATTCGCAATATGAAACATTATTAAATGAGTTTCATGTAATTATTAAACAACTTGAATTAATGGATAATATTGAGGATTTATCTTCTTATTCTCCTTTATCTTTTCCTTATGTAGATGAATCTTTCTCTTTACTTAGAGATGATGAAGTTATTGAAGAAACTTTATTAAATAAAGAAGAAGTTTTAGCTAATGCTAAAGAAGTCCGTGATGGACAAATCGAACTTCCAAAGGTGGTTGGTTAAGTATGAGTAATTATTTAAATTTATCCATTGTTGAATTACATAATCTTCTTTTAAAAGGGGAAGTAAAACCTTCAACATTAGTATTAGAAGCTATTGAAAAATGTAAAAATGATGAGTTTAACGCTTTAGAAGCTACAAATTATGATAAAGCTTTAGAAAAAGCTTATGAACTCGATAAAAAAGAAGTTCCTAGTGATAATTATTTCTTTGCTATTCCTTATATTGCTAAAGATAATTTATCAACAAGAGGAATTGAAACAACTGGAGGAAGTAATATTTTAAAAGGATATGTTCCTTCTTTTGATGCAACTGTAATTTCGATTTTAAATTCTTTAGATGCTATTATGATTGCAAAATCTACTCTTGATGAACTTGCAATGGGTGGTTCAGGAAGAAGCGGACATAAAGGTTTACAATATAATCCTTATGATAAATCTAAAAAGCATTTAATCGGAGGATCATCTTCTGGATCTGCAGTTGTTACAGCTGCTTCATATGTTCCTTTTGCTTTAGGAAGTGATACAGGAGACTCAATTAGAAAACCAGCTTCTTATGGTGGACTTGTTGGATATAAACCAACTTATGGTTTAATTTCTCGTTTTGGTTTATTCCCATTCTCTGTTTCTTTAGACCATGTTGGTTATTTCACAAGAAGTGTTGAAGATGCTGCAATTTTATTTGATGCACTTAATAAATATGATGAAAATGACTATACTTCTTCATTAAAAGAAAGAACTAAAGTTTGTCCATTAGATGAAAAAGAGGTTAAAAAAGTAGCAGTAGTTAAAGAAGTTATTGCTTCTATTAAAGATGAAAAAATTCTAGATGCTTTTAATAATTATGTTAAAGAATTAGAAAATAAAGGAATAAAAGTTGATTATGTAAGTGTAGATTCTAACTTACTTAAAGCAATTTATCCTTCTTATATTATTATTTCTAGTGCTGAGGCTACTTCAAATAATGCTAATTTAGATGGTGTTAAATTTGGTAATAGAAAAGAGGGAAAAACATATCAAGAAGTTATGTTTAATACAAGAAATGAAGGATTTGGAGAACTTATTAAAAGAAGATTCATTTTAGGGTCTTTTGCTTTAATGAAAGAAAACCAAGAAGAAGTTTATCTTAAAGCAAAAAGAGTAAGACACGCTATTGTTGATGCATTTAATAAGATTTTAGATAGTTACGATGCATTTATTGCACCTGCTGCTCCTTCAACTGCTAAAAGAATAAATGAAGATTCTGATGCACTTGATGATACATATTTAATTGCTGATAACTTCTTAGCTATAGGAAATTTTGGAGGATATCCTTCAATTACTATTCCTTTAGGATTAAAAGAAGGTTTACCTTTTGGACTTTCAATTACTTCGAATATTTTTGAAGATAAAAAATGTTTTGAAGTTGCTAAAATTAGTGAAGATATCATTGGTTTAAAAGGCTTATCAACTTCCAATATTAATGATTTTATTAAGGAGGGCAAATAATTTATGAATTTCGAAGCAATTATTGGTCTAGAAATCCACGTTGAAATGAAAACAAAAACTAAGATGTTTTCTAGCGCTCCTATTAGATTTAAGGCTGAACCAAATACAAATATTACTTATTTAGATTTAGCTTATCCTGGTTCTTTACCAAGATTAAATAAACAAGGTGTAATCAATGCAATTAGAGTTTCTCATGCTTTACATATGAGCATTGATGATACTTTATATTTTGATAGAAAAAATTACTTCTATGCTGATTTACCAAAGGGATATCAAATTACTCAACAAGATAGACCAATTGGTAAAAACGGATATCTTGAAATCGAAATTAATGGTCAAAAAAGAAAAATAGGTATTGAAAGACTTCACATGGAAGAAGATACTGCAATGCAACACCATTATTCTGACTATACTTTATTAGATTATAATAGAGCTGGAATACCTTTAGTTGAAATTGTTTCTCTTCCAGAAATTAGAACCGGAGAAGAAGCTAGAAAATACGTTGAAAAAATTAAAGAAATCGTTACTTATTTAGACGTTTCTGATGGCAAGATGGAAAATGGATCACTTAGATGCGATGTTAATATTTCTATTAGACCATTTGGTAGTGATAAACTTGGAACTAAAGTTGAAATTAAAAACCTTAACTCAACCGCTAATATTGAAACAGCAATCGATTATGAAATTTTAAGACAATCATCTTTATTAATTAAAGGACAAGAGATTGCTCAAGAAACTAGAAGATTTGATGAAGCAAAAAAAGAAACTGTCTTAATGAGAGTTAAAACAGATGCTGTTGATTATAAGTATTTTAGTGAAGGAAATATTCCACCTGTTCATCTTTCTAAAGAATTTATTAATCATGCTATTGAAACTTCAAATGAACTTTATGATCAAAAATTAGAAAGATTCTTGAAGGATTATAAGTTAAACGAAGTTGATGCTAAGATTTTACTTTCTTCAAAAGAACTTGCTGATTATTATGATGAAGCTGCTAAAAATTCTAAAATTTATCAACCTTTAGCAAACTTCATTATTTCTGAAGTTTTAGGATATTTAAATAAAAATAACATTGCTATTAGTGAATTTAATGTAAAACCAAGTAATATTTCTACTTTAGTAGATTTATTAAACAATAAAGAAATTAATTCAAAACAAGGAAAAGATATTTTCCAAAAGATGATTGAAACTAATAAAGATCCTCTTGCATTAAAAAATGAAATGGGTGCTACTTTAATTACTGATAAAGATAAGATTAGAAATGATGTTTTAGAAATTATTTCGCAAAATCCTACTTTACCAGATGACTATAAAAATGGTAAAACTAGAGCCTTAGGTTTCGTTATGGGATTACTCATGAAGAAAAATAAGGGTAAAGTTGAACCTAATTTAGCTAATCAAATTATTAAAGAAGAACTTTTAAAATAGTTTCTTTAAAAGGAGTTATTATGAAAAACGTAGATTGTAAAGAACAAAGTTTATCTGAAGGTTTATATAAATCTTTAAAGAAAAATTATCAAAAAGATACAAAAAATGTTATTGTTCGTCATGCTTTAAGTAAACATAACATTAATACTATTGTTTTTGATAATAAAAATAATATTGATGTTCCTTTTATTTTCTCAAAAGAAGTTAAAACTCTTCCAGTATGTAATCAAAAAGCTAGTGGAAGATGTTGGATATTTGCTGGACTTAACGTTTTAAGAGAAATTATTGCTTCAAAATTAAATTTAAAAGATTTTGAACTTTCTCAAAATTATATTGCTTTATACGATAAACTCGAAAAATCCAATTATCTTTTAACATCAATCATTGATTTAATCGATGAAAAGCCAAACGAAAGAGTATTAATGCATCTTTTATGTAATGGTGTAAGTGATGGTGGACAATGGGATATGTTTAGAAATATCGTTAAAAAGTATGGTTTAGTACCAAAGAATGCTTATAACGAAACTTTCCAATCATCAAATACAAATGAATCTAATTTTATTATTAATTCATATATTCGTAATTTTGCTGCTGAAGCATCAAAATTACATAAAGAAGGAAAAGATAAAGAAATTCTTTTACTTAAAGAAAAATATATGTCTAATATCTATAATCTTTTAGTCAACTGTTTTGGTGTAGTTCCTGAGAAATTTGACTTTGAATATTATGATAAAGACGATAAATATCATATTGAAAAAGATTTAACACCTAAATCATTCTTCGAAAAATATATTGGTGATGAAATTGATGAGTATGTCTCTTTAATCAATTCTCCAACTGAAGATAAACCATTTAACAAAGTATTTACTATCTCATATTTAAATAACGTTGTTGAGGGTGATCCAATTAAGCACCTTAATGTAACGATGGAAAGAATGAAAGAATTAATTAAAGCTCAAATTGATGATAATTCAATCGTTTGGTTTGGAAGTGACGTTTCTTTCTACCGTGGAGATAGAACTGCTGGAATTTGGGATGATTTATCTTACGATTATAGAAGTGCTTTTAATATTGATCTTAAATTTAATAAGTCAGATATGTTAGATTTCCATGCTTCAGTTATGAATCACGCAATGTGTTTAACTGGCTATAACCAAAAAGAAGGTCAAGAAATTAATCGTTGGAAAGTTGAAAACTCTTGGGGAAGTGAACCTGGAAATAAAGGTTACTTCATCATGTCATCTTCTTGGTTTGATTCATTTGTTTATCAAGCTGTTATTAAGAAAAAATATCTTAATGATGTTGAACTTGCTGCATATAAAGAAAAACCTATTGAACTTGATCCATGGGATCCAATGGGAACATTAGCTGATTAATTTATAAATAAAATGCCATCCAAATTTGGATGGCATTTACTTTAAATTTAATAATTTCTAAAGTCCACCGTTAGCCTCTAAATAAGCAACGATATAATCAATATAAATAAATATTAAAACTAGAGCAATTATAAGGATAATCATCATAATAATTGATAAAACGCCGCCAATTATATTAAGAACTTTATATTTTTTAGTTTTATCAATTGTTAAACCGATAATTGCTAAAATTAATCCTAAAAAAGGAATTTGAGAAAAATAAATTGATAAAATACCTAAAACAAGTGGTGCAACACCTTCTTTTTCTTCTTCCTTTAGCTCTACTTTATTTTCTTCTTGAGTAACAGGAGTAGTTTCTTCTTTAGTTTCTTCTTTTACTTCTTCCTTAGGTTCTTCACCAATTACGAGTTCTTCTTTATAAAAAGGATTTTCATGCCCACAATTAGGACAAAACTTAACATTATCTTTCAATTCTTTACCGCAATAACCACAAAACATAATTATCCCCCAAAACTTCTATTACTTTTTATTATACTTAAAATAATTTTTTAATAAATAAAATTCGATTTTATTAAAGTGTTAAGGCATTATTTCACGGAAATATTCTATTAAACGAAGTAATAATTTAATTTACTATTATGATTTTTACACGTGTAAAGCTAATAGTAAAATAAAATTTGACATTATTTAGACTTGGTATATAATAAAGAACCTTACAAAAATCAGGCAATGTTACTAACCCAAAGCATACCGATATTTTGTAAGAAACACGAAAAGGAGAAACAGAATGATTAAGAAACTCATAGACTTTATGAGAGGCGGACATCATTCTCATCAAAACACGAAGCCATTAAAAAATGAAAATGGGTTTGAACAATTTGTAGAAGATTATGTTCGTTTTCTCGATGTAAGAAATTTGGAAGACAATTAATCTTACGAAATAGAATCTAGGTCCTAAAAGGCCTAGATTTTTATTTTTATTCATTAATTAAAAAATTTTAAATTTAGGGGGATAAATTTTCTTGATCAAAACATTCTTGTATATAGAGGGATTTTTTGTGATAGAAGTTTTTAACGTCTCTAAAAGTTTCAAGATTGATGAAAAAAGAAAACTTGATGTATTAAAAAATATTTCTTTTGTCTTACCAGATAATGGAATGTATTTTATTTTAGGAAAAAGTGGAAGTGGAAAGTCAACTTTGCTTAATCTTTTAGAAGGTCTTGAAGATTTAGATTCAGGTTATATCAATATAAATAAAAAAAGAATTAGTAGAAGAAGTTTAGAAGAAAAAGAAAATATTTTTAAAGATGATATTGGAATAATGTTTCAACATTATAATTTGATTTCGTCTTTAACAGTAAAAGAAAATTTAGATTTAGTTAAATCAATTAAAGGAACAAAAAAAGAAGAAAAACTTGGTTATTATCTTAATAAATTTAAATTAGATAAGCTTATAGATAAAAAAGTAGAGTTATTAAGTGGAGGAGAAAAACAAAGAGTAGCTCTAGTTAGAACATTAATCAATAATCCATCGATTATTTTTGCTGATGAACCAACCGGAGCAATAGATGAAGAAAATTCTATTGTTATAATGGATGAACTTAAGTTAATTTCTAAAGAGAAGTTAGTTTTAATAGTAACTCATGATAAATCGTTAGTAGAAAAATACGCTGATGGCAAAATTATTTTAAATGATGATAAAACATATACCTTAGATAATATTTATGCATCTATTGAGGAATTTAAGAAAAATAATATAGAAAATAAAGAAAAAGTATTTATTAACAAGAAATCTAATAATAAATTTGTATTTTTAAGCAAAATATTTAAAAGAAATGTGTTTAAAAATTTTACGAGAAATTTACTTTCTATTTTAGCTTTAACTTTCGCTTTTACCTTTATTTTTACAACGTTTTCTATCAAATCTAGTCTAGATAATTTTAATAAAAACCTAATCTATCAATTTGAAGGATATAATATTTTTAATGTTAGTGAAGTTAAAAATAGTTCAATTAATGGGTCACTTTTATCTATATCAAAAAAAGAAAAACCGAATGATTATAGGATAATTGATTTCATGAAAGAAAATGAAATCAATTATGAGATGTATGATAATTTAAATTACTTTTTATCAAATAATATCGTTAAAATTGATGATAAAGAATACAAAAATATAGTATTTTCACCTCTTTTTAATCTAGAAAAGAATGACGTAATAGTTAATCGTAAATTTGTTGAAGAATATTTAAATTCTGATTTTGAAAGTGCTATTGGAAAAGAATTAAGATTAAAATCAAATAATAAATATGAAGCTTTTTCAAATTATTATGAGGGAGAAATAGAAGAAGATTTAAAATTAGATTTAACGTTTAAAATTAAAGATGTTAAAGATGAGTTTTATTATCTACAAACTCCAAGAGTTTATTATTCTTATAATTACTTATTTCAAGTTTTAAATTTAACTTTAGCACCTAATTTTACTGAGTTAGAAGGAGCAAGAATTACCTATTTTGATTTACTTGAAAGAAGTGAAAATAATGATCAAATTAATTCATATTCTTCGCTATTAGTTATAGATAATGTCTATTTTGAAAAGTTTATTGATATATTAACCAATAAAAAATATGAAGATTATAGTTTAAGTATTACAAATGAAGCTTATACAATGTCAACTTCATTTATAGATTTAACTAATATCTTATTTATAGGGATTGATATATTCATAATATTAATAATATTTTCTTCCTTATTTATCATTATTTTTCTTACAATTTACTCTTACTTAGTTAATAAAAAAGAAAGAGCAATTTTACTTTTATTAGGTAGTAATGATAAATCAATAGATTTTATATATGTTTTAGAAAATATTATTAATATGATTTTTGCTTTTATATTTTCTTCTTTAATTTTAAATATTGTTAATAACTTTATTAACAATATTATTTCTTCATCATTACTTATAAATTTAACGATAAATATCGATATATTTAATAATATTATTATTTTCTTAATAGGAATATTATTAATCATTTTTATTACTTTAATACCATTAAAAATATCAAAGAAAAATATAAATCTTGCTAATGAATTAAAGGAGGAATAATCATGTTAAAAATAAGAAATTTAGGTAAAAAATTTAATAATGAATATATCTTTAGAAATTTAAATTATGATTTTAAAGATAATGGTTTATATTCGATTATTGCTCCTAGTGGAAGAGGGAAAACTACTTTATTAAATATTATTTCAACTATTGATAAACCAAGTGAAGGTGAAGTTATTTTTAATTCAAAAAAGATATCAAAGTTGAATGAAAAGAAGAAGAGAAGTTTTAGATTAAATAATGTTTCTTTTATTTATCAATCTTTTAATTTGTTTGATGATCAAAGTGTTAAAAATAATTTAGCATTACTTTTAAATGATTCATCTCTTTTTCATATTTCAAAGAAAAATGAAAGAAAAATAGATTCTTTGTTATCAAAATTAAATATTATTGAATTAAAAGATAAGTTAGTTAAAAATCTTAGTGGAGGAGAAAAACAAAGAGTTGCTATTGCAAGAAGTTTAATTAATAATCCTAAAATAATTTTTGCTGATGAACCAAGTGGCGCTTTAGATGAAGAAAATGGTGAAAATATATTTGAAATTTTAAGAAATTTATCAAAAGATCATCTTGTAATAGTTGTAACTCATAACATAGATTTAGCTTATAAATATAGTGATTTCATCCTTAGACTAGAGCCTGATACGATAATTAATGAAGAATTAAATAATGACCAAGTAAAAGTAAATATTTTTAAAGAGACTAAGAAAGAGAAAAATAACAATAAAATTAAAACTTACTTTAAAATAAATTATTTTAAAAATACATTTAAATCTAAAAAATATAGAATGTCTTTTTTAATATCTTTTCTTTCGATTTCTTTACTTTTAAGTGGGTTAACTTTCTTTTTAAAAGATGGGCTAAGTAAAATGATAAGTGATACTTTTGAGGGATTATCTAACGAAAATTCATTAATTTTAAAAAGAAAAGAAGATGATGCCGAGATTTTATCTTATTATGGAGCGTCAAAAGAAGATGTTAGTGCGATATATAAAAATAATATTAGCGAAGTAAAAAGAATTGGAGCGACATATTTAAATAATATTGCGGATTATTTTCCAGATGAAGACATCGTAGAATTTGCATTTAATAACTTTTTTAACGATAAAATGCTTCTAGAAGATTATACAGCAAATGCCTTTGCTAATTTTAATTATGTCGAAACTTTTAAGAATGTTAGTTATGTTTATCCTCAAAATTTAACTAAAATTGGTAAAAACGATGTTGTTATTGGAATTTCTAATGAAATGATGCAAAAAATTACATCTTCTATAGGAATTAGGCAAACATATGAAGCTTTAGGTAATTATATTGAAGAAAACGAATGCTATTTATTATTAAATCTTAAAAATAATTATTGGACATATGAAGATCAAGTTTTACTTAATTTAAGGGGAATTGTAGTAAGTCAAAATCCAATAGTTTATTCAAATGATTTCTTTTTTAATGAATATCTTTTTGAAGATATCATGATGTTTCCTTCTTCAAATATTTTAGATAAAGAAGAAGATTATCCTTGGACTTTAAAGAAAATATATTATTTTGAAACAATTGAAGAACCATCATCATTATTAAACAAACTAAATAAAGAATTAGAATATAAAACATATATTTTTGATAATGATAAAGTAATGTATAATCCAAATTATGCTTCTTTGAGTCATTTAGAGGATGTTCCTTCGAATAAAGTTTATGTATATCAATCTTTAAAAAAGAGTATTGATATGGAATTAATTAAAAATATAGAAGAAAAACTTAATTTTAGAGATTATTACTATAATACTAGTGGAGGATATGTAAATTTTTCATCAATTATGTCAGGATTTTATAACCCGACATTCTTTTCTTTAGATATCGATAAAATAAATACGTTAATTGATGGTAATAAAAACTTAACACTCGAAGAATGGTATTCTTTAGAAACAAGTGAAGGCTTAGCAAGTGGTAACTATTTAAAACAAAATAATAATAGTATTAAGTTTTCATCAAAATTAAATAAAAGTATTGATGGAAGATACCCAAGTAGTAATTATGAGATTGCTATATCAAATGGATTAGCAAAACTTTTAAAAAATAATAAAGGTGAAGATATTATTAATAAAACATTATATTTAACATCAATTGTTGATTATAAAATAAATGATGATGAAACGATTGTTCCTTCTTTTAAAACTATTAGACTTAGGATTAGTGGTATAGTTGATTCTTCTAAAGCTGAAATTTATCACAATAATGATTTTTCTTTAACTTTATTTAGAGATTTATTAAATATATCTTCATTTAGATTAAATATTGATAGTATTACTTTCTTATTAGACAAAAAACTAAGTGATGAAGATATTGCTACATTAAATACAAATTTAGATGAATATGAATTTTATTCACCTTTAAATGATATTAATAAGACAATTGATGATACACTTTCTTATATCGTATTATTTCTTACAATTTTTTCGTTATTTTCAATAATTTCATCGATTATCTTATTTTCTATATATTCTTTTATTTCTTTTTCAGAGATGCGAAAAGAGATTGCTATACTTGCTTTACTTGGATTTTCTAACTATGAAATTGTTAAATTTTTCTTATTTAACAATTTCTTAACTTCATTAACTTCTTATTTAATATCTTCAATTTCTTTAACAACAATATCGTTGTTTATTTCTTTAGTTCTTTATCAAATGTTTAAAATTGAAATATCGATTTATTTTTCTTATCTACCTTTCTTAATCATGTTTTTATTAATTGTAATTTTCTCTTTTATTTCGATAATTTTAATATTAAGACCATTAAGTAAGTTAGATTTTAAAAAAGAGCTGCATTAATAGCAAAAAATCGTATTTTTAAATGTATTTTTGCTTCTTAAACGTATATAATATTAACGCTTAAAAACGAATTGAGAGGAAGCTTATTATGGGATTAAAAGCAGGAATAGTCGGATTACCAAATGTTGGAAAATCAACTTTATTTAACGCAATCACTAATTCAAAAGTAGAAGCTGCAAATTACCCATTTGCTACAATTAATCCAAATGTCGGAACGGTTATGGTTCCAGACGAAAGAGTTGATGAATTAGTAAAAATATTTCACCCAAAAAGAACGATTTATACAACATTTGAATTTTTTGATATTGCTGGATTAGTTAAAGGTGCTTCAAAAGGAGAAGGACTTGGAAATAAATTTTTAGCAAATATTAGAGAATGTGATGCAATTATTGAAGTTGTTAGATGCTTTGATTCAAATGAAATTGTTCACGTTGAAAATACAGTTGATCCAATTAGAGATATTGAAATTATTAATCTTGAGTTAATTTTAGCCGATTTAGAAACAGCATCAAATAGACTTGGAAAAATTGAAAACAAAGCAAGAATTTCTAAAGATAAAGAAGCTTTAATTGAAGTTGATTTATTAACTAAAATTAAAGAAACATTACAAAACGAGAAACCTATTAGATCTTTATCTTTTAACGATGATGAAAAGAAAATACTTAAGAATTTCGGTTTTTTAACAATTAAACCAATAATTTATGTTGCAAATGTTGCTGATAGCGCTTTAGCTAACATTGATCAAGATAAATACTATAATGCAGTTAAAGACTATGCTGCTAAAGAAAATGCTCAAGTTTTACCTATTTCTTGTGAAATTGAGGCTGAACTTTCAACCTATTCTAAAGAAGAAAAACAAGAATTCCTTACAACTTTAGGAGTAAAACAATCTGGATTAGATCAGCTTATTAAAGCAGCTTATAAATTACTTGATCTATCAACATTCTTTACAGTTGGTGAAGATGAAGTTAGGGCTTGGACTTTTAAAACTGGTATGCTTGCTCCAGATTGCGCAGGAATTATTCACACTGATTTCAAAAAAGGCTTTATTAAAGCAGAAGTTTATACTTATGATGATATTATTAAGTATGGTAGTGAAACTGCTTTAAAAGAAGCTGGAAAAATTAGAATTGAAGGAAAAGATTATGTAGCTAAAGATGGAGATATCTTCTTCTTTAGATTTAATGTTTAATTAAGATGAGAGTTGGGTTAGGGAAAGATATACATATATTAAAAAAAGGGTATGATTTGATACTAGGCGGAACAAAAATCCCTTTTAAAAAAGGCCTAGTTTCTTATTCAGACGGAGATTGCCTAATTCATTCAATTATTGATGCAATTCTTGGTGCATTAAGTCTAGGTGATATCGGCCAAAAATTTCCTGATAACGACCCAAAATATAAAGGTATTTCGTCATTAACTTTATTAAAAGAAGCAAAAAAGTTTATCGATGAATCAAATTATAAAATTTCAAATATAGATTGCTTTATATCTTGCGAAAAACCTAAATTAAAAGACTATATTAATGAGATGAAAATTAATATTTCTGATATTCTTGATATAAATTTAGATCAAATTTCAATAAAAGCTGGTACAAACGAGAAGATGGGTTATATTGGTAGAAGTAAAGCGATTGAATGCGAAAGTATAGTTCTATTGGAGGATAAATAAAATGGAAGAAAAGAAAGTAAGAGTAAGATATGCTCCTTCACCAACAGGATATTTACATATTGGTGGAGCAAGAAGTGCACTTTTTAATTATCTTTTTGCAAAAAAATATAATGGTGATTTTGTTTTTAGAATTGAAGATACTGATATTGAAAGAAATATCGAGGGTGCTGAAGCTGAACAACTTCATGATTTAATTTGGCTCGGAATTATTCCAGACGAATCTACAGAAAAACCAAATCCTAAATATGCTCCATATAGACAATCTGAAAAATTAGATTTATATCGAAAATATGCACAAGAATTAGTCGATAAAGGCTATGCATATGAATGTTATTGTACAAAAGAAGAACTTGAAGAAATGAAAGTTCAACAACTTTCTTCAGGTGTTAAATCTTTTAAATATGATAGAAGATGTTTAAATTTAACCGAAGAAGAAAAAGAAAAATATAGAAAAGAAGGTAGAGTTCCATCAATTAGATTAAAAATGCCTTCTAATCATGTATTAAAATTCCATGACTTAGTTAGAGGAGATGTTTCTTTTAATAGTGATGATATTGGTGACTTTGTCATTATGAAAAGTAACGGAATTCCTACATATAACTTCGCTGTTGTTGTTGACGATCATATTATGGAAATTACCCATGTTCTTAGAGGCGAAGAACATCTCTCTAATACTCCAAAACAACTTCAAATTTACGAATACTTTGGATGGGAACCACCTCAATTTGGTCATATGACTATTATTATCAATCCAAATGGTAAGAAATTGTCAAAAAGAGATTTAAATATCGTTCAATTTGTATCTCAATATAGAAAACTCGGTTATTTGCCTGAAGCAATATTCAATTTCTTATGTTTGCTCGGATATACTGATCAAGATGGTAAAGAAATTTTCGATAAAGAATATATTTTCAAAACATTTGATCCTTCAAGACTTTCAACTTCACCATCAATGTTTGATAATAAAAAACTTCTTTGGATAAATTCTCAATACATTAAGGCAATGGATAACCAAAAATATTTTGATTTTATTTTCCCATTTATTGATGAAATTGAATCTTTAAAGAATATTGATTTAAATAGAAAACAAGAAATTGCTTTGATGTTTAAAAATGAGCTTAATTATGGTGAAGAAATTGTTTCTTTATTAAATGATATTTTAATCAAAAAAGAAGAACTCAATGATGAAGAAAAAGCTATTTTAGAAAAAGAAACTTCTCCAAAAGTTATTGCATTATTTAAACAAAAGCTTGATTCATTAGATGAAGTAAATGAAGAAGAAGTAAAAAATATCTTTAATGAAATTAAGAAAGAAACAGGTTTAAAAGGCAAAGATATTTATATGCCTATAAGAATTTCATTAACTGGCGTAATGCATGGTATTGAAATGTATAATATTATTGATATTTTAGGTAAAGAAGAAACACTTAAAAGATTATAGTTTTCTTTAAAAGAATCTTAAATTAAAGTATAATAATTTGCGGAAAAAGGAAAAAGATATGACAGATTATAAAAATAAATCATTAGTTGATGTCGCTTACGATATCTTAAGTGGTCATGATAAACCAATTAAATTCAAAGACTTATATGATGAAGTCGCAGCCGAAGCTGGCTTATTAGATGATAGAAAAGCTGCTCTAATTTCAAATTTCTTCACAAATTTATCTTTAGATGGTAGATTTGTTGCTTTAAAAAACAATGAATGGGATTTAAGAAGTAGACAAACTTTCGATAAAGTTCACGTTGACTTAAATGCTATTTATGAAGATATTGAAGAAGGCGATAAAGATACATCAGACCCATTAGACGACGATGAGGATGAGGATGATAAAATTCTCCGTGGCGATGGAGACGATGAAGATGAAGATGAAAGCTATTATAAGGACAATTCATCTGATGAAATTTTCTAATTTAGTTATTAATTTAATTTAGATACAAGGAGGAATTATAAAATATGTTAGTATCTGCTACAGAAATGATTAACAAAGCTCACGCTGGTCATTATGCAATTGGACAATTCAACATCAATAACATGGAATGGATTAAAGCCATTCTTACAGCTGCTGAAGAAATGAAATCCCCTGTTATTTTAGGTGTTTCCGAAGGTGCTGGAAAATATATGTGTGGTTGGGATAACGTTGTTGGTATGGTTAAACATATCCACGATTTTCTTAAGATTACTGTCCCAGTAGCAATTCACCTTGACCATGGTACATATGAAGGTGCAAAAGCTTGTTTAGCAGCAGGATTTACATCAATTATGTTTGATGGCTCACACTTCCCATTTGAAGAAAACTTAGAAAAATCAAAAGAATTAATTGCTTTAGCTCACGAACAAGGTAAATCAATTGAATGTGAAGTTGGTGGAATTGGTGGTTCTGAAGATGGTGTTACATCTTCTGGTGAACTTGCAGATCCAAAAGAATGCGCAACTATTGCAGGTCTTGGAGTTGATTTCTTAGCTGCTGGTATTGGTAATATCCATGGTGTTTATCCAGCAGATTGGAAAGGATTAAACTTTGAAAGATTACAAGAAATCCAAGATGCAACAAATGGTAAACCATTAGTTTTGCATGGTGGTACAGGTATTCCATCTGACCAAATCAAAAAAGCTATTTCTTTAGGTGTTTCAAAAATTAACGTTAACACTGAATTACAACTTCAATTTGCTCATGCAACTAGAGAATATATCGAAGCTAAAAAAGATTTAGATATCGCTAAAAAAGGATTTGATCCACGTAAATTATTAAAACCTGGCTACGAAGCAATGATTGCTATCGTTAAAGAAAAAATTAAAGAATTTGGTAGTGATAATAAAGCTGAATAGTTCTAATTATGGAGAAATATTTAGCAGAATTATCTGAAATGATCAAGGTTGCTAAGGAAGCATCTTCCTTAGTCCTTGATATTTATCACAAAGGTTTTACAGTTGAAATTAAGGAGGATAATTCTCCTGTAACGGATGCTGATAAAAATAGTGATCAAGTAATTCGTTCACACCTTTTAAAATGTTTTCCAAATCATGCTTTTTTAAGTGAAGAGGAAGCTGACGATTTATCAAGATTAGATAAAGATTTTGCTTTTATCATCGATCCTCTTGATGGAACAAAAGATTTTGTTAATCATGATGATGAATTTGCTATAAATCTCGCTTTATGTTATAAACATGAAATTGTGGCTAGCGTAACTGCTATTCCAGTCTATCATAAAATTTATTATGCTTTAAAAAATAGAGGAGCTTATAAATTAGATACAAAGACTAACTCATGCCATAGAATATTTGTAAATGATAAAAAGAAAGATTTAATCGTTTATAAATCAAGATACCATGCTTTTGAAAACGAAGCTGAAGTCTATGCTAGACATAAAGACAGAATTAAAGAAGTTAAGGATGCTGGAAGTTCATATAAAGCATGTTTAATTGCCGAAGGAAAAGGTGAAATTACTTATCGATTAAATAGAGGAACTAAAGAGTGGGATACAGCTTCTTTTACATTACTTATCGAAGAGGCTGGAGGTTACGTCTTAGATTTAAATAAAAAGAGAATCCCATACAATAGAAAAGATGTTTATAACGGATCATATATTGTAGTAAATTCTTTAGATAACTGGTTATATCCTTGATAAAATTAACCTACAACACTTGTTGTAGGTTTTTATTAGAAATTATGAAATATTATTTAGCTTACGGATCAAATTTAAATTTAAATGATATGAAGGTTAGATGTAGTAGTGCTAAAAAAGTTGGTTCTACTATTTTAAAAGATTATGCTCTAATTTTTCGTAATCGTTATTTAACTATTATTCCTTCTAAAGGGGATGAATTACCTCTAGGTATATTTGAAATAAATGATGAAGATGAAGAAAAGTTAGATATTTATGAAGGTTATCCTTCTTTATATTATAAAACTTTTATTAATTTTGAATTTAATAAAGAGAATTATAAAGGTTTAATTTATATTATGAATGATATAACTAATTTAACTAAACCTAGTCTAGATTATATAAATACATGTAAAGAAGGTTATCTCGATTTTAACCTTGATTATAAATATATTGAAAAGGCGTTAAAAGAGTTAGAAGAAGCAAGAAAAATAGCGAAGGAAGATTAATTATTTCCTTCGCTATTTTTATTATTAGCTTCTTCAATTTTTTTATTATAGGCTTCACTTTCTTCTCTTATTTTTCTCATTGCTTCTTTTACTTGCTCTTTTTCTTCAGCAAGTCTAACTGCAACTACACCAGGAACTTCTTCCATTAAAATAACTTCAATTCCTTGTTCGATGTCTTGATTAACATACATACATCCTTCACAAGCCCCAGTCATTTTAATATAGACAATTCCATCTTCAAAAGAGTCGAATTCGCATGATCCGCCTTCTCTTTCTAGAAATGGTTTAATCTTTTCTAGTGTATCTTTTATTCTCTTAATTGTATCTTCATTAGATACATTATTTTGTTCAAGTTTTTCGTTAGTATTAATATCTTCCATAAGCTTATTTTTTAAATCCTTGATAATTTTATTCGCTTTATATTAAATATTCAAATAAAATAAACTATATATTTATGAATCAGATTATTCCTTATTTATATGCTTTGTTTTTAACGTTAATTATAGAATTACCTCTATATTATCTTTTTACGTATAAATCAAAATATTATCTAATTAAATTAGTTGTAATAACATTAATGAATGCTATTACAAATATTTCGTTAAATTTAATATATCTAAAATTTAGCGAAATATCATATTTAATTTATGTATTAGAAATAGTAGTAGTACTTATTGAATGGATAATACTATGGTTAACTTTATCTAGAAAGAAAAAAGAGCTAGCACTTTATTTGCTATACTCTTTTGTTACTAATTTAGTTTCTTATATTGTTGGTTTAATATGTAATTTATTAGTTCAAAATAGTTTTCATTTAGAAATAATATTCACATATATTTTTATAGCAATATTTGTAGTAGAAGTAATAGTTTTAGTGGTATGGTCTTCTTATAAATACGCTAAAAATAATTTTAAGAAGAAAGATGATTAGTAGTTATTTATCATCTCTTACTAAGAAGAAGATAAAAATAGGTGTTAGAACTACAAGACCAAGAACAGTAAATAATGTAACTAAACCTACAATTTCTTTTTCTTCGCTATTTCTATAATAAGGTGAATTAATATCAGTTTCTAGATAAAGTGTAAGATTTTCAAAAATAATATCTCCACTTAAAATATCTCCTTTAACAGTTTTTTCTAATGTTAAACGTCTAGAAGAAATAAATTCTTGTGTTGTTGCTACATTATATTTTAAAGACTCAGTTAAATTATCATAGTAATAAAAGCCAATTGAAGCAGTATAAACCTTTTGATAGTTGTAATAATTAGGAATATAAGCTTCAAAAGTTATTTCGTTAGTATTATTAGATGTACTAATTTTATAGCTACAATTATTGCTTACATCAATTTCCTCGCTTAAGTAAATATGACCTTTCGAAAAATAAGAATAAACAATATTTTCAGCTTTAATATTTAATGAATCTCCAATAATGTTGGTCGTAATAGTAGAAGTTTCTCCTGGATAAATAGGAAAATGTTCTGAAGCTATGATTTCATTAACCACTAATTTTTCTAAATCAGAGCCATTCTCATTTAAATAATAAATGTGTAAATTTGGATAATTTAAGACATCATCGATAAATGCATCGCCATAATTATGTACTGTTAAAGTCAAGTAATTATTCTCAGTGAAAACCTCCTCAATTTTAAACTCAGAATAATTAGAAACTTCTTCGGCATAATAAACAGGAGCTGGTGCATTTGACATTAAAAGAGGAAAGCCCAAAAGAGCTAAAGCAAATATTTTTAAAGATTTATTGGTTTTCATATTTATATCTTATAATAAAAAATCTAAAAAGACTATAAAAAAACCTCTTAGACATTACTAAGAGGAATAATAGGCTCTTTAAAGATTTCGGGGGTGGCTATAAATAGCAAACCCCCTTTATCTTTAAAGTTTTTTTACTTTTTATTTT
>CALVXK010000009.1 GCA_944369075.1 uncultured Bacilli bacterium
CTAAAGTTAATAAATTTTTCTTTTTCATAAATTAATTTAATCTCCTTAATGTAAAAAGAAAGTTTCTATTAAATAAGACTTAGAAGAAAAAGAAAAATATCTTCCTACTAAGTTTGTTTAGTAGGAAGATTGTGTAACAAGAAATAATCTTGTTACACATATTAACTTACTTAAAATAAGAATAAGTATAAGTAATAATAGTAGAAGAAGTATTAAATTTAATTAGTAATTTAAGTACATTAAAACACTAAGAACAAGTAATGTTCTTTTAAAAGAAATTATAGATATGGTTAATATAAGGACTAATAAAGATTACTAATCATTAGGAGTAATCTTTTTTAAGATCTTAGTAGCTTCTTCTAAGGCTTTTTTATCATCGATATAGTTATTTTCGTTAATAAAGTCACTAGATTGTCCTAATAAGGTTTTTCTAGATTTAGAAGAAGCTCCAGCATTATAAAGTTCAGTATTAATTGATTTTCTAGAAAAACCATGAATGGTGTTATAAGGGATATTAGCTTTTAAAGAATATCTTTTAAGTTTTTTTCTTATTCCTCCATTAGTGTAATCAAAAAGTATTGCTTCAGGATCATTAATTAATTTATTTACTTCAAGATATTCTTTAAGTAATTTAACGTTACTATTAGTATATATTATCGTCTTATAAGAAGAAGATGTTTTAAGTCTAGAAGTAAGTCTTCCATTAATTTGAAGTTTTTGTCTAGAGATATTAATTAAAGCAATATTCTTACGGTTATCAAAAGTAATATCTTTAACTTTAATACCTAAGAATTCTCCTATTCTTAAAGAAGAATAATAAAGTAATGTTAACATTACTTTATCATTAAAGTTATCAATAACTTTAATTAACTTTGTTAATTCTTCTTTAGAAGTATACCTATTTCTAGATTTCTTCTTTATTTCTACTTTAGATTTATATTTAGTTAAGATAAGTAATAAATCATCTTTATCTTCACTATTAATTAAATGTAACTTTCTAGAGTATTCAATTAACTTTATTACTATAGAAAGTATTTGGTTCTTTAAATGGGTAGTAACATTTAAAGAACCAATATAATTTCTAAATAAAGTTAATTCTTCTAAAGAGTATATTCTTTCTATATCATTAGCAAAATAATTATAGATATGATGATAGAATAATCTATCTAGATTATAGATATAAGATATAGATAGTTCATCTTTTCTAGAATCGATATAGAAAGAATATAGTTTTTCTAAAGTAAAAGAAGATATATTCAAAGCTTTTATTTTCTTCTTATTAATATTAGAAGAAAATAAAGAAGATGATAACTTATCGATATCATTAATTCTTTTTACTAATACTTTAGTTAATGTTTCTTCTAAGTTTATAACATAATCTTTATCTTCAAAGTTTAAGTTATCATTATCACTAATAAATAGATGATAGTAGTTACCATTATCATCGAGTTTAATTCTTTTATCGATATAATAATGGTTTGTTTTCTTATTTAAAATAACACTCATTTTATTATTCCTCCTATTTAGTTAAAAAGTGTTAAAACTTCTAAGTTTAATAGATCTAATTAAACTTAGTAATATTAAGAAGGAATAATCATTAAACTTAAATTATTATTAAAAAAAGATTACTTAGATGAGTAATCTTTATAGTAGTAATATAAGTCTAATATTAGTTAGTTATAACTATATTATTTATCGTAATAATAGATAGAGTTTTTAACTTCTTCAGCATAGTCTTTACCTTTAAGATAAGAAACAATCTTAAAAGCAAAATCAATAGTAGCACTAGCACTAATTCCTGTAATGATATTATCATCTTCAACAACATAAGTATCGATAAATGTTCCACCAAAATCTTCATTCATTGATTTAAAACATGTATATTTCTTATTCTTTAATAATCCTAAGTGACCTAAGATTGTAGGACCTGCACAAATAGCGGCAATTAACTTATGTTTAGAATTAAAATCTAAAATAATATTTTTAAACTCAATACTATCTTCTAACTCTTTATATTCTGGACCTCCAGCAATAAAAAGAGTGTTATATGAATTAAGATTAAAGTTAGAATCTTCACTAATAACTTTATAATCATTTAGTTTTAACCCATATCTACCTTCAATGTTACTTCTTTTTAAAGAATATATATCTACATCAATATTACTTCTTCTTAATAATGCGAATGTTCCAAAAGCTTCTATTTCTTCAAATCCATCAGTTAGAATTAAAAGTACTTTATTATTAGTCATTTTAATATATCTCCTTAACTAACATTTACGTTTTAATTATAACTTAAATGTTTTAGGAGATGATATTAAAATGAACAAAATTACAGTTATTCTTATTGAAGTAAGTTTGAAGTTAATTTTGAAGCTATGTTGAAGTAAGAAAGAAATTCACTTCAATATTATGTTGAAGTTATTTTGAAGTTGATATTGAAGTTATATTGAAGTAGTGATAAAATATAGTTCAATAATATGTTGAAGTTATTTTGAAGTTAACATTGAAGTTACTTTGAACGAAACGGAAAGGAGTTCAAAATGGTATTAAGTGATATTTATCCAAATTTCATCGTTGAGAACAAGGAAATTGAATGCAAAGCTAGATTAGACCGCGAAAATTATTTAGGATGGTTAAAGACGGTTGCTGGCTTTGCTAATGGAAATGGAGGAACTTTTTTTCTTGGTGTAGAAGATAAAACATTTAAACTTATCGGTTTAGATGAAAAAACTATAGATAAAGAAAAACTTTATTTTTATCAGATAATTAAGAATCATGTAAATATTCATCTTAATATTGATACTGAGCCTATTGCTTATATTAATAATGGTAAAAAACTTTTTATATTAAAAATAAAGATAGAAGAATCTTTAGAAAAACCAGCGATTATTTCATATAAAGGTCTTCCGTTGATTTATATCCGCAGGGATGGATTAACAAGCACACCAACTAATGAAGAAATGAGGAGTTGGTATACAAGTTCAAAGCAGGTTAATTATGATACCCAATTAACTGATATAAAATTTAATCTTAGTGATTTCGAAACTTTTTCAAATTTTTATAAAGAACGAACCAATTCATCAGAATTAAATTTGAAAACATTACACGCTATAGGTTTTTTCGACGATAATAACTATTTAAAAAGAGGCTCATTTTTATTTTCTGATAGATGCAAAAACGATAATACTAAAATTGTTTGCACTTATTATCGAGGCAATGACAAAGGAACTGATAATTTTTTATCTAGCGAGGAATTTAGCGGGAATTTGATTGACTCTTATAACTTTATCTCTTGTTTTATTGACCAAAGAATGAATCATGGTTTAATAAAAAAAGCTGATAGACATATAAAAATTAATTCATACCCAACTCGAGCTTTGTTAGAAGTAATTATAAATGCTCTTGCTCATAGAGATTATTTTATTGAAAATAGTCAAATAAGTGTCGATATGTTTTGGAATAGACTTGTTATTACCTCTCCCGGTTCAATGTATGAGAAAGGATCGCTAAAGCCTACTCATAATCTAAAGTCTTTTTTGTCAAAAAGAAGAAATCAATTGATTTGCAATATATTTATTTTTCTTCATTCTATGGAAGCAAAAGGCACAGGATTTGAAAAGATTGAAGAAGAATATAGGGATGCTGATCTTAAACATAAGCCATACATTTTTTCAAGACAAAATTCATTTAGCATTGTTTTACCAGATTTAACATATGAGGATGGAATAGACATTACTTCAGAAATGATATCTCTTTCTAAGCCTATTTTAAATGAATCTAAATATGATAATTTAATCTTAGCTTATTGTTTCGAGCAAGATAGAACAGTAGAAGAAATTGCTTATCATATTGGAGTTACTAATTCTTCATATCTTAGAAATAAAATTATTGCAAATTTAGTGAATCAAGGTTTTATAACGGAAACAAAAAAAGGTAAAGGAAAAATATATAAAGATAACTATGAAAATGTTTGGGTGTATTAAATAAATTTATTCTCTTTGATGTTATAGCATCTATAAATTATCTTTTATGGAACGTTTTATTCTTATAACATTACTTTTCTTTAAAGAAATAAAATTAAAACTAAATTTCTAATGGAATAGATAAATTTTGTAAAAAACTTCTAATCTATTTAATATATTTAATAAATATAAATATTCTTCATAGAAAATTAGTTATAAAAAGTATTGAATTTTATATTCGTTTTAGAGATAATTACTAGGCTTTTGCTAGAGTGTCTTACCCAATGACTAACCACTCTTAAAAGAAAACAGGGGGATATATTTCAATGAAAAACTTTTTTAAAGATTTTTTTAGTGTAAAGATGATTGCGCTAAATGCAATTATTGCTGCAGTTTATGCTGTGCTTACAATTGCATCAGGACCACTTTCCTACAATTATTTCCAATTTAGAGTAAGTGAATTTTTAAACCTTTTAGTATTTTTTAATCCTAGTTATACTTTAGGTTTAACAGTTGGTTGCTTAATTGCTAATTTAGCTTCTTTTGCAGGAATATATGATATTGTTTTTGGAACACTTGCAACTTTAGTATCTTGCTTATTAATGATACCTTTTGCAAAACTCACCAAAAACTTATTCTTTGCAACATTTATTCCAAGTTTAGTCAATGCATTTACTGTTCCTTTTATTATTTATTTAGCATCTTTAGGAACAGGAGATGAATTTGCTTTAACTTCTTCAATGTATTTTATTATGTTTGGTTGGACTTTCTTAGGAGAGTTCCTTGCAATTTCAATTCTAGGCTATGTAATTTTTATGCCTTTAATGAAAAAAGTACACTCTTTTCCAAAGCTTATTAATGCTAGAACTAACCTAGATTTTAAGTGGTAGAAAAGTTATAATTTTTAAACTGATATAAGGATGAAAAATGGAAAACGAAAATCTCGAAATTATTAAAAATAACAAAAGATGTAAAGATTTCTATCTTGAAATCACTCATGAAGATAAAGAAACACATGCTAGAGTTGGTCTTTTACATACTCCTCATGGTGTTTTTGAAACTCCAATGTTTATGCCAGTAGGTACTTTAGCTACCGTAAAAACTCTTTCTCCAGAAGAACTTTATGATATGGGGGCTCAAGTAATTTTAGCTAATACTTATCATCTTCATCTTAGACCTGGCGAAGATATTGTAGCTAAAGCTGGTGGAGTTCATAAATTCATGAATTATAAAAACGCTATGCTAACAGATAGTGGCGGATTCCAAGTTTTCTCCTTAGCTAAAAAAAGAGATATAAAAGAAGAAGGAGTTACTTTCAAATCTCATCTTAATGGAGATAAGATATTTTTCTCTCCAGAAATTGTCATTGGTATTGAAGAGAAAATAGGAGCGGATATCATCATGTCTTTTGATGAATGTATACCTTATCCTTCTTCTTATGAATATGTAAAAAATTCAACTTTAAGAACAATTAGATGGGCTAAAAGAGGGCTAGACGCTAAAACTAGAACCGATCAAGCTTTATTTGGAATTGTTCAAGGTGGAGAATTCGAAGATTTAAGAGAAATGTGTGCTAAAGAACTAGTTAAAATGGATTTTGATGGCTATTCAATTGGCGGAACTAGTATTGGTGAACCAAAAGACGTTTGCTACAAAATGATTGATTATGCTATTAAATATCTTCCTTATGATAAACCAAGATATTTAATGGGTGTTGGTTCTTTAGATTATATTTTAGGAGCTATTGAAAAAGGGGTAGATATGATGGACTGCGTCTTACCTACAAGAATTGCTCGTCATGGAACTTTAATGACACATAATGGTCGTATAAATATTAAAAATACTAAATACAAAGAAGATTTTACTCCTTTAGATCCTGAGTGTAATTGCTATACTTGTAGAAATTATACTAGGGCTTATCTTAGACATCTTTATGTAGCTGATGAGACTTTTGGAAAAAGACTTTTATCACTTCATAACACTGCTTTCCTTCTTGAAATTACAAAAGGAGCAAGAGAAGCTATTAAAGAAAATAGATTTAAAGAATATAAAGAAGAAGTCTTAAGAAAATATGGCGATGCAAGGGGATTTTAATTTATGGATATTGAACTTTTTGATTACGATCTCGATCATAGTTTAATTGCACAAACTCCACTTAAAGATAGAGATAAATGTAGATTACTAGTCGTTGATAAAACAAATAAAACTTATAAAGATGAGCCTCATTTTTACGAGATTTTAAAATATTTAAAAAAGGGTGACGTCTTAGTAAGAAATAATACCAAGGTTATTCCAGCTAGAATTTATGGAATAAAAGAAGAAACTAATGCTCATATTGAATGTTTATTGCTTAAAAATTTAGGCAATGACGTTTATGAATGCTTAATCGGAAATGCCAAAGTTATCAAACTTGGAACAAAAATCACGTTTAGTGATAAGCTTTATGGAGAATGCATTGAAGTAAAAGGTGAAGGCATTAGAATTATTAAATTTATTTATGAAGGAATTTTCTTAGAAATTCTTGAAGAAATAGGTAATATGCCACTACCTCCATACATTAAAGAAAAAATTAGAGATAAGAATGATTATCAAACGATTTACGCTTCAAAAGAAGGAAGTAGTGCTGCTCCAACTGCTGGATTCCATTTTAGTGAAGAACTTTTTGCTAAAATTAAAGAAATGGGCATCGATGTAGTTGATGTTACTTTAACTATTGGTTTAGGAACATTTAGACCAGTTAAAGAAAAAGATGTTTTAAAACATCATATGCATGAAGAAGAATATGAAATTAGTGAAGAAGCTGCAGTTTTTTTAAATAAAGCTAAAAAAGATGGTCGAAGAATTATCGGAATTGGTACAACTTCTTTAAGAACTTTAGAAGCTAATATTTCTAAATATGGAGAATTTAAAGCAACTAAAGAATCAACTGATATTTTTATTTACCCAGGATATAGTTTTAAAGCAATTGATGCTTTAATCACTAACTTCCATTTACCTAAATCAACTTTAATTATGTTAGTAAGTGCTTTAATGGGTAGAGAATTTACTATGGAAGTATATAAACATGCAGTAGAAGAAAGATATCGTTTCTTTTCTTTTGGAGATGCAATGTTTATTTATTAAAATTTCTAACTACATTATTATTTAAAATATGGATGAAGAAAAAAGTATAAAAGAAAACAAAAATTACTATAACGAGTTCGTTAAATTATATAAAGAAATAAGAAAGAAAGAGAAAGATAAACCTAAGCTTCTTCTTCATGTTTGTTGTGCACCTTGTAGTGCTTATCCTTTAGTTTTTCTTCTTGATTTATTTGATATTACTATTTTTTATACAAATTCTAATATTTATCCTAAAGAAGAATTTGATAAGAGGCTTTATTACTTAAAAAAATATGTTTCTGATTTAAATAATAAATTTAAAACTCATATCGATATTATAGTAGATGATTATGATTATGATACATTTAAAAAAGGTCTTGAACCTTATAAAAACGAAAAAGAAATGGGTACAAGATGTAAGATTTGTATTGCAAAACGTTTTAATCGATTATTTGAATATGCTAAAGATAATAATTTTAAGTATGTAACTAGCGTTATGTCTATTTCAAGAAATAAAGATGTTAATTATCTTAATGAACTTGGTTTATCTTTAGAAAATAAATATAAAGATTACGATATTAAATATATTGTTAGTGACTTCAAGAAAAATAATGGTCAAGAAATTGGTATAAAAATTGCTAAAGAATGTAATATTTACCGTCAAGATTATTGTGGGTGTGAATATTCTTTACCAAAAGAACATAAGTATAGAGAAATAAGCGTTATAGTCCCAATTCATGGGGTTTATGAATATTTAGATAAATGTTTAGATTCTTTAGTTCATCAAAACATTGAAATTAGTTATGAAGTAGTTTGTGTTTTAGATAATGCACTTGAACAAGATAGGGAAATCGCCTATAAATACCAAACTTTATATCCTGATTTAATTACGATTTATGAAGTTAATTTTAGAGATTTAAGTGAAGTTAGAAACTATGGTTTACTCCATTCTTATTCTAGATACGTGGCTTTTGTTGATGGGGATGATTATGTATCTCCTTCATATCTTAAAGATTTTTATATAGATATAGTAAAAAAGAATTCAGATATAGTCGTTTGCAATTACTATTTAGCTTATCCTAATAAGATAAAAAAAGGTTTTCCTTCTAATCCTCTTATTTTTAAACCTAAAAATAGTTTAGAAGCTTGTAGAAGTTTATGTAGAGATATTCATATGAGAGGATATGTATGGAATAAGTTCTTTAAAAGAGAAATTATTGAAAATAAATCTCTTTTCTTTATGTCTTTTAAATATTGTATTGAGGATTATTTCTTTGTTTTTGCTTATCTTCTTAATATCAATTCCATATCTTTTATAAATAAATATAACTATTATTATGTTCAAAGACCAAGTAGTGTTGTTCATAGAGATGATGGTTCTATTGTAACAAAATTAGTTAATTCTCAGTTTTTAGTTAAATATTATGCTTTTAAGGAAAATAGACCTGAAACTACTAAAATTTCTTATTTCTTTAAAGAGATAGGTCTTATATATTCATTAATTAGTAAAAGAAAACATTTAAAAATACCTTTAAAAGAGTATATTTCTAATATAAGAAAACAAATAAAAAAGATTAAGAAAAATGAATATCCTTATGAAGGAGAAGATTGGGAAAAAGTAATCGCCTTATATATCGAAAAACAAAATAAAGATTTTTATATCGATAAAGGAAAATAAACTATTTTTTAAAATTTTAACGAGTTATAATTCTCTTGTTATGATAAGAGTTTTTAAAGAAGCAAATAAGAAGTTAGACGAGTTTGATATTGAAAATAAAGATTTTTTGACATTACATGAAAATAATTTAATTCCAAAAGGAAGCTGGATTCATGTTAGTGATCCTAGCGAAGAAATACTAAGTGAAATTAGTAAAATTACATCAATTCCATTAGACTTTTTAATGTCTTCATTAGATGAAGAAGAAAGTGCGCGTATAGATAAAGATGAAGATGCCTCTTTAATAGTTTTAGATACACCTTTTCTAATTGATGAAGATAAAAAACTTTATACGACAGCTCCTTTTATAATCTCATATAACCAAGGTTATTACGTAACAATTGCTAGGCATAAATTTGAACTTTTGGATGAAGTTTTTAAACGTGTTAAGTTAATTGAACCTCATAAGCATGTTAGATTTACTTTAAATATTATTTATCGCTTAGCTACTTTATTTATTAATTATTTAAAAAAATTAAATGCGAAGACCGAAGAAATTGAACAAACATTAAGAACATCTACTAAAAATAAAGAAATTTTGGAACTTATGGATATTTCTAAATGTCTAATTTATTTTTCTACTGCTTTAAATGCTGATAAAGCAGTATTAATTAAACTTTTAAAGTTGAAAGAATTTAATGAGTTTGAAGCTGATTTTGATTTAATGGAAGATACAAAAGTTGAACTTGATCAAGCTAGTGAGATGTGTTCTATTTCTAGAAGCGTTCTTTCTTCAATGACTGATGCTTTTGGATCCGTTATTAATAATAACTTAAATAGTGTCATGAAAACATTAAGCGTAATTACAATTGTTTTATCAGTTCCAACCCTTATTTCATCATTATATGGAATGAATGTTGAAGACATTCCTTTAGCTCATCACGATTTAGCTTTCTGGATTGTTTTTGGAATATCTTTAACATTTGCTTTAATTGCATCTATTATTCTTATTTTCTTAAGTTCAGGAAAAGGAAGAAAGAAGTAAAACTTATAAAAAATTAGTAATTTATCTACTCTAAACACAAAAAAGAGTAGATTTTTTAATTTAAAAGACTATACTTAAAAGGCTTTAAGATTTTACGCCTCAAATATAAGAAAAGAGGCAGAAGAATCGAATAAATTTAAATAAAATTGTTGTTGACATTACATGTAAACATCTGTATTATATGTATGTTTTAGCGTTTGTAATGATTTGCGAGGTTGCTGATACACCCACAAGCGTTGTCATGAAGGTATCAGGTAATTCGCAATGAACAAGTCGCGTGGATAAAGAAAGGAGTTATTTCATGGCAAAAGTAAAAAAGATTAGAGTTCGTTTACAAGCTTATGATCACAAGTTACTTGATACAGCTAGTGGTAAGATTGTAAATGCTATTACTAAAACAGGTGCTAGTGTAGTCGGACCTATTCCACTTCCAACGGAAAAACAAATCTACACAATTCTTAGAGCTGTTCATAAATATAAAGATTCCCGTGAACAATTCGAAATTAGAACTCATAAGAGAATTATTGATATCACAAATCCAAGCAATGACACAATTGCTGCTCTTAGAAAATTAGATCTTCCTAGCGGTGTTGATATCGATATCAAGTTATAAGAAGGAGGTAAGAAAAGATGAAACAAATCATTGGTCGTAAAATCGGAATGACTCAAATGTTTGCAGAAGATGGCACAATGTATGCTGTTAGCGTTATTGAAGTCTTACCTAACGTTGTCACACAAAAGAAGACCTTAGAAAAAGATGGTTACGAAGCAATTCAAGTTGGTTACGAAGATAAATTAAAAAACGTTAACAACTGTGAAAAAGGCTTATTCAGCAAAATCAATGTCACTCCAAAGAAAAACTTATTCGAACTTAAGGGTGATGAAATGAATTCTTATGAAGTAGGTAGCGAAATTAAAGCTGACTTATTCAAAGAAGGAGAAGCAATCGATGTCATCGGTACATCAAAAGGTAGAGGTTATGCTGGTGTCATTAAAAGATGGGGCCACACAATCGGACCTAAAGGACATGGATCTGGTTACCACAGAGGACAAGGTTCATTCGCTAACAATGGTAGATGCAATAACCGTGTTATCCCAGGTAAGAAAATGTCCGGTCATATGGGAAACCAAAGCGCAACAGTCTTAAACTTAAGAGTTATCAAAGTTGATGCTGAAAAGAATTACATCCTTGTAAAAGGTGGTGTCCCAGGACCTAAAAAAGGCTTAGTAAAAATTAGAAGTGCTGTTAAGACAAATGCTAAGGCATTCACTCTTAAACCTTTAATTGATAGAAGCAAAAAAGAAGAAGTTTCTGAAGAAACAAAGTAATTAGAAAGGAGATATTAAAATGGCTGAAATGAATTTAAAAGTTTATTCACAAGACGGCAACGAAGTATCAACTTTAACTGTTTCTAAAGAAGTCTTCGGTGTTGAAGTAAATGAACAAGTTATGTTCGATGCAGTTATGACTTATCTTGCAAATAAAAGACAAGCAACTGCAAAAACAAAAAATAGAAGTGAAGTCTCTGGCGGTGGTAAAAAACCATGGAGACAAAAAGGAACTGGTAGAGCAAGAGCTGGTTCAACAAGATCCCCAATCTGGGTTGGTGGTGGTAAGATCTTTACTCCAACTGGTAATCAAAATTATAAGATCAAACAAAATAAGAAAGAACACGAATTAGCACTTAAATCTGCTTTAACTCTTAAAGCTAAAAACGATTTAATCGTCTTAGACAAATTAAGTGTTAGTGGTAAAACAAAAGATGTCGTTGCTATGTTAAACGCATTCAAAGTTGCTGATGAAAAAACATTACTTGTTACAAGTGATTCACTTGTTCTTCAAGGTTTAAACAACATTGAAAACGTCTTAACTAGAAGCGTTGAAAATATCTCTGTTTACGACTTATTAAATTCTAGTAAGTTAATTATGTTAGCAGACGATGTTAAAAAGGTTGAGGAGGTACTCAAATAATGGCTAAGAAAACAAAAGTAGCTGAAGAAGTAGTTAACAACGAAAAGAAAGCTAATATTCATGACTTCGATATTATTATCGAACCAGTCATTACTGAAAAATCAATGGCTCAATCTCAAGAAGGTAGCAAATACACCTTCAAAGTAAAAAAGACTGCTAATAAAACAGAAATTAGAAATGCAGTTTCCAAAATCTTCGGTGTCCATGTAGTTGGCGTTCAAACAGTTAATGTTATGAGCAAAAACATCTCACGTGGCTCAAGATATAAAGGAACTCTTCCTTCATACAAAAAAGCAATTGTCACTTTAAAAGAAGGAGAAGTTATCAATCTCTTCGCTGAATAGTCAGAGAAATTAACTTAAATATAGGAGAAAAGATATGTCAATAAAAACTTATAAACCATATACTCCTTCTAGAAGAGCAATGATCGTTCTTTCTAATGAAGGTATTACAAAAACTACTCCTGAAAAAAGTTTGACTGTCACATTAAAAAAGAGCGGCGGTAGAAATAACCAAGGCGTTATTACTTGCCGTCATATCGGTGGCGGAAATAAAACTAAATACAGAATTATCGATTTTAAAAGAGATAAAGATGGCGTAGTTGGAAAAGTCGCAGCAATCGAATATGATCCAAATAGAAATGCAAGAATTGCATTAATCAATTATGCTGATGGCGAAAAAAGATACATTCTTCAACCAAACGGCTTAAAAGTTGGTGATAAAGTTGTATCAGGCGATAGCGTTGATATTCTTACAGGTAATGCTTGTTTATTAAAGAATATCCCAGAAGGTACTTTCGTTCATAACGTTGAACTTAGACCTAAAAAAGGTGGCCAAGTTTGTAGAAGTGCTGGATGTAGCGCTCAAATCTTAGGTAAAGAAGGAAAATACGTTATCTTAAGACTTCAATCCGGTGAAATGAGAAAATTCCTTGGTGAATGTAAAGCTACAATCGGTATTGTCGGTAACGAAGATTATAACCTTGTTAACTTAGGTAAAGCTGGTAAAACAAGATACTTAGGAATTAGACCTACTGTTAGAGGTAGTGCAATGAACCCTAACGATCACCCACACGGTGGTGGTGAAGGTAAGTGTCCTGTCGGTAGAGATGCTCCACGTACTCCATGGGGTAAGAGAGCTCTTGGTGTTAAGACACGTTCATTAAAGAAACAATCTTCTAAATTAATCGTTAGAAGAAGAAATGGTAAATAGTAAAGGAGGAAGAGACTAATGGCAAGAAGTTTAAAAAAGGGTCCATTTGCTGATGAACACTTATTAAAGAAAGTTGAAGCTTTAAATAAAGCCAACAAAAAATCAGTCATTAAGACCTGGTCAAGAAGAAGTACAATTTTCCCAGAATTCGTTGAACACACCTTTGCTGTTTATAACGGTCACGCATTTATCACTGTCTATGTCACAGAAGATATGGTCGGTCATAAATTAGGAGAATTTGCTCCAACAAGAACATTTAAAGGCCACTTTGGTAATAACGCTGAAGATAAGGCAGCAGCAAAAGCCGCTGCAGGCATTAAATAATGGATGAGGTAAATAACTTATGGCAGAAGAAATCAAAAACGAAGAAGTAAAAGAAGTTAAAGCTAAAAAGACTTCATCCAAAAAGAGTGGTGAAGCAAAAACAACTTCCACAAAGAAAGCTTCTACAGCTAAAAAAACTTCCACTGCTAAAAAAACAGCAAAGAAAGAAGTTAAAGCTGAAGAAGTAAAAGATACAAAGAAAGCAAAGAAAGAAGTTGTTGAAACTAAGAAAAGAAGCGAAGCAACTGCTAAAGTCTTAGGACTTAAAGTTACCCCAAGAAAAGTTAGATTAGTTATTGATCTTGTTAGAGGTAAAGATGTTGATGAAGCTATCCAAATCTTATCTTTAGTTCATAAAGAAGCTGCTCCTTACATTGTTAAATTACTTAATAGTGCTAAGGCTAATGCAACAAATAACTTCAATATGGACGGCGATAAATTATACATTGCTTCAATTATGGCAAGTGACTCAATCAAGATGAAAAGATATCTTCCACGTGCTAAAGGAAGTGCATCTGGTTTAGTTAAAAGATTCTCTAATGTATTCGTTACATTAAAAGAGAAGGAATTATTCTAAGGGAAGGAGGTAAATAACAATGGGACAAAAAGTTAATCCAATTGGTATGAGAGTCGGTTTAAATAAAAACTGGAACTCAAGATGGTTTGCAAACGATAAAGATTTCTCAACCTTCTTACTCGAAGATAATAAAATCAGAAATTATTTAGAAAAACACTTACCAAAAGAAGCATACCTTTCTCACGTTGAAATCGAAAGAAAGAAAAAAGAAAATGGTCAATTAATTAGAGTATTCATTTTCGTTGGTAGAGCTGGTGTTATTTTGGGAAAAGAAAATCCTGCAAAGAATATCCTTGCTTTAAAGAAAGAATTACTCAAATTAGTTGCTAAAGGAAATGATATTAGAATCGACTTAGTCGATGTTAAACAACCTAACTTAGATGCAACAATCGTTGCAAATAAGATGTGCAAACAACTCGAAGAAAGAGCAAGCTTCAGAATTGTTCAAAAAAGAGCAATTGCTGATGTTAGAAAAGCAGGCGCAAAAGGTGTTAAGACAGCTGTTAGTGGTAGACTTGCAGGAGCAGATATTGCTAGAACTGAAGGCTATAAAGATGGAACAATGGCTATTAACACATTAAGAAGTGATATTGATTACGCTTGGAGAGAAGCAATGACAACTTATGGCAAACTCGGTGTTAAAGTCTGGATTTGCCGTGGTGAAAAAGAAATCAATCCAAAAGAAGTAGTCAAACAACCAGCCGTAGAGAAGAAAGGAGAATAACAAGTATGTTACAACCTAAGAGAGTAAAATGGAGAAGACCACATATTATTAAATATGAAGGCTTATCCAAAGCAGGTAACACTGTTGACTTTGGAACCTATGGCTTACAAGCTATCGAAGGAAACTATGTTTCTGATAGACAAATAGAAGCTTGCCGTATTGTTCTTTCAAGATATACAAAAAGACAAGGCCAAGTATGGATCAGAATCTTCCCACACTTAGCAAAAACTAAAAAACCAGCAGAAGTCCGTATGGGTTCTGGTAAAGGTTCACCAGAATACTGGGTTGCTGTTGTTAGAAAAAATAGAGTTATGTTTGAAATTGGCGGAGTCCCAGATGAAGTAGCTATTCAAGCTTTAAAAATGGCTGCATATAAACTTCCATTAAAGACTCGCGTTATTAAAAAGGAGGTTAAATAATTTATGAAGATTAATGAAGTTAGAGAACTTTCTAGCGAAGAATTAAATGCTAAGATTTATTCATTAAAAGAAGAATTATTTAATCTTCGTAGAAAAAAAGCTGTTGGACAACTCGAACAAATGAGCGAAATCAGAAGAGTTAGAAAAGATATCGCTAGAGTCTACACAGTCTTAAAAGAAAGAGAATTAGGTGTTAAATAGGAGGTAAAAGACAATGGAATCAAAAAGAAGAAAAATTCAAGGCGTTGTTATCTCTGATAAAACACCTAAAACAATCGTTGTTGAATTAACAGGTTATAGAAAACATCCTAAATATAAGAAAAGAGTTCAATTCAGATCAAAATATTATGCTCACGACGAAAATGAACTCGCACACTTAGGCGATGTAGTCACAATTCAAGAATCAAGACCTATCTCAAAATTAAAAAGATTCGTTCTTGTAAGTGTCGATAAGAAAGCTCTTGAAGATATCAAAGTCTTAGAAGAGAAAGAAGTCGAAGAAGTTCTTCATGAACATGAAGAAGAAGCAAAGGAGGCAGAATAAATATGGTTCAAACAGAAACAAATTTAAAAGTTGCTGATAACTCCGGAGCTAGAGTAGTTAGAATTTTTAGAATCTATGGTGGAAGCCATGTTAAGAGTGCTTCCGTTGGCGATATTGTCCTTTGCGCAGTCAAAGATGCTATTCCAAATGGTAAGGTTAAAAAGAGCGATGTTGTTAAAGCAGTTATCGTTAGAACATCTTATCCAATCGAAAGAAAAGATGGTTCAACAATTAGATTTGATGACAATGCTTGCGTCATTATCAACGAAGATAAAACACCAGTAGGTACTCGTGTATTTGGACCTGTAGCAAGAGAACTTCGTGATAAGGGTGAAGATTTTATGAAGATCCTTTCCCTTGCAACTGAAGTCTTATAGTATAAAGGAGAGAAGATTATGAAACTTAAAAAAGGTGATAAAGTAATTGTTATCTCTGGAAAAGATAAGGGAAAAACAGGCACAATTCAAAGAGCCTATCCAAAATTAAATAAAGTTGTCATTGATGGCGTCAATGTTAGAAAAAAACATCAAAAACCAACTCAAAATCATCCAGAAGGAAGCATTGTTGAAATGTATGCACCTCTTGATGCTTCTAAAGTTATGTTCTATGACGAAAAGAGCAAAAAAGGTGTTAGACTCGGTTATTTAGTAAAAGAAGATGGTTCTAAAGTTAGAATCAATAAGAAAACCGGAAAAGAAATTAAGGAATAGTTAGGGAGGTAGTAATATGAGCGAAACTAAAAACACTAAAAAAGTAGAAGCTAGTGCTACTACTTCTAATGGCCACAAAGTTAAGGCTGATGTAACTAGACTTGAAGCTAAATATAAAGAAACAATCGTTCCAAGCTTAATGAAAAAATTTGAATATCAAAACATTCATCAAGTTCCAAAGATGGAAAAGATTGTTATCAATATCGGTGTAGGTGATGCTACACAAGAAAAGAAAAGACTTGAAGAAGCAGTTGAAGAATTAGCATTAATCTCAGGTCAAAAACCTATTATTACAAAAGCTAAAAAATCAATCGCTACATTCAAATTAAGAGAAGGTGAACCAATTGGTTGTAAAGTTACTCTTAGAGGAAGAAGAATGTATGAATTCTTCGATAAACTTACATCAATCGCACTTCCTAGAGTTAGAGACTTTAGAGGCGTTAGCAAAAATGCATTCGATGGAAGAGGAAATTATACTTTAGGTATTAAAGAACAATTAATTTTCCCTGAAATTGATTATGATAAAGTCGCTAAAGTAAGAGGTATGGATATCGTAATCGTTACTAGTGCAAAAACTGATGAAGAAGCTTATGCATTATTAAAAGAATTCGGTATGCCATTTAATAGATAGGAAGGAGGGTAAAAAAGTATTATGGCAAAAACAAGTTTGAAAGTTAAACAAGCTAGACCTCAAAAATTCAAAGTAAGAGAATACACACGTTGTAAAAGATGTGGACGCCCTCACGCTGTCTATTCAAAGTTTGGCCTTTGTAGAATTTGTCTTAGAGAACTTGCCTATAAAGGTGAGATTCCAGGAATGAAAAAATCATCTTGGTAATTATTAGGAGGTAAAAGTATGCATCAAGATCCAATAGCAGATATGCTCACAAGAATTAGAAATGCTAATGCTTTACATCATGAAAGTGTAAAGATGCCTTCTAGTAAATTAAAGGTAGGCATTGCTAAGATTCTCTTAAAAGAAGGATTCATTACTTCTTTTGAAGAAAAAAAATTAGATAACAACAAAAAAGAATTAGAAATCGTTCTTAAATATGGTCCAAATGGTGAAAAAGTCATCTCTGGCTTAAGAAAAATCTCCAAACCAGGTTTAAGAATTAACTGCGATAGCAAACACATTCCTTACGTTTTAAAAGGTTTAGGTATTGCTATTATCTCAACTAGTAAAGGACTTCTTACCGATAAAGAAGCAAGAGAACAAAATGTCGGTGGCGAAGTTATCTGCTACGTCTATTAATAGGAGGATGATTTATGTCAAGAATTGGTAAGAAATTAATTCCTATTGTAGAAGGAGTAACAGTTGAAGTTAAAGAAGGCTTAGTTGATATTAAAGGTAAAAAAGGCGAAGACACAATTAAGTTTGATCCAAGTTTAATTACTGTCGAAGTCGAAGATGGCCACATTAAAGTTTCAAGATTAAATGAAGAAAAACATACAAAACAACTTCATGGTACAATCAGAGCTTTAATTAATAACGCTGTAATTGGTGTTAGCCAAGGATATTCAAAAATTCTTGAAATCATTGGTATTGGTTATCACGCTGATATGGCTGGAAAAGATGTCATCTTAACAGTTGGCTATTCTCACCCAGTTAAAATTTCACCTATTGAAGGTGTTACAATTAAAGTCTTAGAAAATAAATCTAAAGATATCAACTCTATCGTTGAAGTTAGTGGAAGTGACAAATTCAAAGTTGGTCAAGTCGCTGCTCAAATTAGAGAAGTTAGAAAACCAGAACCTTATAAAGGTAAAGGTATTAGATATAGAGGCGAATACATTCTTAGAAAAGAAGGTAAACGTGCTGGTAAGTAATTAGGAGGAGGTAAATATGATTAAAACTATTGATAGAAACGAAGTCAGAGTTAGAAAACATCATAGAGTTAGAGCTAAAATCTCTGGTACTCCTGATTGCCCACGTCTTTGTGTCTTTAGAAGTAACAAAAATATTGAGTGCCAAGTTATTGATGATACTAAAGGTGTCACACTCGTAGCTTCTTCTTCTGAAGCTATGAAACTTGCTCATGGCGGTAACGTTGATGCAGCAAAACAAGTTGGCCTTGATATCGCTAAAAAATGTTTAGAAAAAAATATTGAAAAAGTCGTCTTTGATCGTGGTGGATATGTCTACCATGGCCGTGTCAAAGCTTTAGCTGAAGGCGCAAGAGAAGGCGGACTTAAATTCTAATTGGTTAGGGAGAAGTTTATGGAAGAAAACAAAGTTACTGAAACAAGTGTAGAAGAAAATAAAGTCGCTTCTAACCAAGAAGAAGGCGCTAAAACTGAAGGTAAGAAGAACTTCAGAAATCAAAAAAATGCTTCTCAAAGAGGCGGAAGAAAATTTGATAAAAACAAGAAAGAAAGAAGAGAACCTGTCGTCAAAGAATTTGAAGAAAGAGTTGTCGCAATTAACAGAGTTTCTAAAACTGTCAAAGGTGGTAGAAGAATGAAATTCTCCGCTCTTGTAGTTATCGGAAATAAAAAAGGTAAATTCGGCTTCTCAACAGGTAAGAGTGGCGAAGTCCCAGACGCTATTAAGAAAGCAGTTGATAAAGCTAAAAGAAATACATATGTAATTCATTTAACAAAAGCTGGTTCCTTAACACACGAAGTCATCGGTGAATTCGGAGCTACAAAAGTCTTCTTAAAACCAGCTCCAGAAGGTACTGGAATTATCGCTGGTGGTACCGTTAGAGCTATCTTAGAATTAAGTGGTGTCAGAAACGTTTACTCAAAAGTTTATGGATCAAGAACACCAATTAATGCTGTTAGAGCAACTATTAACGCACTTAATAGTTTAAAATCTTATAAGGGCGTGCTTGAACTTAGAAAAGGAGGAAACTCAGATGTTAAATAACTTAAAACCAACTGAGGGTAGTAGAAAAAAATCCTTTAAAAGATGTAGAGGCGCTGGTTCTGGATTAGGTAAAAACGGCGGTTCCGGTAACAAAGGCCAAGGCTCAAGAGCTGGCGGCGGTGTTAGATTAGGATTCGAAGGTGGTCAATTACCTTACTTCAGAAGATTCCAAAAAAGAGGATTCAAACATCACGCACATGTTGAATATGCAGTCATTAACCTTTCAACATTAAATAACTTTAGCGAAGGTGAAGAAGTAACAATGACTTCTTTAATCGAAAAAGGCTTAGTTAAAAAAGAATGTGATGGCTTAAAAGTCCTTGGTAGTGGCGAACTTAAAGTCAAACTTACTGTCAAAGCTAACAAATTCTCAAAGACTGCTTTAGAAGCAATTGAGAAAGTTGGCGGAAAGGCTGAAAATATTTAGTATTGAAATTTTCTTAAACTATCTATATATTTATTAAAGTAAAGAAATTTACATCTTTGAGAGTGGCTTAATAAGCCATCTCAAAGATTAATAAATATTTTTACGATTTAGGAGAATTATTACTAAATATTAATTTTTTAATATAAAGACATAAATATGAAGAAATTCATTGACATATTTAAAAACAAAGAAGTTGTTAATCGTATATTCTTTACGATTATGATATTGTTCGTCTTTAGAATAGGATGTGCAATTACTGTTCCTGGAGTCGACGCTAGTGCCTTACAAGAAAATATTATGGGTAGCAACAACATGCTTTCCTTGATGAATCTTTTAGGTGGTGGTGCTCTTCAGAATTTTTCTGTTTTTGCGTTAGGTGTTTCACCTTACATTACAGCTCAAATTATTATTCAACTTCTTTCCATGGATGTTTTACCAGCTTTAACTGAATTAAATAGGCAGGGACAATATGGTAGAAAGAAAATAGAAATGGCTACAAGATACCTTTCCTTACTTATCTGTGCCGTCCAAGCTTATGGTATTATTCAAACTGCTCTTAATACTGAATGGATTACATTCACCATGGAGCAAAATGCTTTAACTTATATCTATATTATTACCGTTATGATGGCTGGATCAACTCTTGTTATCTGGCTTGGTGACCAAATCACTTCAAAAGGTATCGGTAATGGTATATCAATGATTATCTTTGCTGGTATTGTTGCTTCCTTACCTGCTCAAATTGGTACAGCCTTTGAAACATGGGTTGTTGCTAACTGGAATTTAGGAAGTTCACAAACTACCGAAGGTGTATTTAGATTTATTCTTTATGTTGCTTCTTATATTGCAATTATTGCATTCGTTGTGTTTATCGAACTTTCAAGAAGAAAGATTCCAGTACAACATGCAACTAGATCTCAAGGTAGCGAAAAATTAACAAAAGCTTCATTCCTTCCTATTAAAATTAATAGTGCAGGAGTTATCCCAGTTATTTTCGCTTCATCTATCTTAATGGCTCCTTCAATTATTGCATCTTTTATTTCAGCAGATGCACTAAATGCGGAGTGGTTAAATGTATTTAATTATAACGTCATGGTTAATACCGGTGGCGTAATGATCCCTTGGGGCTTAATTATTTATTTAGTATTTGTTTTTGCATTTACATTCTTCTATGCAAACTTACAAATTAATCCTGAAAACTTAGCAAACAACTTCCAAAAGAATGGTTCTTATATACCTGGAATTAGACCAGGAATTGAAACCGAACGTTACGTAAGAAAAGTTTTGAATCGTATCACTTTAATCGGTGCAACTTCACTTTGCTTTATTGCAGCAGTTCCTGTTGTACTTACATTAAGTGGCGTATTTGGAAGTAACACATCTCTTGCTTTCGGTGGTACAGGTCTTATTATCGTTGTTGGTGTTGCTCTTGAGCTTAATAACCAAATCGATGGTCTTATCGCTGGTAAGAGTTATGATGAAGTTATTGGAGGAATGTAGAAATGTTAAAAACAATCATCTTACTTGGCGCTCCTGGCGCTGGAAAAGGCACAAATGCTAAAAAAATTACTAGTGAATATCATCTCCCACATATTTCAACCGGAGATATGTTTAGAGAAGCACTTAGAGATGAAACTGAATTAGGAAAATTAGCTAAATCCTATATGGATAAAGGCTTACTTGTTCCTGATGAAGTTACAATATCTTTAGTAAAAGAAAGACTTTCTAAAGATGATTGTAAGGACGGCTTCCTCCTTGATGGATTTCCAAGAAACCTTAAGCAAGCTGAAGCTTTAGAGGAAATTGGAAAAGAAATTAACCGTCCAATTAATTATGTTATCGACATCAATGTACCAGAAGAAATCTTAAAAGATCGTATTACTGGTAGAAGAGTATGTAAAAAGTGCGGAGCTCCTTACCATATCAAAACTTTAAAACCAAAAGTTGATGGAGTTTGCGATATTTGTGGTGGAGAACTCATGCAAAGAAAAGATGATAACGAAGAAGCACTTAAGGTTAGACTTGATGAATATCATCATCAAACTGAACCATTAATTAATTATTATTCTAAAAAAGGAATTTTGCATACTGTTGATGGTAGTAAGGATTTAAAAGAAGTAATGGCTGATATTAATGCCATCTTAGGCTAATATGGCAATTATTATTAAATCCGAACGAGAAATCAATCTCATGAAAGAAGCTGGAAAAGTGATGATTGATTTATTCGATGAATTACAAAAATATACTAAACCAGGAATGTCTACTGCAGAGCTTGATAAAATCGCTGCTAGATTTATTAGATCCAATGGCGCTATTCCAGCTTGCAAAGGATATGAAGGTTTCCCAGGCAATATATGTATAAGCGTAAATGATACGCTTATACATGGTATTCCTTCAAAAAAGATTATTCTTAAAGAAGGAGATATTGTCTCTTATGATGTAGTCATATTAAAAAATGGCTATAACGTGGATGCTTGTAGAACTTTTCCAGTAGGTGAAATTAGCGATAACGCTAAGAAATTAATTGAAACAGCTAAATCTTGCTTCTTCAATGCTGTAAAAATTATTAAACCTGGAGTTCATATAGGAGATATTTCTTCTATTATTGAAGAAACTGCAGAAAATGCAGGCTATACATTGACTGAAGATTATACTGGTCATGGTATTGGAAAAGATATGCATGAAGATCCATATGTTCCTAATGTTGGCAAAAAAGGCAGTGGTCCAAAACTTCAAAAAGGCATGACTATTTGTATTGAACCAATGATAAATGAGGGAAAAGTAGATCTTGATGTTATGGAAGATGGTTGGACTGTTAAAACAAGAGACCATAAACTTAGTGTCCACTATGAAAACACGGTTGTTGTAACAGAAACAGGCTATCAAATTATAACTTTAAAAGAAGGAGAAGAAATTTAATGGCAAAACAAGATGTTATAACCGTTGAGGCGATAGTTGTAGAAGCTTTACCAAACGCTAACTTTAAGGTAAAACTTGAAAACGATGTAGTAATTCATGCCACTGTTTCTGGTAAAATCCGTATGCATTACATTCGCATTTTACCAGGTGATAAAGTTACTGTTGAACTTTCGCCCTATGATTTAAACAATGGCAGAATAGTCTTTAGACATAAATAGACTATTTCAACAAATTTTCCTGCTTTCTAAAAACAGGTTGTTAGCACAATATTTTAATGGAGGAAACATTATGAAAGTAAGAGCCTCAGTAAAACCAATTTGCGATAAATGTAGGGTTATTAAGAGACATGGCAAGGTCATGATTATCTGTTCAAATCCTAAACATAAGCAAAGACAAGGCTAATTTGTTCAAGTGCAAACTTACAAATTAAAATTTATTTCGGAGGAAAAAGAAAATTATGGCACGTATCGTCGGTGTTGATATTCCAAATGATAAGAGTATTTTAATTTCTCTTACATATATTTATGGAATCGGACTTGCTACTTCTAAAAAAATCTTAGCTGATGCTAAAGTCGACCCAACAATTAGAGTTAAAGATCTTTCTAACGAAGATTTATCAAAGATTAGAAGTGAACTTTCTCACTACAAAGTTGAAGGTGATTTAAGAAGAGAAGTTCTTCTTAACATTAAAAGATTACAAGAAATCGGATGTTATAGAGGAATTAGACATAGAAGAGGTCTTCCAGTAAGAGGACAAAGAACCAAAACAAATGCTAGAACTAGAAAAGGACCAGCAAAAACAATCGCTAATAAAAAGGAAGCGGTTAAATAGTTAATGGAGGTAGATAGAACATGGCAAAGAAACAAACTACCCGTAAGAAAAGAATTAAGAGAACTTATAGTAAGGGTGTAGCTCATATTCACTCAACATTTAACAATACCATTGTTACAATTACTGATGAACAAGGTAATGCAATTGCTTGGTCATCAAGTGGTGTCTTAGGCTTTAAAGGTGCAAAAAAATCCACTCCTTTTGCTGCTCAATCAGCTGCAGAAGCTGCTGGTAAAGCTGCTGTCGATCAAGGCATTAAAAGTGTTGATGTTGATGTCAAAGGACCTGGTGCAGGCAGAGAAAGTGCAATTAGAGCCTTAGCATTAGCTGGCTTAACAATTACATCTATTGTTGATACCACTCCAATTCCACACAATGGTTGCCGTCCACCAAAAAGAAGACGTGGTTAATTATTTATCTTTAATTTTATAAACAAAACATAATGATAATTAGACAATTAACCGAAAGTAATACTATTTATTTCAGGGGGTTAAACTAATGAGTGAAGAAAAAGAAGTAGTAACACTTAACAATAAGAATGAAAAAGAAACTGAGCATGAATTTGATTTAAAATTAGCTCACCCATTTGAAGAGAGCAAATTTACAATTACTTTCGAAAACGAACAAGAACATTACGCAAAGATTGTTTGCGAACCATTAGAAAGAGGTTTTGGCTTAACACTTGGTAATGCTATGAGAAGAGTTTTATTATCAACTCTTCCTGGAACTAGTGTTTATGCTATTCAAGTCGAAGGTGCTGTTCACGAATTTACTGCTTTAGATGGTATTAACGAAGATTTAACTCAAATCATTCTTAACTTAAAGAACTTAGTATTAGAATCAGATACTTATAGTGATCAAAGTTATGAAACTAGCCTTAGCATAAGCGGCCCTCGTAAATTATTAGCTAAAGATATTCCAATGCCAACAGGCATTAAAGTTGTTAATGGCGATTTAGAAATTTGTAATATCGCTGAAGGCGGAAAACTCGACATGACTTTATTTATGAGAAATGGTAGAGGTTTTGCTACTTCAGAAGAAAATAAACAATATGTTACTTCTAGAGGTGTTATTGCAACTGACTCTAACTATTCTCCAATTACAAGAGTTAACTACAAAGTTGAATCAACCCGTGTTGGTCATGATCCACGTTTTGATAAATTAACACTTGAAGTTTGGACTAATGGATCTATTACTCCTGTTGATGCTGTATCTTTAGCAAGCAAAATCCTTGTTTCGCACTTCCTTAATTTCCAACATTTAACAAATAAATTTGATAATGTTGATTTAATTAAAGACTTAGAGGAAAAGAAAGAAGAACCATTCGAAAATCAATCAATTGAAGATTTAGACCTTACAGTTAGAAGCTATAACTGCTTAAAGAGAGCTAATATTCAAACTGTTCTTGATTTAACTCAAAAGACAGAACTTGAAATGATGAAGGTTAGAAATTTAGGAAAGAAATCTTTAAAAGAAGTTAAAGATAAACTCGCTGAAAGAGGACTTCACTTTAAAGACGCTAAATAAGAGAAATTGGTAAGTTAGGAGATTTATTATGCAAATTGGAAGAAAGAATGTACATGGTAAGGGTGGTGTTAGATTTAAGACTCCTTACACATCCTCTAAACATAAAGCACAAGTTAGAAACTTATGCACCGAACTTATCTTAAATGGTAAGATCGTTGTTACAACCGGAATGGTTAAAGATGTTATCAAACAATTTGACCACCTTGTAACATTAGCAAAAAGAGGCGATCTTCATTCAAGAAGACTCGCAGCAGCTGTTGTAAAAAAATATAATGTTGAAGGTAAAGGCGACGCTTTAGATATCTTATTTACAGACTTAAGCAAAAAATTCGCTAATAGAAATGGCGGCTACTTAAAAGTCTTTAAATTAGACAATAGAAAAGGCGATAACGCTCCTATTAGATTACTTACATTAGCTGATTAATTTTGCGAATACATTTAACTCTAGATAGGAAGATTCCTATCTAGAGTTTCAAAAAATAACTTAATTTTTTTGGAAATAAATGTATAATAGATTTAGAGGTAAGAAAATGAAGAAGTTAGGTAAAAAATTAATAGTTTGTGCGATTGTTTTTTCAGGTTTTTTGGGTGCTTTGACTTCTTGTCAACAATTAAAAATCGAAATTAATACAACTGTTGATACTGTTGATCAATTAGAAACTTCTTCAGAAAATGAAACCTTAACTAATATTTAAAAAAGTAAAAAATATTTATAGATAAAACGAGGTCCATGTAAATGGGCTTTTTATTTTACTTAATTTATATATAATTAAGTGGGTACAAATTATGAAATCTAAATTTATTGTTTTTGATCTTGATGGAACTTTAATTAATACACTATATGGAATTAGGGAAGCTTTAAATGAGGCTTTAAAAGAATTAAATATCCCTTTAAATTATTCACTAGAAGAAACTAAAACATTCATAGGAAATGGAGCAAAAGTTTTATTTACTAAGGCTTTAAAAAGAGATTATAGCAGCGAAGAATTCGATTTATTTTTGAAAAACTACGAAAAAGATCAGTATATCTCTCCAGTTTTCCCACATGTTATTGAAACTTTAAAAGAACTTAAAAATAGAGGCTATCTATTATTTTGCAATTCTAATAAACCAGATTCAATCTTGCAAAAATTAATGGCGAATAAGTTTGCTAAGGACATAGATTTATTTACAGATATTATTGGAGATTCAACAAAATTTAATCGTAAGCCATCACCTGATTATGTTAATTATATTGTAGAAAAGTTTGATTTAACAAAAGAAGGTTCTTACTACGTTGGAGATTCAGTAGTTGATTTAAATACTGCAAAAAATAGTGATTTAAAATCAGTCATTGTTTCTTATGGTTATGGAGATAACAATTTTAAAAAGGATCAATATATAACAAAAGTGATTGATGACTTTAAAGAGTTGTTAGATATTGCTAAATAATTTTAAAATTTGTGTTAAAATTAAAGTTGGACGAAATAAGTTATGAAATTAAAAGAAAGATTACTTGCAAATAACGTAAATTATGTGGATTTAAAGTTTAACGTTTTTGATGGCACAGATTGGAAAGAAGAAGTCATTAGTGTTCCTGAAAAAGTCCCATTTATTAAGAATTCCGTTTTTGATGACAATCAAAACGAATTAATATTTGGATTAAAACGTTATATTTTCAAGATTAAAACTTATATCGGTAATCAAAGCGAAGAAGAGTTCTTTAAAAACGAAATGGCATTTGATGCTTCACTTTATTGTCTTCTTACTTTATCAGATATTGCATTTCAAATTTCAAAGGATGAGAAGATTTGTTCTTATTATCAAGGTATAGACTTTGAAGACATTTCTAGTATTTATAAATCTGCTATCCATGGAGATATGTTTGATATGAATGCTATAGCCAGTGCTTTATTTGAAATCTTGCCATTTTATTTATTATTAATGTATTTAAGAGAGGGGGTAGTTGATTTCTAATGATAACAATTTATACATCACCATCATGTTCTTCTTGTAGAAAAGTTAAGAAGTATTTTGAAGATAATCATATTCCTTATAAAGAGAAAAATATATTATCAATCTCTTTGAAAGAAAATGAATTAAAAGATCTTCTTGAAAAAAGTGAAAACGGGACAGAGGATATTATCTCTACTCGTTCAAAAATTATTAAAGAAGGACATATTAATATTGATGATATGTCAATAAGTGAATTAATCGAATTTATTCGTAAAAATCCTAGCGTTTTAAAAAGACCAATTATGATAGATGATCATAATATGCAAGTAGGATATAGTGAAGAAGAAATTACTGCATTTCTCCCAAAAGCTAAAAGATATCTTAGTGAAAATCTTTGCAAAGATTGTGAAAATTGCGGAGATAAAAACGAATAAAATAAAATGACCCGGAAAATGAATCCAGGTCATTTTTGTTCGCTTTAATTATTTAGATTCGACAGTTTCTAGAGCTCTTGTTTCTTTGCTCTTTAAATTATCTTTATAGAATGTATTTGTTGAAACACAAATCTCTTTAAGCATTTCTTTTGCTCTATTTAATGATGGACCAGCTACTTCAAGTTCGTAGTCTACTTTATTGTTATATGAGTTCTTATCAATTGAGAATTCATATCCGGAGTCATTATAGTTAACTTCGACTCTATGAGTAGTTAAAGTAGTGATAACTTTTAAAGTTTTTGGATCAACACCTAACATTTTAATAAAATCAACAGTATAGCATTCTGGGAATTTATTTGATTTAATAAAAGCATTAAATACTTCTTTAGAAAGATTTTCATCTTTTTCAAGTAATCCTTCAGCAAGTGGAGCTTTTAAAGTTAAAGTATAAATGCCACCTTTTTCTCTAATTCTTAATCCAATACCCATTTTCTTTAATGATAAATTTTCACTATCAATATAGTAGTTGATTTGATCATATTCATTAATTACGTGGTTTTTGTAATAAGAAAGAACGTGATTATATTCTTTTTCAGTAATTAAGACTTTTGCTTCAATTTCAATATTTGTTGCCATATTTTTATTTTCCTTTACCTCAAATATTCTTTATCACTTATCAAATAAAATTGATAGATAATAAAGTAAAAATCTATTATTTATGATACAATAATTTAGTAAGAATTTAAACAAGATATGAGATATTTAATTGTTAAAAGAACAGATAAAATTTCTAAAAAGGTAAGCGAGCTTATAATCAATAAGTGTAATGATTGCAACTTTACTTATATAAGTGAAAAAGAAACATCTACTTTAAAAGATGGCGAGAAACTAGATATAGTATTTTCTATCGGAGGGGATGGAACTTTTCTCCGCAGTGTTCATTATTACCATAAATTTAATCCGATATTTATCAATATAAATACTGGAACTTTTGGATATCTTTGCGAATTTAAAATAGATGAAATTGAAGAAATTTTCCCTAGATTATTTCAAAGATCAATTAACTATAAAGAAGTTTCTTTACTTAGGCTTGATAAATATAAATTTAAAGAAGAATCAAATTCATTTAGTTTAACTAATTCTTATTTTGCTTTAAATGAATTTAGAATTGCTTCAATTGATGAAGCTACTATTAAATTTGATATTTATATTGATAATACTTTCCTAGAATGTCTTAGAGGTGATGGGTGTGTTATTTCTTCATCTCTTGGAAGTAGTGGTATTACTAAATCGCTTAAAGGGGCTTTAGTTGATAATGAAATAGAAATGTTAGAATTTGTTGAGAATGCACCAATATTTAATAAAAAATACCACTCTATTTCTTCACCATTCGTTTTAAATAAAGACAAAGAATTTAAGCTTACTAATTTCTTCCATAATTCATTTAATGTTTATTATGATTGTGAGTCTCTTAGAATTAATAATTTTACTAAAGACGATTATATTTCAATATATTTAGATCAATCTAATAAAATAAGAATATTAACAAATCCTAAAACTAATTATATTGAAAAAACTAGAGAGATGTTTGCTAATTAATATCTTTTAGTTTATCTAAAATATCTTCTAATGGAAGTCCAATAATATTAAAAGTGGAACCTTTAAAATTATTAATTAGATGAAATTTATAATCATCTTGATAAGAATAACCCCCTGCTTTATCTAAAGTAGGGATTTTTTCTATGTATTCATTTATTTTACTATCTTCCAATTTATTAAATGTAACTAACGAAATCGATTTAGAAGAATATATAGAATTATTATAATAAATACTAAAACCTGAGATTACTTTTTGAGTAGAAGAAGAAAATTCTTTTAAGAAAGTGATATTTTCTTTCTTATCTTTTGGTTTCCCATAAATTTTATTATTAAAAATAATTGAAGTATCAGAAGTTATGATTAATGTATTTGCTAAGTTAACATTATTATTTTTAAGTATATCTAAAATATTATCCATCTTATATTTAGATAATATTAATGGATAGTCTTCAATATTAATTAAATCTTTTAATATTATTTGATCTAATTCTCTTTCATCTAAAGTTGGTGAGATAATACTTAAAGTAATATCATTAGCATTTAATATTTCTTTAAATTTATTAAGACTAGACTTGATTATTTCTTTTCTTCTAGGAGAAGAAGAACCTAAGATTAATTGTAATTTATTCATAATTATTTGATAGTTATTAAAAATAAGCTACATTTTGTAGCTTATTTTTTCCTTGCTGCAGGAAGATTTTCTCTTTTATCTAAAACTAGAGGAATAATCATTGGATTTCTTTGAGTTTTTCTAAAGTAATATTTAGAAACAATACTTCTTACAGTATTTTTAATATCATTAAATGTTACGTGTTTAGAATTAAATAATTCATTTAATCCTTCTTCAACCATTGTAGCAGCATGTCTAGTTAAATGATTTTCATATTTACCATAAGAGACGAATCCAACAGTATTAACTCTTGGAGGAGAGATTAATCTCGAATTCTTTGAATCTAGAAGAACTAATACTGATACCATTCCATCATCATGAAGGATCTTTCTATCCCTAATTACGGCTGTAGAAACACCATTAATATCATATCCATCAATATATACATCTTCAGCTTGTAATCTTTCTCCTTGAGTAACTTTATGATCTTTTAAGATTAAAGTATCACCGTTTGCAAGGATAAATACATGATCATCAGGCATACCTAATTCTTTAGCGATATCACCATGTAATTTCAACATATGATATTCACCATGAGCTGGCATGAAATATTTAGGCTTAAATAGTTTTAAGTTCATTTTTAATTCAAGTCTAGAAGGGTGACCTGAAGAGTGGATATCTTTAATAATTTGGTTAGTAATAACATTTGCACCCATTCTTGTAAGTTGGTTAACAACTTTAGCAATAGAAGCACCATTTCCTGGAATAGGAGAAGAAGAGAATACAACTGTATCGCCAAAAGAAACACTTATTCCTTTAAAAGTTCCGTTAGCAATTCTATTTAGAGCAGCCATTGCTTCGCCTTGAGAACCAGTACATAAAATTAATATCTCACTATCTTTTAAAGTTTTTAAATCACTGACATCTTTAAAATATGAATCTGGGAAACGAATGTAGCCAAATTTACGAGCACAATCAACAGCTGTAACCATGCTACGACCGACAATAATGCATTTCCTATCATGTTTTAAAGCACAATCTAAGATTTGTTGGATACGTGAAACGTTTGATGAGAAGGTTGAAATAATAAGTCTTCCATGAGCTCTATCAAAAATATCATTAATAGCATTTAAAACATTTTTTTCTGAAGGAGTCCAACCTTCTTTTTCAGCGTTGGTTGAATCTGCTAAAAGTAAATCAACGCCTTCTTCACCCATAGTAGAAATTCTATGAAGTTCAATATCTGGGCCAACTGGTGTTAGATCAATTTTAAAGTCACCAGTTGTAACAATTCTTCCTTCGGTTGTATCAATACAAATTCCATAGGAATCAGGAATAGAGTGTGTAACTCTAAAGAAAGATACTTTAAAAGAGCCCGCTGTAACAACAGATGTGTCGTTATATTCAACTAGTTTTACGCTTGTTTTAATCTTTTGATCTAAAATCTTTTGTCTAATTAATGCACAAGCAAGTTTTGGAGCATAAATTACAGGAACATTTACGCTTTTGATTAAAAAAGGAACGGCTCCAATATGGTCTTCATGACCATGAGTTATAAATAGTGCCCTAATTTTTTGATTAACATCTTTTAAGTGTTTATATGAAGGAATAACATAATCTACTCCAACAAGTTCATCTTCAGGGAATCTAACACCGGCATCAATAATAATCAAATCGTTATCGTTTTCTACACAATAGGTGTTTTTTCCAACCTCACCTAAGCCTCCTAAGGCATATACCATTACTGGTGAAGTATATTTTTTATGAGGGATAATTTTAGGTTCTTCGACTGGTTTTTTCGTTTCGTTTGCTTTTTCTTCTAATTCCTCGTTTAAAATTTCATCTACTTTATTCATTACATCAATATTTTTTCTTATCATATCGCTTTTTACCTTTTTAACAACAAATAAACAATATAAAATTTAGTTTTGAATAGACATTATTCTTATTTAAAATACCTCGTAAATAAGATTTCTGGACTTATTATCTAAAAAAACAAATAAATTTTCAATTAGAAATTTAACGAATTTATAAAATTTTTATGCTGCGTTAATTTTGCTGATTATTATGGCTGATTTTATCTTGTATGGACATAGGATTGTTGGAAATTATTGTGGTTTAAAATTTAAACTAAACATTACAAAGTTACATTTTTTGTAATCTAATAAAATTGAAATAATATTTTTCGTTAACAGATTTCACTATAATGATTTTTGTACAATTGTAAAATACAGTTGCGGTTTTTAAGTGCAAGTGGATGTTTTTTATAGTTGTCCGGTTAAGCCATCTTTATATAAGTTTACATTAACTGATCATTTACGGATTTATCAAAGTTGGTTGTAGTATATTCAAATATGTGTGTTTAACGTTCCTTATAGCAATCAGTTTTTTGTTAAAGGAGATTTGTTGCACTATGAAAAATAATTTAAAGGCATTATCTTTGTTTATATTACCATTTACTTTAATTTCATGCGGGCCTAAACTCATAAACTTCGATGATAAAGCTAATTGGGGCCTCATTAAATGAAGAAGAAGTTGTTAGTGATGAAACGCTAAAGAAAGTAAATGAAGTTTTCTTAGATATGCATCCCGATTATAAAGAGTATGCCGATTTTATATTAGGCAAGAATCCTACAAATTAAAGTGTAATAAAAATCTCCTTATCAAGTAAGAGAGGAGGTTTCTTGATTAAATTATATTTTTACTGCATTTTCTTTTACTAAGAAAGGATTTTTCTTATTAATATGGTCGTAAAACAATATTCCTTTAAGATGATCAATTTCATGTTGAACAATAATTGAATGGTAGCCAGTTAAGGTGAGAGTAATATCTTTTTCGTTTATTAAATCATAAGCTTTTACCGTAACTTTATATGGGCGATAAATGTATCCTTCATGAGGTTTATCAACGCTTAAACAGCCTTCTCCACCTTCAAGGTAACACTCTCTTGTAGATTCAGAAACTATTTTAGGGTTAACTAAAACTAATTCGAAATTTTGCTTTTCTTCTTGAACATAAACTGCAATTAAATTAATATTACGTCCAATTTGAGGAGCAGCTAAACCAACTCCGCTACGTACATTTTTATGTTTTTCTAAAAAATCTTCATCTTGAGATAGTTTTAAATATTCAAGCATATTTAGTCCTAATTCTTTAATTTTAGGATCTAAAGGTAATGCAATATCACTTGATCTTTCTCTTAAACTTTTTTTGTTATCTTTAACAATCTTAAATAATTCCATACTAGATAAATAGTTTAGGTTAAATAGATATTTTTTTCAATTGTTATAAAGTTATTTTTTGTAATAAAATTACAAAGTATGAATATTGATTTTCAAAAGTTAGATGAATTATTTGATCAATTAACAAATAAAATTAAAACTAATCAAATTTATTTAGATTATATTAATTCAAAAAACAAATTAAATAAATCTAATCACTTTAATGCGCTCATCTTTAAAAAAATAGAACTGGAAGAGCTTTATTTTACTTATCTAACTTTTGAAGATAAAGAAAAGTTAGATAAGATTAAAAAAGATTTAGACTTGTTATTAAAACAAATTAAAGCATTAAAAGAAGTAAAAGAATATATCATAAACGAAACTAGATTAAATCATTTAATTGATTTAATAAGTTTATATGTATTTAAATATAAAAACTTTGATATATCAAAGTTTGATGTTGAAAAAGAAATAAAAAAGTTATTTATTAAGTTATATTTAGCGTTAAATAAATAATATAATAAGTTAGTTATGTTAAAAGTAAGTAGTGGAAAATATAAGTTTAAGAGATTAAAAGAAGTTAAAGATACAAATATTACTAGACCTAGTAAAGATATTGTTAAACTTGGATTAAGCAATATTATAAATTATTATTTAGTTAATAATTTAGATTTTGCTAGTAAAACTAATTTATCTTTTTTAGATCTATTTGCAGGTACCGGACAAATAGGGATAGAAATGTTAAGTAAAGATTTATTTTCTTTAGTTATTTTTAATGATAAAAATAGAGAGGTTATTAAAGTAATAAAAGATAATTTATCGTCTTTAAATGATGAAAATTATATTAATGAACATACATTAGTTTTAAATAAAGATTATAGTGATGCCTTAAAATTTATTTCTTCATCAAGCAACTTAAAAAAATATTTACCATTATACGTTATATTTTTAGATCCACCATATAAAGATATTATTACATATGATTTTATAATTAATTTATATAAGTTAAATTTAATATCTAAAGATAGTTTAATAATTATTGAAAGTGATAAAGATTTAGATAAATCAATTCTAGATAACATTGATTTATCTAAATCATCTAACTTAATTAAAGAATATAAGTATGGTAGAAGTAAGTTATATTTAATAAAAGTAGATTTATAAATATAATGTGTTAGAATGTTATTCTATGAATAAAGTTGATACAAAAAATAAGAGAATTGGTATATATCCTGGAAGTTTTGATCCTATTACTAATGGACATATTGATATTATTAAAAGAGCAGCTCTTTTATTTGATGAAATAATTGTTTTAATTGGCTTTAATATGGAAAAAGAAGGAAGATTTGATGTTAAAACTAGATATAAGATGATTAAAGAAGCAATAAAAGAGAATAATTTAGATAATGTTACTTGTGATTATTATGATGGATTAACTTTAGATTATGCTAAAAAACATAATTCTAGATTTATTATTAGAGGATTAAGAGTAGTTTCTGACTTTGACTATGAATGGTCTTATGCTGCTAGTAATGAATTTATTGATCCAAGTATAGAAATAGTATTTTTAATGGCAAAAAAAGAGAATACTTTTATTTCATCTTCTTCAATTATTGAATTAGCTAAAAATAAAGTCGATGTCTCTAAATTAGTTCCTTCTTACGTAAATGAAGTATTAAAAAAAGCTTTTAATAAATAAGATTAAATAAATTAATAAATAGATTAAGTAGAAGCAGTTAGAAACATATTCTAGCTGCTTTTTTCTTACTAATTTATACTCTATATAATATATTTAGGGTAAAAGGATTTCCCAAACCCTTGTACTATACAAGAATGTTTTCATTAAAGAAATTTATCCCTCTAAATTAAAAAAAGAAGCATTTTTTATTAAATGCTTCTTAAGAGTACTAATTTATATTATTAATTAAGATCTATAATCTGGTGAGAAGAGTGAATCATATGTCCAAGCATTTTTCATAAATGTAGCATATGTATATTTATCACTTCCATCAGGTGCATTGAAGATTTCTGTAATAATATGAGTTGATTCGTTTGCATCAGTTAAATCGAATAAGATGCAAGTTGGAGTTTGAAGTCCAGTAGGATCAACTAATTTTTCAGTATTAGCATATAAAGTTGATTGAACCGTAGAACCATCATCAGTTGCAACGCCACTATTAAGATAGAAATCAGTATTTTTAACTACAGACATTGCCTCATCATAGAAATAAAGATATTGAGGAGAAGTCATAGTTACAGCAATTGGAGTTGTATCTTGTTCTTCGTAATATGTATCATCGTCAAATTCTCTATTTGGAACGATTGAGACGAAACTCATTGGAGGAACTTTAACACCTTTTGAATCTGTTGCTGGCATATATGTATCCCAGTTATCATTTAAGTATTCAAGGCCGGTTTTTAAATTTCCACAACCATCGCAATTATCTTGGACAAAGAATAAGAAGAATCTATCGTTACCATTTGAATATTGGTTTAATAATTCTTTTGCTGTTTCTTTATCACCATTAGCCCAAGAAGTTTGTGCATCTTGGAAGTTTGCGAAGAATTGATCGACTTCACTATTCCATTCACCGATTCTTGTTCCTTCCATTGAAAGTTCATTATCTTCAAAGTAAGCTAAGTCAGAATCTGATTGGTTAATTAATCCTTGAATTCCTTTAGTAATTGAAGGAATAGAGAAGATAATTGCGAAGATAATACCAACAATTAAAAGTGGTTGTACCCAAGCAGTTTCTTTAATCCATCTCCAAATCGCAACGAAAGGAGTAGCAATCTTTCTTAATATATTCATATATAATTTATCCCTTTTCTTATTAAATAAAATAACGTTAAGTTTTTAACGCTTTTATAATTTATCATTAATAGGCCAAGTAAACAAGTAGTTAAAATTTATTTTTTCATAAACTTATATATATTTAATATATATAAACCTAGTTTTATGACTAAGTGCTTATTTACTAGAAAGATTATACACCAAAAGTTATTATTTTTTTAAGAAATAATTGAATAAGATTTGCAATAAACTTAAAATATGTTAATTCTATAACAAAGGTGGCAAACTTTATGAATTATTTTATTTATAAAATCAAAAAACTTGTCAGAAATTACTTCTTTGATCATCCGCATCAAAAAAGTGCCCTATCATATACTTATGCTTTAATTGTTACTGCTTTAAGTGCAATTATATTTTCTTTTGGGTTTAAATGTTTTATTCAACCTAACTATAGTGCTTTTGCTAACCAAGATTTAGTTCATGAAACAGGCTCAATTTTAGCTTTAGCTAGTTCTGGAGCAAGTGGTATGTCTCAATCGGTTTTAGAGATTTTTAAACTTTCAGGACTTACTTTTACTCTTGATCCTTTTAATGTTTATGTAATTAACTTTATTTCATATTTTGTTATTAATATTCCTTTACTTTTATTAGCTTATTTCAAAATTGGAAAGAAATTTGCTTTTTTATCATTAATTAACGTCGTTTTTGTTACTATTTTTGGTATTATTCTTCCTACTGGAGAAGGTTCATTTATTGTAGAAATTAGTGAAGCAGTATTTAATCAACCTGTGGCTAGAATTTTATTTGCAGGTTTATGTACTGGTATGGCTACTGCTTTATCTTATTTAATTGAATCAACTTGTGGTGGAATTGATATTATTGCTTATTATATTAGCGAAAAGAAATCAACAGGTGTTGGAATTTATAGTGCAATTTTTAATTTTTGCATTGTAATGGTCTATTCCATTTTATCTTGCTGTTCAGGTGGTTTAGTTGATGGAGTACATTTTGTTCCGGTTGAAATTTCTCAAGCAGCAATTATTTTCTTATACACCTTTTTATATATGATTATTACAACGCTTGTTGTTGATACGATTAATATTTCAAATAAAAAACTTAATCTACAGATTATTTCCAAAGATGAAAATTTATCACAAGTTATTATGTCTAACATTCCTCATGGATGCACTGTTATAAATGGTAAAGGTGGTTTTACTGGAAAAGATGTTTATATTATTTCAGTAACTGTTAGAAAATCTGAACAAAAACGTGTAATCAAGATTGCTAAAAAAGCTGATCCTTCTTGTTTTATTAATGTACTTGTTACTGAACAAGTTTATGGTAAATTCTTTAGAAAACCAATTAAATAAAAAATGATTATCATTTAAAATGATAATCAATAGTTAGTTAATTGGCGGAGAAAAGGGGATTTGAACCCCTGCGAGCTGTTAACTCCTGCTGGTTTTCGAAACCAGTCCCTTCAGCCTCTTGGGTATTTCTCCATTTAGTTTTAAATTAACTTATGTATCTTATCTTAATTTAGAAAATAAATCTATTATTTCTTTTTTTATATAATTTTATTATATAAATATTTTAATTATTAATTTTATTAGATGACATTTTAAGGTATAATTCTTTTGGTTATGAAACAAGTTAGTGACTTAAACTTTTTAATGGAAGTAGTTGGATTTACATCTTTCTACATAATTCTTATATTTGTATTGATTGCTATAATAATAGTTGCAATATCTTCTTTTAAATTCTTTTCTTTTAGAAGAAAACAAAAAGCAACTAATATTTTATCATCTCATTATTACTACATTATAAATTTAAAAATCCAAACAGTAAGAAGATATAACTATCGTAATTTTGATGGCTATAAAGATATGTCATTTGTTGAATTTATTTCTCATTTTGCCGAAAGCGAAAGAGATAAAGCTAAAACATTTTTTACTTCTTTTGCTTCAAAAAAAGAGATTGATCAATATTCAAATGATGTTGTTTCTTCTTTCGTTATGATTAACTCTAAATTTAAACATTTTGTTAATCGTATTTTATTTAAAATTATTAAAGTAGATTATGAAAGTGGAATCTTATATGCTGAATCTCATCGTTTATTCAATCTACCTTGTAATTTAAATAAAAATAGAAAGAAATTCAAAGCAATTACTTCAACTTTAGGAGAAATTAAAAAATCTTACGAAGATGGTTTCTTTGCAAAAGGTTCTTTTTTTATCATCTCTTTTAAAAAGAAAGAAAATATTGATAGTTTCTTTAATGAATATCAAATTAGATACATTATCTTAGATGAGCTTTATCGTTATTTTAAATCAGCCTCATCCTATTTTTTCTTTAAAGATAACGATGAGTTTGAAATTGATTTATTAGATAAGAACTTTATTGCTGGCTACGATGTTAAAAACATGATAACTAGAATAATTAGAAGAATTACAAAGGTTTTTGAAAACTATGGTTTTGATAATGTTTATTTCTTTACAATTTCCGGGTCCTTAGTTAGTGAGTTAAATCATGACTTTGATTTATCTTATCGCGCTTTAAAAGATAGAATTGAGAAAAATTATGAAGACAATGTCCTTTATTCAGTTTATCGTAAAGAAGAAGCTAACGAAGATGCCAAAACTTGGGCAATTAGAACGGATTTATTAAAAGTTATTAAAGAAAATCTAATTAAGCCATCTTTTAGAAGTATCATTTGTTTAGAAAATAACGAACTTAAAATTCATGGTTATCAAGTTAAATTTAAAGTTTTATATGATAAGTTTAAATCTCTTGATGATCTAAAAAAAGACGCAAAGATGAATAATAATACTAAAGAAATATTCTCTTTGTGCTTAAAAACAGCAATACCAACTTATTTAACTTATAGAGAAAATTATTTTACTAAACTTTATATCCCGATTAATTTAAGTGAGATTCAATATGCTCTTCTTTCAATACCTTATGTTAAAAGATCAAATGAAGCACACTTAGTATTTGTTCTTGATATTAATGAGTTCCTTGATTTAGAAGATTTAACTCCGGCAATTAACACAATAAAAGATGTTCAACGTAAAGGACATGAAGTTGCAATTAGGTGTACAAATGGTGGCTTTAAGATTAAAACTGAACTTGGACAAGTTATTGATTCGTTCTTTGTTGACTTAAATTTAGAAGAAAATGTTAAAGCCGATTCTAAATCTTACATTGCTTCTCATCCATTCTTAGATAGACTTTATCAATTCCATAAGCCGATCATTGAAGTTAATGCAAAAAGTTTTAGTGAAGTAGAACTTCTTTATAGATCTGGCTTAACATATTTCTCTAGCGATGTAATTCAAGGTTATACTGAGATGATTGATAAGCTAGATAAGAAAATTACTAAAAAACTTACGAATTTAATTAACAATAACTAATAAAATTAGTATTCTTATAGACGATATTTTGAAAGGTAAAATTATGGCTAATATTGAAAAGAAAAATAAATCGATTACTTCTAGAGATGAAGATTTTGCTCAATGGTATACTGATGTTTGCAAAAAAGCAGAATTAATGGATTACTATCAAACAAAAGGCTTTATCATTTATAGACCTTATGGCTATGCTATTTGGGAAAATATTAAAAATTATTTAGACGAAAAATTTAAGGCTACAGGACATTCAAATGTCTATATGCCTATGGTTATTCCAACAAGTTTATTTCAAAAAGAAAAAGACCATATTGAAGGTTTTGCTCCTGAAACTTTAGTTGCAACTATTGGAGGAAACCAAGAAATTCAAGATCCTTTAATTATTAGACCAACTTCTGAATGTGTTTTTACAGATCATTTTTCACATATTATTTCTTCTTATAGAGATTTACCTGTTAAATATAATCAATGGTGTTCAGTTGTTAGATGGGAAAAAACAACTAGACCATTCCTTAGAGGAAGTGAATTCTTATGGCAAGAGGGTCATACAATGCATGCTAGCGAAGTTGAAGCTAGAGAAGAAACTTTAAAAATGCTTGAAATCTATGATTCTTTAGGAAAAGATTTACTTGCTATTCCTTTTATTAAAGGTAGAAAGACGGAAAAAGAAAAATTCGCTGGTGCTGAAGAAACTTATTCAATTGAAGCTTTAATGCATGATGGAAAAGCACTTCAAAGTGGTACAAGTCACTATTTTGGACAAGGATTTGCAAAAGCTTTCGACGTTAAATATTTAGATAAAGATGGAAAAATAAAAAACCCATATCAAACTTCTTGGGGCGCATCAACTAGATTAATTGGAGCTATTATTATGGTTCATGGCGATGATAATGGCTTAGTTTTACCACCTTTTGTTGCTCCTATTCAAACTGTTATTGTACCAATTCAAATGGCAAAAGAAGGAGTTTTAGCAAAATGTAGAGAAATCTTTACTAAACTTAAAGAAGCAGGCATCAGAGTAAAACTTGATGATTCTGATAAAACACCTGGTTGGAAATTCTCTGAATATGAAATGAAAGGTGTACCTTTAAGAATTGAACTTGGACCAAGAGATTTAGAAAAAGGTGTTTTAACTATCGTTAAAAGAAACGATTTAAGTAAAGAAACTATTTCTATTGATAATGTGGTTGAAGAAATTAAGAGACTTTTAGATACTGTTCATCACGAAATGTATCAAGCAGCCTTTAAAAACTTAATGAATAATATTACTGAAGTTCACTCTTATGAAGAATTAAAAGCAGTAGTTAATAAAGGTGGATACGCTAAAATGATGTGGTGTGGTGATGAAGAGTGCGAAAATAAAATTAAAGAAGATACTAACGCTACTTCACGTTGTATGCCTTTTGATCAAACCCATTTTGATGATGTTTGCCCAGTTTGTGGTAAAAAAGCAAAATACGTCGTTTATTTTGCAAAAGCTTACTAATCTTAACTAAAAATAGCATAACTAGTGTTTTACTAGTTATGCTAAAAAGGCAATAAAAAAATGCGATTATTCATCGCATTAATTGCTAAGTTTGGCGGAGTAAGAGAGGATCGAACTCTCGCACCGGTTGCCCGATCTACTTCCTTAGCAGGGAAGCCCCTTCACCACTTGGGTATTACTCCACTACCAATTGATAGCGCCCTTTTTAAGAGCCTTGTTATAATAACATAGATAAATTAAATTTTCACTAATTTTTTAATAAATATTTAGAAACTATGAAATTAAATTTCTTAAATCGAACATATAAAGAAAAAGATGCGCCTAAAAGTGTAGTTTATTCCTACTCATTCCTTTCAGGTTTTAGAGATGCTTTAATGCAATTTGTCGCATTATTTTTACTTTTATATGTGCAATTTGCTTCGCCTCTTATTAATGAAAGTTTGTCTAATTATGAGACAATGTATTTAATTATTACTCTTGGTATTGCTTTAATTAAAGTTATTGCTGGACTTGCAACTGTTTTTATATCTTATTTTATTAATAAAGCGCATACAAGATTTGGAAAATTTCGTCCTTTTATTATTGTAGGGAGCGTTTTAACAACAATATTTTATTTTTTAATGTTTTCTAATCTTGGTAGCGGTTATTTGTATGTTGCGTTATTTTTAATCTTTGTTCTTATTCATGAAGTTACTTATACAATTAACGATAATGCCTGGTGGAGTTATGTTCCTACTTTAAGCGAAGATGATGCAAAAAGAGGTAAAATTCTTTCGATAATGAATACTTCTATAGCCATTGGAACTTATGTTGTTGCAGCTATTTCTCCTTTAGTTACTACTGGAGATGCTAAAAAGAATTTAACTATAGTTGCAATAGTTTTAGGAGTGTTTTATCTACTTTCTCAACTTATTTTTGCTTTATTTTTTATGAAAGAAAAAGAAGGAATTAATAAGAATAATTTTATCGATAGAAATGGAGTTTCTATCGATAAAGGAATAAGAGGTGTTTTTGTTATTTTATTTAAAGATAAACAAGTATTAATAGCAATGATTTCATTCTTTTTAATGTTTTGTGCACAAATGACTTTAATGGGAAATAGTGCTAATTATTTTTATTATACTTATGGTTATGGTGAATTTGGTAGCATTCCTTTAAATAATGCAATGCTTTCAGGTGGAGCGATGTCATTTCTTTTTACTATTTGCTATGGTGTTAGCTATACAATTTCAATGATAACTTTTCCTTTGTTACAAAAGAAATTTACTAGAAAGAAATTATTGATTGCTTCTTTAATTGTACTTACTTTAGGTTATTTATATTTATTTTTCTTTGGACTTAGTATTGGATTTGAAATATCTTTATTTATAGTTTCCTTAATTACTTTTTATTTCCAAGGAGTTTATTATCTTATTTTTACATTAAATTGTACAAATTCGATTGAATATCATAAAGCTAAGTTCCATGAACAAAATGAAAGTGGGATATCTTCTTTTAAATCTTTAGGTGTTAAAAGTGCTAATGCTGTTCAAACAATTTTCCTTTATTTATTCTTATTTATTTCCAATTTACTACCTTTAAATAGTGAGATCGCTTCTTTTGAGGCTCAATATAATTTAGACCAAATTGATTTAGTTTTTAAAGAAAATAGTATCCGTGATGCTATCTTAAATTTTGCTAATATTGATACATCTTTAATAATTTATCGCGTTGGAATTACAATTCTTCCTCTAATTTGTTTATTAGTTGGAGGACTTCTAACTTTATTTAAATTTAAATGTTTAGATGAAAAATATTATCAAGAAATCTTAAAAGAAATTAACGAGTGATTTAAAATATATTTATGGTAGAAAAAATGGAAGAAATTTATTATGGCGAATTTATAAAAGATAGAAGAATAAAACTTGGCTTATCGCAACAAGCATTAGCCAATGTTTTACAATGTAGTTATCAAGCTATTTCTAAATATGAAAGAGATTTAGTCAGGCTTGATATTTCTTTATTATCGAAACTGGCTTCAGTTTTAGAACTTGATGTTGAATCTTTTATATTAAAAAAAGAAGAAAAACTAAATGACTATGCTTCAAAGTTTAGTTTTGATTATCAAAAGTTTACCACTAGACTCGTATATTTAAGAGAAAAAAGAGAAATTCCTCAAAAAGTTGCTGCTAAAAGTATCGGTATTAAAGCTTCTAGACTTTCTAAGTTAGAAAATGGACAAGCTGTAATTAAGATTGAAGAATTTATTGCTTTAGCAAATTATTATGAAGTATCTTTAACTTCTTTTTACTATGCAATGAGTGATGAAGAATTATTTGAAGCATTTAATCCGGCTCCAGTAGAACAGGTAAATGAAGTTAACGAAGATAACAAGGAAAAACCAAACAAATTTATAGAATTAATTAAAAAACCTAAATTATATATTCCTTTAGCTTTAGGAGTTGTAGCAGCTTTAATTCTTTCAATTTCTTTACCTTTATCATTACAAAATTCATCTTATGATTATTCAGATTTTGAATTTAGTAAAGACAAAAGAGGCTACGTTTTAACTTCATATACTGGACTTGACGATACATCAGTTTTTATTCCAGGCGAATATAAAGGTGAAAAAGTTTATAAAATTGGTGAAAAGGCTTTTAATAATTTAACTAATATTACTTCAATTGAAGTAGGAGAAGGAGTTGAAGAAATTGCATCAGGTGCTTTTTTACGTTGCTATAGTTTAAAAAAGATTAGCCTCCCTTCAACTTTAAATAGTTTAGGAGGCAATGCATTTTTTATTGCATATTCTTTAAATGAAATTGATTTAGATGAAAATAATGAATATTTTGATGTCATTGATGGAAATCTATATTCAGAAGATCATAAAGTACTTTATAAAGTTTTGCCAAATATTGGTAATAATGGTAGAAGTTTTGATATTCCAGAAGGAGTAGAAACACTTAAATCTGGTTCTTTTGATTCAAATTATCATTTAGCTGACATTTCTTTTCCAAGTAGTCTTAAAAAGATTGAAAAACAAGCCTTTATTGATTGCTATAGCATCCAAGAACTTGTTTTTAATGAAGGCTTAGAAGAAATTGATGTGGCGGCAATTTCAGGAGTTCATAATAATATTACAAATATCGTTCTGCCTTCAACAATAAAAGGTTTTGAAAATGGTAATCCATTTGTTGATTTACCAACTTTAAATAGTGTTTCTTTTAGAGGAGAAAATCCTAATTTTAAAATTATTGATGGTTGTTTTTATAACAACGATGGTTCAATTTTATATTATGTTCCACAATGTTATCCTAATGATGTTTTAACGATTCCAGAAGAAACAAGAGTTATTAACATGTATGCAATTTCTTCTGTAAGAAGACTTTTAAATATCGTTATTCCTTCAACTGTTGAAAGATTAAATTCATATGCTATTTTTTCAAATAAAGGTTTAGATTCAGTTTGCATTAAAGAAGGTGATCAAATTTTAGACCAATATTCGATTTATGAATGTAATAATGCGACTATTTATATTGAAGCTGATACTTTATCAAATGGTTTTGATCAAAATTTCACCGATTCTGATTATGTTTTAGGTGCTACTTTATAGGAGATAGGTTATGCCAAGAAAAAAGAAATCGAAAAAACTAAAAAATACTATAATCTCTTTAGTTTCGTTAGTAGTAGTTTGCGCAATTGCTGTTGGAGTTTACTATGTTTATGAAACATATATTAAAAAACCTGAACCTGAAGAACCACCGGTTGAACTTCCAACTACATTAGGTGAAGCAAATGTTGCTTCGACTTTATCATGGAACGAAGAGTTTAATATTTCTCCAACTAGCGTTTTTTATCAATATGATGAAAGTTCAATCAATTCATATTATAAAAATATTGATTTTGAAGCTGAAACTGAAGATTTATTTTCTTCTCTTCAAACTTTACTAGAAACAAATCAACTTAAGGTTAATTATACTGGTACTAATTCAACTTTAAGTATGCCTAAAACATGGGCAAATTATTGTTTAACCGATAGAGATTACACTGTCGATAATTTAACAAAAGAAGAAGTTGAAACTGGAAAATGGAAGATGGATGGAGCATCTTTAGATATTTTATATAGAAAAGATAATCTTATTTTTGATGAAGATAAAAATGGTACTGAAATGCAAATTGATAGAGAACATATTCTTCCAAAATCGTATGGTTTTAATGCTGATGGAGACGGTTATCAAGACTATTTTGCAGGATGTGATTTACATAATTTAAGAGTTTCTGATCATGGTGGCAACTCTACTGCCCATAATAATAGACTTTATAATAATTTAAACCCTTCTGATCCAAATGTTTTATCTTTAGATGATCCTGATGGAAAATCTACTTCATATTATGATAAAGACAAAGGATTATTTATGCCACCTGATGAAGATAAAGGTGAAATTGCTAGAGCTATTTTCTATATGGCTACTAGATATCATAACTATGAAGAAAAAGATGCTTTAGGAAACGCTTCTCCAGCAATTGTTTTAGAATCAGATATTACTTATATGGGTGCTAAAACAATTTCGCCTGAACAAACAAAAGATTCTCCAGCGGAATTTGGCATATTATCAACACTTTTAGAACGGAATCAATTAGATCCAGTAAGTGAAAATGAAATGACAAGAAATAACCTTGTATATAATTTACAAGGTAATAGAAATCCATTTGTTGATTTCCCTAATTTAGCTAATATATTATTTGCTTAAAAAATCGATATATCCTTCTTCACTAAAGGTATCTACTTTGCCTTTGATTAATCTTTTAATGTAACTAATGAATTCGTTAGTTACATTTTTGTTTTTATAATCTAAATATTTATCATCAATTTTTCTTTCTTTATTTGCCACTAAACTAATATCAACAAAATCAAATTTATAGGAAGAATTATTTTCATTATAATTAATTGTTAACATTTTTTGGTTTAAATCTTTATTATTAAGTGCTTCTTTAAGTAAGAAAGAAGAAGAACTTAATGTTAAATCTTGTTCAGTTTTAGAAGGTGAAAAAGAATTTGCTCTTTGTAATAAAGAAAGTTCTATACTTCTAACTTTAAAATTAAATTTAGATTCAACTAAAGAAGCTAAGTAATGCGAAACTCCACCTAAAGAATGATGAGAGAATACATCCAAAGAGGAGTTAGCTTCATAAATTAGTTCATTATTCTTATTTTTAATACCTTCGCTAACTACAACTAAACAATGTTTTTTCTTAGAATAAATTTCATTAACTTTGTTTAAAAATTCATCAATATTAAAGATAAATTCAGGTAAATATATTAAATCAAGATCAATTCCTATAGTTTTTAAAAAGTATGAAGAAGCTGTAAGCCAACCAACATTTCTTCCCATAACTTCAACAATATTTACTCTTCCTACTTTATAAGAAGCATCATCGTTATAAATATTGATTATCGAGTTAATAACAAATTTTGCAGCACTAGGAAAGCCAAAAGAAAAGTCTGTATGCATTAAATCATTATCAATAGTTTTGGGAATTCCAAGACATTGACAGTCATAATTTTTAAGTTTTAAATATCTAGAAATTTTATTAATGGTGTCCATTGAATCATTTCCACCATTATAAAAGAAATAACGAATATTATATTTTTTAAAAATTTCTAATATTTTAATGTAATCTGTTTCATCTTTAGAAAAATCTTTTAATTTATATCTATTTGATCCAAAGTAAGCTCCTGAAGTATTAAGAAGTTTTTGGTATTTCGTGTAATTTTTAAGATCTATTTCAATTAACTCTTCGTTTAATAGTCCTTCAATTCCGTACTTCATTGAATAAAATTTATCAATTTTATCACTATTTTTACTAGCTTCCATTACTAATCCATAGAAAGATGTATTAATAACGCTAGTAGGACCACCACTTTGGCCATAAAGAATGTTTCCTTTTAATTCCATGAAATAATTTTAATTATTTTTGGATGATATTTAAAGTTAAATCATATATCATAAGGAAGGAAAAAGTAGGACTTTATGAGAAAGAATATTTTTGCAGTTGATGTTGATGGTACTTTAATACAAAGTGGAACAACTAAATTAGGTGATGAAAATTTAGATGCAATTAAAACAATATTAAATCATGGTGATATTTTTTGTTTTTCTTCAGGGAGAACTTTTAGATCACTTAAACATTTATTAAAAGGGAACGATTTAGATGTTATCTATATTTGTGAAAACGGTAACTTAATTCGTAACAATGATGAAATATTGTTTGTTAATGTAATCGAAAAAGAATTAGTTCTAAATATCATCGATTATTTATATAAAAATCACGTAGAAAGAATCGGAATTCTAGTTTCATTGGTTGATGAATGTTTATATTACGAAAACAAAAAACTTGATATAGATTTTAAGCCAACAAGTTATCAAAACTTAGAATATCAAGATTTTTTAAATATTTTTAAGGATAAAGACGTAATTAAAATTTCAATCTATATGAACGAATTATGTGATGAATTCTATCAAATATATAAAGATTTAAACGAATTATTTAAAGGGAAAATAGAAGTTTTTGATGCTAACAATAAATGGATTGATATATCAAAAACAGGTGGAAATAAAGGAAATGGAGTTAAATTTATTATTGAAAAATTTAACTTAAGTTACGATAACTTATATTGTTTTGGGGATGGTGAAAACGATTTAAGTATGCTTAAACTTACTAAAAATAGTTTCTCACCTTTTATTGCTTTAGATAAAGTAAAAGAAGAAGTTAGTTTTCTTTATTCGTCTTTTCCAAAGTTAATCCACGCTTTTTATTTAGATAAGAAGTAATTCCTTTATAAATTAAGATAACAATAATTGAAACGATTGCTCCTTCAACTAAACCTGCTAAGCAGTCTGTAAAATAATGATGTAATAATGCAATTCTAGAAAACATTACTAAAAGCATAATAATAAAGAAGATTATTGAATAACCTAAATATGATTTAGTTTTTCTTTTATCAATTAATAAATAATAGAAAAAGAATGAAAAACTTCCAGCACTTGTTATTGCACTATGTCCACTAGGAAAAGAATATCCATCAATATGGAAACCAGGGGAAGTAGCAAGGCCTAAGTCAACAAATGGTCTAGATCTTTCAAAAATATTTTTAAATACTAAATCATTTAATAAGTAAGTAACAATCAAGGTGATTAGCATTAAAATTCCAACCCATCTATTTTCTTTTTTAATTAAAAACATTGCTGCAATAACAAAATAGAAAATAAAGAAACATGAAAAGATCGTCATCCATTCAGTAAATGACTCACTTTCAATATAATTTTTAAAAAACTCAGTAATTCCTTCATCTAAAGGATTAATCCAACTAGTAAATATATTCATGAGTTAATATTAATTCAAATAAAATTATTTTTACATAGAAAAATTAATAAAATAATTTTTATTGATAAAAAATACGATAACCATCGAATAAATTTAGAATGTATATTTTTCTTTACATTTATGTAAAGTGTATTGTAAAGAAGCTTTTTCTATTCAAAAAGTAAATCTATTGATAGACTTTAGGAAAGATTTGATCAATTCTTAAGTGGAGGTAAGAATTATGGAAGAAAATATTGGAAAAAGATTAAGTGAATTTAGAAAAAGAAAAGGGTTATCTCAAGAAGAGGTTG
>CALVXK010000010.1 GCA_944369075.1 uncultured Bacilli bacterium
CATTATTGTTTAATAACCTCCCAATAACCATTTTTATTTTCACCAATACGCTTTATATATCCGTTATTTCTTAAATATCTAATGTTGTTATCGATTGCTGTATCACTGATTCCAATTAAAATGACCAGTTCAGACTTGGTAATGTTAGGATTATGTCTCATTTCAGAAAGTATTCTTTCTCTAGTCAAATTTAATCCATGCTTTCTTGTAATTACAGGTTTATCACCAATGTTATTACCAATTTTATCACCAACTTTTTTAATCGAATTGAAAGGAATTGTTACTACAATCGAATTATCTCTAAACTGAAAAGCATTTCTAGTGTAGGTTTCAACGATTTTTGGCACACCTCTACCAGATTTATCGCTTATCCTCAACTGGGCAAAAATCTCGGAAAGTTTTTCGTTTACTGGTACTGATTCTCCTAAATAAAACCCTTCAAGCGTTTGAGCTGGAGCAATAGTTCCTCTCGATAATATTTCAATTCGATCAGAAAAAACGGTAATCATAGGTTCATTGCCTTCAACCCACTTGTTATGAAGGACAGCGTTCACTATCGCCTCATTGTAAGATTTAATGTCGAACAAAGGGATTTCTTTTCTTTCTTCTTTTCTATTTGTTTCATCAGATTGGATGACATTTAAAACATCACCGTAATCGAGAAGATTTTTTAAAGAATAGAGAATACAGTCAAACCCAAATTCTTTAATCGAATAAAGATTCGATCCCTTGGTTGTGCCTTCAAAAATAGAGACTCTAAGAGGTAAGTGCGAGTTATCAGAAAGGAGTTGAGCAAGAATATTATAAGAACCGTCTTTTGTTAATAAACATAAATTTTTCTTGAATGTTTCTTTTCTCAGTGATATCCCCTTTGAACCATAATACATAAAAAGCTTATTAAAAGTTAAATCATTATACTGAGATTTTGTATTTACTATCGTTGGATATCCATGTTCTAAAATTCTAAATAATTCTTTCTCAATTCTTGGATTTTTTTCCATTGTGTCTTTCGAAGAACCGATACGAATATATCTGACTCTATTAAATGCTGTTGGAATATCTTTGGCAGATTCAATTCTTAAAACAACTATTCTCTTACCATTGATATTATCTTCGAAAAAATCGATTTTGACTCTTGGGTTTAAATTCCTGTTTAGAAAATTGATATATGGTTCATTCTTATAATCTTGGTATTGGTCGAAATCAGTACCTACCAAGGCATGTTCTTTGTCGGAAACACCCCAAACGAAATAAGCAAATTCTTTTCCTACCAACGCTGCAGCATTTGAAAGCGCAGAAACATATTCACCAAGTGCAATTGGTTCAAACCAATTTTCTTTAAATTCAAACCATTCTCTTTCTTTTGAAAATTGTAATAATTCAGACAATAACTCTTTAATATTCATATTTATTACCAACTTTTATTACCAATGTAATTTTATCAAATAGTTGGTAATAAATCAAATTGGACTTGTACAAACATTATTTTTCATAACGCAGGTATCATTTTTCTAGTAGAACCAAAATTCTAAAATCCGTAGATTCAAATCAATTTTTCTCTACTAGCAAAACGCTTGAAATGAAAAAGCCCGATTTCTCGAGCAAATATCGTCAATTTTGACACCCTTACTTTGTATCAAAATGCTAGTTATAAGATGGCATGCCTAAGAGGAATCGAACCTCTAAATCTGACTTCGGAGATCAGCGGTTTACCATTAACCTATAGGCATATTAATGTTACGAATTGTCGAAAAATCGACTATAATATTTTAAATTAAGAAAGGAATAAATTTAAGTGAAATTTAATTACAAAAAATTAAGTTTATTTTTACTTCTACCTCTTCTTACTTCTTGTGGATCTACTAATAAAATTAAATACGATAAAGAAGATTATCGTTTAACGATGGAATTTAAAGATGAAACATTTGCAATTGAACAAATTACTGACTTACATTATGGATGTTATTCAAATATTGAAGAGATGAATAATTTTGTTAAGAATAAACTTATCGATAAAGATGCTGATTTACTTATTCTTACTGGTGATTCTTTTTTAAGTGCAACAAAAAATATAGTTGATAATTTAATATCTTTACTTGATGAAATAGGAATTCCATATGCTTTTACTTATGGTAATCATGATTTACAAGGAAATTATCCTTATTATTATATAAATGAAAAATTAATGGAATCTAAAGTAGCTAAATTTATTGACTATAAAGATGATGATTTAGATGGATTAGCTAATTATTATATTGATTTAGTTGATAATGATAAAACATATTATCGACTTTATATTATTGATTCTAATTCATATTATTTTTCTAATTTTACCTATAAATATGATGTAATTCATGATGATCAACTCGAATTTATTAAAGAAGTTAGTAAAGATAATGTTAAAGGATTAGCTTTTTTTCATATTCCTTTAGTAGAATATGTTGATGCATATAATGGTTATAAAGAAGGAAAATATGAAGGATTTGGAGATAATTTCGAAGCTTCTTGTATAGGATATAAAAATAATGGAGCATTTGATATATTTAAAGAAGCAAATATTTTAGGAACATTTGTTGGACATGATCATTTAAATTATTCTTCGATAGATTATAATGGAATGATTTTATCTTATGGGGTTAAATCATCTAAAGAAATATATAATGATGATGAAATTTTAGGTTATAAAAAGATTACATTAAATAAAAATGAGGAAGGATTCTCACTTTCTAATATTGAGAATGTGTTTTTAAGTTATGAGTAAACTAAAAAATTTTTTTAATAATAAGATAGTAAAAGTAATTATTTTTATTTTTGCTAGTTTAATTACAATTTATTCTTTAAATAAGAGTATTAATTTTTTAATTAGTTTAATTATTGATGAATTTGATTCATTTTTTCCTCTTTTTGGAATGTTTTTAATATATTTATTACCGTTAATTTATTATTTTATTATCTTAAAAGATAAGTTTATTTCGAAAAATAAAGATATGACTTACTATATTTTTATTGGGATAAGTAATTTAATTTTACTTATTGGAATAATTTTTTGTTTAACTAGTGAGTCTTTAGCTTATTTTGAAGTAATGTTAAAAGGGAAATATATTAATTTTATATTCCCAATTGATTTAATATTAATTACATTAGGTTTAATAGTTATTGTTTATTATTACGTTATAAAACTTTTATTAAAAGGAAGAATTAATGAATTAAAATACGAAAATAATGAAGAAATTAAAGAAGAAAAAGATGATTTAAGAAAGAATTTTAAAATTTATGAACAAGTTTATCTTTACTTTATAACCTTTTTCTCTTTCTACTTTTTTAGTTTAGCCTTATCTTATTTATTTATAAACTATGATAATTTTAATAGAGATAATATTGGTTATTTAATTATCTTACTAAGTTTAATTACTCCTCTTATTAGTTTAACTTTATACTTATTTAATCATTATTTTAAAAAGAAATACTTATTGTTTATTAGTTTAATTATTAACTTAATATCAATAATTAGTTATATTTCTTATGAATTTATATCTCCTAACTTTGTAGTTAAAGTAGGTAAAAACTTATTTTTAGCTGATTTTGCTTTAAATTTTCCTATTTTACAATATCTTTTACTTCTTTCTAATCTTATATCAATAATATTAATAATAATTAAAATAATAAAAAGTTATAAGAAAATTAACTAATATAAAAACGTAGGAAGATTGACCCACGTTTTTATATTATTAAAGGAGTTAAAAAATGTTATTTAATTCTATTTTCCTCAATTACTTTATCTTTTAAGTTAGGTGGAACTTCTTGATATTCTTCAAATTCACGAATGAAATATCCTCCACCTTGAGTAATTGATTTTAATTTTGCTGAATATTCACTAATTTCAGCTTCAGGAATAGATGCAATAATCTTTTGAGATTCGCTTCCATCTTCTTCCATCATAATATTTTTAGCTCTTCTAGTATTTAAATCTGAAATTACATCACCAATATATTGATTTTCAACATAAATTGTAACTTTCATGATAGGCTCTAAAATAATAGGTTTACAGTTCATATATGCTTCTTTAAAAGCAAGAATTGCTGCCATTTTAAAAGCCATTTCATTTGAATCTACTGGGTGATATTTGCCATCTTTAAGTGTTCCTTTTACTCCAATTACTGGGAAACCGGCTAAAAGACCACTTTGTAAAGCTTCAAAGAAACCTTTTTCTACAGCTGGGAAATATTGTTTAGGAACACTTCCTCCAAAAACAGTTTCTTCAAATTTATTTTCTTCACATGGCTCAAAGTCCATTACAACAACGCCATAAAAGCCACTACCACCAGATTGTTTAATATATCTTCCAGTTGCTTCAGCTTTACCTTTAATAGATTCACGATAAACAATCTTAGGTTTAGATACTTTAGTATTAATTTTATATGTATTTTTTAATTTATCTAAAATATATGAAAGATGGAAATTGCCAAGTCCTCCAATTAAAAGTTGTTTAGTTTCTTGATTTCTTTTTACTTCTACTGTTGGATCTTCTAAGACAATCTTTGATAAGACACTAGAAAGTTTATCCTCATCTTTCTTATTTTCAACTTCGATTCCTCTAAAATATACAGCAGTAGGATATTTAGGTTTTTTGAAAGTAATTATGCGTTTAGGATCAGATAAAGTATCTCCTGTTTTAATGCCTTCAACTTTAGAAATAGCACAAATATCTCCAGCACCTACTTTATCTACTGGTATTTGTTTTTTACCTAAAAGATAGAATAAATTAGAAACTTTAAAATCACTATTTAATTCATAAGAATGGATAGTGTCTCCTAGAGATAATGTTCCACTATTAATTTTAAGAATATTAATAGTTCCAGCATAGACATCAACTATTGTTTTAAATACATAGGCACTAAATGGTTCTTCATCCTTACTTAAAACTTCTACTTCTTTTCCATTTTGATCATGAGCTTCAAAAGAATTTAGATCACTTGGAGAAGGTAAATATTCATTAGTCATATGAAGTAAAGTATGACAGCCGATAGTTTTTGTAGCACAACCTACAATTAATGGAGTAATTTCGCCATCAAGAACACCTTTTCTAAGTCCTTGAGAAATTTCTTCTTTAGTTAATGTTTCACCAGCAAAGAATTTATCAAGAAGTTCATCGTTACTAGTAGCAACAGCTTCTAGAACCATGTTGTTATATTCTAAGACGGTACCTTTTTTATCTTCATAAATTGGGGCATCGACACATTTTTCACCATCAAAAATTCTGGCATTTAAGGTAACACAGTTTGCAAAACCATCAAATTGGTCAGCATGACCTAAAGGATATGAAAATGGAGCAACCTTTTTACCTAATTTTTCTCTAATCTCTTCTAATAATGCATCAAAATCAATTCCTTCTTTATCCATTTTATTAACAAAGATAATGGTAGGAATATTTTTCTTTCTAAGCATTTTAAAATGTTTGATAGTACCTTGTTGAACGCCAGAGGTAGCATCTATTACTAAAATTGCTCCTTTAACGCATGAAGTAACTCCGATAATTTCTCCAACGAAATCATCGTTACCTGGAAGGTCTATAAGATTATAACGATAACCTTCATATTCAACTGGAACTATAGAAGCTTGGATAGAAGAAAGTCTATCTTGTTCTTCTTTAAGATAATCACTGATAGTCGTTCCTTTTTCTACACTACCTTTTGTAGGGCTATCAGTTGCAACTTGATATAAGGATTCTACTAAAGTCGTCTTACCTGAGCCTTGGTGTCCAAGTACGACGACATTCCTTATTTTGTCGGGACTAAAACTCATTATTTTTCCTCCTAATTATGTGAAGAGTTTTTTAAATAACTAAAATAATGATAACACGAAAGAAAGAAAATACACACATATTTTTTAAAGTGTAAAAAAGATTTTTCTTTTTCCTTATTTAATATAATTATTTAATAAAAATATTTAATAAAATAGCAAAAATACTACTTTAGTTTTCAATACTAGATATAATAGTTTTTAAAATTTAAAACTTTAAATATCCTAGATATTTATGTTGCATTCTATATTTTTTAGTGTAAGATAATTATAAGCGAATGTTTCGTTTATTTGGTTTTGTTTATATGAGAAAAAATTTACATATATTTGGCCTAAGTTTGATACTTTCAAATTTAGTTACATCTTGTGGTTTTAATCAAACTGCTTCAATCGATCAAAGTTTGCTACTTGATCCTTTTAAGGCTTACTCAATGATTAATAATTACTATAAAGATGATGCAAGATTATACTATGTTGAATCTAGTGGTGAACTTGTTTCTTCTAGAGGTAATAAAGAATTAGTTAAGGAATATAAAATAAAAGATGGGAAGAATTTCTATTCTTTAAAATCTACAAAGTCAGACCTATTTGATCCTATTTCTTTTAAAAGATATTTTAATGAAGATGAAAATGAATATGCTGTTTCATTTAAAGATGAATCTGATGATATGATGTTTGTTGATTCAGATAACGAATTAGACTATTCAACTTTCTCATTTTTAAATCAAGAAAATTATTCAGAAACCTATGGCTATGACTTAACTAGTATCACTAATTTTATAGTTTTTGAGGGATATGAAAAATTATCATTTAAGGATGCTAAAATTTCTCGTAATTCAAATAGTGAAATTGAATATACTTATACTTTGAACTTATCTTCAAAACTAAATGGTGGAATTCAAGTTAATGAAGACGATATTTCTTCTTATTCTTCAATTAACGCAACTGTTTTAGAAGCTAGAGAAATCGATGCAATTAATGAATTAAATAACGTCGATATTAAAGAAGCTTCTTTTAAACTACTTTTTGATAAAATTCGTAATGAAATTAACCAAATTATTGTTAGTGAGACTTTAACAATTGGAAGTGTTCCTTTCACATATACTTATACTTCTAACTTCAAAACATATATGAAAGAAAATCCACTTCCTGGAACAACTCTACCTTCAAAATATCAAGAATTAATTAACGACATCTCCTCTTTAATTGAATCTTCAAAAGATATTATGGTTGAAGACTTATATAAAGCTTATCTAGATTTAAATAAAAAATATAAATCTCTAAATTATTACACGACTACCGAATCTAGTGTTGAAGCTTTAGGTGGATTATATTCTCAAACTGTTAAGGGATTTAAACTTAAAAACAATGATGATTATTTCTTCCAAACCGTAACTACCTCAGCATTTGTTAATAAAGCAGAGCAAAGATTTGAAAACCAAAACGAAAATAAATATATGTTAGCTTCTGGAAATAATCCTAATTCAAATTCAACTATTGGAAGTTGTGAATCTTGGAATAATTTCGAAGACTTAACTAAAGAAGAATATTTATCAAATATTGGTCACACAATGGAAAATATTACAAATTACATTGTTGATGAAAATAGTCCATCTAAATCATTTATAAACACTTCTTCTTCAGCTATTGATGGTAAACTAGTTTATAGTTTTGAAATGTCAGTTAATGAAGATGAAAATCATATTGATTCAACAAAAGACTATAAAGTTGAAATGAATCATATGTCAAACATGGGGCTTCCTTCATTTTCTTACTCAAATATTGAAATTTATCTTAACGAAAATGATGAAATTGATAAAATTATTCAAAAAGAAAAATATAAGACCGGAGGTTTTGAATGTAGTTCCACTATGACTACTTATTTCCATACTTACTCTGATCTAAACGAAATTCCTAATGAAATTTTAAGTATTTATAACGATAGAATTAAAGGAGAGAATTAATGAAAAAGAATAAGATTTTAACACTATTACTAGCTCTTTCTTGCGCTACTTCTCTTCTTTCTTCATGTAATCAAGAAGAAACTACAACTCCAGATGTTCCTAGCGAAGAACCAGATAAAGTTTATAAATATAAAGATCCAAAGTGCTATGAAGGTACTTTAATTTCAAATCTTGATTTACCTTTATTTAATGAAACTACACTTCATGTACCACTTTTAGATACTAAGATTAATTTCACCTATCAAGAAATCGACCAAGAACTAAATGAAGATGAAGACATGAGAAAAATTAAATTCCATCTTAATATGGATTTATATTCTTCAAAAGAAATGTATGAATCTTCTGTTCTAAGCGAATACATTCTTACTGGCATTTTTACTGATTTCAAATATCAAAATATCTTAAATAATGTTAGTGATATTGATTTTTATTACTATGGAGATGGTATTTTATATACTACAATTTCCCGTTTTGAAAATAATGCTAAACCTTCTAGAGTTAATGAAGATTATTTAAAAACTTATCCACGTGAAATTATTGGAACTTCTAAGATTGATATATCTTCTTTAATGGATATGGTAGGTTCTGTTTCTGGGGACAATTCAACCGATTTTATTATTCAACAATTGTATTCAATTTTATCTGGATTTAGTGTAAAAATTGGTGATATTACTTCATTTATTGAAGGTATTACCATTAATGTTTTAGATGAAGGATTTAATGCTAATGTCGATCAAGAAGGTTTAAATGGTCTTTCTTCAATTTTAACTAACCTTGTTAATTTTGTTGTCAATAAATTTGGAATTGACGTTAGTTTAAAAGATGGAAATTTGCTTAATATTAATAAATTTGAAGTCTCATATACTCCACTTTCAATTTCAGCAAATATTTTAAGTGAAAATTCCACTTCTTCTTTACTCAATTTATCATTAACTCGTAATGATAATGATGTTTTAAATGTTGAAAGTAGTGTTAACCTTGAAGAAGACTATTTAATTCAAGAAAAGGCTGTAAAAGCTGTTGATTCATTCTATTCTTTATATGATAACTACTCTCTTGATGGTTCTTCTCAAACAGAAATTTATAATTCTATTTCAACAATTAATAGTTTAAGTAACGACGAAAAAGCGAGAGTTGCTAATTTTAATTCCTATTTAGGATATGATGTTTTAAAAATTGATGAAAATGGAAACTATACCGGAATTAGTGAAGAAGAAAATATTCAAAAATACTATCAAGATATTTTAGATATAATAAATGATACAAATGAAACTGATTATCAAATAATGACTGGATTAGAAAAAATATTTGCTTTATTTGATGAAGAAAAATACTCCGATTCTATTAAGTTCAACGTCTTAACATATATTCAAAGAAATAATGAAGAAGAATATAACGCTTATTTAACTAAAATTTCTTCATTTTTAAATCGTTTCCTCGATCAAATTTTAAAAGACGTTAATGCTCTTCTTGATAAATATAATAAGGATCAAGAACATACATTAAACGAAACTCATGATTTAATTGAAGGAATTTATAATCTTACTTCTTTTGATAAGATTGTTTTAAGCACTGATAAAGAAATAGAATTAAAGGATTTAAAAGAAAACGATCTAATTAAAGCACTACCTTCAAGCATTGTTTCCAAAATTGCTTATATATTCTCTTTAGATCATCAAATTTTTGATCAAACAAATGCTCAAAACATTTCTTCAATTATTATTAAATATTTAGATGAAGTTTATAAAATGGTCATAAATATGGGTGAAAAAAGTGATATTCAGGAATTTAAAGATGTTCCTTCTTACCTACTTTTAAATGAAGATAACGATGAAATGTATAATATCTTTAATTTAATCTCAAATGGTAATCTTCAATTTATTGATACTATTAAAAATAAACTTGATGATATTATTTCAGATTTACTTTATAAAGCTGATTTAATGGCTAATAAAAAATTAGATAATACGATAACCATCGAAGAAATTAGATTAATCTTTAATAAAGATGATTTAGCTTTAAAGAAAAAATCATTAGATGGAATGTACAATATGATTCATATATATTTATCTTCACCTTTATACGAAAAATATGAGGCAAATCTCTCTTATATTGATAAATATTATGAACTTTGTAATGAATTTGAACTTCAAGAAAATCGTCTTTAAAATAGACGCCAAAATTATTGACTTTTAAGACCGCAAGTTTTATAAATAGAGAGTAAATAATGTCGGCCTTAAGACAAGATTTACTAAACGAAAGAATTAAGTTAGAATGTTTGAAAAATTTGATCGAAATAAGAAAACCATTATTGCTGCGATTTGTTTTTTAATTGTCGCAATAATTGGATATGCTATTGGTACATTAATATATTTTTTAGCAAATTCATCAACATTTTTGGTTTTATTTTCAATCTCATTTCCATTTATGATATTAACTTATATAACTTTCATTCTTGGATTTTTAAAATTCGGTATTGATAGAAAAGGTAAATTATCTTTTATCCTTTTTTATCTCGCGCGATTTGCATGTATTATCCTCTCTTTAGTTTTATGCGTTCTTTATCTTTATTTAATGGGAACCCTTAAAACAAGTGAGGCATATTACATTATTATTTCTCCAGTTTTATACACAATTGGTTATTTAGTAGGTATAGTGATTAAGTAATATGGATTTTGGAAAAGTTATTAAATGGTTAAGTTGGGATGAAATTCCCCCTGAATTTCTTTCTTCTATATTAGCATTATTAATAATGCTTATTTTAACTATAGTTATAAGAATAAAACTAAGAAAATACGATGCATTAGAAAAACCTAAGGGATTTTTTAATGCTTTTGAAGCAATCAACGATTGGGTTGAAAAACAAGTTATTGATTTAATGGGCCCAGCATTTAAGGACTTCTCTGGATATATCTTATTTGTTGGAGGATATATTATTCTAGGATTTATTATTGGATGGATTGGTATTCCTAATATATTTCAACCACATGGTGATACTTTTGGTGAACCGCTTCCTAACCCATTTACAAATATTGCTATTCCACTTTCAATTGCTTTAATCACATTCGTTTTAACTCACTATAACGCAATTAAATATAAACACTGGTCATACTTTGAAAGATATATAGAGCCAATTCCAATTTTCTTACCAGTTAACTTAGTTACTATGTGGTCATCACTTTTATCCTTAACTCTACGTTTATTTGGTAATGCTTTAGCTGGATATTGTGTTATTACATTAATCTATGTTGGACTTGGAACATCGCTTCCACCAGAAGGAAGCCTTGTAGGTATGGTATTTGATCCAATCCTTGCGCCAATTGGCCACCTCTACTTTGATTTATTCGATGGCTTAATTCAAATGGCTGTCTTTACAATATTAACAATGATTAATATATCAAATGAATATATTAGTCCTGAAGAATATAAGCTTTCTATAGAAAACAAAAAACACGAAAAAGAAATGAAAAAACAAAGAAGACTCGAAAAGAAAGCTAAAAAAGTTGGTATTTAATTCATATTGAATTTGAAATAGAAGGAGATAAATTTATGAATTTTATTGGTTTAGGTATTGCATGTATCGGACTTGGCATGTCAGCTATTGCTGAAGGCTTAGCAGTCATGAAAGCTATGGAAGCTATCGGTAGAAATCCATCTGCCACAAAAGATATCAGAACTTCCATGATTATTGGTATCGGTCTTGTTGAATCTGTTGCAATTTATATTCTTGTTGTTGCAATTTTAATGGCATTCGTTGTTCAATAGAAAGTTTTAAAGGCAAGAATATGAAGAAATCAAAAAAACTTACATTAACTGCTTTTCTATCTATTCTTCTTTTGAGTTTGACTTCTTGTGACACTGAAGAAATTTCAGATAGAATCGTTACATTAGTCCAAAATATGTTGCCAAATATTTGGATTACTTTAATGCAACTTGCTTTATTCATTATTGTCGTAGTTCTTTTTATTGTTTTGGCTTATAAACCTTTGAAAAAGAAACTTTCAAAGCGTAGCGATTATATTGAAAAAAATATTAAAGATAGTGAAGAAAAAGTTAAAGAAGCTAGTGCAAATCTAGAAAAAAGTAATCAACTTATTTTAGATAGTGAGAAAAAAGCAGGTGAAATTGTTCAAGCTGCTCAAAAAACAGCTGAAGTTAGAGCTCAAGAAAGTGAAAAAGAGCTCTTTACTAAAATTGAAATTGCTAAAGCTCAAGCTCATAAAGATATTGAGACTGAACGTAACAACATGCTTAAAGACGCACATAAAACAATTGTTGATAGTGCAATTACAACATCAAAAGAAATTTTAAAAAGAGACATTACAAAAGAAGATAACGACAAATTCGTTAATGATTTTGTCGATGAACTATTAAAGGATAAGTAAAATGACTAACACCGATTCCCTTATTTTAAAAACAACAGAAGGGTTTTTCCAAAATGCTCTAGAAAATAACCAAATTATTAAGTTTCAAGAAAACTTAAAGTTTTTATTATGGAATTTAGAGAAAAATCCATCATATTATGACTTATTAAATTCACCTTTTGTTGAAATTAAAGATAAGTATGAATCACTTGATGATACTTTTAAGGATGTTTTAATTCCTGAAGTACTTCTTTTTGCAAAAATCTTGATTGAAAAAAATATTTTTAATCATTTAAGAGAAGTTAAAGAAACTTTTGATCGATTAGTACATCAAGAACAAAATATTTTAGATGGTTTTATTTATACACCTTTCGAATTAAGTCAAGATCAAGTTAGCAAAATTCAATCTGCTTTTGAAAAGAAATTTAACACTAAATGTAATTTTAAAATTGTTATCGATAAAGACTTAATTGCTGGAATTAGAGTTTTAATTAATGAAACAATTTTTGAATACAGTGTTGAGTCAAAGTTAGATGATATCAAAGAGAACTTAAACCAATATTACGATAACTATTTTAAAAGTAATAAGGAGGCTAAATAATGAGTGATAATAAAAATCTAAACTCCTTATCAGAAATTATTAAGGATGAAATCAATAAATACGAAAAGAAAATTAATACTACAAGTGTTGGTCAAGTAGTTAGTGTAGGTGACTGTATCGCCACCATTTATGGACTTGACGAAGCAATGTATGGCGAATTAATTGAATTTCCAAATAATAACTACGGTATGGTTATGAACATCGAAGAAGATTCAATCGGTGTTGCTCTTTTTGGAAATGAAATAAGCATAAAGGAGGGCGATATTTGCAATAGAACAAATAAAGTTACTTCTGTTCCTGTTGGCGATGCGATGCTAGGTAGAGTTGTTAATTCTTTAGGCGAACCTATTGATGGCTTAGGAAAAATTGAAACTAACGAATATAGACCTATTGAAATGCCTGCTCCTAAAATTATGGATAGACAATCAGTTAAACAACCTTTAATGACAGGAATTAAAGCTATCGATTCAATGATTCCTATTGGAAAAGGACAAAGAGAATTGATTATTGGAAATAGACAAACCGGAAAAACTGCTTTAGCAATCGATACAATTTTAAATCAAAAAGGTAAAGATGTTATTTGTGTTTATTGTTCAATTGGCCAAAAAAATTCCTCACTCGCCCAAATTGTCTCTCGTTTAAAAAGAGCTGGTGCAATGAGCTATACCGTTGTTGTTTCTTCTGGCGCAGCTGATCCTTCTCCAATGCAATATATTGCACCTTATAGTGCAACTTCTATTGCCGAATATTGGGAATATAGAGGAAAAGATGTTTTGATTGTTTATGATGATTTATCAAAACATGCTGTTGCTTATAGAACTTTATGTTTATTGCTTAGAAGATCTCCTGGTAGAGAAGCTTATCCCGGTGATATTTTCTATATTCACTCTAAACTTCTTGAAAGATCTTGTAAACTTTCAAGTAAATTAGGTGGAGGCTCTATTACGGCTCTTCCTATCGTTGAAACTCAAGCCGGAGATATTTCAGCTTATATTCCTACTAATATTATTTCCATTACTGATGGTCAATTATTCTTAAACGATGATATGTTTAATGCAGGACAAAGACCAGCAATTGATTCAGGCTTATCAGTAAGCCGTGTTGGTAGTGCTGCTCAATATAAAGTAATGAAAAATGTTGCAAAAGATTTAAGAATGCAACTTGCTAACTATCATGAAATGCTTGATTTCTCTAGATTTGGTAGTGACTTAGATAAATCAACGCAAGCTATTTTAACTCATGGTGAAATTCTTCTTGAAGTTTTAAAGCAAAAACAATACATGCCTTTATCTTTAGCTCAAGAAATTGTTGATATTTTTGTTGCTCAAAGCGGTTATTTAGATGATGTTGAACCTTCTAAAGTCCATCACATTTTAAAACTTTTAGATAACTCAATTGTTTCAAAAGAAAACAACATTTATGAAAAAATTAATTCGACTCATGAATTTAGTGACGAAGATAAAAACTTTGTCTTAGATTTATTAACTACAATTAAAAATGCAGTAAAAACTAACGAGGTAAATGCTTAGCAAAATATGGCTCAATCCTTACTTGAAGTAAAAAAACGTATTTCTACCGTTGAATCGATTAGAAAAATTACTAAAGCAATGAAACTTATTGCTTCTTCTCGTTCAACAAGATTAAAGAATATTTATGATACAAATTATTCTTATGTTTTAGCTTTGCACGATGCAATGAAACTTTGTTTACAATACATTGATTTTTCTTCAAGAAGAGTTCCAACTTGTTTATTAAAATATCCAGGTAATAAAAAACTCTATATTTTTATTACTTCTACTTTAGGTTTATGCGGTTCTTATAATTACGCTTTAGAAAAACTTGCTAAAACACTATTAACTAAAAATGATGATTGTATTTTTATTGGTGATAAAGGATTTAAACATTTTGCCAATTCAGTAGATCATGCTTATTCTGAACATGTTAATTTGCTTGAAGAACTAACTTTTGAAAAGACTAATTTATTTAGGCATTATGTTGATTCTTTGTATAAAAAAGAAATATATTCCGAAGTAAACATTATTTATACAAAATATATTAATTCCATGGTAACAAAGCCAGTTTGTGAAAGATTACTTCCTTTAGCAGAACTTGATGTGATGGACACGAGTGAGATTAAAGAGCCTATATTTGAAGGCGATTCAAGTAAGGTTACAGACTTAATTGTTCCTCATTATTTGGACGCATTAATATATCGATACTTTTTAGAGTCTAAGTTAAGCGAATACACATGTAGAAGAAATTCCATGGATAGTGCAACTTCTTCTGCAGATAACTTAATTTATACTTTAAAACTTGACTATAACAAGATTAGACAACAAAAAATTACTCAAGAAATTACCGAAATTGTCGGTGGAAGTAACAATTCATCTTATTAAGGAGGTTAAATATGCTTAAACAATATAAATTCAACACAAAAACAAAAGAAGCAGATTATGGATATGTAGTTCAAGCTATTGGACCTGTCGTCGATGTTCGTTTTTATGATGGCTTAATTCCTTCTATGAGAACTGCCTTAAAAGTAAGCTTCTCAAGTCGTGATGAGCAAAAAGAACTTGTCCTTGAAGTCGCCCAAGATATAGGCCACGATACAGTAAGATGTATTGCAATGGGACCAACCGAAGGAATAAGAAAACTTCTTAAAGTTACAAATACCCACAAACCAATAAATGTTCCTGTTGGTAGAAATGTCTTAGGACGTATGTTTAATGTTTTAGGAGAACCTATTGATAATTTAGGTGAATTCACACCAACCGAAACACATTCTATTTATAATTTACCTCCTTCTTTTGAAGACCAACCAACTTCTCAAGTAGTTTTCGAAACAGGAATTAAAGTCCTGGATTTACTTTGCCCATATTTAAAAGGTGGAAAAGTTGGTTTATTTGGCGGTGCTGGTGTTGGTAAAACTACCCTTATCCAAGAATTAATCCATAACATCGTTGTCGAAAAAAAGGGAACTTCTATTTTTGCTGGCGTTGGAGAACGTTCTAGAGAAGGTAATGACCTTTACTTTGAAATGAAAGAATCTGGAGTTCTTGAAAATACAGCATTAATCTTTGGCCAAATGAATGAATCTCCTGGCGTAAGAATGAGAGCACCTCTTGCAGCATTAACTATGGCTGAATGGTTTAGAGATGTTGGCCACCAAGATGTTCTTCTATTCATTGATAATATTTTCAGATTTACACAAGCTGGTTCCGAAGTTAGTGCTCTTTTAGGAAGAATGCCTTCTGCTGTTGGATATCAACCAACTCTTGCTACAGAAATGGGTGAATTACAAGAAAGAATTGCTTCGACTAGAGATGGTTCAATTACCTCAATTCAAGCAGTTTACGTCCCTGCAGACGATTTAACAGACCCAGCTCCTGCTACTACTTTTGCTCACCTTGATGCAAAAACAGTCCTTGATAGAAATACAGCTGCTTTAGGTATCTATCCAGCAGTTGATCCATTACAATCAACATCAAACATTCTAGACCCAAATATTGTTGGCAAAAAACATTATGAAATTGCTCGTAAAATTCAACAAATTCTTCAAAGATATAAAGATTTACAAGATATTATTGCAATTTTAGGTATAGATGAACTTTCTGATGAAGATAAATTAACTGTCGCTAGAGCTAGAAGAATAAGAAATTTCTTATCTCAACCTTTCTCAGTCGCTGAGGCTTTCTTAGGTACCCCTGGTAAATACGTTAAACTTCAAGATACAATTGACTCTTTTGAAAGAATTTTAAACGGTGAAGGTGATAACTTATTAGAAAATGCTTTCTTATATGTTGGAACTTTTGATGAAGTTATCGAAAAAGATAAACAACTTAGATCTAAAGTTGAAGTGAAAGAAGAAACTGAGCAAAAAAACTTAAACGTTAATAACGAAAACAAAACAAATAAATAGTTTATGGCAGACGAACAAATTGGTTTAATAAATTTACGATTAGTTACACCTGATTCTCTTGAACAAAGACATAGAATCAAATCTATTACCGTTCAAACAGATAATGGTGAAGTTGAAATACTTCCAAATCATGCTGATTATTTAGCAAATGTTGAGGTATCTATTTTAACTATACGTAGATATAATGATGAAATCGTCCACTATGCCGTAGGTGGAGGAGCAATTCATTTTAACAATAAAACTAACACTACTTCACTTATTGTTAATACTTTCATTCCAGTAGAAAAAATCGATATCGAAAAAACAAAAAAAGCACAAGAAGAAGCTTTACAAAAACTCAAAAATTCTACTTCGGCTCATGAACATAAACAAGCAGAATTATCTTTAAAAACTGCATTAGTTGAAGCTTTTGCTAAAAATAACTATCAAAAATAAGTTTGATTAGATTTAGCATATCTAGTATAATCTTATTTGCGTTTGGGCCTTTGGCGCAGCTGGGAGCGCGCTTCCATGGCATGGAAGAGGTCACGGGTTCGAGCCCCGTAAGGTCCACCATATAGAAATAAATACTAAACGCCTTAATAAATCAAAAAATAACGCGATTATCCTCGCGTTATTTTTTTATTTCTATATGGTGATCACGGAGGGATTTGAACCCTCGACCTACTCCTTAGGAGGGAGTTACTCTATCCAGCTGAGCTACGTAACCATTATTGGCTAGCTTAGATTACTAGCCAAATAAATCAAAATTATCAAACAGTGATAACTCATCTGTTTCATTATAGCCTTTAAAGGCTCCTAGTTCACGCAATTGATTGACAACCTTTTCAGGAACTTTTCCTCTTTTTGAAAAATCACTTATCGAATCAAATGCTCTTGATGCTCTAGCAGCTTTAATTTGTTCGCCACCGTTTTCACCAAAACCATCTAATACTTTAAATGGCGGAATTAAAGCATTATTTTCTCTATCAATAATAAAATTGCTTGGTTCTGACTTATTAATGTCTATAGTTTCAAATTTGAATCCTCTTTCATAGAATTCAAGAACAGCTGTTAAAGTATCTAAAATTGCCACTTCTTTATCGGATAGTTTTTTCAAAGGATCGTTTGAAGCATTTCTATTTTCTAATTCTTCAATTCTTTCATGAACTGCATCAATGCCTTTAATCATAGTTGAAATATCGTATTGATCGCATCTTAATGTAAAGAATGTAGCATAAAATGCTAAAGGATAATAAACCTTAAAGTAGCCAACACGAATAGCCATCATAATATAAGCACAAGCATGACCTTTAGGGAAAAGATACTTAATCTTCTTACATGATTCGATGTAATAATTAGGAACATTATGACTTTCCATATCATGAATTTGTTCGTCAGAAAGTTTTTTTCCTTTTCTTACAGTTTCCATAATGGTAAAAGCTTTGGAATTATCTAGTCCTTTACTAATCAAGAACGACATAATATCATCTCTACATCCAATAACTCCATTAAGGTCAGTAACTCCAGACTTGATTAAATCTTGAGCATTGTTAGTCCAAACGTTAGTCCCATGAGAAAGACCTGAAATAATAAGAAGATCTCTGAAAGTTTTTGGTTTTGCTTCTCTGATTAATTGTTTAACAAAATTAGTACCAAATTCAGGAATACCAGTTGTGCCAACATCTTCCTTAATATATTTGTGTTTCATGTTTAAAGCATCATTAGATGTAAATAAAGACAAAACTTTTTTATCATTCATTGGAATTGAATGAATATCAACTCCTTCTAAGTCACACATCATTTTTAAGGCTTGTGGATCAACGTGGCCTAACATATCTAGTTTTAAAATAGTATCGTGAATTGCATGGAAATCAAAATGAGTTGTTTTCCATTCGGCAGTTGTATCGTTTGCAGGATATTGAACAGGAGTAAAGTCATAAATTTCATATCTTCTTGGAACAACAACAATACCACCAGGATGTTGTCCTGTAGTTCTTTTAACACTTGTGCATCCAAAAGCTAAAGCATTAATTAGTGGTCTTTTTACTGTATTCGGATCAATACCTTGATTTTTGAAATATTCTCTAACATAGCCAATTGCAGTTTTTAATTTAGCAGTTGAAATCGTGCCCGCTCTAAAAACATTATTTTCACCTAAAAGTTTTTTGGTAAAAAGATGAGCTTTAGACTGGAAGTCAGCTGGGAAGTTCAAGTCAATATCAGGAACTTTTTCAGCTTTAAATCCAAGGAATGTTTCAAATGGAATATTTTGCCCATCTTGAATCATAACTTCACCACATTCAGGGCATCTTTTTAAAGGCAAGTCATAACCAGATGTGCATCCATCACTCATATCATGGAATTCTACATGCTTACATTTTGGACATCTATAATGAGGTGGTAATGGGTTAACTTCTGTAATTCCTGCACAATATGCAGCAAAAGATGAACCGACAGATCCTCTAGATCCAACAATATATCCAGCTTCATTTGTAAGTCTTACAAGTTCGTGAGCAATATAGTACGTAACTGAATAACCGTTGCTAATAATACCATCAAGTTCTCTTTTCAATCTATCTTCTATCAAAGAAGGTAATTTATCTCCATATTCTCGATGAGCCTTTTCGTAACACATATCGGTTAACATTTGCTCACAATTATCAATTTCAGGAGTATATAACTTATCATCAATTGGAATAATTTCTGAACATTGATCTGCAATATAATTCGTATTATCGATAACCCACTTTCTAACTTCTTCTTGATTATCATACCAACTAAAAGCATCAAGCATTTCTCTAGTTGATAGAAAATGTTGGTCAGGAATTGGAACGCCATTTCTTCTAAATAAAGGATGCAAGCCACCACCAACAGCCTGGTTATTTATTAAAATGTCACGATAAATTTTTTGTTCTTTATTAACGTAATGACAATCTCCTGTAGCACAAATCATCTTTTTTTGCTTTTTAGCTTCATTAATAATGAGAACAAGATATTTTTTTAAAGTTTCAACATCTGGAATTTGTCCATCATTAACTAAAAACATATAATTTTCCAAAGGTTGAAGTTCGATATAATCATAATATGAAATAGATGCGGCTAATTTTTTAGAATTTCTAAAAACACAGTTTTGGAAAACTTCTCCATTAAAACAAGCAGAACCTACGAAAAAGGAATCTCTATATTGATTTAATAATGATCTAGGAACAAGCGGAACAGTACCCATATAATCACAATGAGAAGCAGAAATTACTTTATATAAATTTTTAAGAGCTGCTCTGTCCTTACAAATTACACAAGTGTGATAACCATGCATGCTTTTTAAAGCCTCTTTTTCGTAAGGTAAATGTATTAGGTCAGAATGTAAAATATGTTCTTTTTTATCTTCCAAGTATCCTTTTAAGATATTCCAACAAGAAGCCAAAACACTAGCATCGTAATCTGCTCTATGGGCACTATCTTTATCATAATCAACGTCTAAACGGCTACATAAAGCGCCTAAAGAATGCTTTCTTTTATCTGGATATAAGTATCTAGAAATAGCTAAAGTATCAATGACAGGTAAAATAATATCTTTACCATGGATTCTCTTATAAGCTTCATTAATCATTGAATAGTCGAATTCACCATTATGGGTTACTAAAATTGAGTCACCAACAAACTTTAAAAATTCAGGTAAAACTTCATCAATTTTAGGGCAATCTTTAACCATTTCTTCGGTAATGTTAGTCTTTTCTTGAATAATTTTAGGAATAGGAATTCCTGGGTTAACTAACATATCAAATCTATCAATTAACATTCCACCTTTTACTTTAAAAGCACCAATTTCGGTTATACGGTCAAACTCAATAGATAAACCAGTTGACTCACAGTCAACTACAACATAGGTTGCATCTTTTAATTCTTTATCGCATGGATTTAAGGCTGCACATAAATCATCTTCAACTAAATAAAGTTCAGAACCGTAAAGCATCTTAATATTATATTTTTTTGCTGCTTTTTGTGCCTCAGGGAATGATTGAACAACACCATGGTCTGTGACTGCAATAGCTTTCATACCCATATGGGAAGCTAACTCACAATAAGAATCCATAGAGGCAATTGAATCCATTTCAGAAAATTTAGTATGAAGGTGTAACTCTACTCTCTTTTCTTCTTCCTCATCGTCTCGAAGAGGATCATTAGGTAAAATTTCATAACTATGGACAATAACATTAGGATCATTTGGATTAAATTTTGCGTTAACTTTACCATTAATTCTTATATTTATTCCATCAGCAATTGCTTTTAAATCTTCGTTTTCATCTTTAGGATAATAATTGCAATAAATAGCTCCGTTTTCTTGAAATACACCAAAACGAAGATATGTTCTTCCTTTTGCTTCCTTTTCTTCTCTTTCAAAAACCTTACCAGTAAAAGTAACGGCATCAGAATTAGCATCAATTTGAGATATTAAAATCTCTTTATAGTTTGAAGATCTTCTATAAAGACCATTAAAATAATCTTTTCTTTGTTTAGCTTCTTTATATTCTTGTTCTTCCTTTTGAATCTTTTGTTCTGTTTGTTTGATTACTTCCTTAAACTTTTCGTTTTCAATATCTAAAAGAGATTTATTAGGAGTATCTTCCTTAGTTTCTTCATTGCTTGCTAAAGAAGCATCAGCAAATACATCTTCTATTTCTTGATTTAATTTATTTAATGGTTCGACATTATTAGAAGTTTCAACTTGTTTTAAATCTTCGTGCTTAACATCAAAAACTTCTTCTTTTTCTTCTTTAGTTACAGATTCATTATATTTTTCAATAACTTCTGAATCGCTTAAAGTTTCTTTATATGTAGTCTCTATGCTTTTATTTAAACACACAAACTTAAAATACTTATCTAAATCATCCTTGATTGAATTAAATAAATCTAAGTCTTCTTTCGAATTAAATGTAAGTATTACCTTTCCATTAACTTCTAATTTGTAATCTAAATTGTCAAATAAAGTATTATAAATAAAGTCATCAATAAAAGACTTTATCGATGTTAAATCATATTTCTTCTTATAGGTAAAATTAAACTCGTAATCATAACTTGTAATATAACTTAAATGATCTAAAAAATCACAAAGAAGTTTATAAGTAAATGGAGTATCTTTTATAACGGAATATAAGTATAAAGGTTTAGTAATATGATAAGGTGATTTAGAAATGCACACAAAATCCATATCGTAAATTGATGTGTCTACGATATTGATACTATGTAAAAACCTAATCATCTTTTCTTTCATATTAAACCTCTAAAAGTAAGTAAAAATATCTTTGAAGATAATAGCGAACATAAGAATAAAAAGTAAGCCTAATCCAATATAAGAAACAATGTTTTTTACTTTAGCTGGAATATGCCACTCATCATCGTAAGGCAAATGTTCCCTCGTGTTTGAAGAATCGCCACCGCCAACAACTAAATTTGTATCTTTATTTACACTAGCCTTATCATCAATAATTGTTGCTTCGATTGCCTCAGTTTTATCGTCTTGAATATTTTCTTTATCTTTCTTATCTTTTGATAATTTATTTTTAGCTTTATATACAAGATTAACGCCGCCTTCAATTAATTCTACTAAAATTTGCCAACCATCAAGTCCTGGGAAAGGTAAAAGGTTAAATAAAGCAAGGTTAACTGAGAGAATTCCCCAAGTATTTAAATAATAATAGAATGGATAAGTATTTAATATCTCCGTAGATTGAGCAAAAATAGCGACCGGACCTCCAACATTATTCCAAGCTTCGCCAGAATAAAATAATTGTCCTAAAGCTTGGGAAATAGCACTTGTTGAATCTACCCATTGTTCACCTGCTATTTGAAAAGCCTTAACACCAACATATTCAAATTTAGTATACATCCCTAAACCTAATTCGTTTAGTCTATTTTCTTCGCTTACATTAAAAGTGAAGTTTGTTGAAACAGAGTCTTCTTTATTTTGATCAAAGAAATCTAGACTTCCACTTAAATAATCGCCACTAGTTAAGGCTACAGTTTTTAAAGAACCATCACTACCAACTAAAGGTAAATTAACTTCTATATTTTCTGGAATAGGTGTAAAGTTACCTGAATTATCCCTAATAGTAAGATTTGAATAACCTTCTGGTAAAGGGTTTGAAGTATTTATTCTTTCGGCCTCAAAAATTGAACTTATAAAATTAGAATAGTCAGGAGATTTTAAATTCATTGTTCCAATTATAAAACCATAATTTGTGTCTCCGTCATTAATAGTCATATTATATGTATCAACTATATAAGGTACATCAATTGTTATAGTTGATTCTCTATTATTTAAATCAACGTAAGTATAATCAAATCTTAAATAGTAAACATTGAAGACTGATTGATTTGAAATAAATTGAATTTGATCATTACTAAGTTCACTTCCATCTGTATTTTTAAAGTTTTCTTTAAAGGCAGTTTCATTTGTAATTGTTGCCACATTAACATTTGGGATAGATGTAAGTTGAGGAAAAGAAACAGCGGATATAAAGAAAATTATGTAGGCTAGAATAAAATTCATGATAATTCCGGCAGCAAAAATAGTAATTCTTTTCCATCTTGAAATACCTTGAAGAGATCTTTTTCTAGAAATTTTAATTTTATCTTCATCTTTGGCTTGTTCTTTGCTATCTTCCTCGGCGGCTTCGCCATACATAGAAACGTATCCGCCAAGAGGAATAATACCAATAGTAAATCTTGTTTCACCTTTTTTTCTTTTAAATTTAACAAATTTTGGTCCAAATCCAATTGAAAAAGTATCGCAATAAACATTGCATGATTTAGCAGCAATAAAATGACCTAATTCATGAATTGAAACAAGGACACCAATCGCTACTAAAAATAAAATAATCGACAAGATAGTCATTAAAATATCCATTAGTTAAACTCCTTACGTAAAATAATTTCTTCAACTTTATCTCGAATTTGTTTATCAAAAGCAAATATATTTTCTTCACTAAATTCTAAATTTAATATATCAGATAATTCATCAAAAGATTTATCTATAACTTTTTTAATATCTAAATAAGATATAACGCCTTCTTTAAAATATTTATAACAAATTTCATCAGCGTCATTTAATATTAAACCAGAAAGTCCTTTATGTCTAATAACATAATAACCATAATTGATTAAAGGGAACTTTTCTTTATCAACTTCATAAAACTTATAATTTTCAAAAGTATTAATTTCTGTATCTAAAAACTCTTTCGATGAATCAAGTTCAAATAAATTTAAAGCATCTTTAATTTGGACTTTCATGTCTGGTTTCCCGACAGAAAGCTTAAAATTACCATTTTTTAAATGAATAAAAGAATGAACATAAGAATTTCGATCAATTAAAACTTTAATTTTATTAGGTTCAACATCGAATAGGTAATATGCTTCAATAATTTCAAAAGCTTTATTCATTAAAGTTGAGGAGTCAATTGTAATTTTGCTTCCCATCGAGTAGGTTGGGTGTTTTAAAGCATCTAAAAAGGTAATATTTTTGAATTCTTCTTTTTTATAATTAAAAAAAGGTCCTCCTGAACATGTCAAACAAATATAATCTAAATCTTCTTTTTTTACATTATGTAAGCATTTAGTAATAGCAGCGTGCTCACTATCAATTGGATAAATTAATTTTTTATCCCCGAGTATTTTTTTAATATATTCTCCACCAATTACTAGACTTTCTTTATTTGCTAAAAGCAAAATTTTATTGTTTTTAACCGCCCATAATGATGGCATAAGACCACTAAAACCTACTAAGGCATTTAAAATAATATCGACTTCGTCTTTTATGTTTTTGAGCATCTTAGATATATTGTCTTTACCATAGTAAAAAACTATATCTTTGTATTTTTCTTTTAAATATAAGTAATCTTTTTCTTCTATAACGTAAACGTATTTTAATTTATAAAAAGGTAAAATACGTTCTTCCAAAAAAGAAATGTTATGGCCAATAGAAACCCCAACTAAATTATATTTAGTCAAAAAAGAAGGCAAAACTTCTAAAGTTTGGCCTCCTATACTTCCACTTGCGCCAAGAATAAAAAGATTCTTTTTCATAAATAATTGTTAAATAATGCTAGTCCAATCAAAACTCATTGCAAAAACAAGGAGTCCAGTTACGATTGAACAAAAAATAATTGAATCAAAACGATCTAAAATTCCACCATGTGATTTTAGAACTGTTCCGAAATCCTTAATATTAAATTCCCTTTTAACCTTAGAGAAAAATAAATCTCCAAAAGTACCTACAAAAGGTAGAACTAAGAACAAGATTAAAATATTCCACCAATGTTCAATATCTAAAACGCCTTCTAAAATAGGGTAACCAAAATGTGCCATAAGCATCGCTGTAATAAAAGGTATTGCAAAACCAAAGAAAATACCTCCAGCAAATCCCTCCCAAGTCTTTTTAGGAGAAATTGTAGGACACATCTTATGTTTTCCAAATAGTACACCAACTAAATAAGCAAAAACATCAGTTAAGCAAGCAGATGCGAATACAAAAAATAAAGGCATAGCTGATAACAAATATTTGTAAAATGATGTAACTTCAACTTCGGGATTTAAATTAAATGGCAAATATCTTAAATAAAGCATATTTTGAAGTCCTAAAGATACTAAAAATAACATTGTTATAAAATAAAAAGCATCTTTTAGAGAGAATTTCTTATCAAAAACAGCTTCGATTAAGAAAAAACAAATGCAAATAACAAAACATCCTATATTAATATAAGGAGATTTAAATGCAGTATTTAAATTAAAAACAAAATTTTGAATGGAGGGATCTGTCGAATATTGATAAATACTCGCAAACAAATCTATAAAAAAGTTTAAAAAAACTAAAAGAAACATCATTAAATAAGAGAATAAATAAATTATTGGTCTATAACGATGTTCAATTGATTGTGGAGCTTTCGATATTTCGTGAGTCGTAATTAAAGATAAAAGCAAAATTAGTGCAAAAAGAAAATAATCACCTAATAAAATACATGGCAAAATTACAACTACGATACAAATTGCAATAATAATTCTAGAAACTAGGTTATTTTTAGTTTCTTTGCTTAACTCGTTGACACGTAGTTCTCTTTTAATATCTTCTTCAAGCTTTGAGTGATTTTCTTCTTTAGACTCAACTTCGTTCTTATTCATAATTAAAGAGTCATGATTTCGTCAGTTTTTGTTTTTAAAGCTGCGTCAACTTTTTTGCAATATTCATCAGTAACTTTTTGAATATCTTCTTCTGCTTTCTTTGATGTATCTTCAGTATAAGAATCGTCTTTTTTAATTTTATCAATAAAATCTCTTCTTACATTTCTTACAGCAACCTTTGCTTCTTCACAATAAACTTTAGCTTTTTTAGTTAATTCTTTTCTTCTATCTTCAGTTAAAGCAGGCATATTTAGTCTAATTTGCTTGCCATCAACAATTGGATTAATACCAATATCTGAAGCATTAATTGCAGCAACAATAGATTTTACGTCTCCTTGATCATAAGGAACAATTAATAATTGCTTTGGTTCAGGAACCTTAATAGCAGCAATTTGAGTAACAGGTGTGGGTTCACCATAATAATCGACTTTTAAATTATTTAATAAACTAGCGTTTGCTCTACCAGTTCTTAAAGTATTTAAAGATTCGTTTAATGAAGTAAGACATTTCTCCATTTTTTCTTTGCATTGATTTGTTAATTCAGACATATAATTCTCCTTTTATTTTGAAATTATTGATCCAACAGAATCATCTCCAGAGATAACTTTATAAAAATTATCAAAATTATCCATTGAGAAAACTCTAGTGACAATATCTTTATTTAATAATAATTCAGCAGCTTCTTTATCCATAACTTTTAAGTTAGAATCTAAGACTTCTTTATAGGTTAATTTATGGAGAAATTTAGCATCAGGATATTTATTAGGATCTTTATCATAAACTCCATCAACACCATTTTTAGCTGCAAGAATTAATTCTGCATTCATTTCTAAAGCCCTAGTTGAAGCAGCTGTATCGGTCGTATGCTTAACTTCACCGATTCCTCCAGCGAATAAAACGACTTTTCCTTCGTCATAAGCTTTTCTCGCTTCGCTTACATTATAGCCTTTTGCAACTTTTTCAATTGCTAAAGCACTAAATAATTCGTTTGGAACATCATTTTTTGCCAATAAATCAGCAATACATTTGCAGTTAATAACCGTTCCAACCATTCCAAGATAATCGCCATCTTCTTCTTTTAATCCGACTTCGCTAGCAATTCTTCCTCTAAAAATATTGCCAGCTCCAACGATAACACCAACCTTGACACCATTTCTATTTAGGGTCTTCAACAAGGTAACAATATTATCGAGTTTATCTTTAGAAAAAATAAGATGAGAAGCATTATCAAGTAAGGCTTCACCAGATAATTTTAAAATAACTCTTGTATATTTTTTACTTATTTCAGTCATGCGTTTATTATAGCAAAAACTTGTAGGTTTAGTATCATAATTTTGAAAAAAAGAAGGTCTCAATTTGAGAACCTTCCTTTAATAATCAAATTAGGAAAATTATTTTCCAGAAGCTTGAGCCATAACTTCTTCAGCAAAGTTATCAACTCTCTTTTCTAAGCCTTCACCAACTTGGTATCTAACAAATTTAACAACTTCGTTATCATTTTCTTTTAATAATTGACCAACAGTTTTTGTGTTATCAATTAAGTATTCTTGATCAACTAAAGTTACTTCAGCAAAGACTTTATGAACTTTACCTTCGATAATCTTTTCTAATGCTTGAGCTGGTTTGTTCTTTAATTTTTCATCGTTTTTAACTGCTTCAGCTTGAATTTCTTTTTCTTTAGTTAAAGCTTCTGGTTCGATGTCAGCTTCTGTAATATATTTTGGGGAATTTGCAGCAATATGAACAGCAATATTGAAAGCTAATTCAGGATTATCTTTCTTCAAGATAACAACTGTAGTAATTTTGCCACCCATGTGGACATAAGAACCCATGCATTCGCCATCTTTTGCTTCAATTGTTGTAAATCTTCTTAATGATAATTTTTCACCGAGTTTTAAACCTGCATCAGTAAATAAATTTTCTGTAGCAGCTTTTGCTTCTTCAAGAGTTGTGCAGCCTTTTTCTAAAAGAACTGAATCAACATTTTGAACTAATTCTTTAAAAGCGTCAGAATGTGCAACGAAGTCTGTTTCACAGTTAACTTCACTAATTAATGCTTTGTGGCATTTTTCACAAACTTTAATTGAAGTTAAGCCTTCAGCTGCGATTCTATCAGCTTTTTTAGCTTGTTTTGCAATACCTTTTTCTCTTAACCAGTCACAAGCTTTATCGACATCATTGTCACATGCATCTAAGGCATTTTTACAATCCATCATGCCTGCGCCAGTTCTTTCTCTAAGAGTTTTAATTGCTGCAATATTTGCCATTTAAATTATTCTCCTTTTTGTGTATTTTCAGCAGTTGCAGCTGGAGCTGCTTCAGCTGGTTTATTTTCTTCTTTGTTTTCAACTTTTTGTTGTTTGTTTTGGAATCTTTGAGCGAATCTTGCTTTTTCTCTTTCTGCTCTTTCTCTTTGAAGTTCTTTTCTAGCTGCAAGTCTTAAAGCATTTTCTCTATCAGCTTGTCTTAATGCATCTTTCATAGTTGCATCTTCGCCATCTTCTTTAGTATAAGCAACTTCTGGTAATCCACCTTTTGCTTCAACGATAGCATCAGCAAGAACAGAAACTAATAATTTAACGCTCTTTTGTAAATCGTCATTTCCTGGGATAACATAATCAATTCCATCTGGGTCACAATTTGTATCACAAATTGCAAATGTTGGAATGTGTAATCTCATTGCTTCTTTAATAGCAATTCTTTCTTCCATTGGATCAACGATAATAATAGCATTAGGAACTTTTCTCATTTCTTTAATGCCTTCTAAGTTTTTAGAAAGTTTTTCTTTCTCTTTTCTTAAAATAGCAACTTCTTTTTTAGGTAAATTTTCCCAAACGCCATCGGCTTCTTGTTGTTCTAATTCTTTAAGTTTTTTAATTCTTAATTGAATTGTTTTGAAGTTAGTTAATGTACCACCTAACCATCTGTTTGTAATATAGAAGCTTCCACTTCTTTCTGCTTCTTCTTTAATTAAATCTTTAGCAATTTGTTTTGTTCCAACAAGTAAAACTTTTCCGCCTTCGCTAACGATTTCTTTTAATTTAGTATAAGCATTAACGACAGCTTCTTTAGTTTTTGCTAAATCGATTAAATAAATACCATTTCTAGCGCAGAAGATATATTTCTTCATTTTTGGATTCCATCTTTTTGTTTGATGGCCATAATGAACACCTGCTTCGATTAAATTTTTAATTGTAATAATTGGAGCATTTGGATCAAAAACAGCTTTTTCCATTTCAGCACTATCTGCTAAAGCTTGTTCTTCCTTTGCTTCTTCAGCTACACTTTCTTGTACAGCTTTTTCTACTTGTTCTAAACTTACACTCTTTTCTTCAGACATTTTTTGTCCCTCCTATTTGTTAAGCCTCCACTACTTCGAACATTGACCCTATAAAATAATTTATAGACTAGGCGAATGAATTCATAGTGTGTGTAAAAAATTAATGCTTTTAAACAAAGCCTTAATATTATATAGAAAATTGAATACCAAATTCAAGAAAAAATACGAATAATTTCGTTGATTTTACTTCTTAGATTCTTTAGGAAAATATGTATTATATTCTTTTTTAATCTTCTCTTTAGAAACATGAGCATAAATTGAGGTTGTTTCAATAGATTCGTGACCCATAAGTTCTTGAATCATCCTTAAATCAGCTCCTTTATCATATAAATGAGTAGCAAAGGTATGCCTTAAGACATGGGGATGAAGATTAAAACCTAAATTTAGTCCAGTTTTTTTAATTATTTCATTCATAATAAATTCAAGTCCTCTAGAAGTTAATTTACCTCCCTTTGAATTAACAAAGAAATATTGTTGTTCTCTAGGATTTATTTCATTTTTAGTAAGAATTTCTTTTCTTAACTTTTTAGCATAATCAATCATTGCATTTCTTGCTTCATCAGAAAATGGTACAAGTCTTTCTTTTTTACCTTTACCATAAATTCGCATAAATCTTCCACTAAAATCAATATTTGAGATAGTTAAATTAACAACTTCTGAACATCTAAGACCGCTTGAATACATTAATTCAAGAATTGCTTGATCTCTAGAAGTTAGATAATCTTCTCTTTTTGAATTCTCATCAAGCAATTTTTTAATTTGTGATTCATATAATACTTCAGGAAGTTTATTATGCTTTTTTGGTGTAACAATTAATAAAAAAGGATTAGTGTTTACGATTTTTCGTTCATATAAAAAAGTATAATATTTCTTTAAAGCAGATAATCTTCTTCTAATTGATCTAGGTGATTCATTTTTACCTCTATAGGTTTTATTTTTTAACCTAGAAGACATAAATTTACGCACATCTTCTCTTGTTATATTTCTAAAATCAATATTATTTTTAAGTAAAAAAGATTCAAACAAAGATATATCTTGAGAGTAAGATTTGATTGTATTTTCACTATAATTCAAATTATTCTTCAAATAATCTAGAAACAACAATTGTTCATTAGTCATTTATATAACTTTTAAAAGCCTCGATATCTTTAAGTGATCTATCAATAACTTTTGATTTATCACTTCTATTTGCACCATAAATTATACCAAAATTGGCATTCATTGGCTGAAAATTATTTTTTCCAGTATGAGTGATATATCTTACTAATGCTCCTAAAACTGTATTAAAAGATAAGGCTTTAAAAGGCTTATCTTTTAATCTAAGATCTAAATATATTGCTGCTAAAAGTCCTGTTGCAGCACTTTCAACATATCCTTCAACTCCAGAAAGTTGACCAGCGATGAAAACATTATTATTAGCCTTTAAAGATAAATCATCATTTAACACAATTGGCGAAAATAAATAAGAGTTTCTATGCATTAAACCATATCTAGCAAATTTAGCATTTTCTAATCCAGGAATTAAAGAAAATACTCTTTTTTGCTCTCCATATGTTAGATTAGTTTGAAATCCAACCATATTATAAAATTCGCCAATTAGATCGTCTTGTCTTAATTGAACAACAGCATAATATTCTTTATCTTCATTATTTAAACCAACTGGTTTTAAAGGGCCAAATCTTAATGTATCCACACCCCTAGAAGCAATAACTTCAATTGGTAAACAACCTTCAAAATAATCTTTATCTATTTCATGAAGATGTGCTTTTTTAGCTGTTATCAAGTTGTTATAAAAATTAAGGTATTCATCTTTATTCATGCCACAATTTATATAAGAGCCATCATTTTCATGGTCATAACGATCCTTCATAAATACTTTTGAAAAATCAATTGAATCTTTATAAATTATTGGAGCAGATGCATCATAAAAACCATAAACATCTTTACCAGTAATATCACTTATTTTTTCTAACAAAGATTTTGATGTTAAAGGACCAGTGGCAATTATTGTATATCCTTCGAAAATATCGTTAACATCCTCATTAATTACTTCGATATTTGGATTATTTCTAATTTTATTATCGATATAATCAGCAAAAACATTTCTATCGACCGCTAAAGCATCTCCAGAAGGAACTTCGCTAACTCTTGATGCTTCCATAATTAAAGATCCTAGACGATTAATTTCTTCTTTCAAAAGTCCACAAGCATTATCGAGTTTTTTGTTCTTTAAAGAATTGGAGCAAACAAGCTCTCCCATCTTAGAAGTAACATGAGCCTCATCATCTACTAAAGGCCTTCTTTCATAAAGTTTAATTTTATATCCTTTATTAGCTAAATAATTTGCTGCTTCACTTCCAGCAAGGCCACCACCAATAATATTAATAACAATTTCACTATTCTTCATTTTTCTCGTTAACAGATTCAGTATATTTACATTTAGGGTAATTAGAACAACCAATAAAAGTTGAACCTTTCTTATTCTTACGATAAACAAGAGGCGAGCCACAATTTGGACATGCTCTTCCAACTTCTTTTAATGGTTCCTTTTCTTCTTTTTTTATATATCTACAATTAGGGTAATTTGAACAAGCTATAAATTTGCCATATTTTCCATATCTTTCAACTAATGGGGAACCACACTTAGGGCAAACTTCTCCAGTCTCCTTAGGAGGTTCTTTATACATCTTTTCTTTTACTTCATTAAATTCCTCAATAAATGGATAATAGAAATCAGCTATAACTTTCTTTTCATCTGCAGTTCCATTTTGAATTTCATCAAGTAAATTTTCCATATCAGCAGTGTATTGCGTATTAATTAAGTTAGGAAAATATTTATCTAAAACTTTTGAGGTTAATTTACCTTGTTCAGTTGGAGTTATAACTCCTTTTGTTGAAGTAATATATTTTCTAGCTTTTAAAGTTGCTATAGTGGAAGCATAAGTAGAAGGCCTACCTATACCTTTTTCTTCCATTAAGTTAACTAACTTACCTTCACTATATCTAGCTGGAGGTTTAGTTTCGTCTTCTTTTAGTTCTTTTGAGGCAACTTTATAAGATTCTTTTTCTTTTAAAAGACTATTTGTAGATATGTTAGAAAGTAAGCCTTCATCTGCAGCTTTTTCATCAACTTTTAAAATATCATAACCTTTAAATAATGTTTCACTATCAGTTAATTTGAAAGTACAGTCATTATCAACAAAGTAGTAAGTTTTACTTAAAACTTTTTTATCGCTCATTAAAGAAGCAAGCGTACGGTTATAAATAAGTTTATAAAGTTTATAAGCGTTATTAGAAAGATACTTTTTCATTAACTCAGGAGTTCTTTCTAAAGAAGTTGGACGAATGGCTTCATGAGCATCTTGAGCATTTTTTACTTCCTTTAATGTGCCTTGTCCCTTGTAATATTCTTCACCATATTTTGAAATAATATAGTTCTTAGCACTTTCAATAAAAGTATCTGATAATTTAGTTGAATCAGTTCTAATATAGGTGATTAAACCAACTAAACCTTCATTTGTTTCAACACCTTCATAGAGTTCTTGGGCTAAAAATGTCGTCTCTTTTGTTGAAAAACCATATGAAGAAAATGCACTTTGTTGCATTGTAGAAGTTCTAAAAGGTTCTTTTGATTTAATAAACCTTTCTTTTTCTTCAATTTTATCTAAAACTAACTTCTCATTTAAAGAGTTCAAGGCTTCTAAAGCTTCATCTTTATTTTTAAAGTTATCAAGCTTCTCGTTTTTATATTTAACTAGAGCTAAAGGATAAATTTTGTTATCAATTTCAATACTTACTTCTAAGACATAGTATTTTTCTGGCTTAAAATCTTCAATTTCTTTTTCATGATCAACAATTAATTTCAACGCAGCAGATTGAACTCTTCCAGCGCTTTTTGACTTAATTTTTTGATTTAAAAGTCCAGAAAGTTTAAAACCCATAATACGATCGATAATTCTTCTAGTTTCTTGAGCATGAACTAAATTCATATCAATTGTGCGTGGATTTGATATAGCCTCTAAAATTGAGCTCTTAGTAATTTCATGAAACTCTAAACGTTTTGTTGTATTAACATCTAAACCTAAAACCTTAGCTAGAGAATAGGCAATAGCTTCTCCTTCTCTATCAGGGTCGGTTGCTAAAATAACTTCATCACTCTTTTTTGCAATCTTTCTTAATTCAGAAACGATTTTAGTTTTATCTTTTGAAATAACATATTTTGGTTCGAAGTTATTTTCAACATCTACTCCTAAACCACCTTTCCCTGAGATTGCTAAATCTTTTACGTGGCCTTTTGATGCTTCAACAACGTAATCATTTCCAAGATAATGGGCAATAGTTTTCGATTTTGTAGGTGACTCAACAATAACTAATTTCATATCTTTCTCTTTTCGATTTTAAAATATATAAATAAAAGATAGTTTTGTAAAGCGAAAATTATTGCCAAATTTTCTTATTAATTAATATTAATTAATAAAAAGAGAATTAACATCATCACTATTTTCTACTAAATATGCTCCATCTTTAATTAAGATGTTACAATTTGATGATTCGTTTACTCTATAAGGGACACAAGCAACGTTTTTACCAACACTTAAAGCATATCTAGCAGTATAAAAAGCTCCACTTCTTGGACCTTTTGATTCCACTAATAAAATTGTTTTAGATAATCCGGCTATAATTCTGTTCCTTACTAAAAAAGTATTTTTACTAGGAGGAGTATTTAAAGGATATTCACTTAAAATTAATCCTCCATTTTCGATAATTTTATTATAAATATCTTCATTTTGCTTCGGATAAATATAATCAATACCTGAACCTAAAATTGCTACAGTTTTATTACCATTTTTAAGAGCAAATTCATGAGCTAATCTATCTATTCCTTTAGCCATTCCTGAAATTATCACCAAATCTTTTGACAGTTTAGAAAAAATTTCAGATAAAGTTGCTTTTGCATAAGCACTATATTCTCTACTTCCTACTATTCCTAAACCATATTTATCTAATTTACTTAATAAAGTAATATCTCCTTTATAAAAAAGAGTAAATGGGGGGCATCCAACATATCTTAAACATACTGGATAATTATTATCAATTAAAGTTATAGCTTTGAATTTAGATAGTTCTCCTTCTTCTACAACATCTGGGGCTCTTTCATGTTTTAAAATCATTTTATACATATCACCCCAATCACCATTTTTATATAAAGATAAATTTATCAAAACTTCTCTTGCTGTCATCATAACACTCCTTTATATACAAGAATGTTTTGATAAGTAAAATTTATCCCTCCTTTTTATTAAAAAGTGGTAGATCTAATCCTAGTAGTTCTTTTATTGGCTCATAAGATTCTCGATAAAAACCTTTAATTATTCCATTTTCCTTTAAAATTTCTAAATGTCTTTTAGTTGGATAGCCTTTATGTTTACTAAATTCATATTCTGGATACTTTTTATCATATTCATCCATAATTTTATCTCTTGTTACCTTAGCTAAAATCGAGGCAGCAGCAATACATCTAGCTTTTGCATCGCCTTTAACTAAAGGAATAACTGGAACACCATTAAACTTTAAAGGCATATAGTCTGTTAAAATCAAATCTATTTTATAATTTAATTTCTCTAGAGCTAATTCCATAGCAAGTCTTGATGCATTATAAATATTAATTTCATCAATTTTTGAAGGAGAAACTATTCCAATACCATAAGCAAGAGCATTAGAAATGATCTCATCATATAGTTTTTCTCTTTTTTTAGCACTTAATTTCTTAGAATCATTAATATTTTCGTTAAAATAAGAAGCAGGTAAAATAACTGCTCCAGCAACTACTGGACCACATAATGGGCCTCTTCCCGCTTCATCACATCCAGCGATAAAACTAATTTTTTTGCCATTATATCCATTAATGTAAAAGTCATCTTCAAATGTTAACATCTTCAACTCTTTCGATACTGATTTGACCTAGTTTTCCATTTCTAAATTCATTTAATATAGCTTTAATTGTCTTATCCACATCAACTACGTTACCTTTAGAGAAATATCCTCTTTTTTTAGCAATTTCATCGATAATTTTGTCGTTTGGTGTATCTTCATTTATATTAATCTCAAATCGATTATTAAAGTTAGAAATATAATATTTTTTTATAAAAGAAATTAAATATTCAAATACCTCTTCTAAAGGCAAAATATCTTCTTTAATAGTTCCAATTAAAGCAAGATTTAAGGCAACTTTATGATCTTCAAATTTTGGCAATAAAATACCAGGGGTATCCATTAATTCTAAATATTTATCTATTTTGATCCGGTTAACATTTTTAGTTGCTCCAGGCATATTTTTAGAAATAACTACATTTTTCTTATTTAACAAATTGATTAAAGTCGATTTTCCAACATTTGGTATACCTAAAATCATTCCTCTAAGAGAAACGTTTTTAATACCTTTTTTTAAGTATTTTTCATCCTTAATCTTCTTAAAATAGGAAATTTCTTTAAGAATATTATTAATTTCTTTTTGCTCTTTAAGATTAACTAAAATTGCTCTCGTATCTTCTTTCGAGTTAAAATAGTCCAACCATTTTTTATTTTCTAATTGATCAGACATATCTTTTTTCGATAAAAGAAATAACTTTTGTTTATTACTTACTAGTTTTAATAAATCAGGGTTAATTGAAGAAATCGGAATTCTTGAATCAAGCAAAATAATTACAAAATCGATTAATTTAAGTTTTTCTTCTATCTTAATCAGGCCTTTTTTCATGTGACCTGGAAAATAATGTATTTGTTTTTCTTTTTGATTAGCCATAAATTACTTTCATATTATACATTCTTTAACAAAAAGAGGCGAACATTAAGTCCGTCTCTTTTAATAGCTTTAAATTAGAATTAACCAAGAATTTGTTTAATTCTTGCAGATTTACCACTTCTATTTCTAAGATAAGTGATTTTATTTCTTCTAACTTTACCTCTTTTAATAACTTCAATTTTAGCAACGTTTGGTGAGTGTAAAGGGAATACTCTTTCAACACCGATACCAGAAGAAACTTTTCTAACAGTGAAAGTTTCAGCGACGCCGCCGCCTCTTCTCATTAAGACAACGCCTTCAAATACTTGAATTCTGCTTTTTCCATTTTCTGTAATTCTAACAGAAACTCTTACAGTATCACCACTTGAAAATTGAGGAATATCATCTCTTAATTGGCTAGCTGTAACTTCTTTAACTAAATTTTTGTTCATGTTACTTTTCTCTCCTTCTTATCTTATCTTTCTCTTGATGTTCATATAAATTCTTAATGTAACTTTTACTCTATCTATATATAATAGATAAAGATTTTTTATAGCGGACCATCCGTAGCACTTCTTCCAAAAATGCTTAAATATTTTACCGAAAAACAACAACTAAGTAAAGAAAAATCGTTTATCTTATGAAGTGTAAATTAACCGTCAAATAACAAAGTCAATACAATAAACAAGTAAAAAAGTTATTCAAAAAAAATAACACATCCTCTTTACATTAAAATGAGTTTAAAATATGAAGATTTTATTACCATTTTACTTGCAAAGAGTTTGAAATTCGCTTTTTATTAACTATGAGGCGTCCCTTGTGTTAAATTCTATTTAATCAAGTTAGACTTTAAATTGACATTTCTTAGGTTTATTGAACTGATGCCAAGAACACTGACAAGATCAAGCCCAAATCTCCCTGTGAGTAATTCGTAGGGAGATTTATTATTCAAACATTTTCTTTCTCAAATTAACATAAGCAAACTTTTATTAATAGTTTCTTTTTTTCAAAATAAAGTATATCTAATTTTTGTAGTTTAATAAATTCGTGTATGTTAAGTAAAACTACTTGACAGCGGCATTTATAATGTATATCATTATATCGTTTTTAAGGAGTTTATTTATTATGGCAGTTAAAATTAGATTAACAAGAATTGGTAGACATAAAGATCCAATCTATAGAATAGTTGTTGCAGAAAGCAAATATGCAAGAGATGGTAGATTTATTGAACAAATCGGTTTCTATAATCCATCAAAACCATTAAGTGAAGCAACAATTGAAGAAGAAATCGCATTAAAATGGTTATGTCAAGGTGCTCAATATAGCGATACTATTAAAGCTATCTTAAGTGAAAAAGGTATCATAGCAAAAGCAAAAGATATTAAATCAACTTTACCAGCAAAAGAAAAAGTTGCTAAAACATCTTGTCCAAAAGATGAAGAAGCTTTAAAGAAAGCAAAACAAGAAAAATCATTAGCAAATAAAGAAGCTAAAGCTCAAAAAGCTGAAAGATTAAAGAAACAAGCTGAAGCTAAAGCTCAAAAAGAAGCTGAAGAAGCTGCTCAAACTGCTAATGAAGAAGCACCAGCTGAAGCTCAAGGAGAATAATCCTATTTATGGATTATAGCAAATTAATTCACTTAATCGTTGATTCTTTTGTTGAAAATCCAGAGTCAATCTTAATTAGAACTATTGATAGTGAAAAACCAAATGAAGTTACTATCTTAATCTGTTCTGAAAATAATGATACAGCAAAACTTATTGGTAAAAAAGGTTGTGTTGCTAATGCAATTAGAGAAATCGTTGCAATAACTGGAAAGCTTGAAAACAAAAGAGTTCATGTTAAATTTGAATCATTTGATGATGAAGGAAAGTAAATAAGGCTCTTTAAACTTTACAGGGGTTTCCGGGGGTTTAGGGCAAAATTAACAAAAATTCTTTAAATTTAAAGGGGGACG
>CALVXK010000011.1 GCA_944369075.1 uncultured Bacilli bacterium
AGCGTTGAGGAGTATATTCAATATTTTAATAAACAACGTCCTGCTTACGCTCTTAATTATTTAACACCTAAACAATTCAAGGAAAAGTATTACAAGAATTAAGTGTCTACTTTTCCTTGACTAGTGCACCCAAATAAAAAGCTAAATATATTTAGATATTAAATATCAGATATATTTAGCTTGTATGAATAAATTTATTAAGTAAGTACTATAAATTTAAATACCCTGTAATATTTCCAGTTTCATCTTCAGAAATTACAAATTTACTATTATTGCTATCTCCACCAGTAAGAGTAATGCCTTCATTACCTTCTCTAGGTGTGAAAACTACATAAATTGTATCACCAACAACACAATAACTGACATCTAAGGTTCCACTTACAGATCCTACTGTAGTTAAACTAACTTCACCTAAATTTAAAGCATCGAAATCACTGCGCATCAAAGATGAAACTTTCAAATCTTTAACATTTGTTAAAGAAGTAACATCTTCTTGATATTCAACTGGTAAATAGGTTCTAATTCCATTAGAAAATCCGCCTTCTGCCCAATTTATTTGATTTGTAGTTAATCCTAAATTAAGGCTAGATATAACTGTACTATCGGTAACAAATCCACCATTACCATCATAATACACATTAATAGATTGATCTGTTAAATCATTTTTATTAGTAATATTAGCTTGAATTTGATTAACAGATTCATCATCACAACTGATTAAACTATTATCTAAACCAGAGACAACTTTATATTGTCCACCAGATAATGAATTTAAGTTTCCATTTAATTCACAATTTGAAACAACAAATCTACCATCATATTCATCATTCCAATAAGTTTTATTAACTACACCAGCTTGGTTACCATATAAATAACCAACTTGGTTTAATGCAGTTAAATTACCAGTAAATGATGAATTTTGAATCGTAGTATACATATGATTTCCATATGGAGTATAGCCAATAAATACGCCAGCACAACTACCAGTATTTAAAACATTAAAACCAGTAATATGCACATTATCAATTAAGATATCAACTTTTTCTTTAGTAGCGAAATAATCTTCATTTTGAGGAGAATTAGGGCATAAGAAACCAAAGTTATTGGTATTAATTACTTTTAAAGTATTATCGCCAGTAATATTAATATCTTTAAAAGTCATTTCAGTTGGATAATACCATCTTGTAGCTACATCATAATATTCACTTGATAATAAATAAACTAATTTACCATTTGTTAAATCGATATTGAAATTATGGAAATCGATTATTCCATAAGCTTCATTAAAGATATAAGAAGCAGTGTAACCATCAGCTAAAGAAATTGTATGACCATTTCCATCTAACCTACCAGTAAACCAGTCAACTGGTTTTGTTAAAACTAAATCGGCATCAAGACGATAGTTATAACTTTCTCTAGTTAAATATTCTTTTGTTTCTTGAGTTAAATCTTTTAATTCAGAAACTTCACTAATTAATTGAAGTTGATCTTCATTAATAATAGTTAACGGATCTTCCTCAGTTCCACTACCGCCATTAAACTTAACACCGTCAACTTTTACTGATTTCTCTTTAACAAAGGTATCTCCATCATAATATGCCGATGAATATAATTGTCCATCAACGAAAACATTATTTTTAAGTGTGTTAAGAGAATCATCAATTGTTAAAAGAACTTTATCACCTAAAGAATTAATATAAACTCTTCCTTCACTATCTTTAAATTGTTCATAAGAAGAAGAATCACTAATAATAGTTACATTATTTTCTTCGCTTTCACCATTTGCGTAAAGTAAGTATGGTTTTTCTGGATCAGTTACAGGTGTTTCATCAGCTAATAATGATATTTCACTATTACTATCATTTATACTAGTAAGTTCATTAACTGTAACCCCACTCATTGTTAATTTAGTAGTTGTACTATATGCATTTGCTTCATTATTACCTAAAGTAACAGCAGCAACAGGAACACCATTTCCTGTAAGCCATTCTCCATCATAGCAATGTGGTAAAGTTGAATAATAGTCATTACCGGTATAATTTAAAGTAGTATTTTCTAAAGTAACATCGCCACCACGAACGATAACCGCTTGTCTATCGCCTTCAATTGTTGAATCTCTAACGACAACTTCAGCGCTAACATTAATAAATAATCCAGTATTTGTATATAAATTTTCATTAGCAGTTAAATCGCCTTCGTGCAATGTTGAAATCGTACTGTTCTCGATAGTAATGCTAATTTGATCTGTTTCAGCCGATCCCTTAGAAGCATTAGTGCCTACTCCATAATCACCTGCATGAATAACACTATCTCTAATTACAATATCACTACCAACAGATTGAGTATAAATGGCTGTACCATTAGTTTCGACTTCCATATTATCTAAAACAATATTGTTATTAGTATAATCTCCTCCAAGGGCAAATAAAGATAATCCGCCATCACGCATTTGATTAGCTTCAATTTTACCATTCTTATAAGTTAATGTCGTATCGCTTGCAACCTTAATAGGAGATACAGTTGTAGTTGGATCTTGAGCAACAAATTCAATTGTATTTCCATTTAAATCTAAACTTAATTCTTCTAAGGTTTCGCTAGTTGATGGTAAAACATCAACTTTATTTTCACCAGTAAAATCAGCATTTTCACTTAATTTGAAATAGCTTTCCCCTGTATTAGTAATTTCATTAAATTGCTCTTTACTTTCAACCAATAAAGGATCTTCACTAGTTCCACTACCGCCCTCAAAATCAACGGCATCTTTAACAAGAGTTCCTTCAGTAATAATATTACCTAATCCATCAACTAAGCCACCTTCATACTTTTGACCATCTTTATAATAAGAAGTTTCTCCAGTAGCAGACGCTTCTCCAAAAGTTGCTGAAACTACAAAGCCACCTTCTTGCATTGTTAAAGTATAAGAAACTTCACTATTTTCTACAGTTGCCTCAGGCAAGGTGACTACCTCTCCGTTATTAAAGATTAATAATGATGATAAAAGATAGCCGCTATCAGGAACAAAAGTGAAAGTAACATCTTCTCCAACTAAAGCACTACCTACGCTAGGCATAACATAGCCATTATCACTTGGAAGAATTGTATTTGACCAAGCAGTTTCTCCGTCTTGTCCATTAGAACCGCTAGAACCATTACTGCCATCTTGGCCGTCTTCCCCGTCTTCGCCTTTAATATTCATGACTAAAGTCCAAGAACCATTTTCTTTTTGATAGAGATCACCAGTCTTAGAATCAATATAAACATCGGTGTCCTTACCTAAACTATCGACTGGTTTACCTTCCCCGTGTAAAATTAAAGATCCATCTTCTCCATTTTCGCCATTTTCACCAGCAGGACCTTGAGGACCAACTGGGCCTTGTTCACCTTGAGGACCTTGAACAGGTTCATTATTACATGAAGTTATGCCCATACCGACGATTGAGCATAAAGCAAATAAGCTTAAAAATAATTTCTTTTTTTGCATTTTTAATATACCTCGAGTGTCTAAATCCTACTTTAAAAAAAAAAAAAAACGCAAGGCTTCGGTAGAGTATTTAACCTTAAGCTAGTTTTTTTGTCTTTTTTTTGATTTCGTTGTAATTATTCTTAATATGTCTATATAAGATTAAGTCTTTAAATATATTTATAAAGCACTCTTAAAATAATGCCCTCTAGTGTGCTTAGATAGATTAAAGGTTTTAATGTTCAAGTTAGATTCTAAAATAGATTTAAAATTAGTAAGAATAGATTCTACTTCTTATTTAGATTAATCACTAAAATAATAGCCAATAAGTAAAATTATAAACCAAGAACATATTCCTTGGCAAATTCATCTTTTGTTATTGTAAAACGCACAATATAAGGCTCGTCACTATCGTAATATAGTTTCAGCATTTCTAAATCAAGTCCATCAAAATATTTAGCATTTTCGTCCATATAATCGCTTATATTAAAACCATCATATAAATCTTTTGATAAATAGTAGTAATTATTATTCCTTATGTAAAATATTGTTCCGTTACTCGATATTGAATATAATCTTCTCATTTCACCATATCTATAACAATAATATATATCGCGGAAGTTACCGTCTGGAACAATTTCATCCTTATTCCCTAATTGATAATTATTAACATCTAAAGTAATAGGGAATAACTCAATGAATTCTGTATAAAGAATAACTCTATGAAAATATAGATCATTTTCCCAAACTAGCGAAACAAACCAAGGTGTAGAATCATCACTTGGTACAACTACTTTTTCACCATTAAAATAACTCACCATATAAAATGGTGGTTCTACTTTACTAACTATTTCTTCTTTTTTACAAGAGCAAATAGTTAATAATGAGATTGTTAATAATAATGTAGTTATGTATTTATTCATTTTTTTCATATAGCTAGTAATACCAAAGATTTAAAATTCTTAAAATCTCTTCTGGCAAATTATGAGTATCCCAAGAATACTTATCAAAGTAATCAAATATTTCAAAACTAGTACATATCTCCTGAGGTAAATAATAATAACGCTTGGTTTCTCCATTATAACGATACAAAAATCCATTTTTAGATAACTGGCAGCAATCTTTTGTAAGCCTCGTTCGACAAGCTTCTGAAAGTCTTGGGTCATTAACAATGTCAATAGTAGAAAGATCTGTTAAAGGCAAATAGTTGTCTTCGTCTAACAATGCTTCACCAAAGTTATCTAAAAAATAATGATATGGAACAACATCTTTAGCAGAAGAAGCAATCGGATTGTTAAGAGAGAAAAACCATGGTTCTCGATTATCAGTATAAACCTTGTATCCATCAAAAGGATAAGGGAGAATGTAGTAAAGTGGTTCTTCCTCAATTGGCTCTTCTGTTTCACAAGAAGTTAGTAAGAAAAAAGAACAAGCAAATAATAATAAAAGTTTCTTACCTAACATAAATTCCTCCGCTAAGATAGCCATTACAATAAAGGCACGGGGCATGCTTTACACCTTCAAAGCTTTCAGCACTAAGCATATGCCCTTCCTTTATATAATCGCCACATGTACAAACATTTGCGTGATAATTATCATCAATCGGAATAGAAAAAGCATCATAGTTATGATTATGTGATGATGATAGTTTGAAATATCTAATAGAATTGACTTCGTTAATCATATTAAATTCATCTCCTCGATGTTCGAACAAAGCGTTTCCGCCCCGTTTAGAAACAACTGTAATATTTTTTAAATCTTCTTTAGTTAAACCGTTAAATGGATGAAGCCTCTCTTTAATAATTCCAGAATGTATTTTGTCATTATCTTCAGTTAGATAAAGCACTATATCTCCTACATTACCTTCACTTGGTTCGTATAAAGAAGTAAGTTCTAATATAATTTCAGGGCTACCTTCGTTAAATACATTAAAAGAACCATGACATATTAAACTATAAGAATGACAATTATATCTATTTGTAGGAGGTGCAATCATTTTTAACGATGGATATAAATCCATAAAGTGTTTTGCCATATCATCGGCATTTGCGGTTATTGTTGTTTTTTTATTTACATTTAAACTAATTCTTATACCAGATGAATGATTTATGGTTATTACATCAGGCCGTAAAGAAAGTCTTCTATCAACATCATCTTGATAATTTGATGAAGATAAAAGCAAAATAGAAATTGGCAAAAAAATTAGTTTTTCAAGCGCATTTTTTACTCTCATAACCTAAAATTTTGATTGAAACTTATATTCTACTATTAGTATAACAAACTATTGGCCAACTTCAATAATTAGTTAATTTCCATATTTTACATTACACTTTGCCATGAACACCTGTAAATTATTTATAAAGCACTTTTAAAATAATGCCCTCTAGTATGTTTAGATGGATTAAATGTTTTAATGTTAGAATTAGATTCTAAAATAGATTTAAAATCAGTAAGAATAGATTCTACTTCTTCCTTAGATTCATCTCTAAAACATAACCTAAAATAATTAATATAAGAAGAAAAGTTAGGTATATCATCAATTAAGTTTAAGGCTTTAGAATTAAGGATATTCATCGTACAATCATCGTTAAACATTAAATTAAATTTCTCGTATTTATCTTTAATCGAATACTTATATTTCTTACAGTTAGGACATAATCCTAAATTATTAAGAATACAATATTTAGTATGCATTAATTTAGTTTTACCATAGATTATTAATTCTACTTTAGGATATGTTTTAAATGTATTGTAGTAATTGTTAATAATATTATTTATTCGATCTTTGTCTAGTTCTAAAGATAAGGTTACTCGATCTACATTCTTATATGAAAGTAAATAAGCTAAAGATAAGTAATTAGATACATTAAAAGAAGAATCTAAGATTAACTTAATATCTTTATTTGAACGATATTTATATATAGAAGAATATCCTCCTACTAGTATTTCGTTATTATATTCTTCTTTTAATGTATCATAATCTTCATAATAGTTTTCATTATTTCTTCTTACAATATTCTTAAAATAAATATGTTTTATTCCTAGTTTCTTACATACTTCATATTGTTCTAAGTTAGATACTTCTACTACTATTTCTTTATTCTTATTACTAGTAATATCATACTTTCTAACTCTAATGTTAGAAAGTATGCTAAGATAATTATTATTAAATTTAATAGAACTATTAGTTCTAATAAGTTTATATTCTTCATTTAAAATATATTCTTCTAGTTTATTTATTACTTCTCTTCTAAGTTCATTTAAGTACTTTAAAGGAATAAAGATATTAGAATCTATATCTAGATTAATATTATCTAAAATAAATGGTGTATCATTTAATTTTGATAATTGTTTAATAATATTATCTTTACTAGTTATATTATTTATAGCTTCTTCTACTAAATAATCTTGATGAATAGAAGAACATATTTCTTTATCTTTATAAAGCAAAGATAAAGAAATAGGATGATTAATCCTTGCTTTAAAAGTAAAAGTAATATGTCTTTTATAATACTCTTTTACTTTTAAAGCATGTTCTTCTATTTCTTTAATATAACTTATATCTTTAGTTACATATACCTTAGAATTAAGTTTAATATATGATTTATTTTTAGAGTTATTCTTAACTAGAATTATATTATTCTTAGTTTCTTTAGAACTTAAGATTTCTTTTTTATTAATATCAAATAGTTTTTCGATAAAGATTGATGTATCACTAGTTAAATTAATATTTGATTCATCTGCAATACGGATTTGATCACCTTTAGCAATATCGTTATCTTTACTATATAGTTTTATTTTAATGAAGTTATTAAAGACGTTAATAACTTCACCTACTAGATATCCTTTATTATTTGGTCTAAAGATATTGGCTATATCTTTAGAATTTTCATTAAACATAAAACCTTTAGTAAAGCCACGATTAAATAATTTATTTAAGTCGTTTATTAGTAGTTTATTAGTACTAGTGTTATTTTTATTATTTAGATTATCTAATAACTTACGATAAATTGCTGATACTCCCCCAACATAAGTTGGTTCTTTCATTCTTCCTTCTATTTTTAAAGATGAGACAAAAGATATATCTTTTAAGTAAGAAGATGTATTTAAGTCTTTTAAAGATAATAAATAACCGCTATTAAGTGTTTTAGAGTTAGTTTCATCAATCAATGTATAAACTTGTCTACAGCAAGAAGCACATCTTCCTCTATTTCCACTTCTTTCACCAATAAAAGAAGAAAATAAACAGTTACCAGAATAAGATACACATAAAGCTCCATGAGCAAATATTTCTATTTCAATATCAACTTTATTAAATATATCTTTAATAATATCTAGAGGAGTTTCTCTTGCTAAAACAATTCGGCTAACCCCTTCTTCTTTCATTAATTTAGCTCCATAAATATCATCTATTCCCATTTGAGTAGAGGCATGAGCTTTAAGTGAAATATAGTTAGTAGTTATATATTTAAGTAATATTAAATCATTAACAATAATAGCATCTACTTTCATTCTTGCTAATTCATCAACTACTTTAAATGCTTCATTTAATTCTTCATCATAAAGCATTGTATTTAACGTAACGTTAATCTTAACGTTACGTAAATGTGCATAATCAACATATTCTTTAAGTTCACTTAAAGAAAAATTAGAAGCATATGCTCTAGCATTAAATTTATCTATTCCTAGATATATTGCATCTGCCCCATTACTTATAGCTTCATAAAATGATTCTTTTGATCCTGCTGGAAGAAGTAATTCACTCATATAGTTAATGATTTTATCATAGTTATAATTAAGATTTAACTATATTATAAAATATTAATTAACCTGTTATGTTTTTTTATTCATTTGTTATATTATTACCACTTAATTAATAGTTTATATAAATTTTACTTATAATATTCGCTCTTACTTAGATTTTCTTAGCTATTATATACAATTTATTCGCCGTAAAAAATGTAAATTTAACAATTTATTCGCCGTAAAAAATGTAAATTTAACAATTTATTCGCCGTAAAAAATGAAAATATGTTGAAAATCGTATATAAAACTATTAAAATTAAATCATGTTCTATAGAGAAATTATCAAAAAACTTGAAGATTGGAAAAATGGCCCAAGGAAGCCTTTAATTGTAAGTGGTTTAAGACAGGTTGGAAAAACCACAACAATTTTAGACTTTTGCAAGAAAAATTACGAAAATGTGGTTTATATAGATTTTAGAAATAATCGATCTTATAGTGAGATATTCGAGGGCGATTTTAATATTGATCGTATAACAACTTTAATTTCAACAAAAATGAGTAACATAAGTTTTGTTCCAAATAAAACAATAATCTTTTTTGACGAAATTCAAGAATGTGCTAAAGCTAGGGCTTCTTTGAAATATTTTTATTTGGACAAAAGATATGATGTTATTTGTAGCGGTTCTTTGCTTGGAGTAAGAAATTATAATCAAGATTTCTCGAGATCGGTTTCAGTAGGTTTTGAAACCTTCTTAACAATGTATCCTTTAAACTTCAAAGAATTTTTATTAGCTATGCATAAAAAAACTTTAATACAATATATCGAAAAATCTCTCGAAAACTTAAGTGAAATCGAACCATTTGTCCATGAGCAATTATTAGAATTATTTAGATCATATTTAGCAATTGGTGGAATGCCTGAAATTATCTCGCGTTTCATCGAATACAAAAATTATGACAATGTATTTAGATATCAAAATGATTTACTTACAACATATATTAATGATTTTGGCAGAAATATAAACTCTCAAAATATTGTAACTAGGGACAATAAATTATTTGAAAGAATATTGCTAGTATATCAATCGATTCCAAACCAATTAGCTAAGGAAAATAATAAATTCCAATATTCAAACGTACAAAGAGGGGGAAGAGCATCTACTTTTTATGATGCTATTGAATGGTTAATTGGAGCTGGTCTAGTTTATAAGGTTAAAAACGTAAAATCTATCGAAATTCCTCTATCTTTTTACCAAATCGAAGAACAATTTAAACTATATTTTGCTGATACAGGGCTCCTTTTCCCATCTTACGGAAAAGCTAGTCAAGATATTTTGCTAAAAGGTAATAGCGGAGTGTACAAAGGGTCAATTTATGAAAATGCCGTATGTACTCTATTATTAAGAAAAGGTTTCATTCCTTATTACTTCAGCAAAACCAATAGATTAGAGATAGATTTTGTAATTGAAAATAATGAAAATCCTATAGTATTAGAAGTCAAGGCAACAAATTCAAAATCTAAATCTTTAAATACTATTGCAGCAAAACAAACCAATTATGGTTCAAATGATTTTGTGTGTTTAAAATTTTATGAGAAAAATATATCGGTTAATAAAGATTTAGGAATAATAAACTTGCCTTATTACACCATAGATTTTATAGATTTCAACAATTTTACAAAAACAAAAATTAAAAAAATAGAGGGTGAATAAGATTTAATTTTTAAGGAGCAAAGCTTAGTATGGATAACAATATATTAATGATAATTTTAATAATAATTGCAGTTTTACTTGTTTGTTTAATTATTGGAGTTATTGTTTTGTTTTTAAAAGTAAAAAATAATCAAAGTAAAGACTACTCAAAAGATATTAACGAAATTAGAGATAGTATTATTAAATCGACAGGTGATACAAAAGATGCTATTAAAGGTGAATTTATAAATACTCAAAAACTTTTATCTGATCAAATAAAAGATCAAAATAAAGAAATCTCTAATTTTAAAGAAAACGTTATTAAAAATAATAACGATAATAATCAAGCTTTATTACGTTCTTTCGATGAAAGATTTGATAATACAAATACGAATATTGGAAATAAATTCGATCATCTAACAGAAAAGATAGAAAAGAAAATGGAAGGAACTGATGATAAGCTTCAAAATAACTTGAAAGAAGGTTTTAAAACAAATATCGATCATTTAGGTAAAGTTAATGAAGCCTTAGGTAAAATTACCAAATCTCAAGAAAATCTCGATAGTTTGAACTCTCAAGTTACTAAGCTAAATAACGTATTTTCTAATAGTCAACTTAGAGGCAGATTTGGAGAAATTCAACTTGAAAAGATTCTTGAAATTATTTTTGGTGATACAAGAGATATTTATTCTTTTCAATATGAATTTAAAGCTAAAAGAAACGGAGAACCTCTTAGACCGGATGCAGTAGTATTCTTTGGAGATGAAGATAATACTTTCCTATGTATTGACTCTAAATTTTCATTTGTTGAATACGAGAAAGTATTTGAAGAAAATCCTAGAGATATTGATTCTTCTAAAATAGTTCAACTAAAATCAGCGTTACAAAAACAAATAAGAAAAATATCCGAAGACTATATCGTTACTGGCAAAACATATACTTATGCTCTTATGTTTATTCCAAGCGATTCAATCTTTACTTTTATTCAACTAAATGATTATTTATATGAAAATATAATTGAATACGCATTAAAGTTAAAAGTAATAATTTGTTCGCCTTCAACAATTCAACCTATATTAGCAAATATTAATGTTTTGAGAATAAATAATCAATTAAGTAGAAATATTAAAGAAGTTATTACAGAGATTAATAAAGTTAGTCAAAGTTCAGCAAAATTAGTACAAAGTTGGGATAGTTTTGAAAAAACACTTAATTCTTTAATTAAGAAAAAAGATGCATTCCATAAAAAAGTACATGATTTAGGTGACAAGACTAAAAACGTCATTACTGTTGCTGTTAAGAAAGATATTATTACTAATGATGAATTAATTATAGAAGATAATAGTAATAATATCGATGATGAAGACGAAGAAAATACTGATAGTTTTTAATAAATAATTACTATAAATTACTATTATCAATAAATACTATACTTAAAATAAATTAATAAATAATTAAGTAAACGACTACTACTTCCATCAAGAAAGCTAAAAGTAAAATTGGGCTAGATATAACTTAAGGTTTAATAATATTTATAATAGAAGAAGGCTATAATTAAATACAGGATATAAAAAACTTTAGACTATCAACAAGGCTTTATTACCCTTATAGAAATAAAAAATTAAAAATTTAACAAGTCAAAGGGTAAAGATTATAAAACTTGCCTACTAATGAAAAAAATAATAGGCTATTGGCAACTCGAAGGCGTAAAACAAAATTAGTCGATAAACTTATTAAAAGTATCCATTAGTTTTGCTCTAAGGAGAAAATCTTATGGAAGATATCATAATTTTAGTATTATTGATACTTATTATTAAAATTATTGATGACTTTAATAAAAAAATGATGACCACAAAAAGTAGTCATCATAACCGATAAAAGTGTTTTCTATAATTTAATTAAAGGTTGCCTTCTCGGTTAAGTCAATAAAGAAAGGAGATGATAATATCGTAACAAAAGCACAAATTAGAGCTAGCAAAAAATATAGCAATAAGACTTACTCAAGGTTTACTATCAACTTAAGAAAAGTTGAAGATATCGAAATCATAAGCAAGTTAGAGCAAGAGCCAAGTAAAACTGAAGCAGTAAGAAAAGCTCTTGAAGAGTATTACAAGAACAAATAAAAAAGAGCCCAGCAACACCAAAAAGCCAAGCTCAAACGCAAGTAAATAGATTAATTGCTTTATAGCGCTAGAATCAAAAATCTTGCGTTTTTCTTTTGTCTTGATAAATTAGCAAAAGAAAATGGATTTAGATAATAAACCCCTTGTTCGTTAGAATTCTTTTAATTTAGTTAATCTCTTTCGCTCAACTGAATTAAATTTTGCTTTGTTTGATCTTTCTCGCAACTTAAAGCAAGCTCTTTAAAATAAAAAGCCTATTATTAAGTGGTCTTTCATCAACCTTATTATAAGTTTCGACATCTTTAAAATAGAGTTTTCGATTTTATCAAGATAACCTTTTGCATTTAACTCATAAGCTTTCTTTATAAGCGTTCCAGATAATCCACCATCAACAAGTGAGTATCTTCCACTAACAAAATTTCTTAAAGCACTAATTTCATCAGTGTTGATATCACCATAAGCACTAGGCTTTTTATTCTTATCGATTAACTCAACAAGATTTTTAACTTTAGAAGTAATCTTTTTATAGCTCTTTAAATGTTGTCTATTTTCTAAAATTTTGTTATGAGCGTTATTTAGCTCATTAACAAGTTTATTAACAAATTGGCTTTCTTTAGATAATTTTGTTTTATCTTTTAATGCTTCTATTAAATATGTTTTTAAATCATTTGTCTTAAAACCTAAATTGTTTAAATAAGTATCTAAAGAAATTTGAGTATCATTATATTCAACGAGTGTCTTTTTGAATAAGTTATCTACTGCTACTTCGCTATTTTGAATGTTGGTATCATTAAATAAATCAGTAATTGCATTATCGCTTCTATTAAGTTTAATATTAAATCTATCTTCTAGAACTTCACCAATAGAATTAAATGAATTAACAAAATCAGTTGCTGATTTATAAGTAATTACTTCACCTTCTTTCTTATTAGCAAGGTCTTTAACTTCATTTTTAGAGAGTTCTAAAACATTAGATTTGGAATATTTATTGCTATCATTTTTTACAAAACAGAGTTGATATTGTAGTGCTTCATCATATTGGTCTTTGTTAAAATGCTTTGTTTCAACGTTTTGGTTGGTATCAACCATGAATGCTACTGGTGCTTCACCATAAGTTTTAACAAAATAATCAGCATATTCTTTACCATGCTCTTCGGCAAGAACATCGTAATTAAAATCCATTGTAGAGACAGTTTTAAAGCCAAGAGTTTTTGCGTAGATTTCTGCTAATGGTTGTTTTATGCTATTAAAACAATCTAAAGTTTTTGCACCTTTTTCTTTGATATAATCTCTAATTGCATATAAAAAACCTCTATTTTTAGATAAAGAAAAAACGCTAATTAAATCTCCACTTGGAGTAATGGAAAAGCCAGACAATCCATCATCGCTTAAAATGTTTTGATTTTTAGAATAATCAAATGCTTCGTGAACATCAACTACATCTCCATTAGGAAGATATTTATTAACTATTTCAAAAATATCATGGAATAAGTATCCATCAACATTTTCAACAATGGCGAAACTATTATTATTTTTTTGATTTACAAGAGACCTAACACCATGCCATAGGCTGTTTCTTGTGGTGTTAATTTGTCGTTTAAAAGTTGTTTCCAATAGTCTTCGGAAGCTGTCATCAATTCTTTGGCTTCCGCTATGGAAACTTTGTATGTCTTTGTTAGATAGGTTTCTACTTTCTTCTTGTAATCTTCTAAACTCATTTGTTCTTTCATATAAATAATTATTATCATTTTCATCTAAATATTCAATATCTTTCTCATATCTAACGGCTAAATCTTGATTTACAGCATTAGAAAGATTTTGATTGAATACTCGATTAATCAATTTTCTAGTTTCGTTAATTACTCTAGTATCAGAATTATTTCTAAAGACTGTTTCCAGTGCGTTCATTACATTATCTTTAAACGAGCTTGGGAAAAACTTACGAACAAACTTTTTATAAGATAAGTTATTCGTATTATTCATTATCTTTTCTAAACCAAAAGATACTACTTCTTCTTTAAAGCCACTTTCATTTAATTCAGTATAATTATTTCTTATGTTTGCTAACTCTTGTTTGGAAAGAATATTTTTAGTAATATGTTCATATATAACATTTCCGTTTTCGCTTTGAATGACTTTGCCTAAAATAGCATGACCTACTAATTCATGAGTAATAACAGGAATATAATTTCCTTCATTTCTTGTATTCAAAGTTATTTCATTTGTTATAGGATTATAAGAAGCGTTTTCGTTTATATCACTTGTAAAATTAACTTTTAAAGTATTAAGGTTAGTTAACTTTAATGCTTTGGCTAACGATTGAACATTTTCTTGTGCTAAATATTGAGAGATAGTCATTTGATTTTCATTAATAATATTAATCATTTTACCACTACGATTAGTCATAAATTCATTGGCATTATTAATTACACTTTGATTAACTGTCTTTTTAAATTCTTCAACGTCTTGTCTTTTATAATAAGTTAGCTTGTACTCCATAATGTCAATATATGATTAAATCAACTCACAAACAAGGGGGGTATTTGCTAGTATGCTTTTAGATATATTAATGCCTTTTAAAAAATAGTAAATATTGGATGGAAATATTAATATAGTCTTCGAGCGAGTGGGTTGGTATTTTGCGTGTATAGGGGGGATGAATGAATGGAAAATCTTTTTAATTCTTTTTTTCTTTTTTTAACCATTAGATTATTTATTAAAGCTAGGCAATTACTATTTTATTACTCAATTGCAATAAAAAATACGATAATTATCAAGCATTTAATATTCTACTAAAATAAAACGATAAATAATTAAGAAAATAATTGATTAAACAACTGCTACTTGCATCAAGAAAGTTAAAAGAAAGCGTTCCTTATATCGATTGCTATTATAATAATATTTGGAATAAGTAAAACTATAAATAAAGAATATATACTACAAAAAGTAATGCTATAAGATGAATTAGTGATATTAATATATTCATATTAAATAGTTTTATAATGCTTTAAATAATGCCTTATAAGAAATAGTGCTCTAAATAGTAATAAATGCTTGTTACAAGATTAATTGATTAATAATGCTTATGCTTGTTTGTTCATAATATAATTAATGCAAGATTAATAGTAGCAATGATAAATTATTTAATGCATTTAATAAGAAATCAAAAAGAAAATATAAGATCATACGAAGTAAAGTGAATTATTTATAAATTTATTTAAATCACTTATTTACATAATAGGCTTATTATATTAATATATAGTCAGTAAGGGAGATAAAAACATGTCAAACTTACTTGGGTTATTCGACAATTGGCAATTTATTATTCTAAATGGCGTACTTAATAGCTCTAATAATTATATTGGTGTTATTAGTTATTTTACTTAAATAAGTAAAAAAAAGACCTAGGAATTAATCCTAGGCAAACTAATTACACCTTTATGTTATAGAATAGTTATTTAATTGTCAAGGTTCGAAAGAACCCTCTAAAAAATTGGGGGTGATAACATCGCAACTAAAGCACAAATTAAAGCTACTCAAAAGTATAATTTAAAGACTTATACCACATTTAGATTTAACTTAAGAAATGATAGCGAAAAAGAATTAATCGATTTTCTCAAATCAAAGCCAAGTATCAATTCTTATATTAAAGAGTTAATAAAAAAAGACATTGAAAGTCAAAAATAAAAAAAGCCCCAGAACCCACCAAGTTAAGAGCTCTAACAGCAAGTAAAATATATTTAATTGCTTTATAACGCTAGAATCAAAAATCTAGCGTTTTTCTTTTAACTTGATAAAAAAAATAATCGTTTAAATTTAAGGCACTACAACGCAAAAGAAAAGGGTTTTAGACAATAAGCCCTTTATTAATTAAGATTTCTTTTAATTGTTCAAGCCTTTTTCGTTCAGTTGAATTAAGTTTAGCTTTGTTTAACAACTCTTGGCAGCAAGCAACTTCTCTACTTGTTTTATTCTTTTCTATTTCTTCTTTTTGTTTTTTAATAGTCTTTTAGGTGTAATAATTCTTCTAAACTTTTGTATAAATAATCGAACGTATACCAATTAAAGTAAATACAATATATAAATAATTAAATCTATAAACTTTAATTATTTTAAAGTTTATTAACTTCAATATTACCATTAAGCATTACTAGTAATACATGAGAATCATAACTTAATGGATCTTTAGAATAAATAACAATATCAGCATCTTTACCTTCTTTAATAGAACCTACAATATGATCTAGTCCTACTATTTTAGCAGCATTAATAGTATTAGCTTTTAAAGCTTCTAAATAGTCTAATCCAGCTTTAACAAATAAACCTGTTTGAGCTAAAGTTGTATCTAAAGTAATAACTGGATGATCTGTCATAAAAGCAAAAGGAATATTAAATTCATGTAATACTTTTGCAGAAACAAAAGATTTTGCTTTTAATTCATATTTAGATTTTTTGCCTAATGTTGGTCCTAAAATACATTTAACTTTATGTTCTTTTAAAAATTCTGGTATTAAATAACCTTCGGTTGCATGTTCAATTGTATAATCTAAATTAAATTCTTCACTAATTTTAACAGCAGTAACTATATCATCAGCTTGATGAGCATGAATTTTAACTTTAAGCCCTTCAAATACTCTTTTAAGTGATTCCCATTTTTGATTATAAGTAGGTTTACTTACATCTTTTCCTTCAGCAATATCTTTATAATATTTGTCCCATGTTTCTTTATATATTTTTGCTTCTTTTAAAGCATTTCTTAAAATAGCAGCATTAGCCATTCTAGTTGAAGGACCTTTATCTTTATAGCATCTTTTTGGATTTTCTCCTAAAGCCATTTTCATGGCTAATTCTTCTTTTATTAACATATCAAAAACAGTTTTACCTTTAGTTTTTAAGGCACAGAAAGTTCCTCCAATAATATTAGCACTTCCTGGACCGGTACAAACTGTAGTAACACCATTTTCTAAAGCTTCTTTAAAACTTTCATCATGAGGTTTAATTGATTCAATGCCTTTTAATTCAGGAGTTATAGGGTTAGTAATTTCATTAGTATCTTCTCCTGCCCAGCCATAAACTTGTTCCATCATACCAATATGGCAGTGTGGATCAACAATTCCTGGCATTACAAATAAGTTTTTAACATCTATAACACTAGCTTCACTATATTTTAAACTTAAATCTTCTTTACTTACTTCTACTATCTTTTTTCCTTCTATTGCAATAGAACCAAGTTCATTATTTATTTCTTCCATTGTCCATAAATTAGCATTTTTAATTACAATCATATTTATTTATCCTCTTTTTTTAAATTAACTTAAATTATACTAGGCATATTTATTCTTTGTTCTATAAATAATATGAAATACTAATTTCATATTAATAAAAAAATAAATAACATTATAAAACTATAGCAATAAATATATCTTATTCATGAGTTAATGATACTTTTTTACTGTTTTACTTAAAAAAGTATCATTAACTACTAATCAAAATCTTTATTTTCTAATAGAAAATTAATTAGATTATCATGAATTATACCGTTTCTTTTTTCTAATAAAGAATCTAAGGTTAAAACATATTTAGGGTAGTTATCTTTAATATTTTCTAAAGGACGATATTCTCTTTCTTCAACTAAAGAATTACCTTTTTCATCATAAATTCCATTATCGATTGTTCTAGAAACTTGAACATAGGCATAAGAAGAATTAGCTCTATTATGAAGAATAAAATCTACTTCTAACTTATTAAATTTACCAATTGATACATCATAACCTTTACTTAAAGCATAATTATAGACAATGTTTTCTAAAACTGGTCCATAATTAATTTTTTGATTAGTATTTCTTAAAAAATAAAAACTTAAATCGGTTAAATAATATTTTTCTTCACCAGATAAAGATTTTTTACTTTTAAGATCAAATCTAGAACATCTTGAAATTATTTTAGCATTTTCTAAAATGCTTAAATAATTATAGATAGTATTTTTACTTATATTTTTCTTATTTATTTTTGATAAGTAGGACGATAAAGAATTAATAGAAGTTCTTGATCCAAAATTATTAATGATATAAGTTTCAACTTGTTTAAATAATGCTTTATTTCTAATCTTTTTGTTTCTTTTTATATCTTTTTCAAATATTTCATTAACAATACTTTCAACATAAATCCTTTTAGATTCAATATCATCAAAAGATATAGTTAAAGGAAAACCACCTTCTAAAATATAATTTGTAAATTCCTTATTAATATCACTTGAAATATTTTTTGAATAAAACTTCTTCATCTCGATATATTCATAAAAAGATAAAGTATTAATCTTAAATTCAACATATCTTCCAGTAAGTTTAGTTACTAGTTCTCCTGAAAGCATATAAGAATTAGAACCAGTTATAAAAATAGAATAGTCATTTTCTTCTCTATAAGCATTAACTAGAAGTTCAAAATCTTTAACATTTTGAACTTCATCAATAAATAAATATTTAATACCTTCTTTATTTTTAAAGTAATTATCAATTATTTCTTCTAATTTAGATATTGTTTTTACACCAATATAAGGTCTTTTATCTAAATTTAAATATAAGATATTATCTTTATTAATATTATTAGTTAAAAGCTCTTCAACAATTAATTCCATTATTGAAGACTTTCCTGATCTTCTAACTCCACTAAGTACTTTTATTAATGATGTAACATTAATAAAAGGTCTAATTTTCTTTAAATATAATTCTCTTTTATATAAATTTAACATATTAGATACCTTTATTTATAACTTAATTATACTCTAATTATTGAGTTAATGATACTTTTTTAACAAAATAATCAAAAAAGTATCATTAACTAATATATTTCCTTTTATATAAATTAATTATTTTTATTCTTTAGTTAAGTTAAAAGAATAACTTAATAACTACTATAAAAGTCTACCATATTTCTTTTTATATACGTATTTAGCAACAAAAGTAAGTAAAGAATAAATTAAGATAAATAGAACTAAGAAAGCAATAAATAAAGGATCAATAGAGATTAAATCAAAGAATGTATTAACTCCAGGAATAAAGATTACAAGTATTCCAATTAAACAAGAAATTATAATACCTAAAGTTAATGTTAATGATGGGAATGATTTAATAAATGGTAATTTTTCAGTTCTAAGGAATCCATAGACAACATTTTGAGTAATTAATGATTCTAAGAAGAATCCTGTTTGGAAAATCATCATGAATTTAACATAATTTGGATCTGTTACACTCCAATTAAAGTTAAATGAACTTCCAACCATCATTGGGCAAATTAAATACATAAGTAAAGCAAAAGTCATCATATCAACTAAAGATGATATTGGTCCAAAAGTAAACATGAAGTCTCTAATTTGTTTAGTATCAAAGTTTAATGGTTTTTTAAGTTGTTCTTCATCTACTTTATCAAAAGGAATTAATGAACAAGATACATCAGTAATTAAATCTAACATAATAATATGTAAAGCTTTCATTGGTATAAAAGGAATCCAAATAGCACCAATACATTGAGAGATCATATTACCAAAATTAGATGATGTTTGACCTTTTAAATATTTCATCATATTAATATATGATTTTCTTCCTTCAATAATTCCATCTTTAAGTACTTCTAAATTTTCTTCAGTTAGAATAACGTCAGATGCTTCTTTTGCAATATCGGTTCCTTCTTTAAAAGAAATACCAACATCTGCAAGTTTTAAAGAAGGTGCATCATTAATTCCATCTCCCATAAATCCTACAGTATGGTTATATTTATTTTCTTTTAATGCTTTAATGATTCGATATTTATCATCTGGAGTTAACTTATAAAATAAATTATATTTTTCGACTTCTTCTTTTAAAGATTCATCATCTATTTTAGCTAAGTCTTCACTACTTAAAGTTTTAACATCGTTTAATAATTTAGAAGCTACATTATAAGAAGCTTCTAAATTATCACCTGTTAAAACTTTAATGTTTACTCCATATTCTAGTAAAGAAGAGATAGCTTCTTTAGCATTCTTTTTAATTTTATCTTCAAAAGAAAGATATCCGATAAATGTAAGATTAGATTCATCGTTTAAACTAATAGTATTTATCTTACTATCTTCATATTCTTTAATTCCTAATAGTATTACTCTTTTACCTTTAGATTCTTCTTCTTTTACTTTAGTTAATATTTTTTCTTTTAAAGAATCAGTAATATCAACAATATTATTATCTAGCTTTACTTTAGATATTACTTCCATCATCTTAGATGATTGACCTTTAGTAATTAAAATAACTTTATTAGTATCATTCTCTTTTACTAATATCGATAATCTTTTTCTTATAAAATCAAATGGTATTTCATCTAACTTAAAGTAGTTAGATGAAATATCTAATATGTTCTCTAAATGTATATTATTTTCATTTACATAACTAATTAATGCTTTATCTATAGATGATTTAATGCCACTTTGAAAGTAAGAATTTAGATAACATAATTTAACTATATCTAAATTATCATAGTTATTATTAATATCAAAATATTCATCTAATTTAGATTCTAGTTCAGTTAATGTACCAGTTTTATCAGTACATAATATATCCATTGCTCCAAAATTTTGAATAGTATTAATATCTTTAACTATTACTTTCTTTTTTGACATATTATATGCCCCTTTAGCAAGATTAGAAGCTACTTGCATTGGAAGAAGAGATGGTACTAAACCAATCGCAACACTTAAAGCAAAAACAAAACCTTCAATCCATCTAGATAGATCTAAAGGATTGCCAACAATTAACCCACTACTTGTAAAATGTATTCCAAATCCATCAAGTAAAAAGACTAAAGGAAACATAATAAGTAAGAAAGATAAAAGCATCTTTGATACACTACTAATTCCTTTTTCAAATGGGGTCTTTTCTTTTTTAGTAACTACTTTTTTAGCTAAACTACCAAAGATTGTATTTTCGCCAACACTAATAACTATTCCTAAAGCATATCCACTAATAACACTACTTCCACGATAAACAATATTTTTTAAATCAAAGATTGATTTCTTACTTAAATCGCCTTCTTCTTTACTAGCATGTTTTTCTTTAGCTTCATTTTCTCCAGTTAAAGCTACTTGGTTAACAAATAAATCTTTTGATTCAATTATTTTAATATCACTTGGAAGCATATCCCCAGCACTAAGATAAACTAGATCATTTTTAACAATTTCTTTATTTGGTACTTCTACTTTCTTAGATCCTCTAAGTAAAGTAGAAGTATTCTCACTAAGTTTATTTAAGGCTTTAGCACTTCTTTTGGATTTAACACTTTGATAAAAAGATACTCCTCCGCTAAGTAAGATAATAATAAGTAAGATTAATGGAGTAAAATACCAAGTATTTTTTTCTTCAATTGATGAAGGAAAAAAGTAAGAAACTACTCCTGATATACTTCCTACTACTAATAAAATTAAAGTAAATGGAGTAAAGAAAGACTTAAGTAAAGTTAACATTAAAGAATCTTCTTTAACTTTACTTAATTCGTTACTTCCATATTTAATTCTTTGTGTTTCAACACAAGATTCATCTAAACCTTTAGATGAATCAATGTTAACTTTACTTAAATACTCTTTAGGAGTTAACTTAGCGCAATCAAGAATATAAGTATTTCGTTCATTATTTATTTTTGACTCCAATAAGTTAACTTCTTTAGATTTTACATTCTTATTTAACTTTTTATCATTATTCATATGATTAGTTAATGATAAATCATCATATCTTTTATTTCTTTTGATTTTCATATAATATGACCTCCTATAAATTAAACATATAAAAGTAACAATATAAATATATTTAATAATACTTATCTAAACTATGTTAACTTTTACCTCGTTAATGATACTAGATTAACATTAAAATTCAAAGAAAAAGATAATAATATATTCTAAAAAGAGTAATTAAATTTAATACGTAATATTTAAAAATCAGGATGATATTAACTATTAATCATCCTGATTTAATTAATTATTTATTTCTTTTTTCTTATTTAACAATAAGGAAATAACAAATAAGATTAATGATAAGAATAAATCAATATAAACTATAATATAGTTATCTATACCTACTAAAGTTAAATAAGAATAACTAGTTAATGTTACATTAGATATTGGATATATAATAAAATTAATTAATAGATATAAATAAGATAAAAAGAATAATACTAATGAAGATAATATAAAATTAAATACTTTCTTACTTACTTCATCTTTATTAACTAATATATAAATAAAGAAACCTAAATTAATAAGTAAGAAGAATGTAGGTACTATAATAAATGTAGCAAAAGAGATAAATACTTTTACATTATATAAACAATTTAAATTAATAATAAAAAGATATAAGAAATAAGTAAGTAAGAATAAAGAATAAACACACATAACTTTAGATTCATATGTTTTATCTTTAATCTTTTTATTATTAATTAATATTACTTCTTCTTTATTAATTCTTTCTACGATTAAGAAATAATTATTAAGTATCGCTAAATCAGATAAGAATACATTTAAAGAATGTTCTTTATCTAAATATTTATATAAATGATAATGATTAAGTCTAAGATAACATCCAAGTGTTTTAGAATCATAATAATCTAACTTCTTAAATTTAATGTATGAAGTAGCAAGTACTATTGTTAAAACTAAAGAATAGATAGTTACAAAATCAATACTAAAACTAGCTAAACCAATACCTGAACTAGTAGTTATATTAGTAAAAACATATACAAATGGAAAGATATAGTTAAATGTTCTAGAAGTTGGTTCATCATAAATATTATTAGTTAATAATATAATTAAAGCATAAATAACTGTTAATATTGAACAGATAAAGAATAAGGTTGAACTAATAATATCACTCTTTCTTTTAGATTTAATTGTTACCAAATTATAGATAAAAAATACTAAGTTAACTAGTAATAGGCCTGTTAAAGAATAAAAACCATAATCTCCAACAATATGATAAAAATCACTATTTAAACCAACGATTGCAAATAATAAATAGAATAATAAATTAATTCCAAGTTGAATAACAATATATTTATTAGTAGCTAGGAATAATCTTCCTTTCATTAATTTATCTAGCATATTTTATAAACTCCTTCTACTTATAAGAACAATATTTATTTTTAATTAAATCAATTAAAAATATAGCCATTAAATTCCTTAATGTCATTTTGATTTGTTAAGCTTAATCTTATATATAGATAGAGCCTTGTAAAGAACTCTAAGATTCATATAATGTAATTACCTCCGAAATTATCATAAAGTAAGGCTATAGCTCACTACTTATCAAAATCAATGACATCTATCATATCTAGATTGCTTTAGGTAAAGTATCAATGAGTCGTAGTAGTAACTTTTTATAGGAATATTATACTCCTCATAAATAAATAAATATAATTCTTTTTTTAGTTTTTTAAGTAAAGGCATAGCGTTTGGATAAATAGGCTTTAATATTTAAGATATCTCTAAGAATATAAAAATAGCCTTCTGTAACTAAAGTTTACAGAAGGCTAATAATAGTAACAATAGTTTAATTAATATAATTAATTTCTATTAATAACAGAAAGTTCAGAATCTTTTTTTACATAGATCTTAGAAGGATTAAATGTAGCATAACTTGCTTCATCAATATTTAATGTAGCTTTATATGTTCCATCATCATAGACATAAACTTGATAATAAGATCTACCTTCAACTTGTTCTCCGCTATCAACAAATTTAACGTTCTTTAAGGTTAATGTTGCATCATAGTTATATGAAGTTGTACTTGTATCACCTACAACAATTGCACTATAAGGAACAGCATTACCTGAACCCCAGTTTCCATCTTCATAAAGTTCATCTCCACTATAAGTATGACTATGAGCAATAGTTGAATCACTAATAGTAACATTACCACCTCTCACAATAAGGCTTTGTTTTGTTCCTTCAATATAAGAGTTATTTTTAATATTAACATTAGCATTAACACTTACTAACATTGCCATTGAATCGTTTGTACCTGCTGCATCTGAGCTTCCATCGGTAATAATCTTACTATTATCGATGTTGATATTAACGTTAGTAACTTTTTCGCCTAAAGCTGCATTTGTACCAATAGCAGTCGAACCAGCTTTTATAGTTGAATTAATAATGTTTACAGTTGAATCTTTACTGCTTATAGCGATTCCTGTAGTTTTTGCTTCGAGAGTTACATTCTCTAATGTTAATTCTCCACCAGTATATGTTTCATCATTGTATACGCCTAAACTAGCAAAACTAGAATCACTTTTTGAGATAATTTTACCATTTTTTATAGTAATTTTACTTCCTTGGGTAACAGCTAAACCAGTTTTTCCTGGCATAGTAACTTTTAATGTGTGGTCATCTAAATCAATGACTTTTTCTGAAGGATAAGCTTTTGTAAAACCATATAATTGGTCTACAGACATATCTTGAGTTAACTTAAAATATGTACCTGGAGACTTAATTGCATTTTGGAGGGCAATCCCATTAGTAACAATCAATGGATCTTCTGCAGTGTTAGAACCTCCGGCAAATTCGACAGTTGAACCTTTTTTTGATAAAAAATCATCGACTTCGCCATTATCATTTAAATATAATTTTGAATAATATACCCCATTGTGATATACGTTTTCTTGAGGCTCTTTATCTAATAGATTGATGATTGAGTTTTGATTTTTATAAATATTTGCTTCACTAAATTTACTCCATGTTGTTGAATCAATATTTAATGTAGCAGTATATTCATCACTTTCGCCATACATATAAATATCATATGGCTCAGTTCTATCGGCTCTGGTAGTTGTTTCTCCTTCACCTTCACTAGATTTAATATCTGTTCTTGCATAACTGACATTTTTCATTGTTAAAGATGCAGGACCTGGATAAGCACTTGTAGATTTATCGCCAATAACAATACCAGCAGTAGCTACTCTATTTCCATCTCCATCTTTATCACCATAATGGTTAGGATCATCGTTAAATGTTGAATCACCAGTATCAGTTGGTTTATAGAAATAACCAGCTTCGTATTCTAATGTAACATTATCTAAAGTAACATCACCTGCTCTTACTATTAAGGCTTGTCTTTGACCTTTAATAGTTGAATTAGAAATATTAACTGTTGCAGGAATATTAACCATAAAGCCTACGTTATCATGAGAAGCTGCCTCAGCAATAAAGGATGAATTAGTAATATCTATATTGACGTTTTCGATTTGATTATCTTTAAATAATGATGCATTAGTTGAAAATGGCATTGCGCTATCTTTAATATGAACACCATCCATCTTTATGTTAATATTTTTAACTTCTTTAACACCTTGATTTGCACCTGGACCAACAACGATTCCAAAAGAATTAATATCGACGTTTTCAAGAGTTAAATCTGCATCATTATAAACAAATAATCCACCATTAGTGCCAATTGTTCCATTCTTTATGGAAACAGAAGAACCATCTAAAGCAGTTAATGCTTGGCTAGAATTTAAAGTCTTTTCACTTAAATCAAGAACAATATTTTTATCTTTATCGTTAGTTCCGACTAATAAAGTAGAAACTGTTAAACTATCTCCTTCAACACCACTTAACGAGAAATACATTGTATCTTCATCTTGTTGAGCAGAAGCTATTTTAGATAATTGATCATCAGTTTTAATAATTAAAGGATCATTTTCTTCACCAGTACCATCTTCAAATTCAGGAGCATTTTCTACTTTACTATTTAAATCAGGAACAAATTCACCTACTGCGTTAAAAGTACCTGAATATCTAGTACCATCGACATAAGCACTATCACCTAATTCACTTAAATTCTTGAAAGAAGCAGCAATTACATATCCTCCTTCTTTCATAGTAATAGATTCTGAAACAACAACGTTTGTTGTTTCATCTAAACTAAATGTTAAAGATGAAGTATTACCATCTTTGTCAACTACTTCTAATTTATCTAAATAATATTCACTATTTGGATAAGCATTAACTGTAAATGTAGTACCAACTACACCACTGCCAATAGATGTCGTTAAATATCCGCCTTCTGTAGGTAAGATAGTATTAGACCAAGCAGTTTGCCCATCTTGACCATCAGAGCCATTTGATCCATCACTTCCGTCCTCACCGTCTTCGCCTTTAATATTCATTACTAAAGTCCAAGTGCCATTTTCTTTTTGATAAAGATCACCTGTTTTAGAATCGATATAAATATCAGAATCTTTTCCTAAAGTATCTTCTGGTTTACCTTCTCCAGTTAAAATTAAAGAGCCATCTTGTCCATCTTCCCCATTTTCTCCAGCAGGACCTTGAGGACCAACAGGGCCTTGTTCACCTTGAGGACCTTGAACAGGTTCATTATTACATGAAGTTATGCCCATACCGACGATTGAACATAAAGCAACTAAACTTAATAATAATTTTCTTTTTTGCATAATTAAATTACCTCGTTTGATGGAACTCACTCTATCTCAAAAAAAAAAAAAACGCAAGGCTCCAGGCTAGTTTAAAAGAAAATTAGTCACTTTTAGACATAATAAAAACTAAATAACTACGTTTAGTAGGTATTTAGATAAATTATTAGAATTTAATTAACTAGGTATTACTACTTATTTAATTAATGAATCAAGTACTTTAATCATATTAGTAGCATCTTCTTTAGATTTAACTTTATCATTAGCATAAATGATAATACCTTCTTCATTAATTAAATAAGTAGTTCTAATAATACCTTTATATTTTCTTCCATACATTGATTTTTCTTTATATACATCATAATCTTCTAACATTTTAGTAGATTCATCACTTAAAAGAGTAAAAGGTAAATCATATTTAGATTTAAAATTAATATGAGATTTAACTCCATCTTTACTTACTCCTATTACTATTACGTTATATTTATTAATCAATGTATCATAGTTATCTTTATAGTTAAGTGCTTCTAAGGTGCAACCACTAGTATTATCTTTTGGATAAAAATATAAAATTATCTTTTTACTTAATTTTAATAATGAAGAAAGTGAAACTTCTTCATTATTATCGCTTAGTAATTTAAATTCTTTTGCTTTACTACCTACTTCTAACATTATTTTTACCTCACTTATATATTTATATTAGCATTTATATTTATAAATTATTCTCTATTATTATTTGGTGAACTACATTAATTAATTCATCAAATGAATTAATTTTATATCTAGGATTAATAATATTTCCAAATCCATAAGATGCATATATAAAGAAAGAAGAATCTACTTTTAATGTTTCTATTTCATCTTTTTTAGTATCACCAATATAAATAATATATTTAATATTATACTTATCTTTAAGTATTTTAATATTTTCATGCTTATCTTTTAATGTATCTCCAGCACATAAATGATCTAAAAATATATTATTTAGATTAAATAAATCTAAATAATTTTCAATATATCCTTTTTCAGCATTAGATACTAAAAATAGATTAAAATATTTATTTAATGATTTTAATATATCTAATTCATTATCATAAAGTTTAGGTAAAAGGTGTTCTTTATTATTCTTAATATAATCTATTTCATCTTTTACCATCTCTTTAAATATTTTTAATCCTTCTTCTTCATTATATTTATCTTTAAATATAAGTTTTACTGTTTCTAATGGTGTAAGTCCCATAAATGATTTCACTTCTTCTTCATCTATTTCTTTACTTATATTTAATCTTTTAAATGTAAGATTATATGAATTAGTTAATAAGTTTATAGCATCCCAAAGTGTACCATCTAGATCAAAAAATAATGCTACTTCATTCTTTTCTTTATAACTCTTACTTATATTATTACTTAATTCCATTTATCTTTAACTTCCTTTATTTAACTAAAAAAATTTTAACTTAACTAGTATATCAATTTTTTAATTTTAAATGCACCAAAACTAGTTCTAACTTCTCTTATTAAATATACTTTATATACTCCTAAAAGGTATAAAGATTATTCTCCATATATCTAAAGAGGGCTAGCTTTGTTGCTAGTCCTCTTTAGATATATTAATCTTAAATAAGTTACCACGTCTAAACTATTTACCTCGCGGAAATTTATTATTTAGATAAATAAGATATTTCACAATCAAATGGATATTTAGAATCATCAGTTTTAATTATTTCTTTAATCTTTCCATTATTCATTAAAATCTTACCACTTCTAACATTTTTAATAGAGTCTATATCTCCATTAATACTTGCATCGACATCGCTATATTCAAATGATAAATCAGTATCAATCATTTCACAGTTAACTAGCTTTAAGTTATTAGCGTAACATAAAGGTTGAGTTCCAATAATCTTACAATTAATAAATGTAAGATTATTGGAATACCATCCTAAATATTCTCCTTTAACAATACTATCTTTTACTACTACATTATTAGTATGCCAAAAAGCATCTTTAGTATCTAAATTAGAATTAGTAATCTCTAAATTATTAATGTATTGGAAAGAATATTTACCTTTAAAGTTAATATTATTTAATTTTATGTTATTTCCTTCAAAAAAGAGATATTCTCCTTCAATAGTTAAATTAGTTCCATTAATATTTGATGATTTCCATCCAAATTCATTAGAAGATATTTCTAGATTATCTAATAAGATATCTTCACATTCTCTTATAGCTTTTATTCCAAGTAATTTAGAATCTTTAATTACAATATTTTTTGAGTACCATAAAGAGGCTCTAGTATTTACACTTAAGGTAGAATCTTTAATTAATAAATCTTCATCGTGCCATAAAGGGTAACGAAGATCTAAAAAAGATGATAAAAGAATTATCTTTTTACATTCTTTTAAAGCACTTTCTCCATCTTCTATTCCTTCTACTCTAATATTATTTAAAATAGTTTTATTTAAACCATATAAAGCTCTTTCTTCACCATATCTTTTGTTTTCAATCAAACTAAATTCTTTCTTATATTTTTCTAAATCTTTAATATCTAACATCATACTTATTTACCTTTACGTGATAATATTAATACCTAAACCTAAGTTTAGGTCAAGCCTTAAATTGAATTAATTTATATTACTATTATTCTTACTTAAAATAAATTAATATACATAAGACTTTTATTTATTACTATGTTAAAATTTACCTATGAATAAACCAAAATTAAAAATAAATATGTACGCTAAAGGCTTAAACATTAAAGGCCAAGGTGTAGGTTCAAATTTTTTCGAACAAGTTGATTTAGTTAAAAAAATTGTTAGTTTAGAAGTAAGTATTAATGGGAATAATCCTTCTAAATATGATATTAATCATTTTCATACAGTTAATCCTACTTTATATTTAAAATATCGTAAAAAGAATATCAATATATGTTACGTTCATTTTATTCCAGATCCTAATGATGGTAGTTTAAAAATGCCTAAATGGATGTTTAATATCTATTCTAAATATGTAAGAAAGTTTTATTCTAAAGCTGATGAAGTAATTGTAGTTAATCCTTATTATATTAATGATTTAGTAAATAAACTTAATTTAAATAGAGATAATATCACTTACATACCTAACTATGTAAGTGATAAGAAATTCTTTAAAATAGAAGATAAAGAATTACTTAACAAAGTAAAAGATGAATTTAATATACCTAAAGATAAGTTTATTGTTTTAGGAGTAGGTCAAACCCAAACAAGAAAAGGAGTATTAGATTTTGTTGAAGTTGCTAAAAAACATAAAGATAAATACTTTATTTGGGCTGGAGGATTTTCTTTTGGAAAAATAACTAGTGGATACGAAGAGATTAAACAAATAATGGATAATCCTCCTAGTAATGTTAAGTTTTTAGGAATAATAGATCGTAGTAGAATGAATGAAATATTTAATATTTCTGATATCTTATTTCTTCCTTCATATCAAGAACTTTTCCCTGTTACATTACTTGAATGTATAAATGTTACTAAACCATTTGTAGTAAGAGATTTAGATTTATATAAAGATATATTCTTCTCTCCTTATATCGTAGGACATAATAATGATGAATTTAGTGATCTAATCACTAAATTAAGTACTGATAAAAATTTCTACTTAAAAGGTGTTGATTACTCTAAAGAAATAAAAGAATTCTATAGCGAAAAGAATGTTAAGAAGTTATGGGAAGATTATTATTTTAGAATCTATAATAAATATCCTAACAAGCATCATTCTAAATAAAAGAATTGTTATTAATGATTAAATTAAATTTATTAATATACCGATTTCTGTCACTTAATAGACAAAATAGAACTAAATTTTAAGTGTTTATTAAAAATTTTTAAAATTTATTAAAATTTTTGTTGCTATTTAATATAAAAAATTGATAGAATGCCCATGCTTAACAAAGGTTAATAGTTTGTTAAGTGTCCATATCGGACTCCAAACTTGATTTATAAGTTATTCGATAGTTATACAACTCTTCTTTACTCACTAAACTGTATATGTCGAATAAAATGTAAAATCAAGTGAACCCACTTTAGTATTAGAAATTTATTCTTAAAGAAAATAGGCCATCCTGATCAGATGGTCTATTTTCTTTTATCAAGGAGTTATACTATGGAACACTATTCTTTAATTTAATTAATAGATTTCTCCATCATCATTACCTTCTTTAGCTTTTACTTCTTTCTTTTCACTTACTCCAGCTTCAGTAGTAATGAATAAGGCACTAATTGACGAAGAATTTAAAATAGCACTTCTTGTTACTTTTGTAGGATCAACAATTCCTTCTTTGAACATATCGACCCATTTGCCAGATTTAGCATCAAAGCCAATATTTTCATCAGCTTCTTTTTGTTTCTCTACAATTTCATCACCATTAAATCCAGCATTTTCAGCAATTTGATATAGTGGTGCACTTAAAGATTCAAGAACGACATTATATCCTTTTTGGACATCGCTATTTTCATCTTTTAATTTAGATTTAAGAGCTTTTTGAGCATTCATTAAAGCAGCTCCACCACCAACTAGAATACCTTCACTTACAGCAGCTTTAGTTGCATTTAATGCATCTTCAATTCTAAGTTTCTTTTCTTTTAATTCACTTTCAGTTGTTGCTCCGACTTTAATTACAGCTACGCCACCCGAAAGTTTAGCAGCTCTTTCATTATATTTTTTCTTATCAAATTCGGACTTAGAGTTATCAGCTTGTGCTCTAAGCTCTTCGATTCTTTCATCGATTTTTTCTTTATCGCCATAGCCTTCAACAATTGTAGTATTGTCTTTTGTTACAGTAATCTTTTTAGCACGACCTAAATCTTCAATAGATAAGTTCTTAAGTTCCATATTCAAATCTTTAGAATAGAACTTTGCACCTGTTAAAATTGCAATATCTTCAAGAATATTCTTTTGATTATCGCCAAATTCAGGAGCTTTCGTTGCTACAACATTAAATGTGCCTCTAAGTTTATTCAAAATTAATGTTGAAGAAACTTCGTTATCTAAATCATCAGCAATAATTAAAAGAGGTTTATGTTCATCAACAACTGCTTGAAGAACTGGGAGTAAATCTTGAATTGTATTAACCTTTTGGTCAGTTACTAAAATATAAGCATCTTCAAGTTCAGCAGTCATCTTATCTCTATTTGTGACCATGTAAGGTGAAATATAGCCTTTATCATATTGAAGACCTTTAACAACTTCAAGTTCTGTATCAAAACCTTTGGATTCATCAACAGTGATAACACCATTTTTACCAACTAAATCCATAGCTTTAGCAATTTCAGAACCAATTTCATTTGATCCAGAAGAAATTGTTGCAACAGATTCAATGTCTTTAGAAGTTTCAATTAATTTAGTATGTTTTAATAAATAATCAGCAACTTCTTTACCAGCTTTTTCAATACCTTCTCTTAAAAATACTGGATTAGAACCTTTATTAACATATTCAATACCTTTATGAATCATTGCTTGAGCTAATACGGTTGCAGTTGTTGTACCATCACCAGCAATATCATTAGTTTTATTTGCTACTTCATAAACAAGTTTTGCACCCATGTTCATGAAATTATCTTCAAGTTCAATTTCTTTTGCGATAGTTACACCATCATTTGTAATAAGAGGTGAACCATAGCCTTTATCTAGAACAACGTTTCTACCTTTAGGTCCTAAAGTAATTTTAACTGTATTTGCTAAAACATCGACTCCTTCTTCCATTCTCGTTCTAGCATCTTTACCATATCTTACAATCTTTGCCATAATAATTTTTACCTCCTATTAAGTTATTACTTAATAACTGCGATAATATCTTCATCTTTAATTAAAAGATATTCTTCGTCATTTTCTTCATATTTAGTAGTTGAATATTCTTTAAAAATAACTTTAGCTCCTTTAACAAGCTCTTTATTTTTAACTTCACTACCTACTTCAATAATATTTGCAACGTTTCCTTCATCTTTCTTAGTTGTTGAAAGAATAATGGAACCTACTTTCTTTTCTTCTTTAATTTCGCCTTTTTTTAATAAACAATAATTATTTAATGGTTGAATCATATTTCAAATCCTCCTTTAAACTATATTAATTGTAATCATCTTTTTAGCAAATGCAAGAGAAGAGTGCTAAATATTTTTATATCGATATTTAGTTCTATTTAATTTATACGATAATATCGATATTTATTTGTTTTTGATTAACAAAAAATATTTTTTTCATATTTTTAAATTACTTTAAATTTTAGTAGACCTGAAGTAAGGTTTATATTTTATAATTAGAAAAACGAGGGAAAAATATGGAATATTCAATCGGACAAATCTCAAAGAAATTTAACTTAACTATATCTCAAATTAGATATTATGATAAAGAAGGATTACTACCTAATCTTCAACGTGTTAATGGAGTAAGAAAATTTGACGATAGCGATGTAGAAACAATCTTTTTAATCGAATGCCTTAAAAAATGTGGTTTACAAATTAAAGAAATAAAACAATTTGTTGAATGGACTAAAATGGGCGATGAAACTATTGATTTAAGATTAGATTTTTTCAAGAAACAAGAACAAAAAGTTGAAAAAGAACTATCTGAACTTAATAAAGTTTTAGATATGGTTAAATATAAATGTTGGTATTATCAAAAAGCCAAAGAATTAAATTCAATTACAAAACTTGAAGAAAAAAAGAAGGAAATTACTCCTTCTTCTATTCAAAATCTTTTTGATCGAGCTCATTCTTAGTCTTTAATTAAATCTAAGACTTCGTCTTTATCAAGTTTAAAGTTAAGCAAAACTGCTTTTTTAAAGTCTAAATTAGGATATTTTTCTTTTAAATGAGCTAAAGAATAATTAATTGGGCTTCCACCACTTGTTCCAAAAACAATAATTTTTTTGCCTTCTAAATTATAATTATCTAAAAAAGTATCAATGATTCTTGGTTCAACTCCCCACCATATAGGAAAGCCAATAAAAATAGTATCGAAATCATCTAAATTTGATTTAAAAGGAACCATTTTTGGTCTAGAAGTTTCATCCATCATTTCTAAACTAGAACGAGATTTTTTGTTTCTCCAATCTAAGTCCAAACTAGTATATTTTTCTTCTGAGATAATTTCTTCTTCATGAGCACCTAATAATGTTGCTAACTCATGTCCTTTTTCTTTAGTAACTCCATTAGCTGAAAAATAAGTAATTAATATTTTATTCATTTTTGCTACCTCTATTTCTTATAAAAGATTCGTACTGTATCATCTTTTAAAATTTTAACATCTTTAATTTTAAACATTTTTGGAAAAGATGAAATATCTTCTCCTCCAACAAATGTAAGTTCTTTCCTTCCACCTTGTATACCTGGACAAATTACTAAAGATATTTCATCAACTAAATCTTTAGCAATAAATAATGAATTAAGCTGTGGGCCACCACAAAGCATAAATGTTTTTATACCTAGTAAAGATAATTTATCTAAGAAAAGATTTAAATCTAAGTCATCTTTTCCAGCAAACATATAGCAAATTCCTTTACTTCTTAAATAAGTTATAAATCTAGGATCAACGCTTTCTGTAATAACTTCAATAAATCTAGATTTTTTATCATAGTAATCGTTATACTTATCTTTAAAGAATAACTTTCCTTTCCTATCAAAAGAAAAACAATAAATACCATCTTTTTCAATATAGTCTTCTTTTTTACCTAAATAAGGTTCAAATTTAGTTAAATCAACGTTTTTATCTGATAAATACTCAAAAGTTTCTCTTCCACAACCCCAAGCATTTGAAGTTTTAAAAGTATATTCATCATAAATTTCACCCGAAGTATCATGATCAGGATAATTTTTAATCGATGTTTCTATTTTGCCATCAATAGTTAAATACATATGGCATATAACTTTAACTTTATTTTCCATTTGTTTTCTCCTAATAAGATAATGTTAAAACCTAAACCTTACTTTAGGTCAAGTAGAAAATAATGTGATATAAATAAAAAACCTTTTGTTAATTAATTTTGACAAAAGGAAAGATTTAAATAAATGTGGCCCAAGTCGGACTCGAACCGACACAGTATCGCTACCATTGGATTTTGAGTCCAACGCGTCTACCAATTTCGCCATTAGGCCAAGTGAGATATATAATATTATTTTTTGTTCAACTTTTCATTAAGTTTTTCAACAAATTCTTGATTTTGTTTACTAACGAGAATATTTTTATATTTATTTGATTTTTTTAAGAATATTACTCCAAAAACTAGAAGGATAATAGCTACTCCAATTAAAACAAATAAATACCATGAAGAAGAGATATCTTGAATTGGATTAAGATAAGATACGACAAGTAAACTTAAAATAATAATTAAAGCAATTCCGGTTAAAGTAAAACCAATAGTCATAGTAACATTAGCTTTTTTGGTGATTACTTTTTTATCTAATTTAACTACTTCTTCTTCCTTAAATTTAATCATAATTTCCTCTTCTTTCAAAGTAAGTTAATTATACTTAATATTTTAACTTTATCATAGAAATATATATAAAAATAAATATTAATAAAAATAATATAGATATAAGTTGTCTTTGTGCTATCGCTTTAATACAAAACGATACCCCTACTAGCAAAATAATACGCTTACTAGAAAAACGATACCGATGAAGGTATTAGTAAACATTTAATGATTAATTATAGAATGGTTTGTTTTTAAAAATGTTTGGATAGTGTCGCAATCATTGTATTTCTTACATTGAGTGCTATTGTCAACAGAATGCTTTATAGCACATTTTCTTATAAGACATAAATTTGATCAAAATATCTTTTTTGCACCGTCATTTCAGCATCCGTTAAAATTAATGTGCATAGGAAGAATTGTTGCGTTGTTAGTTTAGACCAATCCTTTGCTGTTTTTGTCTTTAGCTCACTATCATTCGTAATTGTAGCGATATAAGCATCGCATTTGCTGCAATCTATACCACAATAGGCAATCATCTTGGGCATTATTGTTTAATAACCTCCCAATAACCATTTTTATTTTCACCAATACGCTTTATATATCCGTTATTTCTTAAATA
>CALVXK010000012.1 GCA_944369075.1 uncultured Bacilli bacterium
CTAAAGTTAATAAATTTTTCTTTTTCATAAATTAATTTAATCTCCTTAATGTAAAAAGAAAGTTTCTATTAAATAAGTAATATAACCACTAGTATAAATTTGACTTCAGTGATTAGTAAACCTATCTAATCTAATTGTCCTCTTCCATATTATTTACTCTTTTAATTGACAAATTAGAGATAACAATTTTCTTAAGAAGATTAAATTAATTTTATGTATTTCTATTTAATTAATAGCAGTTTGTGAACCAAAGAAAATAACAATTATTAATCGCTATCTAACTAGTTTAATTAAAATCAACTCTTGGTTGATTTTAATCTTCTTAGCAACTTGCTAAGAAGTAACAAAGATAACTTAAGACAATATAATAAATAGTTATCAATTCATGTAGATAGTTATCTTTGTTTAAACTTTTTTAAATAAAGCAATAACTATTACATCTTTAATCCACTCTTTCTTAATTAATTAAGTAGATAATACATTAATTAATTCTTTCTAATTAAGATTATCGTTAAATTAATTTATCTAAATAATGATTTAATAAGTAGTTATAACAATAACAAGTAAACCATTATTTATTTTAATTAATTTTTCGATAACAAAAAGAGTTACGTTCCATAACGACACCTATATAATACTATCAAAGTTTCTATTATGCAATACATTTTTACTAATTTTCTACTAGTGTCACTTTAAGACTACTTTTGTAGGTATTCTTTGATTTCTTTTAATTCATGTCTTTCTAAAGAAAGACAAAGATTTAGAGATCAAAGAATATTAACTTTTATTAGTATACAATAATTAGTCAAAATTAAAAAAAGTTTCTATTATAAAATTTTCTAAACAGCCAATTTTAGTAGGTTTTACTACTAAAAATGACAATTTATCTTTAACTAGGGTTACTATTTTTTTCAAATTTTTCGTACAGCTATAAATAAGATTGTATTTTTCAATTCAAAGGAAACGATTTTAGTTTTTGGGCAGAAAAGTTAACAATTATTGATTTTTGATATATAAATTTTTCTTTTTCTTCTAACCCTTATTTAATAGAAACTTTCTTTTTACATTAAGGAGATTAAATTAATTTATGAAAAAGAAAAATTTATTAACTTTAGGAGCTTTATGCTTATCCTTAGGTTTAGTTGTTTCTTCTTGTAATCAAACAACTACTCCAGGAACTCCAGGCGAACCAGGAGAGCCAGGTGAACCAGGACAACCAGGTAAAGATGGTGCAGATGGTAAAACTTATGTTGATGTAATTATTCAAAAAGGCGCAGTCGAAAATGGTACAGTAAAACAAGATGTTTACTTTGTAACAGAAGGCGCTCATGATAAAATTACATTTACTTTTGAGCCAAGCAATGAAGACGAAAACATTCTTATTAATTTCGAAATTAATGGCCAACCTGTAACAGATTTTACTCCAGGATCATTAACATACACAATCGCTGATGCTGATGTCTACAGAGGTTCAATTCAAATTACAAACGGTGAATTTACTTCTGTCGAAGGTTATGGTCAAAAACTTTTAGATGATGCTGTCAAAGAAATCTTAAAATCAGATAAGTCATTAGACTTAGTAGACTCCAATAGCACACCATTCCTTGACCATGATAAAAAAGAATATGTTGAAAATGAATATTCATTAGATGCTACTTCTTCTGTTCAAGATGTTTACAATGATGCTAGTGACGCTGTTGCTGAAGCAGTCGAAAGCGCATTAAAAGATCATAAAGACGATGTTAAAGCTCAATTAGAAGCAATTGAAACAACAGCTACTGCTGAAGTTACAAAAATTCAAGACGCTTACAAAAAAGCAGTTGAAGATGCAAAAGTTGTAGCTAAGGAAGATTTATCAGATTTAAGTGACGAATTAACAAGGGAAGAATTTGCTGAAGAAGATCAAAAAGCTCAATTAGAATCATTCGAAGCTAAAATCGATGCTGCTACTACTATTCAAGGTTTAGGACAAGTTATTAATGGTTCTGAATTAGAAGGCACAAATGATACTGGTGATGCAGAAGCTAATTCATTCTATAACTTAAAAAATATTGCTTATAGCGAAATTGACGCAGCATTAGAAAGTGTTATTGGATACGAAGAAGATTTAGAAGATAACGAAGCATTATTAAATTCTTTGAAAACTTGGGGCGTTGATACAACCAAATTACCATCTGCTATCGCTGAAGAACACTATAAAATCGTTTCCAAAGCTACTGAAATCAAATGGGTTGAAGATAAAACAAATGGTAATCATACAGATTTAGGTTATGCTGGTGCAGAAGCTATTGAAGGTTCTGTTACAAACATTAAAGATACATTACTCGAAAACATTAAAGCTAAATACCATAAAGAAATCAATGAATCAAAAGCGTTAGCAGATTCAGAATCAACAAAAACTGCATTACTCGGTGTTGTTGATACAGCAATTTCTAACTTTGCTAATGCAGATACTAACCAAACACTTATGGGATTAGACCAATATGTTGGTACTGGTGTCGAAGGCTTCTCAAAAGAATCAGCTGGCGGCAAAACAATTACAGATGCTAAAACTGTTAACTTAATTGGCTATATTGAATATTGCTTAGCACAACCTGTTAATGGTTCTGTTAATACTGCATTTATGCAAGAAAGATTACAAGCTGCTAAGACTGAGGTTTTATCTCAATTAAAAACTGCAAAAGATGCAATTAAAGATTCTTTATATCTTGAATTAACATCATATTCTACAGTAAATAAAGTTAGTTATGTTGAAAATAGAACTATTAGTAAAAAAGGCTCTATCTCTTCTACAGTTGTTAATCCATTCTTTGCAACTAAAACAGAAGAAACAAATTCAGGCTTTGAAGTAACAGGAAAAACTGAAACTACAGCAGTCGAACCAGTTGATGTTAAGAACTCAAATGGGGTTGCTCAAGAAACAAAACCAACATACAATCTCAATGATTGGTACAACGTTTTAACAAAATGTGAAGTTACTCCTGAAGAAGGTAATTATGGTACCCTTTATATTCAAGAATGGGCAAACGATCACACTTCTGATTTTAAGAAGATTTACGTTGATGGATTAAAATTATTAAAAGAAAAATTATCAGGTGCAAAAGCAACTTCATCTAGTGATGCAGAAAACGCAACAGGTGTCTTAGGTGCTATTTCAACTTCAGGATTAAAAGGTTCATTCGTTAAAGGCGAAGATTCTTGGAGTCAAGTTACTGGCGATGATTATGATTATGTAACAGCTGGTAAACTTGAAACTCAATGGGAAAATATCAATAAGAGTTTAACTTCAACTACCGAAGATTCCAAAATTACCAAAGCTGAAGATATCGTTTCATTCGCTGACGGCGTTAAAGAAAACATCGATTCTCTAGTTGCATTAAATGATGGATTCAAAGCATGGTTTGCAGGAAGTAAAGTTGAAGGTACTGATGTTTATACAGGTGGTATTATCAACAAAGACTTGGCTTACAAGAAATATTTTGATGGAACTACATCCTCTTTAAGAAAAGCATTTAACGCAGAATTAAATGCTGCATTAAAAGGTGAAGTTACAGAAGTTAGTGTCAAATCATGGACAAAATCAAATAATTTAAATAAATTATATGAAGCTGACGTTGCTGAATACCTTGAAAATGCTAAAGAAATTTTAGCTCAAAAGAAAGATGCAATAATTGCTAATAATGCAAGTGTCACAGAAGTTCCAGCAATTAACAGCGTTTATAATTCATATATTTCATTTGTTGGCCACAAACTAGGTAAAGACAGCCAAGGTAATTGGGTAGTTGATGATGCAAAAGGTACATATTCAGGATATCTTTGCAAAACAATTGCTAGTGTTGATACATGGTTAAAAGACGCTGGTGAAGCATTAACTAATAAAAAAGTTAGTTTAAGCCCAGCTGTTGAAATAGAAACTACTAATTCAACGACATATACACCAGCAGGTTCGACAGATTCATATAGTTGGCAAAATAATAAAGATTTTGCATTAAGTGCTGAAGAAGTTACTAAAGAAGATAAAACAACATATACTCTTTATACAGCTACAGGTACTGCTATTGCTCAACCAAAAGATAACAAGGCTGTTAATGCTTTCTGGGGCACTTCAGTAGAAGAAAACTCTAAAGTATATGTATTACAATTACACTTTGCTGCTGATACAAAACTTAAAACAGGTTATGTTGATACAGTTGGAACTGCTTTAGGTTCAGTTGGTGGTTCTGGTGTAACACAAGTTAAACAAAAAGATGTTGGTAGTGATGGCTCAATTACATTCGTTGTTGGTGCTGGAAAATTGAGCGATGAACTTGATTATACTGACAACGTATTAGCAATTGAAGTTTTAGGAGCCGATGGAAGCGTTGTTGCAACATATTACTTCGATGCATCTAATTTAAAATAATTAATTAGATAAAGATTATTAAAAACAGGAAGTTTTACTTCCTGTTTTTATTTATTTAATAAAGAGATATATGCTTAAAGAATTAATTTTAAATGTAATCTTCTATGTTCTTAATAGCATCTTCTACACTAATATATTCATTAACGTTAACGCTATTAAATTGATGATTAAAGAATGTTCTTTGTCTTTTAGCGTATTTAATACTATTACGAATTATTTCTTCTTTGACATTATCTAAATCACTACGAATAAGATTATTATTATCTTTATCGATAAACTCTTTATATCCAATTGCTTTAAAAGAATTAGAAGAAGAACCATATTTAGTTAAAATAGATTTAACTTCATTAAGTAGTAAGTTATCTTTAAACATTACTTCTTCTACTCTTTCTTTAATCTTTTGATCTAATATCTCTTTAGAAGGATTAATGTAAATAAATCTAATTAAATCATTAGACTTATTATTAAAATATAGTCTATCTTTACCATTATCATTTAACTCATCTTTAGTTAAATGATAATGTTCATTTATATATAAAGATCTAAGTAATCTTTTACGGTTATTATTTCCAATCCTAATAGCATCTTCTTTATCTAGAAGAAGTAACTTATTAAATAATTCTAGATTACTTAGATCTTTATATTTAGTTTCATAATCTTTTTCTTCTTTATTTATTTGATTATCATCTTCTTTATAGAGATGATAATCAAATAATGATGCTTTAATATATAATCCGCTACCTCCTACAAATATAAGGTTATAGTTAGATATATATTTTCTTATTAATTCTCTAGATATATTTTGATAGAAATAAATATCATTAGATTCATTAGGATATAAGTAATCATAAAGAAGTAATGATTTAGTTCCATCTAAAGAAGAAACTAATTCTAGTTCTTCTTTAGATGGTTTAGCTGTACCTATATCCATTTCTTTATATATTTGATAAGCATCAAAATTAATGATTTTAGCTTTATTTACTCCTCCTAAATAAGTAAGTAAAAAAGAAGCTAACTTCGATTTAGAAGAAGCTGTTGGTCCCATAATTACATAGATATGGGTATTATTTTTAGAGTTATCTAATTCTTCAACAAAGTTTTTGGAATCTAAATCATTTTTAAGTGTTTTAATTAATTTCATTTAAATTACTTATCTTTCTTTTTATTTTTAGGTTCATCACTTAGATCTAAATCTTCATTTAATTTAGATTTCTTTTTATTTAAGTATTCTTCTAACTTAGATTTATCTTCTTCACTTAACTTATCACTTGTTTCATTTAATGAATTAGCTAATCTTTTAATTAAAGATTCTAAAGATTCATTGTTAGCCTTATTACTATTTGTTTCTTCTTTAAAATCATTTTTAATTGTTTTTCTAGAAGAATCGATTAACTCTTTTAGTTCTTCTTTTAAGTTATTTTTGTTTTCATCATCTAAATCTAGATCATCTAAAATATCTTCAAATGAATCATAATTATCTAATGAGAAATCTGCTTTTGAAATTGGTATTTCAAAAGCATATACCTTTATCTTATCTTTATTGTTATTACTACTACTATTATTATTACTAGAATTAGATAACTTCTTTAAATCAAAAGAATAAATGTTCTTACCATTTTCATCTTTTCTTGTATCTATTTTAACTTCGTTTTTCTTTTCTTCCATTTTTTCTCCTTTCTTTTGATTTAATACATTAATTTTACAAAAACTTCAGTATTTAGTTAAGTAATATTACTTAGATTCTAAATAATAATTGGTATATCTAATTTTATACAAATCGATTTGTTACAAATGAATTTGTAAAAATTTACGGTGTTATTTTTAACTTGGTTTTTAAGTATAATGGTACTATGTTAAATGAAAATGTATTTATTGGTAGAAAGAAAGAACTTAATGAATTAACTAAAGTTTATAAGTCCAATAATTTCGAATCAATTTTAATTTATTGTGTAAGATATGTTGGTAAATCTAGATTAGTTAAAGAATCATTAAACTGTATAAATAATAATGTAGTTATCATTTATTTTAATGTTTTAATAGGTACATTAGCTACTAATATAAAAATACTAACAAATATAATAAGAAGATCCTTTAACAATAAATACTTAACATTTTATTCACTAGAACAAATACTTGAATTTATATTTGAACAATCTATAACAAAGAAAATTTTCTTTGTTATAGATGAATTTTCTTTCTTATTAGATTTAGATATCGATACTAAGTCTAAATTAGTTACTTTTATTGATAAATACATTAATGATTCTAAATTAAAGTTAGTTCTAATAACTAGCGATACTAAAATAAAGAAGGAAGTAATAAGTTCTAGTTCTACTTTATATAATAGATGCAATCATATAATTTGCTTAGAACCATTTGATTATTATGAATCTTCTTTGTTTTATAAAAACTATAGCGATGAAGATAAAATAATCGCATATTTAGCATTTGGAGGTTTAGCATTAATTAATAAACAAATCGATTTAAGTTTAACTCCATTACAAAACATTAAAAATTTAATAATTGCTAGAAACACTTTATTAGAATTTCTAATAGAAAGAATTACTTTGAAAACAAAAACTCTTCCTTATATAAATTATGCTATTTCTCTTATTGCTTAAGGTATAACTAAAAGATCTGATTTAACTTCGGTTCTTAAAAAGAGCGGTAATGATAGAAATTCTTATCTTTTAGATAAACTAGAAGAAATGGATATAATCGAAAAATTTACACCAATAAACGATAAATCTAACAAGAAGAAAACTTATTATTCAATAAAAGATAATTGCTTACACTTCTATTACCGTTATATTTATGGAACCATATGGTCTTATTTAAGATTTGAACCTGATAAGTTTTTTGAAAAGTTAATAAAAGAAGATTTTTATAATGCTTATCTTCATAATAAGCTAAATGAAATAACCAAATCATTTTTAAATAGAAAAAATCTTAAAAATGAAATTAATCCTCCTATATTAGAAAGCGGAACATATCTTTATGAAGATAAGAAAAATAAAGCTAATCAATTATTAAACTGTGTAACTAAAGACCAAAATGGATATGTTTCTTATAAATATATAGTTAGTAACGATAAAGTTGGTATTAAAGAAATTAATGAAGAAGAAACTAAAATTAAAGACATAAAACAAGACTTTTATAAACTAGGATTTGTTTCTACTAAAGGATTTAACGAAGATATTGATAGAAATAAATATAATTTATTTCCTTTAAAAGACTTTTATAAAGATTAAGAGATAAATTTTAGTATACTAATACAATCGGAAGTTTAGTATATTTTTCCGTTATTTCCGATTCTAATAGCAAAAATTGAAATTTTATGTTATTATACACTCGGAAGTAAAGGAATAATATCCGTAATTTCCGATTGCGAGGATATTTATGATAATTAAACGAGACCTCATTTTAAATAATTTAATAGCGAAAAAAGATAACGGGCAAATCAAAATAATTACCGGAGTTCGCAGATGCGGTAAATCTTTTTTACTTTTCAATCTTTTTAAAGATTATCTTTTAGAAAATAACGTTCCAGAAAATCATATAATTACACTAGCATTAGATAGCGCATTAAATGCAAAATATCGTGATCCTTTAACTCTAGCTTATTTCCTAAAGGATCAAATTTTTGATCAAAATTCTAAATTTTATATTTTGTTAGATGAGATACAATTCGTAAAAAAGAAGAAAATTCAATCAAATCCCGATATCTTTGTTTCTTTTTATGATGTTTTGAACGAATTACTAAATCTAGGAAATTGTGATATCTATGTTACTGGAAGTAATTCTATGATGCTTTCAAAAGATGTTTTAACTGAATTTAGAGGCCGTGGAGATGAATTACATATTTCGCCTTTAACTTTCAGTGAGTTCTATAATTTCAATTCTAAAAGTAAAGAAGAAGCTTTTCAAGAATACCTTTATTATGGAGGTATGCCAGCAATACTTGCTAAAGCAAGCGAAACCGAAAAGAAAGAATACTTAATAAATTTGTTTAAAGAAACATACTTAAAAGACATTTTAGAAAGAAATAAAATCGCTTATCCTGAAGTTCTTGAAATGATTATAAATGAACTTTGTTCTTCCGTCGGTTCCTTAACTAATTCAAACAAGATTTCTAAAACATTAAATAGTGTTCGTAACGTTAAAATAGATAGTGAAACTGTCGCTAAATATCTAGAATATCTAACTGATGCATATCTTTTTTCTAGAGCAAGTAGATACGACATTAAAGGAAAGAAATATTTCTCATTCCCATATAAATATTATTCAGTTGATTTAGGTTTATTAAATGCAAGATTAAACTTTCGTCAATTTGAAGAAACTCATTTAATGAAAAATTTAATTTATAATGAATTAATTTCTAGAGGATATAGCGTTGATGTTGGAGTAGTTGATAGCACTGATGAAAATAATAAAAAGTGCTCATATGAAATAGATTTTGTTGTAAATATGAATAATTCTAAGGGGAAATATTACATTCAATCGGCCTTTAAGATGGATAATGAAGAAAAAAAGGAACAAGAAATTAGACCATTTTTAAAATTAACAAAAGATTTTACTAGGAGAATCGTTGTTTCTAAAAGTAACTTAAAACCATGGATTGATGAATACGGAATCTTACATTTAAACATCTTTGATTTCTTACTAACTAAGAATTTAAACTCATTTTTTAACGATAACTAAAAATAGAATCGGAAGTAACGGATATTTCTCCCTTACTTCCGATTCTAAATGAATATTAAGTATTAAATTAAGGTTATTATTATTTTTCTACTAACTCACCATTAAAGGAATAAAGTTTATCTTCATTAATTTTAACTTTAACAAGTTTACCAATTAAAGATTTATCACCTTTAAAATTAACAGTCTTATTATTTTCTAATTGCCCGCTTAAATATTCTTCATTAGTTTTAGATACACCTGTAACTAAAACTTCTTCGATCTTATTTAAATGTAATAAGTTATCTTTTTCTATTCCTTCTTCTAATACTCTAGTTAACTCCTTAAATCTTTTAACCTTTTCTTGATATGGAGTTAGATCTTCCATTTTAGCGGCTAAAGTACCTTCTCTAGGAGAATAAATAAAAGTATATGCACTAGAATAAGATACTTTTCTTACTAAATCTAAAGTATCTAAGAATTCTTCATTACTCTCATTAGGGAAACCAATAATAATATCAGTCGAAAGAGCAATATTAGGTATTTTAGCTTTTATTCTATCTACTAAAGCAAGATATTCTTCTTTAGTGTATCTTCTATTCATTCTTTTTAAGACTGAATTAGAGCCAGATTGAACAGGAAGATGAATATAATTCATAACGTTATCATATTTAGCAATAACATCAATTACTTCATCTTTAAATTCACTAGGATATGATGTTAAAAATCTTACTCTAGGAATATTTAGTTTTGCTACTTCTTCAAGTAAAGTAGCAAAACTAACCTTATTACCTTTATATGTATAATCTTTTAAATCTTTACCATAAGAATCTACATTTTGTCCAAGTAATATAACTTCTTTATATCCTTCTTCTTTAAGTAGTTTACATTCAAGTAAGATATCTTCTACTCTTCTACTTCTTTCTTTTCCTCTAGTATAAGGAACAATGCAGTATGAACAAAATTTATCACAACCAAAGGCTATATTAACATAAGCGGAAAAATCATTATTTCTTTTAGTAGGAAGATCTTCAATAACATCTCCTTCTTTAGAAGAAACATCGACTAATCTATTTTTACCTTTATTTTCTAAATAAGAATCAATTAAGGTAATAAGGTCATCGATATTATGTGTTCCTAAAATAATATCGATATAAGGATAAACATTAATTAATTTATCAAGTGTATCTTTTGTTTCAACCATACACCCACAAAGAATTAAAATTAAATCTTGGTTTTTGTCTTTACTCTTATCTTTATTTAGTTTTTCTTTTAAATGTTTAATGTTACCAATTTCCGCATAAACTTTGTTATTAGCATTTTCTCTAACTGCACAAGTATTAATAACAATAATTGAAACTTCATTAATATCTTCACTTCTTTCCATATTTAAAGAAGAAAGAAGTCCACTTAAAGTTTCTTCATCTCTAATGTTTGCTTGGCAACCATGCGTTTTAATGTAATACTTCTTTCCTTTTAATTTATTTAGTGTAACTTCACTAACTTGATGTTCTTTATTGTTATAACGAATTACATTACTTGATTTAATTCTTTTTCTTGCTTCAAGAAGAGATGGTATATCAATATAATTTACATTTCTCATAATTAACCTTTCCTTTGCCTTATTTTTTCTTACTTTCTTCTAAATATATTGGTGTAATTGATATAGGTTCAAAACTTAAATCATCAAACTTTAATATTACAGCGCTAAATATAGTACTAGAATCATCCATTAACTTCATACTTACTTTCTTATTACCTAAGAGTTGTCTTTCAATTACTGATTTATATTCAAATCCAAGTATTCCAAGGTTATCTCCACACATTCCAACATCTGATATATAAAGTGTTTTTAAGCTAGGGTTATCTTTACTTACTAGTAACTTATTATCTTTAGTTTGAACATGGGTATGAGTTCCAATTAAGGCACTTATTTCTCCAATAAAGTAATAAGCAATTGAATACTTTTCACCATTAGTTTCTGCATGAAAATCAATAATATGAATATCGTTATCTCTTTCTTTAGTTTCTTCTTCTTTTCTTGCTATCTTATCTAATAAATAAGATATAGCTTTAATAGGAGAGATAACTTCTTCTTTCATAAATGTTGAACCTAAGACACTAGTTACTCTAATCTTAACTACTTTAGACATATATTCTACTAAAAATAGTTTAGATCTAGTTTCGATATTATCTTTAGATGATTTTAGTAAATCATCTAAAGAATTAAGTGGAGGAACAACATTGTCATTATCTATAAATAAACTTAACTCTTCTTTTTTATCTAAATAGTGATTCCCTAAAGTTATTGCATCGACAAAATCTAGTTTATTTAAGAAGTTATAGTGATTTAAGTTAATACCTCTACCATTAGTAATGTTTTCAGCATTAACAATGCTGAAAACAATATCATATTTATTAATGATATTACTTAAATTTCTCTCTAAGGTTTTTCTTCCTAGTTTACCTACAACATCTCCAACAAAAAGTATATTCATATCTTATATATTTAACGTTATAAAAATACATTAAATTAACCTAGATTACAAGCAAATAACACGTTATTTATCTAGTTTTTTGTTAATTTAATGTATTTAAAAGATTAAAGAATAAATATAATCATTTTTTCTAAATTTTGTTAAAATAACTTAAGTATTTTTAGGAGCAGAACATGAGTTACACTAAAAGAAACATAAAGTATATTTATGAATACAATCGTAAGACTTATAAAGCCTATTCTTTAAGGATTAATAGGAACAAAGATGCTGATATAATCGAATTTCTTAAACATAAAGAAAGCGTTAATAATTACCTTATTGAATTAATTAGAAGGGAAATGGAAGTAAATGCGAATAAATAATAACGCTTTTCGAAAAAGGTGCAATAATTATATGCATGCAGTGTCCAAAAAGGTGCAACCAAATATTTAAAATTCGATAATAATCAAATATAATTTAAGGATGATCTTGAAAAGAAAATTTTACGATTATTTACTTAATTGGAAGAAAATAAAAAGTAAGCAATACTTACTAGTTACTGGTGCTACACAAGTTGGTAAAACTTTTATAATTTCAGAATTTGGAAAAAGAGACTATACATCATTTATTTACATTAACTTTAAGAAGGATAAAGCTTTAAAAGAAATTTTTGTTTCAAAATCAGATCATCTTCTTACAGATGAACAAATATATAAAAACATTAAAATTTTCAATCCACCTATAGCATATAAACTTACTTCGGGTAATGTTGGGCTTGTAGATAAAAAGAAAACAATACCACATTATATGATAATGTTCTTATAAACTAATTATTATTAAACGAATTAATTACTTTTTTAACCTTATCTTCGATATTCATAATCTTAGAATAAGTAACTAATTTATCAATATTTTTATCATTACTATTAAAGTATTTAAACAATACTTCTAAGTATAATGCTAGGTCAATTTGCGATTTATATTTAATTAAATCACAAATTGTTCTTTCTTTATCATATACTTTAATCTTATTACCAAAAGGAGATAATGTTTCAATTATACCTAGATTAAATACTTCTTTATTCTCCACTACATGAAAAATAACCGGTTTTGGAAATCTAGATGAACTAACAGTTGATCCTTTTAAACTTGTAACTTCTAAACCATAAGAAATAAAAGATAGCTTATCTAAATTTATTAGATTATGTAAAAATAAAGCAGATCTAAGAGAAAAAACTACTTTAGGATAAACATACTCAAAAACTAAATAATCATCGACTAACCGCTCTTTTTTAGCATAAAATCCTCTAGCAATCTTAACTAAATTATTTTCTTTTTTAAACTTTGTAAATAAAGAAGAAGGTATATGATTTAACCTAATATCTTCTAAAGTAACATAACCTTTATTTTTATTAAGTAGTTCATCTATTTTTTGATAGTTAGTCATACTTTAATTTTAATGTAAATCATAAATAAAGAAAAGTCGTTAGAAACTAGATTCTAACGACTTAAGGTTTTAATTATTTTGCAGTTTCAATTGCACGGTATTCTCTAATAACATTAACTTTAATTGAACCAGGATATTGCATCTCATTTTCAATTCTAGTTTTAATTTCTTTAGCAAGTTTAAATGCTTCAAGATCATTAATTTTATCAGGAATAACATTAACTCTAACTTCTCTACCTGATTGAATAGCATAACAAGAAGAAACTCCATCATATGATTTACAGATATTTTCAAGTTGTTCAAGACGTTTAATGTAAGTTTCTAGAGTTTCACTTCTACTTCCTGGTCTAGCAGCACTTAAAGTATCAGCAGCAATAACTAAAGAGGAAATAACATATTTAATAGGTACATCACCATGATGAGCTTCAATTGAATTAATTACTACATCATTTTCACCACACTTTTTAGCAAGTCTAGCACCAATTTCAACGTGGGATCCTTCAACTTCAAAGTCGCTAGCTTTACCAATATCATGGAGTAAACCAGCTCTTTTAGCAAGTTGTTGATTTAATCCTAATTCAGCAGCCATAACTCCAGCAAGTTGAGCTGTTTCAACAGAATGTTCAAGTTGGTTTTGACCATATGAAGTTCTATATTTAAGTCTACCTACGTTATAGATAAGTTCTTTATCCATTTTACCAATACCAAGTTTAAATACAGCATCTTCACCAGCTTTTCTAATTGATTCATCAACTTCTTTTTGGCATTTAGCGACTACTTCTTCAATTCTTCCTGGTTGAATACGACCATCTTTAATTAACATTTGTAAGGCTCTAGAAGCAATTTCTCTTCTAATTGGATTAAAACAAGAAACAGTAATGGCTTCAGGAGTATCATCAATTAAAATATCAACGCCTAAAGCAGCTTCTAAAGATTTAATATTTCTTCCTTCTCTACCGATGATTCTACCTTTCATTTCATCACTTGGAAGAGAAATAACATTGATTGTTCTTTCACTCGTTACTTCTTGAGAGTGACGAGCAATAGCATTAGCGATAATATCTTTTGCAACATCATCAGCTTTAGCTTCAGCTTCTTCTTCTTTTTCTTTAATAAACTTAGTGATATTTAAAGATTCTTTTTCTTCTACACGACGATAAATTTCGTTTCGAGCTTCTTCTTTAGTAAGATTAGCAACTTTTTCAAGCTCAACAATAATTGAATTAATCTTTTGATCTAATGAAGATTGTCTTTTCTTATTATCTTCGATTTGTTTATCACAAACCTTTTCTTTTTCTTCAAGTAAAGATTCTTTCTTCATAAGTTGACTATCTCTATTATTTAAAGATTGTTCTCTTTGAAGTAATCTATCTTCTTGTTCTTTGACTTCTTTTTTTCTTTCAGCAATATCTTTACTTGCTTCTTGTTTCATTTCATATACTTGTTGTTTTGCATCAAGGGCAGCATTCTTTTGTAAATGCTCGGCTTTTATTTCAGCTGTTTTAATAATCTTATCAGCTTTTATTTCCGCTCTTTTTTTAGCAAAGAAAGGAATAAAATAGCATAAAGAAAAACCTATTACTCCTCCTACTAACACACCACAAACAGCACAGATGATTATTTCTACCATGGTGACCTCCTTAAAAATATTAAATTTAACCGAAGTTAAAATAATTAAAATATATGTAATATATAATATAGTAATTACAAATTTTATTAATTAAATCTTACTTAAGGGGTAACTTTTTAAATATTTATCGTTTTTATTTTATATTATTACCTGATTAAAAATGCTTACATGATAAATGCTAAGAATTTATTAAAAAGAAATATATAAACTAATAATTAAACTTTAATAAATATGTATATATAAAAGTATCTAATTTAAATAAGTAATTAATTAATAATAATTAACTAATAGTTAGATACTACATAATAATTTTATCATAAAGTATTTTGAATTCTAATATTTTATTTATAAATTGACATTATTAATAATTACTTAATGTTAACTTAGTAAAATAGATATTTAAATCTTAAAAGAATTTAGATAAAATAACCGAATTGTTAATTATTTTAAAGAGATTTAAATATGAATTTTGATATTGTAAATGTAATTTTAACTTCTTTATCGATGTCGGTTGATGCAATGACGGTTGGAGCAATTGATGGATTAGAAGAAAAAGATATGAAGATGATTAAAGTAATTTTAATTGCTTTAACTTTTGGTTTATTTCAAGCTATTATGCCAATAATTGGTTACTTTATTGGTTTTTCATTTAAAGATGTTTTAGAAACATATATTCCTTATATTGCTTTTGCTTTACTTTTAATCTTATCAATTAAATCATTAATTGATTTTATTAAAGAATTAAAAGAAAGGAAGAAACAACAAGAAAATATTGATAGCGAGAATAATAGTAATAATGGTAATAATACTAATGTTACTAAAACTAAGAAAATTAAAGTAACTACTATTCTTTTTCAAGGAGTAGCTACTTCAATTGATGCTTTATGTATTGGGTTTGTCTTTTTAGACTATGATATTCCTAGTGCCATGTTAACTTTTGGAATAATTGGTATTACTACATTTATCTTAACTTTACTTACTACTACATTTGGCTCTAAATTAGCCTCTAAATTAGAAAAATGGGCTTCTTTAATTGCTTCAATAGTATTTTTAGCCATCGGATTAAAAATACTTATCGAAGGTTTAATTGGTTAATTAATTACTTATTAGTATAACTTTGATCTAATTTAATCATTGAATATATTCTATATCCTCCTGCTAAATGAGAAGTCTTATAGTTTAAATTAGATAATATTCTACAACCAACATAACTTCTTAATGCACTTTGACAAATTAAAACAATTTCTTTATTTTTATCAAGTTTATCTAAATTATCTCTTAATTCATCTAAAGGTATGTTAACGCTATTTTTAATATGGCCTAAAGCATATTCTTCTTTAGTTCTAACATCAACTAGCATTACGTTTTTATCATTAATTAAAGAATCAACTTCTTCAAAATAATGTTGTTTAATTAACCCATTTTTAATGTTTTCAATCATGTAACCAATCATATTTATTGGATCTTTAACTGAAGAAAATGGTGGAGCGTAAGATAGATCTAATTTAGCAAGATCATAACCTTTAATTTTAAATCTAATAGCAGTTGCTAAAACATCAATTCGTTTATCTACTCCATTATTTCCAATAATTTCTGCTCCTAAGATTTCAAAAGTATTCTTATCAAACATTACTTTAATAGTTAAAGGAGTTGCTCCAACATAATAAGAAGCATGATTTAAAGGGGAAAGGTATATTTTTTCATAAGGGATATTCTTTCTTTTTAATGTTTCTTCACTAAATCCAGTAGAAGCTACATTAAGAGAAAATATTTTTAAAATAGATGTTCCAAGTGCTTTTATATCAATATTTTCATTTAATATTAAATGATTTGCAAGTTCTCTACCTTCCTTATTAGCAAGCCCGGCTAAAGGGATATAACTAATTTCATTATCGATAAAAGAAGGAATAGATATAACATCTCCTATTGCATAAATATCTTTATCACTAGTTTGGAAGTTATTATTTACTTTAATAGAATCTTTAAATCCTAAATCTAAATTAGCATTTTTTGCTAATTTAGATGAAGGTCTAACACCTATTGCTTCAATTAAGATATCACTTTCTAAATATGAATTATCTTTAAAATATACTCTAACTTTATTATTAACTTCTTCTACTTTACTAACTAAAGTATTTAATAATAGGTTAATTCCATTATTTCTTAATTCATTATGTAAAAAAGAAGCCATATCTAAATCTAAAGAAGCTAAACAATGGCTTGTTCCTTCAATTAAAGTAACTTTCTTATTAGCTTTAACTAAGTTTTCACTTATTTCTAGACCAATAAAACCTCCACCAATTACAATTACATCTTTTATATTATTTTCTTCATTATTAATTATTGATTTAATTTTAATTGAATCTTCTACTGTTTTTAATTCAAATATTTTATTTGAAAGAGGTGCAATTTTAATTGCTTCTGCTCCAGTAGCAATAATTAATTTATCGTATGTATCTAAATATACTTTATTAGTTTTTAAATCTTTAATTTCAATAGTTTTATCTTCTTTATTTATTTTAATAACTTCACTATTTACTTTAACATCAATATTAAATCTAGCTTTTAAAGGATAAGGAGTTTGTAAAGTTAAAGAAGATTGATCCTTAATTACATCTCCTACAAAATAAGGAAGACCACAATTTGCATAAGAAACAAAATTAGTCTTTTCATAAATCTTAATTTCTGATTTTTCATCTAATCTTCTAAGTCTACAAGCAAGAGACGCTCCGCTTGCCACTCCACCAATAATTACATACTTCATATTTTCTCCTTTATTAAGTTATTAACTAAAGTTTAGTAATTATTAAAAGATAATTAAACTTAGATGCTTTAAAATTAGATAATAATTTTATTTATGCTTCTTTTTAAATAATAAACGATAAGAATAGATGTAATGTAGACTACATTTTGATTGTAATCTTCATAATCGATATTAAATAATTCTTTAATCTTATCTAAACGATAATTAACTGTATTTTTATGAACATAAAGTCTTTTCGATGTTTCAATTAAAGACTTATTAGAAACAAGATAAATATATAAAGTATCTAAGAAGTTAGTCTTATACTCCAAGTCATAATGATATACTTCACTAATATTCTCATTAACAAAGTTTAATAGTTCTTCGTTATTTAACGAAATTAAAGGAAGTAAAGGTAAATAATTATTTAAATCATATAACATATAGTCTTTAATTGAATCTTCTAATAACTTAAGTATTTTTACTTCATCTTTATAAATAGTAGATATTGAATATAAATCTTTAATTTTAGAAGAAATAATCATATAAAAATGATGTTTAAATATAAAATCATTAATATTATTAACTTCTACTTGATTAATAAGTCTTGATACTAAAAGTACTAAATAGCCATCTTTATATGTAAAAGAAACTAAAGATTTAGATAATAAATTTTTAAAATATGTTTCTGTTAAATCTCTATTCTTATCGTTATATTGATGATTAAAATCAAATACTAATAGATAATAATCTTTTCTTAAATCAAAACTTAATTCTTTTATCTTTTCTAAATATACTTGTTTATCTTTATAAATGTTATTTAATAACGCCATAAAGAAAGTATTAATAGTAATTGAATCACCATTAAATTTTTGATTTAGTAATATTTTTGATGTTAATTTAGAAAATATTTGAATCATTTCTAAACTTATATCTTCAATCTTCGTGCTAATTTCTAGAATAATCATAATTCCAATAATGTTTTTATTCTCGTCTTTTAAATTTATGATTAATCTTCTATTAGACGATAAAGAAGTAACTATTTTAAAATCATCAATTTCTTTTAAATCTTTTCTAATTTTTTTATATAAATCAATTTTTAAATAACCGTTTTTAATAGTGTAATTCCATGTTTCATCTTCAAAAAGAAATGGTGAAATATAGGCTACTAACTGGAAATCTCTATTAAAAACCATGATTGGGTTATTAATTAAATAGTAAAATCCTTTAATTAGATCGTTAAGTCCTTTAGATTTAATAATAATATTAAATATGTCTTTATATAAGTTTTCCATAATTTGTTCTCATAGCACAAAAATACAAAAATATTTTATAACCACAAAACATTGTTTTCAACTTCTATTAAATTAAAATTTTAGACGTAAAAAATAAGTTTTGGAGGAAAATAAAAATGAAAGACTTATTACTTATGAGAGCTCCTTTGAAATACATTCAAGGAGAAGGTGCTTTGGAACATTTCTATGAAAATTGTTCAAGTTTTGGCTCTAGATTCTTATTTGTTTGCTCACATTCCGGTTATAATCAAACAAAAGATTTAATCGAAAAATCATTTGGTGATAGCAACACTTATAGAAGATATGAAGTCTTTGGTGGAATTTCTTCTCTTGGTGAAATCGAAAAGATGAAGAAGATCGTTGAAGAAGATAAAATCGATGTTGTAGTTGGTGTTGGTGGCGGTAGTGCTGTCGATACAGCAAAAGCAACTGCTTACTATGAAGGTAAGAGAATTGCTATTATTCCTACAGTTTGTGCAACAGATGCACCTTGTACTGGATTAAGTGTTATCTATAATGATGACCACTCATTCAACTCTTACTTATTCTATCCTAATAACCCAGATTTAGTATTAGTTGATTCTAGAGTTATCGCTAATGCTCCTGCAAAATTCTTAGTTGCTGGTATGGGTGATGCTCTTGGAACATATTTCGAAGCAAGAGCTTGCTATAAGACTCATTCATTATCTCTTGAAAATGGTGGAATTAGCCTTTCAGCAATGGCTTTATGCGAACTTTGCTATAAAACTCTTAGAAAAGATGGTGCAAAAGCTCTAGTAGCTGTTAATAATCATTTAGTTACTCCAGAACTTGATTCTATCATTGAAGCAAATACTTATTTAAGTGGTGTTGGTGCTGATAATGGTGGACTTTGTGTTTCTCACTCATTCTATAATGGCGTAACTTCATTAAATAAAAAGACTGCAATGCATGGTAACTGTGTTGCTTATGGTACACTTGTTCAACTCTTACTCGAAGATTCAAGTGTTGAAGAATATAACGAAGTTAGAGACTTCATGGTATCAGTTGGACTTCCAATTACATTAAAAGAAATTGGTTGTACAAAAGAAGATGTTCACCAAATCGCTGTAGCAAGTTGTGCTAAAGGTGAATCAATTCATAATTTAAGTGGAGATGTTAGAGTTAAAGAATTAGAAGATGCTATTTTACTCCAAGATTGCTTAGGAGAAAAATATTATCAAGAACATTCTTGCTGTAACAAATAATTTTTATGGCAGAAGAAAAGAAAGCAAAAAAGCCATTCAAAGGAATTGGCATCTGGAATTTCTTAAATAAAATTCCAGCCGGAACAATGTTTGTTCCACTTGTTCTAAGTGCAATCATTACAACAATTTGTATCCACTGTGGCTTAGGGATGTCATTATGGGATTATCTTGGTAATCCTATGAAAGACCTCTTCGGTTCCACAGGACAAATGTTACTTATTGGTTTAATGTTATTCTGCACTGGTACTACTATTACTGGTCATGACTTCGTTGAAGTCGGTAAAAGAGGCATTTGGATTATCCTCGCTAGATTAATCCCTGCATATGCTATTTGTGCTATTATCTTCGTTGTTTGTGGTGTAAATGGTTTTGCTGGAATTGATGCTATTACATTAACTTGCTGTTTAACTTCAGCTAATGCTGCTCTTTACATGGGAATTATTCAACCTTATGGTGATGATTCTGATAAAGGAACATTCCCTATTATGTTGATATTCTCTATGCCTTTACTCCCATTCATCTTCTTAAGCTGTTTTGGTGAAGGTAGTGGAAACATCTTATCAAGTGTAATGCAAATTATCTCCTTATTAATCCCATTCCTTCTTGGTGTTTTACTCGGTAACCTTGATCACAAGATTAGAGACGTATTCAAAGGTGGTAATGCTATCATTCTTCCTTTCTTAGGCTTCCAATTTGGCTCAACTATTGACCTTGTCAAAGCATTCCAAGGAGAAGTCTTATTAGCTGCTTTAATCTTAACTATAATCTATTGGGCTGTAACTCTTATTATCCCTGTCATTGTCGATAAACTTATTTTAAAAAGACCAGGTTACGCTTCAGTAGGTTCAGCCTCCTTAGCTGGTGTTGCTCTTTCAATTCCTGCTATGGTTGCAACTTATAGTTTCAATGGAGTTAGCGGAGCTGATGCAGCTTCAAATGCAACAGCAATCCTTGCCTTCGTATTATTAATTACAAACATTCTTGCTCCATTCTTTACTAAATGGAATATGAATATTTACTTCAAACATAATAAAGAAGGCGCTATAAAAGTATTCTCTAGATCTCACCCAGAACTTCTTGCTCAAGTTTATGATGAAAATGGTAATTATAGAACACATCACCACAATCATCATTACTTCTCAAAAATTTTCAAAATTAAATCTCATAAAGGAGAGGTTAATGCTGAAAATAAAGAAGTTAAACCTGATGAATCTAATGAAAATAAACAAAACTAAAGTTTTTGGAGGAAACTTTATATGAAAGAAAATAAACTTATTCAAGTTTCTACACTTAACGACTTAATGTTAGGTGACTATGAAGGTAGTGTTAAAATTAAAGAATTAATGAAACATGCTGATACCGGAATTGGTACATTTGATGGCCTTGATGGTGAAGCAATCTTCTATAAAGGAAAAGCCTACAATGGTAGAGCTACTGGTGAAGTTAGTGAAATGAACGAAGACGATAGTGTTCCATTCGCTTGTGTCACTAAATTCAATGAAGATGTTCAAGAAAAAGAATTCTCATTCGATTCTATTGAAGATTTCAAAGAAAAACTCGAAAAAGAACTCCCATCTAAGAACTACTTCTATATGGTTAAGTTAAATGGTACTTTTAACGTAAGAGTTAGAAGCTGCTTCAAGCAAAAGAAACCATATGAACCTTTATACAAAGTTGCTTGCGATCAAAGAGAATTTGAATATCACGAAATCGAAGGACATGTAATTGGTTTATATTGCCCTAACTATGTTGAAGGTATGAATTTACCAGGCTGGCACATTCATTTCTTATCAAAAGATTTAAAACATGGCGGACATATCTTAAAAGTTGCATCTAATAATGCTACTTATAAGATTAATAAATTAAACCAATGGAACGTTATTCTTCCAGATTCAAAAGATTTCAGCACATTTAATCTTAAAGAAGATTTAAGTGCTAAAACTACTGCTGTTGAAGGTAGTTCCAAAAAATAACTTTGAAACTATCCCTATTATCTTCCTTAAACCTATAGCTAAATCGACACCTAGCTATAGGTTTTTTATATGCTTAATTGAATAAATAGATGATTAGATTATTCCTCTCTATATTTCTTTTTAAATAATTTAGCTTTATTTACTTTAAAAGTCATACCAAACATTTCGATATCTTCTTTTTCACCAATTATATTTGTAGATAAAGTTATAGTATCGATATTATCAAAACCAAGATCATGATAAAGCTTGATGTTACTTGTTGCTGCAGGGTTAACTTCAATTTGAACTCGATGTTCTCCTCTACTTAGTAAAATTTCTTTAATCTTTGTTAGAGCAAATTTGCCAAGTCCCTTACCTCTAAATTCATCTCTTACATAAAGATATTCAATGTTATTTAAATAGCCATATTTTTCATTAACATAGATGAATCCAGCAATATTATCTTCATAAACTATTAAATAAGAGCAACTCTTTTTAGATAAAAACTTACGAATATCATCTAAAATATCAGCTTTACTTGCTTCATAAATTTGTGTTTTCCAGAAGTCTTTAATCATAACTGAAAGTATGTTTAAATCATCTAACTCGATTTCTTTAAGATAGGTTTTAGCCATAAATAAAAATACTCCTTTCGATTATTTATTACATATTTATGTATATAAATATTAACATATTTTAATCTTAAAGAGAAATTTGCTAACTTAGAACTTAAACCTAACTTAGCTAAATCGATTATTTATTCATGATTTCTTCTACTTTTTCGTTATCAAAAGAAGGCTCTTCTTCTTTAACTTCTTTATCTTCCTCCATTGCTTTAATAACAAGTTCTTTTACTTCTTCAAAAGTATCTTTATGCTCTCTTAAAAATTCTTTAGCGGTTTCTCTGCCTTGTCCCATTCTATCGCCGTTAAATTCATACCAGGCTCCAGATTTTGAAATGATTTTATGATCAACTGCTAAATCTAAAAGTTCTCCTTCTTTTGAAAAACCTTGACCATAAATTAAATCGAGTTTAACTGTTTTAAAAGGTGGTGCTACTTTATTTTTAACAATTTTAATTACACTTGTATTTCCAATAATATTAGCACCTTCTTTTATGGCTTCGCTTCTTCTTATATCAATTCTAATTGAAGCATAGAATTTTAAAGCTCTACCACCTGTCGTAGTTTCATTATTTCCATAAATTACTCCTACTTTTTCTCTAAGTTGGTTGATAAAAATTAAAGTAGTATTTGATTTTGCTAATATTCCTGATATTTTTCTTAAAGCTTTAGACATCATCCTAGCTTGAAGTCCAACACTAGAATCTTGCATTACTCCATCAAGTTCAATTTGAGGAACTAAAGCCGCAACAGAATCTATTACAATAAGATCAAAAGCCCCACTTTTTGATAAAGCCTCAACAATTTCAAAAGCTTCTTCCCCACTTGATGGCTGAGAAACGACTAATTTATCTATCTCAATCCCAATTTTCTCTGAATAATCAGGATCAATCGTATTTTCTACATCAATATATGCACATCTTCCACCTGCTTTTTGAACTTCAGCAACCGCTGTTAAAGCTAGTGTTGTTTTACCACTACTTTCAGGACCATAAATTTCAATAATTCTACCTCGAGGATAACCTCCAACTCCTAATGCTTTATTTAAAAGCAAAGAACCAGTAGAAATAACTTCAAGATCTACTGAAGGCTTATCACCAAGACACATAATAGCGCCTTGACCGTATCGAGTTTTAATTTCTGCTAAGACTTCTTCAAGTTCATCACAAGCTTCGACGTCAATCTTCTTTTTTGTCTTCATACTTATTAAATAAAATCTCCTTTATAATCAAGAATGTTTTGATAAAGGAAATTTATCTCTCTAATTTTAAAATTTTTTCTAAAATTTTTCTAAAAGCTATTTCAATTGCTTTTTCTCTAACTTCATTTCTACTTAAACCATTTAAAATTTCCTTAAATGTTTCTTCTTTATCTAAAAAAATTAAACCAATATAAATAGTTCCTGGTAAAACATCTTCTTTGTAAGATATTGGTCCGGCTTCTCCTGTAAAAGATAAAGCAATATCACTTTTAAATATATTTTTACCACTTCTTGCCATCTCTAAAGCACATTCTTTAGAATCAACAGAATATTTATCAATTAATTCTTTAGAAATATGGAGCACACTTTCTTTTATTTCTTCTTGATAAGAAACAATACTTCCTTTAAAAACTTTTGAAGCATTAGGTATATCAACAATTTTAGAAGAAGCTAAACCACCAGTAAAAGATTCAATAATTGAAATAGATAAATTATTTTTAATTAAAGCTAAAACAAGTTCTTCGTTTATATTCATATTTAATCTTCTAAAAGCACTTTATAGTTATCTTTTAAATAAATTGCTCCACTAAGAAGTGACATAAAGCAAGCTGCATAACATAAAATATCGCTAATATGAACTAAATAAGGCCAAGATGAATCAAATAAAGAAAATGGGAAACCATTAAGTAAAACAAAAGTAATAGCAACCATTTCTAAGACTGTCTTAGCTTTTCCAAACATATTAGCAGCAATAACTTTATTCTTACTTGCAGCTACAAATCTTAATGAATCAACAATTAAATCTCTAATAATCATTAAGATTACTAAGAAAAATGGGAAAGTTAAATCTTTACCTTCTAAAGATTTAAAGTTAATTGCAAGAAATATCATTACTCCGTTAATTAACATTTTATCTGCTAAAGGATCTAAAAATTTACCTAAAGTTGTAACTTGGTTATTTTTTCTAGCTAAATATCCATCTAAAAAATCGGTTAAAGATGCAACTAAAAATACTATCAATATAATTAAATTAATTAAATTTACTGTTACATTTGAAATAGTTAAATCATAACTTGAAATAGTAATTACATGAAAATAATCTAAATAATATAAAACAAATATTCCAAGAAGTAACAAAATAGCTAGAACAATTCTTGAAATAGTAATTTTAGTAGGTAAATTAATTCTTTTCATAACGCAGTCCTTATTTTAAAAATAAATGTAGGAGAATTTTAGTCCATAAGCCATGTTCTGTTATATACAATCATTTATCTAATGTATTTCTACACTACCTTAACTATATTTTTATTTCATTTACTTATAGTTACGATTTCCCCTACCAATATTTGGGTTTCTCGCTTATGGGGTTTACCAAACGTTTCATCTATTTTATTTCTAAAATAATTCGTCACTGTGGCACCTTAGTTCATTACTAATTCATGTATATTATTTCTAATATATTTAGAAAATTCATGAAGCCGTTATCTACTCCTACTTAGATACCTAGTATTATTTATTTATCATCTAGCATAAACGTTATGACCTAGTAAAAAGATCATGCGAGCATGGACTTTCCTCTATCAATTAATTTGTTTATATAAAATATAAATAATATTAATTAACAGCGATTGTATAGACTAAAAAGCAATACTATATGTATTGCATGATAAATTTTAATATATTTTAAAGATAGATACTACTTTAATTTTGATGGATCAATTCCATGCTTATATAAAGTTTTTTCATAGACATCAATCTTATGAAGAAGCTCTAAATTATCTAAAGATGAGTTCTTAGAATAATCGATATCTAAAGAGGTTAAAGAGATATCATTTTCTTTAACTTTTTTATTTAATTCTGGTCTAGATTTAATAGTTTTAATTGTTTCTTTTAACTTAATATTTTCATCTTTAAGATTTCCAATTAAAGACTCTAAATCTTTTATTTTTGAATTAAAATAGTCATAATCTTCAATTATCTTATCTAAATAAGTATCAACATCTTCTGGATCATAGCCTTTATAAGAAGGAAGAAATACCTTATTTAATAAATCTAGTTTTGTATAATTTGCTCTTTTTTCCATACCTTTTTAATTATAGATTAACTTAGCTTATTTTTGAATTAGAAGATAAGAATTAAATCTAAGAAATATATCTTTTAAATCATTTAATTTTCTTCTTGTAAGAACACGAAATAAGTCTTCTTTATATTTATCATCTAAATAGCCTAAATAAGCTTCATTTAGAGCTAAAGTAATATTTAAAAGTGTATCTGTATCACCATTAAGTTTAATAATGGTTTCAATCAACTTTTCAGTATTATTATCAATCTCTTTATTAAAAAATAAATTTAATACTATTTCCAAAGTGTCTTGTACTTTTGGACTTTTAATATTACTTTGACTTATTTCGTTCATTTTAAAATTATATTTGTTTACCACAATTTCTTGATATAAATCGTCTAAAGTTTTATAAGTTTTATTTAATAAATGATAAATAATTTCGCTAAATAGAATACTACAAAAAATAGATTCAGGATCATTATGTGTTACATTCGTTGTAAGTTTAACTTCTTCAATCATTTTATTATAATCATTAACGAAGAAATAAGGAATAGGACTAATTCTCATCAAGCAACCATTACCTTTTGACCCGTATCCATTATTTTTATCTACTTTACTAGGATTATTTCCGCAGCGATACATATAGAAAATAAAACCACTTCCAAAACCATTATTAGGATATTTACTAAAATATTTATAAAGATAATCAAAATATAAAACATTTTTCTTATCGATATATTTGTCTAATAAGTATTCCATTGTAGCAATTGTTAAAATTGAATCATCACTTACATTAGAACTTAATTTTAAAAATGGATAAATTCTACTTATTTCATTAACATAAAAATGATTTTCATAATAAAAACCATAAATATCACCAATTAAAGGTCCTATTAATTTATATTTTTCTTTTTCCATGAAAATATTATACTTTTCTTGCGAAAATAATGGAACAATAGTTGCAATTTCTTTTGACAAAATGGGTATTCTTTGATATTATTTTTAAGCATTTTAAAAGCAACGCGAGAATGGCGGAACTGGTAGACGCGTACGTTTGAGGGGCGTATAGGGCAACCTGTGTGAGTTCGATTCTCATTTCTCGCACCAAAATTAATTATTAGTAGCGACACTATCAAAGGTATCGCGATATAATATATAGCTGCTCAGTTAATGAGCGGTTTTTTATTTATAGCGAAAAATTTATACATGTAATGAAATATAAAATTTCCACGTGGTAATATAAGTTCACGATAATTACGAATTAAAAAAGGCTCTATTATCGAGCCTTTATATTATTCATTAAAGTTTTGTATCATCAGTCGAATCAAGAATCTTCATTAATGGTTTAGTATATTTTTTAACTGTACCATCAACAAATGGATTCTTTAAATGGGCTTTAGTGATAAGTTCAACAAATGGATATTTGCCACCCATCTTTAATAATTTAATATATTTCTTCCATGCTTTTTCTCTATTTTTATCCATTTCACACTTAAATTCAAATGCCAAGACTTGAGCTAAAGTATAATCGATATAATAGAATGGAGAACTAAAGATGTGTGATTGTCTAATCCAAATTTTACCTTTATTTAAGAATGGAACATTTTTGTAATTCATCCATGGACGATATTTCTTTTCAAGCTCCATCCATTTAGCGCATCTTTCTTCATGAGTTGCATCAACATTATGATAGACCCAGTGTTGGAATTCATCAACTTCAACACCATAAGGAAGGAAAGCAATTGCTTCACTTAAATGAGCATATTTATATTTTTCTGCATCACTTCCAAAGAATGATTCCATGTAAGGATAAGCAAAGAATTCCATGGACATAGAATCAATTTCACAAGCTTCAAGAGTTGGCATTCTATAAGCAGGGACTTTAATTTTACTACCTAAATATCCTTGGAAAGCATGACCTACTTCATGAGTTAAAGTATCAACGTCTTGGCTAGTTCCGTTTGAATTAGAGAAGATAAATGGTGCTTTATATTTAGGCATATAAGTCATATATCCACCACCTCTTTTACCAGGTTTAGCATCTAAATCCATGAGGTGATTATCGATCATGTAATTGAAGAATTCGCCACTTTCTTTTGACATATCTTCATACATTTCTTTAGCTCTTTGAACTAAGAATTCTGAATTTCCTAAAGGTTTAGCGTTTCCTGATTTAAACATGACGTTATAATCTAAGAAATTAGGTTTTGAAATTCCAAGTCTTGCAGCTTGTTTTCTTCTAATTTTCTTGACCATAGGAACGACTACTTTATAAATTTGATCTCTATATTTAGCGACGTCTTCTTCGTTATAATCAAGTCTTCCAAGTCTAAGATAAGCCATTTCTACGAAGTTTTTAAAACCTAATTCTTTAGCCATCTTATCTCTAAGGTGAACCATTTTATCGTAGATTTCGCCAATTTTTTGGTCATTTTCTTCTAAATAACCATAATATAATTTAGCTGCTTCTTCTCTTACGTCTTTATCTTTATCGCTTAAGAATTTACCAAGTTGAGTTAAAGAATATGTTTCGCCTTTAAATTCAATTTCAGCTCCAGACATAATCTTTGAATATTCTAAATCAAGATTATTTTCTTCAACCATTAAAGGAATGATTTTTTCATCATAGACCTTAAAAGAAGCATCGATCATTTTAAAATAGAGTGTACCAAATATTTCTTCTAAGTCTTTTCTAAATTTAGAATTAACTAAAACTTTACGAAAAGCTTGATCATAGCCTTGAATAACAGGTAAGATTTCATTAATCTTATTCATTGCTTTTTCATAAACTTTATCTTTTGTATTAATTGTATTTCTAATTGAAATTACAGTTACATCAGTATCAAGTGAATCAGAGAATTTAAAATAAGATCTAACTACTTTAATAGCTTCTTCTTTACTACCTGCCTCATTTAATTTAGTAGTAAGTTCTTCTAGTTTCTTCTTTGTTTTTTCTAAAGAAGGAACTCTTTTTTTCATATCTTCAAATTTCATATTTTGAATATACCTCTTCTTTTTTAAATAAATTTAAGTAATTTTATAATATTTGTTTCTTTTCTGCTACTTTAAACATCTTTTTTATGAATTTAGTAAATCTCAGATTTCTCCAATAATTAAACCCTATGACATTAGAGTTAAATAATTGGGTAGTAACTATAAATCTAGAAGAAATATCATCATTGATACTTAAATTTAAATTAATACTGTTTAAATCTTCTTTATTAGAAATTTTAACTACTTTAAGTAATTCATTAATAATAAAGAAATATTTATCTAAGGATGTAAAATAAGATACAAGCAAAGATGTATCTTTATGTTCTTCATATTTTAAATAATCCTCATTAGATGTTATTTCTAGTAATGATTTTATTTCATTACTAGAAATATTAAGTTTTGAATAATTAATAATAGTTTTATCTAAATAGTTATCTAGAGTTACATATTTACTTAATATCTCGATTATTTTAAATAATGCATTAACTTTTTGATATAAAAGGATATTAAGTGTTTTATTTTGCATATCTAATTTCTTTGAAAATGATGCCATAAAGACAAAGGAAATAATTACATAAGTTATATAGCTAATAAGAATTAGTCCTAAAACAATAAGAAAAATAAGAATTTCATCACTCATACAACAAAAATTATACCTTAACTAAAATAAATTACTTAATAAATTTGTTCTTAAAAGATATAAAAACCTTTCCATGAAGTAATTTTTGTTCACGTGGAAAGCTATTTTAATGTATTTAATGGAAATAAAAAGGATGTAATAGTCGTAATTAAAAAATAAAAAATACGATAAACTAGTTCATAAATTGACAATATAGTTTAACTATTTTTTTGCTAAACTTATATAGATATACTATAATTTTGGTATGAAAGAACCAATTTTAGCTTTACTTTATGATTTTGATAATACTTTAGCTTCTTCCGATATGCAAAATTTTAGTTTTATTCCAAAAGTTTTACATATGGAACCAGGTGAATTTTGGAATCTAACTAACGAAATATTTAAAAAGTGGGACATGGACAAAGTCTTATGTTACATGTATTGCATGGTTAATATCTGCAAAGAAAAAGGTATTAAACTTACAAGAAGTTTATTAAATGATTGTGGTAAAGACATAAAATTTTTTGAAGGAGTTACTACTTGGTTTGATAGAATCGATGAATATGGTGCTAAAAATAATGTTAAGATTGAACACTATATTATTTCATGTGGTAACCTAGAAATTATTGAGGGATCTTCAATATTCCATCATTTTAAAAGAGTATTTGGTTGTGAATTTATTTATGATGATGAAGGTAATGCAATTTGGCCAAAAACTGCTATAAATTATACTGGTAAAACACAATATATTTATCGTATTAAAAAAGGTATTATCGATGGTAATGATGATATCAAAATTAACCAAAAGATTGATGAAAAGAAAGTACCTATTGATAATATGATATATTTTGGAGATGGATTAACTGATGTTCCTGCTATGATTACTGTAAAAGATGGTGGAGGAACTTCTATTGCTGTTTATCCAAAAGGAAAGAGAGAAAAAGTTACTAAATATTACGAAGATGGAAGAGTTAACTATATTTGTAAAGCTGATTTTTCAAAAAATAGTGAATTAGAAAAAATTGTTAAATTACTAATAGAACAAACACATGTTAAAGCTTCTTTAGAAGAAAGAAAGAAGAATTTATAATGATTAATGCTATACTTTTAATCGCAGGGAATTCCTTAAGATTTACTGAAAATAATGATAATAAATTAAAACAATATGTAAAAATAAATAATATTGAATTATTTCTTTATCCTTTAAAAACATTATTATCGATATCAGATATCGATAATATTATCTTAGTAGTACGTAAAGATTATATTAAAGAAACAAGGAATACTGTTATTGAACATAATGAAATATTTAAAAATTCAACTAAAGATTTAAATAATATTCATATAATTGAAGGTGGTTTTTCTAGACAAGAAAGTGTTTTTAATGCTTTAAAATATATCAAATTTCATTTATTTAATGATTTAGATAAAGATTTAGTAATTGTTTTAGATGGTGCTAGAGCTTTAGTAAGTAAAGAAATAATTATCGCTAATATTGATGCTTTTATTAAAGATAAAGATGTTAAAGGAACTACTACTTATTTAGATTCAACTGATTCTTTAATGATAGTCGAAAATAACTCAATTACTTCTTATGTTGATCGAGATAAGATCAAAAGAATAGAAACTCCTCAGACTTTTAGATTTAACACACTTTATAAAGCACATCTTTCTTCTACTAAGATTAGAAATGACGATTTAAGTCTTGTTTTAGCTAAGGATCCATTTACCAAAATTAAGTTAATAAAAGGTGATCAATTTAACTTTAAAGTAACTACAAAAGAAGATTTTTTATTAATGAAAGAAATACTCGAAAATAAATAAATATTTAATTAAACTTAGGCTCGATTTTGGCTATAATATGTAAGGTTTGTAATTTTTATGGCCAAGAAAGAGTTATATAAAATTAATGATATTATCGAAGGTGTTGTTATCTCCATAAGAAAATATGGGGTATTTCTTTCGTTTGACGATGGTTATGCAGGATTACTTCATATTTCAGAAATTTCAACTAACTTTGTTAATAATATTAATCGTTACTTTCATCTAGGCGATAGAGTTAAAGTACTTGTTAAAGAGGCGGATTTAGACACTAAATTTTTAAAAGTATCTTTAAAATTACTACCAGTAGAATTAAATCCTTACGCTAAGATTTTACCTTCTAAAAAGATAACTTCTTATTTAAGGGATATTGATTTTACAAAATTAGAAAAAGCTCTTCCTAAGATGATTAAAGAAGAGTTAGATAGAGAAAAAATAGAAGAGGGGAAAATTAATTTATGATTAAAGTTGGTTTTGATTATGTAAACAAAGATCAAATGGTTAATTTCGATGAATATGAAGCAAAAGTAAGAGAAATTAACGATGTTATTCATAATAAAACTGGTGCAGGAAGTGATTTCTTAGGTTGGCTTGATTATCCAGTAAATTACGATAAAGAAGAAATCGAAAGAATCATTAAAAAAGCCGACGAATTCAAGAAAAATTACGATATTTTAGTAGTTTGCGGAATTGGCGGATCTTATCTTGGTGCTAGAGCTGCTATTGAAGCTTTAAATGGCGGTTACAAAAAAGAAGGTGCGATGGAAGTTTTATATTTAGGTAACTCCTTAGATCCAAATTACATTCACGAAACTTTAAATTATATTAAAGATAAAAAGTTTGCTGTTTGCTGTATTTCTAAATCCGGTACTACTACTGAAACAAGCGTATCTTTTAGAATCTTAAAAGAAATGTTAGAAGAAAAACTTGGAAAAGAAGGTGCTAAAGATGCAATTGTTTGCGTTACCGATAAAGAAAAAGGTGCCTTAAAGAAACTTGCCACTATTGAAGGATATGAAACTTATATCTTACCTGATGATATTGGTGGAAGATATAGTGTTATGACTCCGGTCGGATTATTCCCAATTGCTTGTGCTGGAATCGATATTAAAGAACTTCTTAGCGGTTTAGCTAAAGCAAGAGAAGATTTTGCTAATCCAGATATTCATACAAATCCTTGCTATCAATACGCTTTAGAAAGAAATCATTTATATAACTTAGGTTATAAAGTAGAAATGCTTGCTTCTTATGAAATGAGATTAAGAAGTTTAAATGAATGGTGGAAACAACTTTTTGATGAATCTGAAGGTAAAGATGGAAAAGCTGTCTTAACAGCAAGCGTTACTTTTACAACAGATTTACACTCTTTAGGTCAATTTATTCAAGAAGGTTCTAAAATTTTATATGAAACAGTTATTTATATCGAAGAACCAGATAATGATGTAGTTGTTCCTAGTGATAAAGATGATTTAGATGGATTAAATTATCTTGCTGGTAAAAAATTATCTTACATTAACCATAAAGCATATGAAGGTACACTTAAAGCACATAGTGAATCAGGCAATGTTCCAAATATCACAATTACTTTAGATAAAATGTCTACGTTCAATCTTGGTTACTTATTCTTCTTCTTTATGAAAGCTTGTGCAATGAGCGCATACTTACTTGGCGTTAATCCATTTAACCAACCAGGAGTTGAAATTTATAAGAAAAATATGTTCCATCTCCTTGGTAAAAAAGGTTATTAATTAATAAATATTAACTATTTTAAGAGTATCAAATTCCAAATTTGATACTCTTTTATTTTGATTCATAAATCATTAATAGATTTAAAAAATATAGTAAGATTAGTAATACAAAAAAACCAATAATTATTGATGAAAATGAAAAGAATACTACAAAAAGTATAGCCCCGATTAAATTTGAAATAATCGATGAAAGTCTAATAAATTTATTAGGAACAAAGATATTTATAGAATTAAGAATTATTGTAATAATCAAAAAAATTATATCTATTTGGTAATATAACGGGGTATTAAATAAGTTAATAAATACCTCATCTTTGCTCATCAAAGGAGCAAACCTAACAAAAATTAAAGCTAGGGGAATTAAGATAGAAAAAAGTTTAACAACTATACGATTAAATTTAACAGTTTTAAAATAATTTAGTATTTTCATAATGTAAAAATTATACTAATTTTCCGAAAAATATTGTAGAATTTATACAGACTTTTGAAGTATCAAAAAATTAAAAAACTCGTTGACTTTAAAAGCCATTATTGGTATATTATTTAAGCACGCCTAAGAGTGTGAGTTAAGGAAGGATGTTTAGCTCAGCTGGGAGAGCATCGCCTTTACACGGCGGAGGTCAGAGGTTCGAGCCCTCTAACATCCACCATTAAATACTTCATTTTTGGAGGGGTAGCGAAGAGGCTAAACGCGGTTGACTGTAAATCAATTCCTTCGGGTTCGGCAGTTCGAATCTGCCCCCCTCCACCACCCAATTATATATTGGGGTGTAGCCAAGAGGTAAGGCAACAGACTTTGACTCTGTCATTTCGCTGGTTCGAGTCCAGCCACCCCAGCCAATAGTTACAACACTCAATTAGGCGGTAAACATATATGATCCACTAGCTCAGTTGGTAGAGCACTTGACTTTTAATCAAGGGGTCTGGAGTTCGAATCTCCAGTGGGTCACCATTTTAGTGCCCAGGTGGCGGAATAGGTAGACGCGCAGGACTTAAAATCCTGTGGTAGCGATACCGTACCGGTTCGATTCCGGTCCCGGGCACCAAAAACCGAATATTATTCGGCTCTTTAAACTTTACAGGGGTTTCCGGGGGTTTAGGGCAAAATTAACAAAAATTCTTTAAATTTAAAGGGGGACG
>CALVXK010000013.1 GCA_944369075.1 uncultured Bacilli bacterium
TTTTTAAAATTCCATATTTTTGGACTTTTTTATAATGCTTTTTTAATTTTAGTTGACTTATTAATAGTTAAATACCTAATTTATTTAATTATTACGTTAAATAATTCCTTATATTTGTTAATTAAATTATTAGATTCTTCCTCACTTTTTGAACTTACTTCAATGTAACATTTAAGTTTAGGTTCAGTTCCACTAGGTCTAATCATAAATCTAGAATTATTTTTAAAATTAATAATTAATACATCAGATTTAGGTAAACTAAGATCTTTAATTTCATTATTAACATTAATTTCTTTCGATAATAAATAATCTTCTTTAGATTTAACTTCTTCTTTTAATAAGTTAGATAACTCATTTAAATTTAATTCTCTAAGATTCTTCATTATCTTTTTCATCTTATTCATTCCATCTTCTCCTAAGAAATTATGAGTAAGTAAGATGTTTTTATAGTAACCATATTCTTTATAAAGTAAATCTAACTTATCAACTAAATCTAAACCTTGTTCTTTATAAAAATAAGTCATTTCACTAATTAAAATAGAGGCATTTATACTGTCTTTATCTCTAATATCAGTGTTAGTTAAATATCCATAAGATTCTTCAAAACCTAATAAATAAGAATCTAACTTATTATTTAATTCTAAGTTATTTATTTCTTCTCCAATAAACTTAAAACCAGTTAATACTGTTTTAAGTTTAATGTTATATTTTTTACATATTTTATCTACTAATGAAGTAGAAACTATACTTCTAACTACTTCTTTATCTTTAAAATAACTTATATCTTTATGTAAGTAATTTAGATTATATTCGATAATAAAATTAAGTAATAATATAGCTATTTCATTACCTGAAGGTAGATATATTTCGTTATCATTACTATTAATATTTAATCTTTTTATTCCTACTCCACATCTATCAGCATCAGGATCAGTTGCAATAAGTAAATCAGCATTATTTTCTTTTAAATATTTTATTCCTAACTCTAAAGTTTCTTTTAATTCCGGATTAGGTTTAGGACAAGTAGTAAAGTTAGGATCAGGCAATTCTTGTTCTTTTACAATTATTACATCATTAAACCCATCTTTATTTAAAGCTTTAGGAACAAACTTTCTTCCTGTCCCATTTAGTGGAGTATAAATAATTTTAAAGTTATTTTTATTAGATTTATCTGTTAAGATTGATGAATTTAAATTTGATTCAATAAACTTATCTAAAATATCATCATCAATAAATTTAATCAACGAATTATTAATATAATTCCTTGATGTATGTTCTTTAAATTCTTTAAATGTATCAACATTATTTATCTTTTCTAATATTAAATTAGCTTCATCTAAAGTTATTTGATATCCGTTCTCATTATAAACTTTATAGCCATTATATTCTCTAGGATTATGAGATGCCGTAATAATTATTCCAGCTTTAGCCTTTAATTTTAAAATAGCAAAAGAAACAACTGGAGTAGGAACTAATTCTTTAAATAAATATACTTTTATATTGTTTGATGCTAAAACTAGACTTGCTAAAGTAGCAAACTCTTTAGAATTAAATCTAGAATCATATCCAATAACTACACTTATTTCATCTTTCTTATCTTTATATTTATCTAGTAAATATAACGATAATCCCATAGTTGCTTTATAAATTGTATAGTTATTAAGTCTAGAAGAACCTAGATCCATTATTCCTCTAAGTCCTCCTGTTCCAAAACTTAAATCTTTATAAAACAAATCATTAATCTTATCTTCATCTTTAATACTTTTTAGTTTTAAATAATCTTCACTTGAAATATCTTTTAATGAATTTAACCAATATTCATATCTAACTCTAGTTTCTTTTTCCATATATTTTACCTAAATTTTAAATATAGGGCATCAAAGATGCCCTATATAAAAAAACTAATTATCTTATTCACCTAAGAACTTTAAACTTCCTTGAGAAAGTAATTTACCACTCTTTCTATCAAATAGAAGTATTTCTTTACCAATAAAGTTAAATTTACAATTAGATCCTACTTTATAATCAACCCCACCAAATATAACACCAGTTAAGATAAATTCATTTAGTCTAATTTTAACTGTTGTTTCCATACCTGAAGGTAAAGCATTATAAATTTCACCACTAATTACTCCATTATCATTTAAAGAAATAAATTCAGGTCTAATACCAATAACATATTCATTATCTTTAATTTCTCTTTCTTCATCAGAAGTAATTATTCCAGTTACTTTAGAAATAGCGAATTTAAACGAAACATCTTTGTTACCTTTTTCAACATATTTCTTGTTTTCTTTTAAGGCTTCAGTTTTTTCTTCTTTTTCTTTAAATTCTAAATCTCTTTCTTCTTTTAATTTAGTTAAATCTAAATCAAGAGTTGGAACATATTCAAACTTTAATCCATCAAGCATTGTTAAAGTAATCTTTTTATCTTCTTTTTGATCAACAAATGCTTCGATAAAGTTAATAGCAGGTGAACCAACGAAATCAGCTACGAAAATATTGTTAGGTTTTTTATAAACATCAAGTGGAGCATCATATTGTTGTAATACACCATTATTAATTAAACAAATCTTAGTAGCCAAAGTCATAGCTTCTAATTGATCATGAGTAACATAGACGAATGTTGAACCAGTTTCAATGTGAAGACGTTTAAGTTCTCCTCTCATCTCTAATCTAAGTTTAGCATCAAGATTAGATAAAGGTTCATCCATAAATAATACTTTAGGTCCTGGAGCGAGAGTTCTTGCAATAGCAACTCTTTGTTGTTGACCACCACTAAGTTCACTAGGATATCTTTCCATGAATTCTCCGATTTTAACAACACGAGAAACATGTCTAACTTTAAGATCAATTTCTTCATCACTTAATTTTCTATATTTCATTAAGTGAACTTTTTTACCATCCCAATTTTTATTATCAAAATCAATAGAAGGAATCTTTTCCCCTTTTTCATTAAGATGGAAATTATTGTTTAAATAGCCATTTTTTACTCTTTCAAGTTCAATTTCATAGCTCTTTAACTCGTTTTTAGCCTCTTCTTCTTGTTCTTTTTCACTCTTATCTTTAATAGATAAAGCAAATTCAAGAAGAGTTTTTGCAGTCTTTTGAGAAACGTTAGTTTTTCTCATAATAACTTTTAGAGGTTTTTCGCCTTCTTTAGAAGCTAAATCTGAGTAAGAAAGTAATCTTTTATAATCTTTAATTACATCATAAGAAAGTTTTAAAGCGATATAATCTTCTGCTAGTTCTGGTTCAGCCATAACATAGCCATCTTTATTTAAATCAATGCCTTTTTCTTCGTATTTATGAGTAATATTTTCTAAAGCTTTTTCTTTTTCAGCAATTTTAGCTTTAGTTAAACTTTCAACTTCACTTTCTTCTTTTTCTTCTAAATGAAGATCGAAGATTTCTTTTGCAGTAAAGTTAGAAACTTTAAAGTAATCAATAATGGCAATTAAAGTTCTTCTTTTATCGACTTTTCCTTTTTTATCAATATTTTGTTTAACTAATTCGATAACCTTTTTAGGATTAGATAAAACTAAAATATCATTTTTAATTTTAGTAAATTCTGAATCAACAACTGGGAGGAATTCTTTTAAATTTTGTAAACCAAATTCAATATTCTTTTGAACGGTCATATGTGGCCAAAGAGCATAGTTTTGGAACAAGAATCCAACATGTCTTTTACTAGCAGGAACATTAATTCCTAAATCACTATCAAATACAGGAATACCATTAATTAAAATCTTTCCACTAGTTGGAGTTTCAAGTCCAGCAATCATACGTAATGTGGTTGTTTTACCACAACCTGATGGACCAAGTAATGTAATAAATGAATAATCATCAATGTGAAGATTTAAATTATCAACAGCATAGAAATCTCCCCATCTTTTTGTAACATTAATCAAATCAATTGTAGGCATAACTAACCTCCGATACCTTTATCTAAACTTGCTCCTGTAACTTTATTAATTAACCAGTTAAAGATTAAAATTACGACAACAAGAATTAAGTTTGCTCCATTTTCAAGAGCTGGAAGACCAGTTTCTTCAAGTTGGAACATAAGTGTTGTAAGAATCATTCCAGTAGGAGCGATAAATACAAATAATGAGAGTTCTCTCATACAGCTAATAAATGGTAATAAATAACCACTTAAAAAGCTTGATTTTTGAATTGGGAAGACAATCCTAAGCATTCTCTTCCACCAAGGAATATTTTGAATCATTGCAGCTTCTTCAATTTCACCACTAAGTTGAAGCATAGCATTTAAACTACTTCTACTTGCAAATGGAATATATTTTAAGACACCAACGATAGTACAAAGTAAGAATGGCATTGCATATAACCATGAAATATTAAGTGATACCATGAAGAAGATAGCTGAAATAGAAATTGATGGGAGTAAGTAAGGTAAGAATGCTAAAGCATTAACACCTTGAGCAAGAATTGATTTTCTCTTCTTAGAAACAGCATACCCAATAAGAAGACCAAATGTACCTGCAAATAAAGCACATACTAGTGAAAGTAAAATTGATCCACCTAAAGCTTGCCAGATTTGAGGGGTATAGAATATACCTTTATAACCATTTCTTAATACTTCTTTTGAAGTCCACCATTTAGTTGTAAATCCAATTGAATAGTCACCACTATTTGGAAGTAATGATTCAAAAATAAATGAAACCATCGGACCAATACAGAAGAATAAAACTAAGATTGAAAGAATAACAGCAACAATCCATTTGCCAACTTTTCCAAGGTTATTTTTACTAACTTGACCTGATTTACCACTAACTGTTGTATATTGTTTTCTATTACCAGTTGAAACTTGGTTAATAGTAAGAATAATTACACCAATTAAAATAAGAATTATTGAGATAATTGAACCCATGCCAGCTTGAGAAGAGAATTTACCTCCTTGAAGCATAACTTGAAGTTCAGTTGCTAATACCTCAAAGTTAATTGGTTTTCCAAGAGTAACAGCTACAGGGTAAGAAGACATTGCACTTGAAAAAACAAGCAAAATTGTTGATAAAATAGCAGGTTTTACAATAGGAATTGTAATTCTAGTAAATATTTTCCAACGAGGAATATTTAAAATTGTTGCAGCTTCTTCTAAGTTAGCATCCATATTTCTTAAGATGCCACCAATTAAAATATAAGCAAAAGGTGCATAGTGTAGACCTAAAACTAATGAGATAGAAAAAGGTCCATATACAAGCCATTCAGGAGAAGCAAATCCAGTTAAGGCTTGAAGTTCACCAACATAACCTGCAGTACAATTAGTTGAAATGAAGAAATTCTTCCAAAACAATGCTAATGTCCATTGAGGCATAATGTAAGGGAAAATAAAGACACTAGAGATAAACTTTTTAAATGGCATGTTAGTTCTTGTAACTAAGAATGCTACTACTCCACCAAAGATAATTGAAAAAACACATGCAAGAACTGAAACAAGTAATGAATTTCCAAGTGGTTTATAGAAATATCCAACACTTGTATCACTAGCAAAAAGTTCTTTCCAGTGATAAAAAGTCCAAGATCCTACAGGTAGACCAGATGCACCTGCTTCCATTAAGTGAATCGTAAATGCATCAATAATTACATATATCATTGGAATTAATGTTAAAACGAGCAACATTATCCCAAATATAATAAGAATTGAGTTAGCTGGTACACCAAAGAAAGTTAGACCTTTATTAACACTTTTCTTAACTTTTAATTTTAAGGAGTTTAAATTCATTGTATTTTCCATTTTTTAACGCTCCTTTATAAATAAAATTTTATAGTTAGGGTTGATAACAACCCTAACTATATCTATAGGAAATAATAATTATGAAAAACTATTTATTTGCAATAACTTGTCTAATGAAGCTATCAACGTTATTGTAGTCACTAACAATATATGCTGGATCTTCAATAACTACATTAGCTTCATCTTCCCACCAAGAAGATGCAGGATCGTTTAAGCAGGAGAATACATTTTCAGCATTATCATCTTGTGTCCAAGTATAATCACTACCTAATGTACCATGTCCATATTTAGTTCTATCGACATTAATTGATGGCATTGAAGGATAGTCACCAATATCTACTGCCCATGCACTATAGCCTTCTTTAGTTGTAGAAAGGAAGTTAATAAATGCACAAGATGTCCAAGGATGTGCACTATAAGGCATAACTTGGAGATAGTGTTTATACATAAATCCACCAAATCCTTTTACTTTTGAAGCACCTTGAGTTGCTCCATCTGTTGCGTCTTTTCCAAGAGCTGCAATAGTAATAGCTTTCTTTGTAATAGCAGCTGTTTCTTGAATAGAAGCAATCTTAGAATAGACAATCCAACCAAATCCACCTTGGTCTTTCATAAATGCGTCTCTAGCAGCACCATCATCAGCATAGAAGATAGCATTCTTTAAGAAGCCTTCGATAAATGCATAAGCATATTTTTGATCACCATATTTTTCGTAAGGTGTTAAATCTAAATCTTTATTATCGTTAGTTGGATCATTAAATGCTTCTTCAAGTACTGAACACCATTCATCATCTGTAAGCATAATTAACCAGTCTCTATTAACGTTTTCATTATCTGGTGACATAGTATGGATTCTTGCTCCATCAACTGTAACATCCCATACGTTATCTAAAACTACATCAGCACCACTTCCACCATTATTAACCATCCAAGTCTTCATATTATATTGAAGTGAGAATGGGTTAGAGTTTAAATCCTTATTTGTTTCAGGATCATCACTCCATTCTTTTGGAACATAGTTTAAGAAGTAACCGGTATTAATACCTAAATTTTGTAATTGATAACCATCTTGAACTAATGCAGCATCATATCCATCAGTAATTCCAGCTTCAATTTCACCACAAAGTGTAAGATAAATTTCACCATCTACAGCAGTATCTGTAGTAATAGTCATATTAGCACATTCTGGATTATATTTGGAAAGTTCAGCTTTAAATGCATCAATAGCATTTTTAAATCTAGAAGATGTACCAATAAATTTTAATGTTCCACCGCCAATTTCTTCAGCAGCCTTTTTCATTAATTCGTCTCTACTTAAAGTTTGAGCTTCAGCAATGATTTCTTTATTTGTTTCTTTAATTTCTTCTACACCTGAAGTTCCACCACATCCTGTCATTGTACATGCACAGAGCATTGCGGCACTAATGGTTAGTAAATTTCTAATTTTTCTCATGAATTATTTTCCTCCATTTAGAAATTTGTCTTGATACTAAAATTATAGTTGTAAGCGCTTACATTTCAAGAGAAATTTTTTACAATTTAATTTTTTATATTTTTAAAAGTGTTAATTTTATCGATAACTATCGACATTAATTTGATTTTTAAAATTGTAAAGAAATTTTAGAAGTAAATTATGAATTCAGCTCCTTGATCAAGCTCAGAGATAACTTTAATATCTAAATCATAATAGTTACAAATGTATTTTGCGATTGATAAACCTAAGCCAGTTCCACCGTTTTGTCTACTTCTAGCTTTATCAACTCTATAGAACCTTTCAAAAATTCTTTGTTGGTTTTCTTTTGAGATACCAATACCATTATCTTTAATAGAGACAAACTTATTTTTACTATCAATAGTAATCCAAATACTTCCACGTGGTAAATTATATCTAAGACTATTCTCGATTAAATTCTTAAATAGGTTATAAAAATCATCTGGATTTATCTTAACAATCATCTTTTCATATTTCTTATGCAAGGTAATATTCTTTTCTTTAATTTGATCATCAAGCATTGCAACAATCTTATCAATTTCTTCGCTAACATCGATTTTTTCAATAGTTCTAAGGTTATTATTCTCTAAAGAAGAAAGTTCAAGCATTTCCATAATGAGTTTATTCATTCTTTCTCCTTCTTTAATAGTCCTTTCATTAGCATTAACTAGTTCATCTTTTGTTGATAAAAGACCATCTTTAATTAATTCTTGGAATCCTAAAATAGAAGTTAAAGGAGATTTTAATTCGTGAGCGGCATTTGCAAAGAAATCTCTTTTCATTTTTTCGGAATTATAAGATTCAGTAATATCTAAAATTAAAATAGAAACCGATTTATTATTTGGATTATATTCTAAAGATTCAGAGATTGGGTTGATAATAAATTCATATATTCTTCCATTAATTTCTTTATTAAATAGCATCTTTCTTGAGGTTGAAAGTACGATTCTTATGTTAGTAGAAACTTCTTTAGGCAAATCTTCATCTAATAATTTATGAATATTTTTATCAAAATTTAATATTTCTCTAGCTTTTTGGTTAGAAATAACTACTTCATGATTAGAATTTAAGACAAAAATACCTTGTTCAATTGAGTCCAAAATAAAATCTAATTTCTTTTCGCTTAAAAAGTTATTTTGTAATTCAATATCAAGTTTTCTTCTCGTGTCTTTTAAAATATTAGCTAAATTTTCAACATCATTATCGTATTCAACCATTGTATCGATTTTAGCAATACTTCTAAGTTTTCTAACTTGATGTTTAAGGTATTGGGTCTCGTTTTTACTTTTCTTATAATCAATAAACCAATAAGTAAATAAGACTATAAAAGTTAATAAAGGCATGATTATAGCTAAAGTTTTTAAAGTTAAATAAGTATCACTAATTGAAATTACAGTTAATAAATATAAGTGGGTATCTTGATTATAAGAAATATAACCAAAACCTTGATTAGCAAATAAACTTTTATCTTCAATTAATAAAATTTGCTTAGTTTTTGTAGAAAAATAGGTTAAATCTTTAGAAGAATAATTATCTTTTAAAGATGTAATAAAAGTATTATTTTGTAAAGAGAATACAAGTAATTTATAGTTAACAAAACTAGAAGATATCTCTTCTACATAAGAAGTAGCATTATCTTCATTTATTTTATATATAATATTATTATTTAAACTTATTATATTATTTTTAAGTCGATTTTCTTCTTGATAAAAAGGAACTAATAAACTTATTAAAGCAATTAGAGTTATAAAAAGGTTAATTAAAAATGAGATAGTAATTCTTCGAGATTTCAGCATTATTCTATTTTATAACCATTTCCATATATTGAAACAATAAATGTTTTATTTTCATCTAAAATCTTTTCTCTAATTGATTTAATATGCATATCTATTGTTCTAGAAGAAGTATTTTTATCATCTTTTCCCCATATAACTTTAAAAAGTTCATCACGAGAAACAACATTACCTCTATTTAAAAATAAATATTTTAATATCTTAAATTCATTATTAGTTAAATCAATCTTTTGATCATAACGATAAAATTCTTCATTTTTTTGATCTAAAGTATAATCTCCAATCTTAATTATAAATTTAGAAGCTAAATATTTACGGTAATTAACATTAACTCTAGAAATTAATTCTTTAATGTTAAATGGTTTTACCATGTAATCATCAGCTCCGGTATTTAATAAACTAACTTTATCTTCAATTAAAGATTTTGCACTTAAAATAATTACTGGAATATCTAAAGAAGATTTTCTAATCTCTTTTAACACTTCTTCTCCTTGTATTCCTGGAAGCATTAAATCTAGAAGAACTAAATTAGGTTTAACCTTATTAAACTCTTCTAAAAAAGATTCTCCTGAATCAAAAGTTTTAACGTTAAAATTAGATTTTGTTAAAGCAATAGAAATAACAGCAGCAATTTCTTCATCATCTTCAACTGAATAGATTAGATATTCGTTCATAAATCTTATTTTACTATTATTTTTATCTTTACATAAATAAATAATTGAAAATAAGATGAATTTATCTATTTTATAAGTCTAATTTATTAATTATTTCTTTTAATTGTAAATAAGATTCTTTAAGTTTTAATTCTTCTTCTTTACTTAATTTAATAGGTATATGTGAGATTAATCCTTCTTTTCCTACTATAGAAGGTAAAGATAAAGCAATATCATCCATACCATATTCATCATCAATATAGGATGATATTGGTAATATAGATTTCTCATCATTAATTATTGCATCTACTATTCTTTTAGTTGATAAAGCAATTCCATAATATGTTGCTCTTTTTTTATTAATTATTTCATAAGCACTATTTTTAACATCTAAAGCAATTTTAGATGTTTCATAATCATGATCAAAGAATCCTCTTAATTCACAAAACTTATGTAAAGGAATTCCACTTACATTAGCTTGACTCCATAAAACAATTTCACCATCTCCATGTTCTCCAACAATAAAAGCATGAATTGATCTAGAATCAACATTTAAATGTTCTCCTAACTTATATTTTAACCTAGCACTATCTAAAACAGTTCCACTACCTATAACTCTATTTTTAGGAAACGAAGATAGTTTTAAAGTAACATAGGTTAAAATATCAACTGGATTAGAAACAATAAGTAATATTCCTTTATAATCTCTATTTTTAATTTCAGGAATAATTGATTTAAAGATAGCTACATTTTTATTTACTAAATCTAACCTAGTTTCTCCTTCTTTTTGAGCAGCCCCAGCAGTAATAATAATGATTTTTGCATCCATTATATCATCATAACTTCCGGAAACTATTTTCATTGGCCTAAGAAATGGTAAACCATGAGATATATCTAAAGCTTCTCCTTCTGCTTTATCTTTATTTGAATCTACAAGTACTATTTCATTAAAATCTTTAGATAAAGCAAGAGTATAAGCAATTGAAGCTCCTACATTACCTAAACCTATAATTCCTATTTTTCTTTCATTTAACATAAACTAACTCCTTTCTAAACACTAAATCTTATTTCATAACTTAGTTTTTGTAAAAGAAGATGCTTTGTTAGTTTAGATTAACGATAATATTTTAATTTTTCTATCAAAAATATAGCTTATTTTATTATTTTCCAAACACCAGTCTTATTAGAGCCATTACGAATAATATACCCTTTTTCTTGCAATAACTTTAGATGGCGTTCTATAGTTCTTTTACTTTTGCTAATAATTGAAGATAACTTATCTGCAGTTAGAGAAGGATTCTTTATTAGTTCGTTTAACATAATCTTATCAACATCTTTTATATCTTCGTTTATACCGTCATTTATACCGATAAATATAATAATCTAATAATAAAAAAGTCCGATTTCTCGGACTAATTTAGTTAAAGCAGATGGTGATCCGCCGGAGACTCGAACTCCGGACCCACTGATTAAGAGTCAGTTGCTCTACCAACTGAGCTAGCGGACCAGAAATGCTTATCAATAATACTATAATTTAAGTTAATTTTAAAGTTTTTTTATTTAAAATTTCTTCTTAAATTATAGTATTAGTTTAATTAACTTAAATAAAGTAATGATTTATTAACTTATCACGACCAAATAAATCAATAAATTCTTTAGAAGAATATACTTTATCTTTATATTTAAGTTTAGTTACATCTAAATAACCATTATTTACTTTTATAATTAAATGATGATGAAAAATAGATATTATTCCACCATAATTTAGATATTGTAATGTTATAGGCCCTTCATATTTTAAATATGAAATAAATATTACTTCTTCATTATTATCTTGGATTTTAACTCTAAAAGGTTCATTAGAGTTAAAATCAAAATCTTTAGAAAAATCTAGATTAAGCATTTTTATAATTACCTATTAATTTTAATTTAAGATTATACTTAATATCTTTATAATCTTCGATTAATTTAGCAAAAGATGTATGTTTAAATGCTTTATAAAATTCAACCATTAATTGATCTTCTACAATATCTCCAAATACTAAATTAGTTGTTTTATTAAGTATTGTAATGATATTTAAACAAAGACCATAATAATAAATCTTATGTTGTTCAAAGAAATAGAGCAATATTCTAGTAACAAATTTAAGATTAACTTTAAACATATCTAAAGCATATCTTTCATCAATATCATATTTAACATGATTATCTAAAACATTATATAACTTAGTAAAGCTACCTAGTTTATTAAATTCTTCATCAAACGTTTCTTTAGCATTACCTTCTAATAATGGTCTAAATGATAAAACAATCATAGTTAATAAGAATTCTCTATCAAATATATCTGGAGAATCAATCATGAAAGTAATATAAGAATTAAGTAGTAATGTCAAATTTTCTCCATTAGTTAATAAATAATCAATAATATCAATAAGCAACCTAGAATCTACTGCTTTTTCACCATTATTATTAACTAAACATGTTTTTAATTCTTTTAACTTATCATCTAAATCATCGTTTAAATAACGATTAATATAATCAAAGAAAGAGCTAATATCATTAAATGAAACTATTAAATCAATATATGCTTTTTTAACTTCTTCATCATGCTTTTTATTATTTAATATTTGATCTAACATGATAATAAGCTTTTTAAATGTAATACCTTCATCTATTTCATAAATAGGAGTATTTTCACTTAGTTTATTTACTAAAACATCAAATATATATTCCATTAACTCTTTTGGTAAATTCTTTAAGTTTTTACAAATTATATAACCTACTCCAGAACCTTCTAAATCGATATATTCATTCATAAATTCTTTAAACTTTGTTACATCACTAACATCAATATATTCAATTAATACCGAAAAAGCATCAGAATTACGATCTTCTACTTTATTATCATCACTTAAATAAGATTCCGAATATAGTTTTAATAAAGAATAGACAAAATCACTAAATTGTTTTAACCCATTTTCACTTCTACTACTTATTAGTTTAAGTCCATCAAATGTCTCGGTTAGATTATAAGCAATATTACCAAAAATATATGCAAATTCAGGTTTTTTGTAATAGAAAGCAATTAAATTAATTGCTGTTTCTAACTTTTGAACATTATCAAACCAAACAACATCATCTTGGTCACCAAAAGTTAATAAATCAAAGAAAGAAATATAATCTTTAAAACCTACATGATAAGCTTTTTCTATTTTATTAACAAAACTAGCATCTTTTTGTTCATCAATTATTATCTTAAAATTTAAATCATCTAAATCTCTTAAAGCATCCATTGCTTCTTTAAAAGAACATTCACTTAAATAGGAGACTAAATCTAAGATAAAATCATCAACATATCTTTTAATACAAAACGGATCAGATGAAAAATAAAGTAATGGCGCTTCATTTGGATAAAGATAATCCGCATCTATTAACCTTCTAAATTCATCTTGATCATCGATTGTAACAAAGAATCCACTTCTTTTACTTAACTTAGTAATTTCTTCTTTCTTACTTAAATAATTTGTCTTAATTATATTATCCATACTTATCCGCCTTAATATTAGTTAAGTTAATTATATATAATTTTTATTAAAAAAATTAGACCTATTTTTAATAAAAATATTAATTAACATTTTTCACAATTTTTTTTATATTAAAAACTTTCCACGTGGTAAGTATTACCAAGTAAATACTAATAACTTACTACTTAGTTGAATTAAGAAAAGTCGATTTATTTATTATCTATTTTGATGTATCATTTTTATATTGATTTTCATTAAATTTATCTAATCAAAATTACTTAGTTTAATAAAATCTTTGCTTGACAAAAAATAAACTTTTAACTTATGAAAATAGCTGGTTTAATGAAACTAACATTACTTGATTATCCAGGTGAAATGGCATGTACAATTTTCACTTCTTCTTGTAATTTTAGATGTCCTTTTTGTCATAATTCATCACTTGTTATCGATACAGAATCTAATCAATTACTCGATAATAACGAAGTTCTTTCTTTCTTAAAAGAAAGAAAGGGAAGACTAGATGGAGTATGTATTACTGGAGGTGAACCAACTATTCAAGAGGATTTAACTTCTTTTATTAAAGAGATTAAAGAAATCGGTTATAAAGTGAAGCTAGATACTAATGGATATAACCCTAAAAAGTTAAAAGAAATTGTTTCATCTAACCTTGTTGACTATGTAGCAATGGATATTAAAAATTCATTAAGTAAGTATCCTCAAACTTGTGGTCTAAATAAGATGATGATAGAAAATATTTTAGAATCTATTTCTTATTTACTTGAAGATCATGTCGACTATGAATTTCGAACAACAATAATTAAAGAATTTCATGACGAAAATGATATAAGAGAAATAGCTAAATTAATTAAAGGGTGTAAACGTTACTTTTTACAGCAATTTGAAGATACACCTTATAACATTAAACAAGGATATCACGCCCATTCAAAAGAGACGTTAGATAGATTCAAAGAAATATTACTTCAAGAAGGTATTAAAATAGAACTTAGAGGAATATAAGGAGAGAGCATATGTACAAAGTTATTAAAAGAGATGGAAAGGTTGTTGATTTCAACCTCGATAAGATTTTAAACGCTATTACTTTAGCTTTTGAAAGTGTTAATCGTGTTCATGACGATAATCAAATTAGAACACTTGGCCTTTTAGTAACATCTAAATTTGATGAGAAAATTAAAGAAGGCTTTATTCAAGTTGAAGATATTCAAGATTTAGTCGAACAAACATTAATGGAAACAGGTTTTTCTGATGTAGCTAAATCTTACATTTTATATAGAAAGAAAAGAGAATCATTAAGAAATATTAAATCTACTACTCTCGACTTTAAAAAGACTGTTGATCAATATTTAAAAAATATCGACTGGAGAGTTAAAGAAAACTCAACTGTTACTTATTCAATTGGTGGATTAATTTTATCTAACTCTGGTGCAATTACTGCAAACTATTGGTTAAGCGAAGTTTATGATGATGAAATCGCAAATGCACATAAAAATGCTGATATCCATATTCATGACCTTTCTATGCTTAGCGGATATTGTGCTGGGTGGTCATTAAAACAACTCATTAAAGAAGGTTTAGGTGGAGTTCAAGGAAAAATTACTAGTGCTCCTGCAAAACATCTTGCTACTCTTTGTAACCAAATGGTTAACTTCCTTGGAATTATGCAAAATGAGTGGGCTGGTGCTCAAGCTTTCTCTTCTTTTGATACTTATTTAGCTCCTTTCGTTAGAGAAGATCACCTCGATTATGAACAAACTAAAAAATGTATTGAATCATTCGTCTTTGGTTTAAATATTCCATCTCGTTGGGGTACACAATCTCCATTTACAAATATTACTTTAGACTGGGTTTGCCCTCCAGATCTTGCTAATGAATATTGTATCGTTGGTGGAAAATTACTTAACTATAAGTATAAAGACTGCCAAAAAGAAATGGATATGATTAATAAAGCATTCCTTGAAACAATGATTGAAGGTGATGCTAATGGTAGAGGTTTCCAATATCCAATTCCTACATATTCCATTACTAAGAATTTTGATTGGTCAGATAAAGAAAATAATAGATTATTATTCGAGTTAACTGCTAAATATGGTACTCCTTACTTCTCAAATTACATCAACTCCGATATGGAACCAAGTGATGTTAGAAGTATGTGTTGTAGATTAAGACTTGACTTAAGAGAACTTAGAAAAAAGAGCGGCGGTTTCTTTGGTTCAGGTGAATCAACTGGTTCAGTAGGCGTTGTTACTATTAACCTTCCTAGAATCGGTTACTTATCAAATTCCAAAGAAGATTTCTTCGCTAGACTTGATAAATTAATGGATATTTCTGCTAGATCTTTAAAGATTAAAAGAGATGTTATTACAAAACTTCTTGATGCAGGTCTTTATCCTTATACAAAACACTATTTAGGAACATTCAATAACCACTTCTCAACTATTGGTTTAGTTGGAATGAATGAAGCTTTATTAAATGCAAAATGGTTAGCAAAAGATATTACAACTAAAGAAGGTCAAGATTTTGCTGTTGAAGTTCTTAACCATATGAGAAATAGACTTGTTACTTATCAAGAAAAATACGGTGATTTATATAACCTTGAAGCTACACCAGCTGAATCAACTTCTTATAGACTTGCTAAACATGATAGAGAAAAATATCCAGATATTATCACAGCTTCCAAAGATGATAATGCTCCATATTATACCAATTCATCTCACCTTCCAGTTTCTTACACTGACGATGTATTCTCAGCATTAGATATTCAAGATAGATTACAAGTTTTATATACATCTGGAACAGTTTTCCATACATTCTTAGGCGAAAAACTACCTGATTGGAAATCAACTGCTAATTTAGTTAGAAAAATTGCTGAAAATTATAAACTTCCTTATTACACCATTTCTCCTACATATTCTGTTTGTAAAGATCATGGTTATATTGCTGGTGAAGTTTGGGAATGTCCAATTTGCCATAAAAAGACTGAAGTTTATTCAAGAATTACTGGATATTATAGACCAGTTAATAACTGGAATACTGGTAAGAGTGAAGAATTTAAAGAAAGAAAAACTTACAACATTAATACATCAGTTTTAACGCATAAAGGTGTCTTGAGTGATGAAATTAAAGATTGTAAGTGCGAACACACTAACGAAGTTCATGAAAATAAAGCACCAGATTTAACTTCTCCTTCTGAACTTAAATTATTCGTTACTTCTACTTGTGCAAATTGTAAGATGGTTGAAGAAATCTTACATGAAAAAAATATTAAATTCACTGAAATTGATGCAAACGCAAATCAAGAATTAGTAAATAAATATCACGTTATGTCTGCTCCAACATTAATTGTTAGAGATGCAAACAATAACGAAAAAGCAATATCATCATTATCATCAATTGTTGATTATGTTGATACTTTAAATTAATTTAGTCATAATCTCTTAGATTAAAAAGACCTTAGTTATAGTCATACCTCCTTTCTATATGTTTAAATCTAACTAAGGTCTTTTTATATTGCTAATTATTATTTCACTATATCTTCTAATGAGATTAAATGAAGATTATTATCTTCTACTTCTAATAAATCGTCTTCAAACCCATTAACACTAAATAAATAATATTCAATATTTTTATATTTATTAAAAGTGGAACACTTTTGTTTTCAACCATTCTTAAATAGTCTTTCTTGTTACTTTTCTTTTTCGTGAATTTACATTCGGCGATAAGTTAAGAATCATCTTTTTCAGCACAACAATCGTTTTCAATGCTTCTATTTAGTTTAGAATTATCTACATTATAATGATAAAACTCATGATAAAATTTTAAGAACTTGCCATCACCATTTAATTCGTTTAAATAATCCATAACTAGAAATTCAAATCTATGGTATAAAAATCATTAATTGCATTCTTTTGATCTTCATAGATAAAGCGTCCGTGTCCAAGTTTGATATACTCAGAATTTTTTCTTATAAACCTGAAATAGAAAGCTAATACTGGATCATTAAATTCATAAAATATTCCTCTAGTTGATAGAAAACGATATCTTTTCTTTAAAACACCTAACAATACTAATTCATTCAAATGTTTTGATAGTGCATTTGATTCAATATTAAAAACATCAAAGAGTTCTTGATAACTTCTACTTCTTATGAAGACGGATTTATTGATCAAGAAACATTTAGTTGGCTTTCTAGACACAATAGAACATTAGAAAGTCATGAAATTAGACAAATTTTAGACGAATATGAACGTCATAATCTTAGCATGCCATTGTTTATAAGCAAAAATAACTCAAAATATTTAAACGATAACAAATATTTTAAATATTATGGAGATTGCAAGATTTTAAATAAAGAAAACGAAAAAAATGGCATCAACTAACGAAAATATTGTTAAGTTTACTCTATCTTTAGATGAAGTAAATTTTGCAGAATACAATTATTTAGTGTCTAACTTAGAAAAATAAGCTTTAATTAAAGGCAAAACCAAAATATCTGCTGGTAAGAAATCAACAGAGTCTAAATCTTCTAACGCAACGATTTTCTTATCTTCATGTTCAAGTAAAGAAAAATTTTCAGAGATCAATTTACATATAAAACAATGCATTTTAAGATGGAAATTTGAATAATCATATTCGATAAAACCTAAATCAGCTATCGGATCAATATCTGCGTTCATTTCTTCTTTTATTTCTCTAATTATTGCATCTTTTGGGGTTTCTCCTTCTTCTAATTTACCACCAGGAAATTCCCATTTATCTTTAAATTCACCATAGCCTCTTTCTACGGTCAAGATTTTATTGTTGTTGAAAACAATAATTGCAGCGCTTACTTCAATATTCTTCACAAAACATTCCTTTCTTTTTTGAAAAGCCACACTTTTGTGCGGCTTTTAAACTAATTCCACATATTAAATTCTTCAGGCATTCCTTGATCAATCAAGAAGTTTCTAAATCTATGGTTATATTCAGTAATAATATTATCTTTTACGTATAATTCACATTGATTAACATAGCTATTAAGATTTTCTGGTGGATTAACGGCTAAGATACCAGTAGGTTGCAAAACGTTTGGCCCACTTGAATTTAAATTAAATGTAACTCTAATTGTTCCCATACCGTCTGCAAATTTAAATACAGTCTCGCCTTTTGCGTGAGCGATATCCTTAAATTTGAAAGGAACATATGTTTTTACGTCAGCATAAACATCTCTATTAAGACCATCAGGAGTGGATAATGGCTGCATGTTATTATGTGTGTAGATCAAGAACATATTTTCTTCTTTTGAGTATCCGATATATAAATCACCATATTCTGAAGTAGAGAATCTTACTATGTTATATTCAATGCCTTCGTATTCAATAGTTTTTCCATCTGAGCTCTCTTCGATCTTATCGCCGATGATTGAGCTATCGGATTGTTGATTTTCCATGGCTTCAAAAATAGCATGAACATTAAGATCTTGTGTAACAATTGTATCTTCGTCAACCGACCACCTATCAAAAACATATGTAGTTTGAGTTCTTCCGTCAGCCGAAATATCGGGCTCTTTATAAGGGGTGACACCATTATAAGATCCTAAAGGTTGGCCAGCTTCAACTTCTTTTCCCCAAACTCTTGTATCATCAACATAGTAGTTGATTTTATAAGTTCTAAGTGTTTCTTTATATGTAGCAGTTACATCAAGATCTGATAAAACATTATTTAAATCTTTGTCCCGACCATCGAATAAATAAACATTATCGCCACTAGGATCTCTTGTTGGTAAATCTTTTCCTGGATAAACAGCGTCGTCACCTGCTTTTACAGAAATTTCATCTAATAAAGTCCCATCATAATTGAAAAATCTAACATCGTAATATCTATCAATGGACTTAAAAACAGGTTCAACGGTCATGTCGTCAGTAACTATTTTACCTAAATCTTGAGACCAACCATCGAATTTATAATCATAGTAAGCATCGCTTTCCTTCGTTGGAATAGGAACTCCATCAGGAATAGGAATGTTTTCCCCAATTAGTTGCCCGCTAACTTTTTGTTGGTCAAAAACAGGTATTTCATAAGTAACACCATTAACAACAAAAGTAATTGTGTGTGTAGGAATAACTCCACCATTTACAGGAGGTTTAGTATCTTCTTCATCAGTTACTGTTGTTCCACATGAAGATATAGATATAGCACTTATAACTAAAGGTAATATCATTAATAATTTTTTAAATTTTGTTTTCATATATATTAACCTCAAATGAACTAATCAAATTATTTATTTCCGTATTTTTCCATTAATTTAGATTTATATTTTTCGTAATCTTCTTTACCAATCATATGATCTTGATAAAGTTTATCAAGATCAGCAATCATCTCATCTAATGATTTTTCATTAGATTTTTTGTTTACGTTATTAGCATCGATTGCGTCTTTATAATTAATATCAAATACACCAGTTCTAGTTTTTACTCCATGAGGATTTGAAGAAGAATTAACTTTAGAACTACTTGTTTCTTTACTTAAATCTCTTTCATATGGAGAAGATGGTTTATTAGGTTTTGAACTTCTAGTATTACTAGACGAGGAAGCATTACTAGATTCATTAGAATAATCAATTTCTTTAGGTTTATCATCTTCTTTCTTTTCTTCTTTTTTAAAGAAACCTAAGAATTTATTAGAATACTTTTGTTCAATTTCTTTCTTATCTTCATAACCAATTTTATTTGCACTATAGTCATTAAGTGTTGGACCATAATAGAACTTATGATCATCTTCAGTTTTTAATGACATACGATAATCATAGAATGAAACAAAAGCAAGAACTAATGAAAATAAAGCAAAAACTGCTAAAAAGACGATACCAATTATTGCGCCATAAGAAAGTGTTTCATTACTAATCCAAGAAGGATCTAAACCTAAAGTAGGTGAAGCCATAGAAACATAAGCAATTCTAATAAAGAATATAGTTAAAAACATGTTAACTAAACTAGCAATACCACTAAAGATGTTTAATGAGAAGAATAAAACACTATCTTTAGTTCTATGAACTAAAGATACTACTCCTAATATAAGAAGTATTAAGGATATAATTGCAATAACTAATACAATTACTTGAGGTATTACACTAATTGTTTTATCTAAGAAATAACCAGTATTAGTTGTTCCAAGTCCAAACATAAAGGATATTCCACTAATTGAAATAGAACCAACATATGGATCATTAAAATCTACCCTATAATAAGGAAAGATAAAAGATATAATAGCAAGTATTGCACTTACTATCATAATTGATGAAAAAACATACTTTTTTGCCATAATTAATTACTTCCTTTTTAAAATAAATATTATTTAATTATAACTTTCTAACATATATTTAATTTAAAACTATCTTTAGTAATAAATTTATTTACAATTATTTTATGGGATTAAAGAAATTAATTAATTTATATTAATTATTAATAATTTCCCCAAATAATTAATGATTAATATAAATTCTACTATTTAATAAAATAAATAGTTTTCTTTAACAAATTATATTATATATTCATCATAATTATTTTTAAACTTAATTCTACTAAAAACTTACTTCTTTACAATTAGTTAATAATTACTATTTAACATTATTATTTTTTAAAGTTCTACCAACAAAAGAAAGTTCAAAGAAATCTTTATAATTTGCTCTAATGATATAATCAATATAATTACCAATAATTAAAGCATAAGTATAATAGCCCATTGCATTAGAATGATATCCAAGTGCAAATACTTTTCTAACATTTTCATCATAAATTTGACCATATGTTGTAAGATCAATAAGGTAAGTAAAAGAATAAAGTTTAACTACTTTTTTCATTTCACTTGCTACATATTTACATAGTTCATCTTTAATTAATTCAAAATCATTCTTCCATATTGAAAGAGATATCTCTTTTTTAGCTTTTAATATTAATTCTCTTGCTTTTTTAATAAATTCTTCAAATCCTTTTATATTAAAGATAAATTCCTCATCATTATTAGATTTAGAATACTTTTTAAGTTCTTCTTTTGCTATTAATAAGTTAGTTTGATTTTCTTTATTTATACAATCTATTAATTTTTCATAATTTAAAGGGTATTTTTCTAACAAAGTTAAATAAATCTTAGCTTCTTTTAAACTAAAACCAATCTTAAGTAAGAAGGTATTTTTTTTATCAATAGTTGTTTTATTCATTACGACTATTATAAAAATATATATTTAAAAGAAAATAGTGATAATGTTTATCACTATTTAACTTTTATAATTTAGTAACATCGAACTTACTAACTTCAATTAAAATACGTTTAAGTTCTTCTTTATCTAGTTCTTCATCTTCTTTAATTTTGTTATCTTTAATGAATATATTATCTATTTCATCTTTTATTTCATCATTAACATTCTTTAATTTAATAAGTTCACTAAATATATCTAATGTTTCATTACTTCCAACATCGTATTCACTATATAAAGATGAAAGGTTATTAAAAACAAAATCAATTACTTTAGTAGCAAACATATTAACTAATTTAAATGAATGATATATATCAATCTTAAATGTTTCATCATCTTTAAAAAGTAAGGCACAAGAAGAATGAGATACTTCAACTCCTTTAATATAAGAAAGAAGATAAGAAGAGAGTTCACTCTTATCATTTTTATTAGGTAAAAGATTATATAGCATTAAACTAACATTAGATGTTAAGTTATTATCTTTTAAATATATTGCATAAGAAGGATGTAACTTACATCTATTAAGTAATTCTTCTTTAGTTAATGGTCCAAATCTATTTAATCGATTATATTTTTTTAAGGCATTAAAAAGTTCAATAGAGCCATCTTCTATTTCTTTTTCATATTGTTTCATTGATTCATCATATTTAACGTCTTCTTTAGATTTAGTATCTAGTAAATGGGCAGTATAATAAACTGAAGAATCCCAATATAATCTAAATTTAAACGGTATAACTTCTCTTACTTCATTAATTAAGAAGTTAAATAAAGCAATACGTTCAAAAATATACTTATTTAGGATTAATGTACCTTTAATTTCGTTATCGGAATAAGAAACAATTAAAGAGGAATAAGTTGATTTTAAAAAGTTAAATAGATGGATAAATACAGCAAATATTCTTTCAACTTCTTTTTCATCTACTCTTTTTTTATTAAATAATGGTTTAAATATATTTTGAGGTAAACTTTGTAATGAATAATCGAGTTTAATAATTAATTCCATTAAATGGTCACATTTGGCTTCAAAAATCTTTTTACCAGTAATAGGCCCATCATTAGTTAATCTTAAAACTTCTTTAAGTTTTTTAGCATGAGTTTTATTAATTAATTCGACATATCTTACATCATCAGCAATAAAAGGTATATCTTCATAGGCTTCATGTATTTTAGATGAAAAAGAATCATAATTTGCTAGCATTACTTCTAAAGCTTCAGGATCATTTTTAAAAGCATTTTCAATTAATGTTCTAGGTCTAGAATAATCTGGGATTAAACCAATTAAAAACGAACAAGAAGGTGAAGAAAGTAAAGACTTAAATGCTTTTAAAGATATATTAAAAGATGAAGACAACTTTTTAAGTTCTTTTTCTCCAACTTCAGTATGTAATGTTTTTATCTTAAATATTCTTAAATTAGTTTTAGATAATTCTTTTCCTTTTTGATTAGTTAATCTATATAAACAATCAATTTCAATTAATCTTCTAAGTAATGTAGAAAGTTCTATACTTACATTTTCTACTAGCCCAGTTACTTCTATACATTTCCAAAAATAATATTCTTTTAACGTAAAATATAATTCATAATCTAAGGAATATTGATATAGTTCTAAATCATTTATCTTAGGATTAATTGAAATAATCTCATCATTTTTATCATGATTCGTATTGTTAATATTAATATTATCGAAGACTTTAGATTCAATCATTCTTAAAATAGCATCGCATTGACGATACTTCCTTACGAACTTACTTGCTTTAGGATCATTAATCTTAAAATCTACGTTCACACCCATGACCTATATTATACTTGAAAATGTTTCTAGGTTAAGAGGTGATATTATTAAATAATATTCTACTTATTAACTACTTTCTTACATAATAGCAATGGTTTTATTTAACTTATAATATTGCTAAATATTTCAAAATAAAAACTCCTTATGAATTATTATAAAAGGAGTTTTTATTTTGTAACCTAGACTTAAAACTTTGTTATAAGTATTAAACTTTACAAAGGAAAAAATGTTTTGTAAATAATACCCAAATAATATCGACGATTTGAAGGACATAGCCCCAGCCAAAAATAGTGAATAAGATAGCAACAACGATATGTTTGATACTAGGTTTTTCAATAACGGCTGACCATCTGATAATAAGTTCAACAACCCAGTTTACTAATGGAATAAGTAAAATAAGGATTTGAACGAGTCTAGGAAGACCAAAAAATTTTTTTGCCATATATTATTTCTCCATAAATTTATAAATTTAGTATATCACATAAATAATTTAAAGATTATTAATTTTAATTAGAAAAAAGAGCAATAATTGTTAATTGACTAAATTTATATAACAACGATTATTTCATATTAATATCGTTAAAAATCTTAGAAATTAATAATGAATTGACAAAAGAATTCATTTTACAATACATGTTATTAATATTGATTTTATTTACGATTTTTTAGTAAATGAAGATGCTAATATAGAAAACCTATACGATGATTTCTATAAGTATCCCAATCTCTATCTTTAAACTTCTTTGTTGATATATTATCAATAATTAAATCTCCAGAAGTATAATGATCTAAACCACCGATAATATTAAGTAAAGTTGTTTTACCACAACCTGAAGGTCCTAAAATAGAAACAAATTCTTTATTTCTAAATGATAAGTTAATGCCTTTCAAGGCATTAACTACTGTATCTCCTACATAATAGTTTTTCTTTATATTCTTTAGTTCTAACATAATGCCTTTCTTTATATAAAATATATATTTCTTAGTCTAAATTCACGTCTATCAACAAGAAAGAATAATATTATGAAATTAAGAAATGAACAAGAATTAATTAAGTTATTTTTTACTTACTTTATTACTTTTGTAATTAAAAAAATATTTTTATATTATAGAAGACGTCTTCTAAGAAAACGTTTTATATGTATTGAACAGTTTCTAATCAAAGGATATAATATTGTTATATTATATAGAAGACGTCTTCTAAGAAAACGTTTTATATAAGAAAGGACTAAAAATATGAAATATATTGGTAGAAAGGAAGAATTAAAACTTTTAAATGAAAAATATAGTTCTGATAAATTCGAATTTGGTTATATTTATGGTCAAAGAAGAATTGGCAAAACAACATTAATCGAAATGTTCGCACGAGATAAAAAAGCACTTCTTTTATACCCAACAGATTCAGCAGATATTTCGATTCTTTCTTCTTTTAGCGAAACATTAAATTCCTTAAAAGGCATAGTTGGAGCCCCATATCCTACCTGGTTTGACTTTTTTAAAGCCGTTGATGATTATTTCAAAAACGAAAAAGGAGTAATGATAATCGATGAATATCCAAATATCGTATTAAACAAAGATGGAAAAAGAAAAAATACCGATTTCCAATCTTCTTTACAAAAAGCAATAGATTTACTCTTTAAAAACAGAAAATTTACTTTAATTTTAACTGGTAGCAATGTTTCTTTTATTGAAAAAGAAATTGGCGATTATTTTACACCACTTTATCAAAGAAATACTTTCTCTCTTTTAGTTAAAAAATTCGAATTTAACGAAGCTTTAGAAGTACTTTCGTCCATAAAAGATAATTTTTTAAAAGCTAAAATACTCTCCTTAACAAATACATTTCCATATTACTTAACATTAATCGACCAAAATAAAGATTTCAATGAAATCCTAGATGATTTATTTTATAAAAGAAATGCCATTTTTATTGATGATCCATCTAAAATAATAACTTCCTATAAAGCTAGCGGTGGATTTTATTCATCAATACTTTATGGAATTGTTAATGGCAAAAATAACTTAAAAGATATTGCTGCATATTTAAATGAAGATACTACTTTTATTTATCCTTATATAAAAGAATTATTAAATGATGATATTTTGATAAAGAAAACTACTTTTATGTCAACAAAAAAAGTATATTTCGAAATTTCTGATCCTATGTTAGCCTTCTTCTATCGTTTTATCAGAGAAAATGTTGAATTAATAAAAAGTGGATATGGAAAAATAATCAAAGAAAAGCAAAAAAATGCCATAAAAGAGTTTATTGAGCATTATTTTGAAAAATTATGTATAACGTATTTAGACTATCTTTCTAAAAATGGATTATTAAATGGCTACTTTTTCTATTTTTCTAATTATAAAGTAGAAAATTCTCCTTTAAATCGAAGCATTGAAATTGATATTGTTTCGAGCGATGAAAATAATTTACTTATTGGAGAAGCTAAATTTTCAAAAACAAAACGAACAATTAAAGATTATTACTTAATGAAAGAAGATGTTTCCGTTCCACCTTTTTCTTCATTTAAAAATAAAGAATTTTACTTATTTGGTGCTAATGGATTTGATGAAAAATTACTAGAAATAAATGATTCTTCATTACATTTAATTGATTTAGAAAAAATGTTTAATGTAAAGTAAGTTCACTAATTGACACTCTTTCACCATTATTTGCTAAAAAGTTAATAATATCTTCACTAGTATATTTATTTAAACTTGAGGAATAAGTGTAATTTTCTAAATTAAAATAAAGTTTATTGTTATCTCCAATAAAATAATTTTTAATATCGTCATCTTTATAAACAAAAGTTAAAGTTCCTAACAAAAAATAATCTTCGTTATTATCTACGTTAAATGATAAATCTTTAATAAAATCTAACTTATTTTTAACTAGTTCTCCTTTGACTAGATAATCATAGAAAAATGAGGAAGTTATTGTTGAATAACAAACATATTCTGGATATTTAAATGAACTTAAATATTCGTCATTATTAGTAGTTTGACAACTTGTTATAAGTAAAAATGGTAGAAATAAAGCAAATATTTTAGTTTTTAACATAGTTAGTTTCTCGTAATTATCATAAAAATCTTATTTATTATCTAAATTATAGCATTAAATCTATGTTTATAACTAAATAATAAACTTAATAAGAGATAACTTATTTTTACACATATAAAAATAAATGCAAAAAACAGAACATTTCAAAAGTTTTAAGACTATAATAAATATCAAAGGAGATAATAGGAAATGTTTGATTATACGAACAGAGTAGTTGTCATTACTGGTGCTAGCTCAGGTTTAGGATCACAAATGGCAAAAGGGTTTGCTTCACAACATGCAAATCTAGTTCTTTTAGCAAGAAGAGAAGAAAGACTCGTCGCACTTGCTAATGAACTTACAAAAGAATATGGTGTTAAAGTATTAACACTTAAATGCGACGTAACTTCAACAGAAAATGTTAATGCATGTGCTAAAAAGACTGAAGAAGAATTTGGTAAGGTTGATGTTTTAGTTAACTGTGCTGGTGCTTCTAAAAATAATGGGGTCTTAAACATGAGCGATGAAGAATGGGATTGGACTATGGATATTGACTTAAAGAGTGTATTCTTAGTTACAAGAGCATTTGCTAATATCATGAAAAAGCATAATTATGGAAGAATTATCAATATTGCTTCTATGTATGGCTTAGTTGGTAATACTGCAATGGATACAGTAGCTTATCATACTTCTAAAGGTGGTGTCGTTAACTTTACTAGAGCTGTTGCTGCTGAACTTGCAAAATATGGTATTACATGTAATGCTATTTGCCCAGGTTACTTTGAAACAGAATTAACTCATGATACATTAGTAACCGATTCATTTACTGCCTATATGAAAGCTACAGTACCTTTAGGAAGATATGGTCATGAAGGTGAACTTAATAGTGCTGCATTATTTTTAGGTGCTACAGAATCTTCTTATGTTACTGGAGTTATCTTACCAGTTGATGGTGGATATACCTGCGTATAATAAATCAAACTTAATATAATCTTATTTAAATTAATAACAGCGAATATCTAATTAATTCGCTGTTATTTTATTATTAATCTAAGATTGATTTTCTAAATATCTTTCTTATATCTTCATCACTTAGAAAAGGATAAACTCTATTTATATCTAAATCTATTTCATCTTTTAAATAAGAATCGACTACTTTAGATAATATTTCTTCACTTAGATAAGGTAAATAAGAATAGAATTTATCATCTATTTTCTTATTTTCTAACATTTTAGATACTATATCATCATAAAATTCATCATCTAAGAAAGGAAAATAGAAACTAACATCTTTATTTTTATTTAAATCACTTTTAAATGCTTTTTCGATTAAATCCTCATCTAAAAATGGTAATAAATCTTTAATTGTTACATTTTTATATATACCTTCTTCACTTTCTAATATTTTATTTACAAGTAATTCTAATTCTTCATCATCTAGAAAAGGAATCATTTTTTTTAAATTAATATCTTTCATTATTTGTTTCTCCTACTTAATTTATTTATATACATTCTTTCTTCTATACTTAATATATTATTAAAATCATAAATGCTATATCCTTTAATTCTTTTAGATAATATATTTTTAAGTACTACTAATCTTTCATCATTACTTAATCGATAAAAATTATCGATTAAGTTAAATTTAAACTCATTATTTAGAATCATAAGAATAATGTAATCCCTACTATGATATTTAAAGTAATTATCAACATTTTCACTAATATCTTTTGATATTAATAATAAATCATCAATATTTATATTAAATATATCTTTTAGCATTACAATATTATCAATTGTAGGGATAGTTTTAGCTATTTCCCAAGAAGATATAGCTTGTCTAGAAACATAAAGTTTAGATGCAAGTTCTTCTTGAGAATAATTATTCTCTATTCTTAATCTTCTAATATTTTCACCTATTCCTTTTAAATCAAGCATACTTAATTATCTCATAAATAAAATATTAGAAGATGAGAAATAATACAGTAATTTAGTTTTTTCTTTATTTAAATTATTCCTAATATTGAAATCTTTAATCTTCCTATTTGTTTTTTTGTTACTACTTATCTTTTTCATAAACTTAAATCTCCTTTTGTTTATGCTTTAAGTTTATATGAAAGATCAAAATTAGTAACGCAAGGCGTAATTGCGTTAGTCATTTCTAGAAATTATTTCCACGTGATAATAAATTTTAATAGTATTTACCATGATCTGGCTCTAGTTTATAAGCATTAAGAACTTGTTTATATAATTTAGGAAACTTTTTATTAATTAAATCAATATCTAAAGGTTTATTAAATTCTGAAACATCATTAAAGAAATCTTGATACATAAAAGAATTAAGTGGTTCCCAGTCCTCTCCAAATTTTTCTTCTAATACCTTTTTATCATACTTACTAGAAATATATTCATTTAAAGCATTTTTTGAATCTTCAAAAATCATATACCCTTTTCCTTCTTTTAAAATAGCAGTTTTATTAACAGTTAAAAATTTAGGATCTTTAAAATTAATGTTAACAATAAATTCGTAATTTTCACCAGTATCATAAGTATAAACACCAGTGCATAAAATAGTGTTCTTTCCTTCTTTTTTATGGTAAAGACGATTTCTTAAGAATTCAATTGTATAATCTTTTTGAAAAACATCAGCTTTTCTATCAGGACGATGTTCAAAGTCGCAAAATCTATTTTCAAAAACATATCTAGATGTTTCAAACGTTATTATATGATAAACTGCAGTAAATAAATAAGTAGTTATAACTGCACAAAATTCTTCAATATTTAAATCATCTCTTACTAAAAATCTACGATAAAACTCATTTGGATAGTCACTATCATATATAAAAGCTTCATAATATTTATATTTAGCCATATATTCCTCCTGATATTTATATCTATATTTAAAAATATAATATTGAATTAAGCAATATTATTAAATAAATAGATTGTTTAAATGAAATTAAGTTAGGAAAAACTCCGATTTAACGAGTTAAAACTTTGGAAAAACTCCGAAATTTTTGTAAAATTAACGATAATAATCGATAATTTTTAATATTATGCTTAAACGCAACATTTAACAATTACTTGAAAATTATTATAAAGATGAAAATGCACCAATCTTAATTATTGAGGGAGCTAGTAAAGTCGGTAAAACTTATATTATTAGAGAAAATGCCTCTAAATATTTTAAAAATTATATAGAAATTGATTTAAAAACTGATTTTAATAAAAAGAAGATTTTCAAGAACATTACATCAAGAGATAAATTTTAAATAGCTGTTACATCGCTTTATGGTGAAAATATACTTGGAAATATTAATGATACAATCATCTTTCTTGATAATATGGATGTGTATCCGCATCTAATTCCATTACTAAAACTTCTTAAGACACAGAATAAATATAGATTTATTGCAAGTTCTACGTCTCTAAAATTAGAATCGATAAATTCTTTTATTCCAGTTGATTTTACTCAAATAGTAAAAATCTATCCTTTAGATTTTGAAGAATTTCTTCGGGCGACAAAAAATGCTGGAAACAATGTTATTAATTATTTAAGAGAATGTTTTATTAAAAAAGAGAGCGTTATAGATGCATTGCATCCTATAATGATGGAATATTTTAGAAAATATCTATTTACCGGAGGTTCCTCTCAAGCTGTTTTAAGATTTGTAGAAAACATCAACATCACTGAAATGAGGAAAATTCAAAAAAGTATCGTTTCTTATTACAAAAAAGATGCAAAAATTAATGACGTAACAAATAAACAAAATTCTAGAAGAATTTATAATCTTTTATCAACTTACATGGAAAGCAAAGTAAGAAGAGTTAAAGTAAAAGATATTGAGAATAACAATAAAGCTGAATTTAACAATTATATAAATGATTCTAATTATTTAATTAATAATAAAGTTGTAATTCCATCTTTTGCAATAGATTAACTAGCTTCTTTTTCACTACTTCGATCTATATCAAAAAAGCTCATAAAACTATATTTTAATAATTTTGGATTATTAACGAATATTCTTTATAAAAATAATGTAGGCACAATACTTTATAGCTAAAGTGATACTATAAAATTAGGTTCTGTTTATGAAACAGTTATAGCGAATGAACTTAATTCTCATGGACACAATTATTTTAATAGTAAGAAAATTGGCGATGTTGATTTTTTAACAAATGATTATGATTCTCTAAAAATATTTCCAATTATTATAAAATCTAGGAAAAATAAATCTCGGTTAAAAACTTTATCAAAACTTATTGCTGATAAATCAACGTTAATTGATAAAGGATATATATTCTTTATGATTAATCCGAAATTAAAAAATAAACAATATTTTTTATATTCCGATATATCTAATTATGTTCTTGTGATAAAAAATAATTTAATTTTTAAAATATGATTGTTATATAGATAATTTTTTCACGTGGAATTAAAAATAGCTGAAAATTATCTTTATTTTTAGTTTTATATTATTTATATCAGATATTTTTGCGTGTTAAAAAATTTCTTATACGCAAAAAGTTACATATTAAACTAAAGAACTATCCAATAGCCGTCTTTCTTTGATCCAACACGACTTATTTTAGATTCGTCTCTTAATTTTTTAAGAACACTTTGAATAGTTCTTTCACTTTTATTAGTTAAAGAACTTAATTCACTTATTGTAATCTCCTTCTTATCAACGATATAAGATAATACTTGTTGCTCTAAAGGTAGATAATTGAAATTCTTTCTATAAAAAATAAAACTAAAGCCTTGATTCGATTTTTCATAAGATGTTTTTACATTTGCTTTTTTGCAAGTTGAATAAATTCTTCTAAATCCTGTGGCCCGACTATCAATATCATTAGAATAATATAAAACTTTTGATATTAATGGATTTCGTAAAACTGAACTGACACCATTATAGGCAAAATCTTCTGGTTCATAATTACTTGGAAAATTACCGGGATTAAAAATTACTACCCTTGAAGGAGTGATATAAATTTGATTTTCGATTCCTTTATCGTATGAAGAGTGGCAAAAACTATTCAAAACTGCTTCTCTTATTGCCTCTAAAGGAATTTCAGGTCTTTCTACTCTCTTAGTTTCGACTATTTCCGCACTATAATTAATATGGGTTTTAATGAAATCTTGAGCTAATTTAATAAGTTCAAAAATATTTCCTTCATATCTATTTAAATCAATAAAAGAAAGCTTTTCATCAGTAGCAAAAATGGCCGCTTTTAAAACAGTAGGTTTATTTTTAGAAAAAAGGAATTTTCCTGCATTATTAAGCTTTTTGTTTGTTATTAATCCAAGCTTTTCTAAAACTTCTTCCTTATTTGTATAAGTTTCATTGATTCTTTTAGCATCGTTTGCTCTTGAAATATATTGTTTTAAAAGATCTTCATCAACAACATCTAATGTTTCGTTGCTTTCTTCTTTTTCCCGTAAAAAATTAGTTTTATCATTATTTAAGGCAAATTCTATAATCGATTGATAATCCATTTGTTTGTCTTCATCGAAACTTCTAATATAAAATTTTCCTTTTGCAGAATAAGGTCTATCCATTCCACTTACTTCAACTTTAATAACTCCTGGTGTATCTTCTAAAACTGAAATTGAAGGATATATTGCAGGCCTAACATCTTCATAAATTTTTCTAGAAATATCTCTTAAAGTATTCTCGCTATATGGTTGCCCAACTGCATCACCATTATTTTTTACACCAAAATAAAGTGTACCTTTCCCACTTTTATTAAGCATAGCTACAATAGAAATTATACCTTCATTTAATTCTGAGGTGCTTTTTTTAAATTCTAAAACTTCTGATTCTAAGCCTAAATTCAACATAATATTATCCTTTTTAATAATTATCATATAGTTATAAATTAAAGTAAAGGACTTTTTGCATATTAAAAATATTTTCTTATACGCAATTTGTTGCGTATTAAACACTACTAATAATGATTTTAATACGCAATATTTTGCATATTAAATCTTTTTTCTTATACGCATCAACTTTCGTATAAGAAAATATTCTTTAGATGTAGCAAAAGTGTTAGGTTATATAAAAGTTAATATTTTAAAAAATCCTTCTATTGATGATTGTTTAAAATATATAAATAAGGGTAGAACTTCATTTTTAACTACTTTTAAAAATGAAGTTGGTATAACTTTAGGTAAATATATTACAAAAACTAGGTTAAACGAAACAAAAAATCTTCTAGATTATACAAATTTATCAATTTTAGATATCTCTTTAATTTATAACTTCTCTTCTCAATCTTATTTTCAAAATGTATTAAAAAAGAGTTTGGTTTAACTCCTTTATCTTATCGAAATAGAAATAAATAACTTAATTCTTATTTTCTATTTCTTTAATTAAAGTAGCTATTTTATTTGCTAAAACTTTATGTGTTTTAATAGTAAAATGCACCCCATCTTTACCAACTCCTAGATTTTCATTAGATATAAAATAAATTGACTTTTCTTTAGCAAAACTTTTATAAATATCATTAATATCCTTAAATTTTTCGCTTGTTCCTTTAAATTGAGTAAATCCAACTAATCTATCTTCATTAATTATTGGAGGAGCAACTAAGATTATTTTAGCTTTAGGATATTTCCTATTAATTAAAGAAAGATATTTTTCATCAATTATTTTTATTAAATTATGACCATTTTTATTGTTTTCATTATTTAAATCATTAGTTCCAAGAGCTAAAACAATATAATCATAACTAGAAAAAATTTTTAAAGTTTTTTCAAAATCCTTATATCCATTAATTTCATCGTCATTTAAATTAAGTAGTTCTCTAGCGTTTCTTCCTTCTTCTACTACTTTAAAATCATCACCTAATAATTCTTCTAAAATTTTAGGATATCTTTCCTTTTCGTTATATCTAAATCCAGAACAAGGAACATAACCCCAAGTATTAGAATCTCCAAAGCATAAAATATACTTAATAGACATAGTTTTACCTTAACTTTTCTTCTTAAATTATATCTAAAATTAATAGTAATAATAATGTAAATAATATAATTTTGGTAATAAAATACTAATATGAATTTAATTGATGAACTATTTAAAAGATATAAGCTCTCAAACGAAAAATCGTTAATAAAATATGGTTTTCAAAAAACAAATGAAAATGCATATTTTTATCAAACAAATATAGATGACGAGGGTTTTTCAATATCATTAAAACTAACAATATTAAATGACTTATCATATAAATTTAATTTAATTTTCTTAGAAGATAATGAGGAATATCCTTTAACTAATTTTATTCTTAATAATTTTACTCAAACTACACTTAGTGATTTTAATCTAAAAGTTTTACAAAAAATAACCACTTTTTTGCTTGATTTAAGAGATTTTGCTTTTATAAAAGTCGAATTTAATAATGAAATTGCTAATAAAGTTTCTGATTATATCAAAGAAGTTTATGGAGCAAATGCTGAATTTCCTTTTAAAAACAATCCTGCTTATGCAGTATTTAGGAACAAAGAAAATAACAAATGGTTTGCTATGATTATGGATGTACCTTTTTCTAAAAT
>CALVXK010000014.1 GCA_944369075.1 uncultured Bacilli bacterium
AGATAATTTTTTGTTATGGAAAAAATTCAAACAATTTTAATTAATTTTACACTTGACTAGTGTTATCAAATTTTATTATATCTTTATTACATTACCTTTAACTAAGAAGTATTTTTACTTATTAAAATAAAAAACTATTAAGATAATCTTACTTCCTATTTGAGGAACAACTAAATCTAATCAATATGAATATTTTTTAGCTTTTTCTAAAAATTTTCACCTGCTTAAGTTTAAATATTCAACAACTATTCTTTTAAAACTTCTAATAATAAGTAAACAAATGCAAGAAGAATTAAATTAAATGTTTGATATTATTTATTAGAATTTGATAAAGATTTCCAATATTTAAGAGCTGAATCGAAATCATTAAAATCACAAGCTTCGTCTCTCGTGCCTAATATCCGACCAGGAATTGGAGCTAATGGCTTAACAAACTCTGAACCATTGTATTCAGTTATACCTCCTAATGATTCAAATTTAATTAATCGACCTGTTGATGTAACTGTAAATACTTTCATAGAAAATACCACCTTCTTATTTATTACATCTATATTGTAGTAAATAAGATAAATTTTGTGGTAAAACGCTAATTGACAATTTAAAATTAAGACATGGAAACAATAGAAGAATTTATTTTAAAACACAGTAAAAGCAAAGAGAAAAGAAGTGATTTTACATCATATTTATATTATTTACTTGATAAATACGAAATAGATAATGTTAGTTTTTATAAAAAAGCAGATATATCTAGACAAGTATATTCATCTCTTATTTCTAATAAAGTAAATCCATCATTAAATACCTTAATTAAGATTATCTTCGCTTTGAAATTAACAAATCATGAAGCAAAATATTTACTTAAAAAGGCAAATTATACTTTATCTTCTTCATCGAATTATTCTTTAGTTATTCGTTACTATATTGAAAATAGAATATTTGATATAGATAAATTAAATGAATCATTAATTAAGTATGGTTATGAAGATAGAATAATTAAATAATAATTAATATATTAAAAGAGGAATAGTAAGTTACTATTCCTCTTTATTATTGATATATTAGTACTAATCTAGTAATTAATAAGTTAAGTAGTAGTTATTATTCAATATTATTTTTCTTTAATGTTTTAACAGTTTCTCTAGCGATCATTAATTCTTCATCAGTAGGTATAACCATAACTTTAACTTTAGATTCTGGTTTAGAAATAGTAGCAATAGTGCCTCTAGTATCCATATTTACTTTTTCATCATAAACAATACCTAAAGCTTCTTTAATTCTTTCTAAGACGTATTTTCTCATAATACCAGCATTTTCACCGATTCCAGCTGAGAAAATGATCATATCAACTCTACCTAATCTAACATAATATTGACCGATAAAATCAGCGATTCTTCTAGCCCAAAGATTAACAGCTAAAATTGCATCTTTATTTCCGGCTTCAGCTGCATCTTCAACATCTCTACTATCATTAGAAATTCCACTAACTCCATATAATCCACTTTGTTTATTAAATTCTTGGAAGATAGTTTCATTATCTTTTCCACTCATCTTTAAAACTTGATAATAAACGCTTGGATCCATATCACCAGTTCTAGTATTCATCATAATACCACCATCTGGAGTTAGACCCATTGAAGTAGCAACACATCTTCCATTATGAGTAGCAGTAATAGAAGCTCCACTACCTAAATGGCAAATAATCATACGTTTATCATCACCATCAAGATAAGTTTCACCTAATTGGCAAAGATATTTATGAGATGTACCATGTGCTCCATATCTTCTAATCATATATTTTTCACTATATTCCTTTTTAATAGGATACATATAGTCTTCTGGAAGCATTGTTTGATGGAAAGCAGTATCAAATACAGCAACAGCAGGAGTATGAGGTAAAACTTTCTTAAATGCATCATAACCTACTAAATGTGCCTTATTATGAAGTGGAGCAAGTGGAATAAGTGATTCGATTTTAGAATATGTATCATCATTAAATAATGCACTATGTCTAAAATATGGTCCACCTTGAACAACTCTATGTCCGGTAGCTTTAATTTCATCGTAAGATGAAATTATTTTATGTTCAATTAAAGCATCCATAACTAATTGAACAGCAACACCATGATCACTAACTTCTAAAGTTTTAGTAACTTTATCCCCATCAATTCTAATTGTAAAGATTGCATCTTTATGACCAATTCTTTCAACAATACCAGAAGTAATTACTTTTTCCTCTGGCATCTCATATAATTTGAATTTTAAACTGCTTGAACCACAGTTTACAGCCATTACTTTTGCCATAAATATTATTTCCCCTTTTCTAATAACTTTATAACTATATTAAATTAATACATTTTTTGTAACCGCTTACAATTATAATGAAAAACTTTATCAATTAGTAGTCTAAATTCAAAAATTTTGTAATATCTACATTTAACTTAATATAATCTTTATGTTTGAAATAACTTAATTATCTTTATAAAATTAATTCATAAAGAATTTAATCATTTACACAATAATATTGATTATTACTTATAATTTCAAAATAACTATATTCAATAAAGGATAACTAAACATGTATTTACTCCAATCTCGTTACAAAATAGAGAATAAATCTCTTCGTTATTATGGTTTAAGAAATAAAGATAATATGTTTAAAAATGTTATTAAACTTAATAATAAGCAACTTTGTATTATTAAATCTTTGCCAAAAGAGTTAACTAATGAAGAATTAAAAGCATTAGGAAAGAAATTAGTCGATGTAGCAGTAGTTAAAGAAGAAGACTATAAGAAAGTACCAACATCTTTAAAAGAAGCTCATTTTTGCAAAAATTGTTGTGCAAATGATTTTATTATTCCTGGCTTAGAATTTGATGAAAACGGTTTATGTCCAATGTGTCAAAGTAAAGATGATACAAAATGGATGAAAGCAGTTGTTCCGATTTTAAATGATATTCCTAAATCTAAAAAATCAAGATTTGATATTGCTTTATTTTATACTGGTGGGAAGGATTCAACTTTCTTACTTTATTATTTATCTAAGATTAAAAATCTAAGAGTTTTAGCTTTAACTTGGGAAATTCCTTATATGTCTTTGTCAGCTAAATTATCAATTGAAGGAGCAAAAAAGAGTTTTGATAAAGTCGAATTTATTTCCCAAAAAGTTGATAACGAATCACTTAAAAAAATCTATTCAAAGTTATATAAACTAAGTGGAAATACATGTGCTTGTCCTTCTTTAGCTTATGTTTTATTTTATGAAATATTAGTTGATGAAAAGATTCCTTATTTTGTTGCAGGTAATGAACCAGTTCAAATGAAAGGACTATATTATAATCATATGGCTCCTAAAATTGCTTATAAGTTTGGAAATAATACTTTTTTAAATGTATTAATATCTCTTGGAAGAATCTTAACCTTACATCCACCTTTAAGAAAAGGTCAAATTCAAACTTTATTAACAATGAAACAACTAGCTTATGGTGATAATGTTTTTAAAAAAATAGCCGGATATCAAAATGATTTAGTGTCTAATGTTTGTAAAGCTATAAAAGAAGTTCCTTCTATTTTAAAACCTTTAAAAAGAGCAATAAGAAGAAGTTCTTGGAGTGGAAATATACCTTCTTTCATCCAAGTAGATTTAAATGATGTTTCTAAAGGGAATTATGATTGGCGTAAAGTTAAAGATATTTTAGCTAAAGAATGTGGCTATGTTGCTCCTAGCAATATAAATAAAGGGTTACATACTTCTTGTGAAATTGAAAAATGTAAAGAATATAGTCAGTTTATTCGTTTTTATAAGATGGAATCAACGATGATACCTTTTTCCTCTCTAGAAATATCTTTAGCAAGTAGAGATGGTAATATAACTAGAGAAGAAGGTATAAAAGAAATTGAAGAGAGTTTAGGTTTTTCATTAAAAGAGGTTGATGAATGCAAGATAATGAAAGATTATTTTCAAAAATAAATGTTGTAACATATCTTACTTATACTTTTAATTCTTTTAAAGTTGCTAAATTTTGTAGTAATTATTTAAATTATGAGCTAGTGGATATTCATAATTTAGATTTAACTAAATCTATAAATAATATTATTTTAGTATTCCCAATCCATAGTGAAGATGCACCTAATATTATTAAAGAAGTAGTAAGTAAAATTAATTCTAAAAGAATGATTATTATTGCTACCTTTGGAAGAATAAATCATGGTAATACTATTTATCGACTTAAACATAGATTTAATTTACCTTTAGTTGGAGCATCTTATTTTCCTACCAAGCATTCTTATTTAAAAGAGGATAAGTTTATACCTAGGTATGAAGTACTTATTCCTCTTTTAAATAAGATAAATAGTGATAAATATATTGATATACCTAATGAGAAATCTACCTTAGGTTATAATATCTTTCCTAAGTTAAGAGCTAGATTAGGCATAAAAATAATTAAAAAAGATAAATGTAATAATTGTAATATTTGCGGTGATAATTGTTTTAATAAAGCAATAAATAAGGGAATTATTAATAAAAATTGTATTCGTTGTTTAAGATGTATTAGCCTTTGTCCATCAAATAATTTAGATTATAAAATGAATAAAGTTTTAAGATTATATTTAAGAAAACAAAGAAAAAATAAACCTGTTATTTATCTATAAAAAATAAACGAAATATATCTAAATTTACTATTAAAAAGATATATAGTTGTTGTATAATAATTCCATAAAATTTAAATCTTAAAGGAGTTACATACTTTTATGGCTTACGGATTACTTTATGACTTTTTAAACGGTCAAACAATCGAAGCATATAATTATTTTGGTGCTCATTTTACAAAAGGTGAGATTGAAGAAGAAGTTGATTTTCCATTAAAAAAAGATCCTAATAAATATAAGAAAATTACCCACAAACGCTTAATTGATGGAGTTATGTTTAGACTTTATGCTCCTATGGCAAGCGATGTTTCAGTTATTGGCGATTTTAATGATTGGAACCCTTATATTCATAAGATGAAAAAAGTCGATGAATCTGGAGTTTATGAATTATTTATTCCAGGATTACATAATTATTCTTCCTATAAGTTCCATTTTAAAGATGCGAATGGAAATTACGTTGATAAAGCTGATCCATATGCATTTTTTAGTGAATATCGACCAGGAACTTGTTCGAGACTTTTTAATATCGAAGGTTTTATTTGGCATGATAGACCATATTTAAAAACAAGAGATAGAAACTTTGATCGACCAATGGCAATTTATGAAATGCATTTAGGCTCTTGGAAAGGAAAGGTTGACGGAAGAAATCTTTCTTATGAGGAAATTGCTGATTATTTAATTCCATATTTAAAAGATTTAGGTTATACCCATATTGAAATAATGCCAATTGTTCAATATCCTTTTGATGGTTCTTGGGGATATCAAGCAACTGGTTTTTATAGCGTTGATTCTCGTTATGGTAATCCATTCCAACTTATGTCATTTGTTGATAGAATGCACCAAGCAGGAATTGGAGTTATTTTAGATTTTGCTCCAGTTCATTTTGCAACCGATACTTGGGCTTTATCAATGTTTGATGGTACACCAATGTATGAATATGATAATGAACACATGTATTCACCTTGGGGTAGTAAACAATTTGATTTAGGAAAAGACCCAGTTAGATCTTTCCTAATGTCTGCTATGAATTACTTTATTACTTATTTCCATATGGATGGAATAAGATGTGATGCCGTTTCTAATATTGTTTATTGGGATGGAAATAAGAATAATGGCGAAAATACTGGAGCTACTGAATTTATTAAAAGATTAAATGGCAAGATTCATATTGCTCATGATTCAGTAATGATGATTGCTGAAGATTCAACTGATTTCCAAGGAGTTACTAAGCCTTTAGAATACGGTGGTCTTGGTTTTGATTATAAATGGGATTTAGGTTGGATGAATGATACTTTAAAATATTATCATCTAGACCCAGTTTATAAAAAATATGAACATAATAAGTTAACTTTCTCAATGGCTTATTTCTTTAGTGAAAACTTCCTTTTACCTTTATCTCATGATGAAGTAGTACATGGAAAAGGAACTATATTAAATAAGATGTGGGGTGATTATTACAATAAATTTGCCCTTGTAAGAAACTTATATGTTTATCAATATGCTCATCCTGGTAAAAAACTTTCCTTCATGGGAAATGAACTTGCTTCTTGGGATGAATGGGATGAAAATAAATCACTTCCTTGGGAACTTAAAAAATTCCCAAAACATGATTCTATTTATCATTTAATTAAAGATTTAAATAGAATTTATAAAGATGAAGCTGCAATGCACTTTGAAGAATATAATCCAGTTCATTTTAACTGGCTTATGGTTGATAATTCAAATGATAGCGTCTTTGCTTTTGAAAGAAGAGCACTAGATTCTCATTTAGTTTTTATCTTTAATATGACTCCTAATTATTATGAATATTATTCTGTTGGAGCAACAAGAGAAGGAGTATACGAAGAAATCTTAAATACTGATAAAGATATTTATGGTGGCAGCAACGCTTATAATGGTTTAAATATTACTACAGAACCATATGGTCCAGAAAATAAACCATATAAGTTAACAGTTAAATTAGCAGCTTTTAGTGCGATTATCTTAAGATATATTGATAAAAAAGATGAAGAATAAGACTTTATTAATCATTTGCTAAGCAAATATTTAGATTTTAAAGGACTTAAAAACATATAGATTTATATTTTAAAATTTGCTAAATTAGTAAAGTTATTTTAATAAGGAGAAAAATAATGACCTTTTCAAGTGTTGCAGAATTTAAAAAAGATTATACTGAACGTATTATCGCTAAATATGGTAAAACACCTTTAGAAGCTCATATTAGCGAACAATACGATATATTAGGTGAACTTGTAAGAGAATATGCTGGTATAAACTGGAGAAATACAAGACAAATAGTAAGCAAAAATAAAGGCAAACAATTAATTTATTTCTCAATGGAATTTTTAATTGGTCGTCTTTTAACTAATAATATGATGAACCTTGGTGTTTTTGATGTTGCAAAACAAGGTTTAAATGAATTAGGTATAGATATCGGAAGATTAGAAGATGAAGAAGCTGATGCTGGTTTAGGAAACGGTGGTTTAGGTAGACTTGCTGCTTGTTTCTTAGACTCAATTGCATCTTTAGGCTATCCTGGAAGTGGCAACTGTATCCGTTATGAATATGGTTTCTTTAAACAAAAAATCATTAATGAAAAACAAGTAGAGCTTCCAGATCAATGGTTATCCAACGGTTTTGTTTGGGAAGTTAGAAAACCTAAGCATTCATGTGAAGTATCTTTCTATGGAAATGCTGAAACTTATCTTAAAAGTGATGGAAGCTATGCTATAAGAACTGCTAATGCTATTAAAGTAAAAGCTTGTCCATATGATATTTATATTCCTGGATATAAAAATGGAGTAGCAAATACTCTTAGACTTTGGGAAGCTCAGCCAAGTGAAGATAATATTCCAAATAACCAATCTTTTGATGAATATTTAGAAACTTTAAAAGAAATTTGTCATGGTCTTTATCCTGATGATTCGACAGAACATGGAAAACTTCTTAGATTAAGACAACAATATTTCTTTGTTTCAGCCGGTCTTCAAAGTGCTATTAGAAATCATTTAAGAAACTATAAAACACTCGATAATTTTGCTGATAAATATGTTTTCCAACTTAATGATACTCATCCAATTTTAGCTATTCCTGAACTCATGAGACTTTTAATGGATAAATATGATTATGGTTGGGATGATGCTTATAAGATTGTTTCTAAGTGTTTTGCTTATACAAACCATACAATTATGGCCGAAGCTTTAGAAAAATGGCCTGTTAGATATGTAAGTGATCTTTGCCCAAGATGTTTCATGATCATAGAAGAAATCCAAAGAAGATTCTTAATTTGGTGTGCTGAACGTAAAGTAAGTGATGGTGAAAAATATAACATGTCAATTATTAAAGATGGCATGGTTCATATGACTAACCTTGCAATTTATGTTTCTTTCTCTGTTAATGGTGTTGCTGCTTTACATACTGAAATCTTAAAAAGAGAAACATTTAAAGAATTCTACAAATATTTCCCAGAAAAATTTAATAACAAAACTAATGGTGTAACTCATAGAAGATGGTTAATGTATGCAAACAAAGAACTTACTAATTTAATTACATCAAAAATTGGTGATTCTTGGGAAAAGAAACCAGAAGATTTAGAAAAGCTCCTTCAATTTAAAGATGATGCAGATTTACTTGTTAATTTAAAGAAAGCAAAATTACATAATAAGATTGCTCTTGCTTCTTACATTAAAGAACATAATGGAATTGAAGTTGATGTTAATTCAATTTTTGATGTTCAAATTAAAAGACTCCATGCTTATAAAAGACAACTTTTAAATGTATTTAAAATTATGCATTACTATTTTGAAATTAAATCAAATCCAGATTTCAAAATGGTTCCACATACTTTCATTTTTGGTGCAAAAGCTGCTCCTTCCTATTATTTTGCTAAAGAAATCATTAATTTAATTAATGCAGTAGCAAAAGTAGTCAATTCTGACCCTGAAGTTTCTAAATATATGAAAGTTGTATTTATTGAAAACTATGGTGTATCTTTAGCTGAACTTATTATTCCTGCTGCTGATATTTCTGAACAAATCTCAACTGCTGGTAAAGAAGCTAGTGGTACATCTAATATGAAATTCATGATGAATGGTGCATTAACTTTAGGAACATTAGATGGAGCTAATGTTGAAATTAATGAAAAAGTTGGTGATGAAAATTCATTTATCTTTGGTTTAAAAGTTAAAGATATTGAAGATATTAAAGCTAGTGGTTCATATCATCCTTGGGATTTATATAATTCTAATCAAGCAATTAGAAGATTCCTTGATTCATTATTTAATGGTCCATGGTGTGAAGGTATTCCAAATAGATTTAGAGGAATATTTGATGAAATCATGAATCATAATGATGAATATTATATTCTTCTTGATTTTGCTTCTTATATTAATGAATGCAAGAAAATTGAAGATTACTACTTAAATACTGAAGCTTGGTTTAAATCAACTTTAATTAATATTGCAATGAGTGGATATTTCTCAAGTGATCGAACAATTGAAGAATATAATAAAGATATTTGGCATCTAGAAAAAGTGCTTGATTAATTAAATAACTTATTTAAAAACTAACAAGTGAGAATTAATTAAAATAAATTCTCACTTGTTTTATTTAAAAGGAAAAAGATATGAATAATCTAAAAAAATTATCGAAAAAAGAACTATTGTTTAAAATATCTAACTTAATAGTAGAATTATTACTCATAATCTTTGGATTTATTGGATTATATATTAATTTATCATCTAATAGCGGCTTTATGGCTGGAATTAAAGTAATGTTTACTTATTTCACTATTCAATCAAATGTTACGATTATTTTGATTACTCTAATTATATTTATTCTTAGATTAGTTGAATTATTTACGAATAAGAAGTTAGTTAAAAATTATTTATTAGTTATTAAATTTATATTTACGATTGCAATAAGTGTAACTTTCTTTGTTTTCTTTTTAATGCTTGCTCCAAGTCAAGAAGTCTCTTACCTTCTTTCAATGTCAAATTTAACTGTGCATGCTATTGTTCCTCTTTTAGCAATAATTGATTATTTTGTTTTTGATAAAGATATTAAATTTAATAAGTTTATTCCTTTAACTGGAACATTTATGCCTTTATATTACCTTATTTTTGTATATGGAATATGTTTACCTTTAGGAATAACTTTTGGTGGAAACTTAAAATTTCCTTATTTCTTTTTAGATTATGAAAATCTAACCTGGTTTAATATAAGCGATAAAGGAATAGGAGTATTTTATTACATCTTAATCTTACTTTTTGCAATTATTGGTTTATCTTATCTTTATGCTTTCCTAAATAACTTATTTCATCATAAAAAGTTTGTTAGTTTTAAAAGAAAAGAAGAAGTTAAAGAATAGTAAGTAAATCTTTAATAAATTTGTTAAAGATTTTAAGTAAGTTAAATTATGATAACTTTAAAGGAAGGAAATATATTTGATTCAAAACTTAAAACTTTAGTTAATCCAATAAACTGTGTTGGAGTAATGGGCAAAGGTTTAAGTTTAGCTTTTAAACAAAAATATCCCCAAATGTTTATTAACTATCAAAAGTTTTGCTCTAAGAACTTAATAAAAATAGGAATTTTATATCCTTATTCAATTAATAATGAAGTAAGAGTAATTAATTTTCCAACTAAAAAACACTGGCGATATAAATCTAAACTAGAATATATCGATAAAGGATTAAAATACTTTATCGATAATTATAAAAGATTAAATATTACTTCAATTGCTTTTCCACCTTTAGGTTGTGGAAGTGGTGGATTAGATTTTAGTCTCGTTTATGATTTAATGAAATCTTATTTAAATGATTTAGAGATTGAAATTGAGATATATAAGCCTTTAGAGGAAACAAGTTTGTTTGATTTATTCTTTTGCAACTAGTTCAACTTCATCACTTGTTAAAGCATCTTTTAGATTTATTCCATCTAGATATACTTTATCAAGCATTGAATAAATATCGTTATAAATCCCAATTAAAGTATAACCAGCATAAGAAAACTCGCTTCCATCTTCACCAAGTTTCCAAAATTCAAAAGATCTATTGTTAAATTCCTCGTTAAGTATCTTCGAAAATTTCATTCTAGTTTTTCCGTCTTCCATTGGAAAACGAGTTAAAAGATAAGATTTATTTTTGAAGTTAAATTCAAGAGCCCAACTAACTTCGAATTCTTTATTTACAGGATTGTTATATTCTTTAATAAAATCTTCAATTGTATTATATTTTTCCTTCATTTTAGGTTAAACTTCCTTTTAATTTCTTTTATTAAATTTTTATCTTCAGTTGTAGCTGGATAAGCTGTTGTATGATCGAGATAAAGATGATAATGTAAATCCATTCCACCATGACTCACACCTAAATCTATAGATTTGGCTTGATTATGATTTTTATCATAAAAAGTCAAGTGCTTTAGCTTTCCGTTTTGAACAACAGCGTATATTTTATTTGGGCTGTGGGAATATTCGGGTGCTTTGACAGATAAATGATCTTTTCTTGCAATAATGTCAATTCCGTTGTATTCGCCTATTTTAAAATAAGTTTTTCCATTAGAATTAAAAGTAAAGTCCTTAAGAGAAACATTTCTAAAACTTCCACGGCCACCCATATTTATTGTCCTCCTTCATAATAATATTTCTCTAAATTGTTTGTATTAGAACTAACATAATTAGAATAAGTTTCTAAATAATTAACTTGATAGATATTTCCATTCATTCCAGGAATAATTTTTCCAACAACAATTATTAATTCTGGTTCAATTTGTTTTTTTCATTTCATTAAAACCATTCAAAAAATCATCTTTATTTTTTTGGATACCTATAGTTGATATGCAAACCGTTGAATGTTTTTAAACGCCTCTAAAGCAAAACTGATAAGACTTTTGGTTTGACCATGAAATAGTAGGAATAACCCTTAACCCAAATGTTTGCCAAAGAACTCCAATCCATCTGTTTCTAAAAATGTTGTACACCATTTGTGGTTTGCTCATATTTGGATAAATACTATAATCCGGCGTGCAAACGCCATAGAAACCGTCGAAAAGTGCACAATATTTAAGTGGATTTCCCCAATAAGATTCAAGTAATTTATCATCTTTAAAAGTAGTAAGAATTGCAATAAAAATTTCATTTATGAAAGCATGTTCTATTTTCTTTCAACTAAATATTTAATTAACGATTTTCTAGTAATAATACCAACAAATGATCCTAAATCATCAATTACTGGAACAAAGTTTTGATCTAAAGCTTTTAAAACTAGTTTATCCATATCTTCTAAAACGCTTATAGCTTCATAGTTTCTATAAGTTGGAACATCCATGATATTAATTTGTTCGTATTGAGTAATATTAAACTTTAAATTATTTTTTAAATAATAAAGTAAATCACCTTCACTAATTGTTTTTACATATTTTCCTTTTTCATCAATAACTGGAATAATTGAAAATCTATAATGTTCAAATATCTCTAAAACTTGCCTAATTGAATAAGTTGATTCAACACATTTAATCATTGATTTAGGTGTAAGAAAGAAAAGTATATTCATAATTTTATTTATTTCCTTATTTAATTTATAAAGTAATTCTACAATGGAAGATGAAGTATTTACAATTGATTTATTTCTTTAAATTTAAGATTGACTTTATTAACTAAAAAAATATTCACATAAAAAGGAAAGAATATTAGAAAATCATAAAATTAAAATTCTAATTGCTTTCAAAAAAAGGTAGAATAATAGATGCTTTATGTTAAATGGTTCAACAAAAAATAAAATATATGAGATTTTTGAAAAATATCCTCTAGTTGGTTTATACGCAGATTTTAATGATAATGAGATAGAAGATATTCTTAAAGAATCTTCTAATTTTCTAAAAGATAGGCATTTGTATCATACTTCGTATAATTCTTTAATAATTTTTCTATCATTTGTAATATTAGCAAAAAACTGGGAGCCATCAAAAGACGGTGGTCTTTATGAATATTTATCAATTAAATTACTTGGTTACAAGAAAGAACTGTTTATTCATCATGAAATCAAAGAAATTTTAAATTCGATTTTATCTAATGAAACATATAAAAATTTCTTTTCTATTAAAAGTTATAGGAGAAAGTATTATGCAACAATTTGCTCTCATGCAATTTCTCCAAAGAGCTCATTGCAAGCTCTTTTTCAACTATGTTTTGATATTTATTTTAAAGATTTGGGGAATAACTATGCTTCGAATAAGGATTTGTTACCAATTATCTTAAAAAATTTAAAAAATAAAATTTTAGCTGAACCTATTGACCAAATTGATGAAAACATAAAAATTGGAAGCAAAACATATGATTTAAGAGTAGGAACAAAAGGAATTATAATTGATAACGAAAATCTTTCCACCTTTATCTTAAATAGAATATTTGAAAATTTTGATTTGTTTACTTCTAATTGTCAAAGAAATGAAAAATCTAACTATATTGATTCAATAGAACAAGATTGGTTTAAACTAAATCAGGAATATAGCCATAACTTAAAAAGAAATGGCAAAATAGTAACAGATTATAAATCAATCAAACCTCAATATTATATTGAAAATGGCGAAGTTTATATTCAAATTCCAAGTTTTATACTACATGATAATAGTAATTATGATCCATATCTCGAAATACTAATTAATGATAAAACATCTATCAATAATGTAATAATGGTTATTGGCTCAGGCCTTTCATGGAGAACTGAACAGCAAATATTTAAGTTAAACAGTCTTATTAATAATAGTAAGGAAATTAATCTTCGTGTTATTATCACAATAGGAAACAAAACAATTTATGATTCTCAAAATTCACTCAATAGAGCATTTATATTATTAGATGAGCATAATAATGAAGAAACGAAAACCAGTTTATCTCCTGGTAGTTATTATCTTTATACATTAAATAAAGAAAACACCATTGTACCTAAAAATACACAATTAATTTCTAAAAATACTTATTATCTAGAAGCAAAAGAAGAAGACTATATAAAATATAAAGATATAATAATTTCTTTTTCATTATCAAATGATGACGAATATAAACTGATTTTGTCCGAAATGAAAAATTGTTATTTTATAGAAAACAACATTAAATATAGTGTTATAAGTACAGACGTTTATCTTTTGCTAAAACCAACAATAAATTGGAAAGACGTTTATATAAAAACATCTAAAGATGAAAAAATTAAATTATTTGATATTTATAAGACAATCACTGAAGATGGATATCTTTTTAACCTTACAAATTGTATAAGTTGTAATGAACCTTTAACTATTGATCTTGTTAACATTAGTAAAAATACTTTGATTTTAACTATTAATATTTTTAAATCGCAAAACTTACAAATGCAATTTGACAAAGAACTATATTACTTAGATAATTATCACAACTCTGGTAAACTATACTTAAAAATAAATGATTCAATACTTGAAAAGCCATTTATCTTAAGTAGTGAGAACCAAAATAAATATTTTATTAATTTAAAATATAAAAATGGTTATTTTTCTATCGAACCTCCAGTATTAAAACGGTGTTTTGATAAAAGAGAATTTATTTCAAAACCTGTTACTTTTTATTATGATAAAGTATTAGCAAATTCCTCAATTCTTAAAATTGATTTTCCAAGCGATAAAGATTATATAATTGGAAACACAAAAAATAATTCATATTTTAATAAAAATAATAAATTTTCTGTTGGTCAAGAAATTACATCATTAAGCTTTTCTGATACAGTAAGTCTTAGTTACTTTTTAAAAACTAATGAAGCTTGCTATGAACTTTTTCAAGTATATTTAAAACCTTGTTTTATTGACAATCCTTTATCAATTGAAAATGATAACAAAATAATTGCTTTTTCCCCAAATTATTACATCGGTCCTGAAGACCTATCTATATTTTTATTAATATTCGATTTAAATGATAATTTAATAATTAGAGAGCCTCTCGATTTGAACAACCAAAATGTCATAAATTTTGATGAAACAATACAAGATGGTGTCTATATTGCGAAAATAGTTGCAGAAAAAAGCGGACTATTTCGCGAAACTTTTGAATGTTATAAAACCGAGTCATTCACATTAGGTAATATTAAAAATTCATTTTACAAAAATAAAATCTTAAAAATATCAGAAGTATTAGATTACGAAAAGAAAATACAAACTATAATGCCATTTTTTATTGATAATTTAAAATTTATTAAAACAACGGATGATGGTTTAGATAATTATTCAGGAAATTTATTTATTATCAAGAATAATAAGAAAAAATATATAAATTATGCAAACGATCTTGATCATAATGGTAATTTAGAAAAAGTAAATCCTCTTAGGATTGAATTTATTAGCCCAAAAAAATGTTATATCTATACTGGTTTTGATGCTGATTCAGATGATTTAGATTATTTAAGTGAATTTTTAATTGCGTATAATGATAAAATTACTTTGGACGAGTCAAAATCTTTTTCTAAATTTATTGATCTTTATTTTTATAAAATAATTGAGGAGGAAAAATAATGTTTAATCCAGCAAAAGCTTCTAAAAATATTAAAGAAGAGTTTGAAAGTTATATAGAAACTACTTTTCATTTCAATGATGAAAATCTTAGGGAACAATTTCATCAACAATTAAATGAAATTATTTCTAAAGGGCCTTATCTTGAAATTAATAGTATTTTTGCACAAGGTTTAAGCATAGAAGAATTAATAAATAAGAACATTCTCTCTCCTCTTTTCCGTGACTTAGAAGCTAACAAGACAGCTATAAAACCAATTTTGCCTTTAACTAGAAAATTATATAAACATCAAGAAGAAGCTATAAGAAATATAGTAAACGGAAATAATGTTGTAATTACAACTGGTACAGGAAGTGGTAAAACAAATTGTTTTTTAATTCCAATAATCGATGAATTATTGAAGGAAAAAGAAAATGGCACATTAGGGCCAGGAATAAGAGCTATTTTTATTTATCCAATGAACGCTCTTGCTAACGACCAATTGAAAAATTTAAGGAAATTACTTCTTGATTATGAAGATATTACATTTGGTGTTTACACAGGCTCAACTGAATATGACGAAAGAAGCGCTATTAATCTTTATGAGGCTATGTTTGCTAATGAAAAAATAGAAAAATTGAGACATCGTCTTCCTAACGAATTACTTTCAAGAGACGAAATGAAAAACAATCCACCAAATATTCTCTTTACAAATTATGCTATGTTAGAGCATTTATTATTTAGACCAAATGATGATGTTCTTTTTACAAAATCTAATATTAAATTTGTTGTTTTAGATGAAGCACACGTTTATAGCGGTGCTACTGGAATAGAAACTTCTCTATTAATTAGAAGATTGAAAGCAAGAATATCTTCAAATAACAAAATACAATTTATTTTAACCAGTGCGACTTTAGGTAAAGATTCTAGTGTTGATGATCAAATTATTGATTTTGCTTCTAATTTAACGGGTGAGCACTTTCAGAAAGAAAACATCATAAGATCACAAAGAATAAACTATATTAAAGAAATAACTACATTCTCATATAACTTTAAAATAATATCTGAACTCGCTGATGAACAGAATTCAATAATAGATGTATTAGATAAATATAATATTAAGCACAATAATACAGACGATGAATCTGAATTAATTTATGATTTTGTAAAAACAAGTGATTTATATCACAAATTAAGGCAATTTTATTTACTAAAAGAAAATGAAAACATAGCTAGTCTAGGTGAACTAAAGCGACTTTTTAATACCAAAAGGATTGAAGATGTAATTTCTTTTATATTTTTATGTACAAGAGCCCATAAAAATGGAAGAAAATTGATTGATGCACGTTATCATTTTTTTATAAGAAGTCTAGAAGGGGCTTTTATCACTTTAGAAAAAAATAAAAAACTATTTTTAAATCGAAGACAAAATGATGATGATTATGCTGTTTTTGAAATAGCAATCTGTAATGAGTGTGGTAAATTAGCTTTATTAGGTAAAATAGAAAATAATAAACTTATCCAAAAGAGCAAATTAAAAGACAAAATTGATTATTTTTATCTTGCCTCAGAGGCCAATAACGAAATAGAAAGTGAAGATGAATCTATAGATAATGAATCATATTTTCTTTGTCCACATTGCGGTTCAATAGTTCCTGCAAATGCTAGAAGAAAACAAATTTGTAATTGCAATCCAGATGACCTTATCAAGATTATAAGAATAAAAAAACCTAACGAAGACAATTCAGGTTCCCCTCATTGCAGAAATTGCCATGTTGGTCATTATAAACGTTTTTATCTAGGGAATGATGCTGCGACTTCAGTTTTAGCTACGTCATTATATGAAGAACTACCAGAATTAACTTACGTTGCAAAAGAACAAACTTCAAAATCGAAAGTCGATTTTGAGAATCCTTTTGCAAAAGCTCTTATATCAAGTTCTAAAAAAGATCAATTAAGAAAAGCAAAGCAATTCTTAATATTTTCTGATAGTAGACAAGAAGCAGCAAAATTTGCATGCTATTTAAGCAATATTTATCAAGAATTCTTAAGAAGAAGAGGAATAGTTCAAATAATAGAAAAATATAAAAATTACCTAAAAGATGATGGTATGAATATAGAAGACTTTGTAAAATTATTAAGTGATTATTTTGCAAATAAAAAAACATTTATATCATCTTATTCCGACCAAACTAACTTAAATATGCAAAGTTTGAGAAACGCATGGGTTGCAGTTTTAAACGAATTAGCAAGATATAAATCCCCAACTTCATTAAGTTCATTGGGCTTAATTCAATTTGAATATTTAGGTAATACCAAAAATATTATTGAAAATGTTTCTAACGTATACGGTGTATCAGAAGAATCGGCAAAAAATTTACTGAATATATTAATATTTGAAATAATAAATTCAGGTGCTTTGATAACGGGAACAGATTTTGATATCGGCCCTAGTGAAAGAAATTATATTTTTTATAGCGAATATCAAAAATTTATAACAGATTTAAAAAGTAATAATAAAAATAGTCAATTAGTTACAAATTGGCTTCCAACACAAAAAAACAATGCTAGCAAAACTTTTTATAAAACTAATAAACTTTACTATACGATGAAATATCTTAATTGTAACGAAGAAAAAGCTTATGAATTCTTAAAAAATTATTATCAATATCTAACTGAACCTCAATTTGGAAATGAATATTTATTAGTTGATCCCAACAAAGAAAAAAAATTCGTTCTTCCTGCTACTTCGATAAAAATAATTCCTTACTATTGTGATAAGGCACAATGGTATAAATGCAAAAAATGCGGGAGAATAACACAATTCAACATCAATAACCATTGTGTTAGTGTAAAGTGTGATGGCGAAGTCGAGTTAATTGATCCAATAGATATTAGAAAAAATAATCATTATGCAAATTTATACTTTGGTGAAAACATGTCTCCATTATTTGTTAAAGAACACACTGCCCAATTAAGTAAAAAAGAAAGTGCTGAATACCAAGAAGAATTTATTAAAAAAGAAATCAATGCTTTATCTTGTTCTACTACATTTGAAATGGGTGTTGATGTCGGTGATTTAGAAACAGTATTTTTAAGAGACGTTCCTCCATTACCATCTAATTATTCTCAAAGAGCCGGGAGAGCAGGCAGAAGCATAGATTCTGCTGCTTTTTGTCTAACGTTTGCAAAATTAAGTTCACATGACTTATCTTTTTATAAAAATCCAGAATTGATGATTAACGGTACTATTTTACCTCCTATATTTAAATTAGATAATGAAAAAATTGTAAAAAGACATATTTATGATGTTGCATTTTCTTTATATTTTGCAAATAATCCAGATCAATATAATTCAAATGATGCAAGTAAATTCATAAACGAAAAAGGATATTTAGACTTTATTAATTTTTTAAATGAAAAATCAGATAATTTAAAATCATTATTAAAAGAATCTATACCAAATATTGATAATCTACATGATCGATTAGGATTAAATGATTTTTCATGGTTAAATGATTTTATCGGAGAAAATGGAACATTTACCGTTTTACTTCGTGAATATGAAAATAATGTTAACGAATTTGATAAAATTATAAAAAAACTTAAATATGATAATGACTTTAAAAAATTAGAATTAGTATCAAGGAAAAAATCAATTTATACTTCAAATAAATTAATTGATTTCCTTGCAAGAGGTAATGTTTTGCCTCGCTATGGTTTTCCAGTTGACACTGTTGAATTAATACAAAACGTTACTGCCAAAAATATAGAACATTTACGACTTTCTAGAGATTTATCTATGGCAATTGCAGAATATGCACCTTCTTCAGAGGTTATTGCGGATGGAAAAATGTATACAAGTAGATACATTAGAAAAACCCCGTTACCTAATAACAATTCTGAGTGGTCAACAGCCTATATTGCAAAATGCGAAAATGATGAGTGTGGTGCTTATAATTATAGTTTAACGCCGGTAATTGATGATGTAGTTTGTTCTAGATGTGGCAAAAAAATTGATAAATCTCTTTTCTTTGAAAGCATTGAACCAATAAATGGTTTTGAAACAGAAATTAAAGTAAAAGATGTTCCAATGACAAGGCAAGAGAAAAATTATAAAACGGAAGATATTTATATAGGAAATACGGAAGCTAAAAAAATAAAATCTATAAAATTTAAAATAAATAATATAGAAATTGAGATAGAATCAACTACAAATGATTCATTACTGGTAAAATCAACTAATAGTTTTTATGTTTGTCCAAAATGTGGTTTTTCATACGCAGAAGATGAAACAATACCTAATGATCCAACAGCAACTTCAAAGATGAAAAATCATGTACCAAAAATAACAACTACAACAAAGCACGAAAATACTTACGGTTCAAAATGTACATGTACAGATTTAAAAAGATACACCCTACATCATATTTTTAATACGGATGTTGCTAAAATCAATTTTGGTTGTGAGGCATCAGATTATAAGACTATGATTTCAACTACCTATGCTTTATTATATGCAACCTGTGACTATCTAAATATTGAAAGAAAAGATCTAAAAGCTTGTCTATACTGGAACTTCGTTAATGGTAAAAAACAATATTCAATTATTTTTTACGATGCAGTACCTGGTGGGGCAGGCCATTCTAGACGATTAGCTCTGAATAATGGTGAATTATTTATAAAAATAATTAAAATTGCTTATGAGAATATGGTTAATTGCAATTGCTCGCCTTCTTGCTATAATTGTTTGAGAAGCTATGAAAACCAAAGAATTCATGATGATTTAGATAGAATGGCTGCCGCTAAATTTTTAGGAGTTCTTTTAGGAAAATCAAATATTTAAAATAAACAGTTATTTTAACCTTATAAATAATAAGATTATTAGTAATAAATCAATGTTCATATTAACTTTATTTCTAATAATACTTTTTAATATTAATAGTCATAAAGTAAATAAAATAAGTAAAACTAATAAATATACCTATTAGTAATATTAATCTTATTAATTATTAAATATAGAATAATAGATATACTTACTCCAATAACACCTTGCATAACATCAAACATAGAAGAAGTTAAAGATGGTAAAACATTAAAATTATTAATAATTAAATAATAGATAAAATAAGTTAATACCATTGGAATAATAGAAATATAAAGTAAGATATATTTTAATGTTTTACGTTTATATAATAGTTTATAGATAATAAAAGCAAGTATAGATTCTAAACTTTTAGCGATAATAGTAAAAATAATTGAACTAGCATATCCACTAAATAAATCAGCTAAAGAAGTAGAAATAATAGCACTAGGTATACTTACTATTGGCCCAAAATAAATACTAGAAAAGATAATTAAAGCATCACTTAAATTAAAATAACCATTATTTAAAGGATAAGGTATTTTAATAAAGTAAGTTAAAATGAAGATTAATGCACTAAAAAGAGCAATATAAGCAATATTTAAAAATATCTTACGAGTCATAAGTAAAAGTAGTTAATTAGTATTAAATAGGTTAATTATTAGTTTCTTTATTTTTTATAAATTGATTATAAAATTCATCAATTGTATAAACTTCAACACCATGTTCTTTTAAGTATCTAGTTAAAACACCTTCTCCTGAAATAAGTTTATCGTTAAATTCTCCATTATGTATTAAATGTACTCCACAGGCAGGAGATTTTTCTTGTAAGATAGCTTTTTTAACATGCATATAGGAAATTGGTGAAAGAGATTTTTTAGCTCCTTCAAGATAATTTTTTGTAACATCTTTTCCTTTTTCACTAACAACTTTTAATTCATCTAAATAAGTTAAAATTTCACTTTTTTCTCTAGGAGTTGGTAAACCTCCCATAACTTCAGGACAATAAGGAAGTAATTTATATTTTTCTAATATCTCTTTTACTCTTGGATCATATTTACCTTTTCCATCATATCTAACTTTATCACCAACTAAACAAGCACTAATTAAAACTGTTTCCATATTTTTATCGTTTCCTTTTAAAATAACCTTCATATTATATTTATTTTTAGATTCATTATCTATGTTAAATATCTTTTTTATAAAGAATAATTGTTATTTTAAAAATTAATTGTAATGGAAAATGATGTATTTTATTTAAATAAAGAAATTATTTATTTAATAAAAAAGAAATTAAAGTTTAATAAGGTTCAATTTTTCCAAAAATAAATAAGAAAAGGAAAGATAAAATTAATAAGATTATAGTAAGAATAAATAAAATAATTTGAATAGTAAGAATATGATTCTTATTACTAAATTTACCTCTTAAAAGTAAAATATAAAAAACTATTGAACAAAGATTAAACAAAGTAGAAATCGTTCCTATTATTGGAACTCTCGTAATTATTCCGAAATAAATGTAAATGATGTTATTAGGTATATTTGGATTTGGAGTAATTTTAACAATAGATAAAGGTATAAGAAGTAAAATTGTTGAAAGTATTGTTAAAATAAGAAAAGTAGTAGTTAGTTTTTTTGTTTTCATAAATAGTTTGTATATCCTTTTAGCAATAATTGAATTTTTATTAGTCGATATTATTACAGTTATTCATTTATTACTTTTATATATTCTTATTTTAACATAAAGAAATACAAGAATTAATCTCTTCAAAATATTTATTATTTTCTTTTCGCTTTTTTAGTAAAAATAATAAATTAAAATTATTTATTACTTCTTTAGAAAAAAATTATTATTTAATTCAATTTGTAAAATTACTTTTTTAACATTAAACTTATTTAGTATGAAAGAAAAAGGAATAAAAGTAGGTGAAATTAGTATTAATAATATTACTTTTGATATTATTTTTATTAAGAAAAAATATTATCAAAAGTATACTTATTATCGCTTTAAAGATAATAAGTTCTATATTTATTCTTATTTTAAATATAATGAAAATGAATTAGATACTCATTTAAAATATATTAAAAATTTATTTAATAAGTTTGTTAAATCTAAAAGAATAAATATAGAAAATATTATTAATACTAAGCTTAATAAGAATAATTTAAATTCAATATATATTTTAGGAAAAGAATATAAAATAATCGATAATCTTGATGATTCCAATACTAAATATATTTATATATTTAATAAATATATAGATGTAACTAATATTGATTCTACTAACATAGTATCGTTATATAAGACTTTATATAACGATATATATTCTTTAATTTATAAAAGATTTATTTATTATGAAGAATTAATGAACATCCCTTTAAAAGAAAGATATATCTTAAGATTTAGAGATATGACTACTTTATTAGGTTCAAACTCTCGAAAAACTCATAAAATAACTTTATCTTATTCTTTAATCCCTTATTCTTTAGATATAATAAGTAGTGTTATTGTTCATGAACTAGCTCATTACTTTGAATTTAATCATTCCTATAAGTTTTATAATATAGTTTATAAATATTCACCTAACTATGATGAATTACAAACTAAGATTAAAAGGAGAATCTATAGTTAGAAATAGCTTTTATCACTAATTAAATCATAGAAATTTACTTGTTATATACAAAAATATTACTAATTTTTTACAAAAAATATTTTGGAAAACTTTTTATTTTTTTTGAAGACCTATGCTCTATAATATAAGAAAGGAGGTAAAAAAACCAAATAAAAACGCTAATAAATTGCCCTACAATCATTAGCGTTCGAAGAAATCTTATTGATTCCTACATAATCATTGTAAGATATTCTTCTATATTTAGCCACAAAAAAATAATGGAGGATGTTTTAATTTGAAATTAAGTGATTTTGAAAAGTTTAATTTGATAAAACCTTTACCTGAAGGGTTTCCTAAAAACGATAAAGGTATCCCTTTTTTGGAAAAAGATATCTTTTTGGAAAATATAGACTGGGATAGAGTAAATTTTTCATCTTACTCTAACATAAATTCGATAAAAAATAAAAACGCTACAGTTTTGCTAATGTTTCAATATGATAAAACAATTAAAACTATTTACAATAATATTTTTAGTTTTATCAATAAAGGAAGAGATTTTTTGGCAATAGCTACGCCAGATTATAGCGCTTATTTAAACATGGAGCCATGCATAATTGAGCAAAATGTTCAACATAGTTTATGGGTTGGTGCATGGTTAAAATATGTAGGAATGCATGTTATTCCAACAATTACTTGGGCAGACGAAAGAACATACGATATTTGTTTTAACAACATTGAAAAAGGTTCAGTTGTTGCAATTTCAACTGTCGGTGTTTCAAAAAATAAATTTACATTTTTAAAAGGATATAAAGAAATGATGAAAAGAATTAATCCTAATTTAGTCATAATAAAGGGTAATTATATAAAAGGTATCTATGGAAATCTTATTTTCGTCGATTTTAAAGAAACATTTAACATCATTAATAAATTTGATCAACTAAAATTATTTGATTTATCTAGAATTCAAACAATTCAAAAGGAGGACTACTAATGGGAGGAAGAGGCAGTTTTTTAAATGTAAATAATAATAATTTTATTTTTAAAGAAGGTGGTCAAACTTATTTAACAGTAGCAGAAATAGGAAAAGATATTAAGATTATTAAGAAAATAACTGGGTCTGTAAAAGCGCCCGAATTTTCTCACACAGAAAGTAGAATTTATGCTGTTTTGCAAAAAGATAAAATAAAACATATTGCTTTTTATAATGAAAATCATGAACAAATAAAGTGTATTGATTTTAATCATTCACATAAAGGATTAATACCACATGTCCATTATAATTTAAACCATGACGGTTATTTTAGTTCTTTAAGTGAAGATGATAAAGTTTTAACTAAAGAAATAAACGATTTTTTAGAAAAAGGAAATAAAAAATATGGCAAATAATGAATTTCATAACATAGATCAGTTTATTGAAGGGTTTACAAAATCTAAACATTTTGAAGGCGAAAGCTATGATGGAATAATAAATGGGATAGAATTTCTTTATAAAGGTAATTATTACCGAATTACAAAAGATCCTATTGGTAATGAAGAAGAACTAAAAAGATATTTTAATAATTATAAAGGGGAAGCAAAAATCAAATTTATGGTATTTCCAAAAGATACCTATCCTCTTGCTAATTTAATACCAATTTCATCATATTTAGGATTATATGAAAATGTTGATGATTTGATAAATTTAGGAAAAATAGATGGAAAGACTTTAAAAGAAATATTAATTAGCGAAGAAACTGAAATTACAGGACTAGAATAAAATTAAATTAATATTTCTTTTAAATATTAAAATACATTAAAATATCATTATGATTTATCATATAACTTCATTAGAAAATAAAATAGTTAAATATACATTTAAACTTAAAAATAATATTTCATTTATGAAAAAAGAACATTCTTTTATTTTAGAAGGTAAACATCTTTTAGAACTTGCTGATATTTCAAAAATTAAATATATTATTTCATTAAAAGAAGTTGATGATCTTAAATATAAAAATATCGATCAATATATTGTTAATGAAAGTATAATGAAGAAACTATCTTCATATGATTCTTTTTCTTCATTAATTTTTGTATATCAAATTAATGAAGAGAATAAGAATATAGAAGATATTTCTGATAGATTTATTATTTATTTAGATCATTTACAAGATTTAGGAAATATCGGTACTATTATTAGAACTGCTTTAGCTTTTAATATCAAAACAATAATATCTACTAACCCAATATCATTTTATAACTTTAAAACTATTCAATCATCTAAAGGAGCAATACTTAAAACTAAGTTATATGGAGGAGATATAGATACATTAAAATATTTAATAAATAATAAAGGATATAAGTTAATAGTATCTACTTTAAAAGAAGATTCTGTTTTCTTATCTTCTTTTAAAGTAGATTCAGATAGTAAATATATCTTAGCTTTAGGTAATGAAGGTAATGGAATCAGTAAAGAAGTCGAAGATTTATCAAGTGTTAAAGTAAAGATAGATATATCTAACATTGATTCTCTTAATGTTGCTATTGCAGGAGCAATATTTATGTATCATTTAACTTTAAAATAATTAATTTAACAAAGAATATTTTATTAGATGATTACTTATTAACTTCTTTAATTACTATAGGTTAGAAAATCTTCTTAATATAAGTATTTTCTAACTTAGAAATAAACTAAATATTTTATTTTTTTATACATGTTATAAGGAAAATATGAGGAGAAAGTTAAAAAACCAACAAAATAAATATATCCTTAAGTTAATTTGTTTTCTTATGTAATGAGTTATAATTCTTTCAAATTATTTTGAGCACATGGAGGTTATTTAACGTGAACATTAAAAAAATATCATCAATCCTTCTTTTATCATTAACTCTAGTTTCATGTTCAACAAATAATGAAGTCAATATTGATATCCTTAAAAATTATGCTATCCCAGCTATATCATCTATACCTGTTATTTTTAAGGTTGATTTGCCTAATGTAAATAATATTACTTATGATGTTTTATCAACTATTGGACATATTGATAGTAAAAAACAAAATGAAGTAAAAATATTTAATGAAAATGATGAAATACATTGGTCAGCATATGATTATGAAATCAAAGATGAAAATAATCTATATTATCGCTATGGATTTATTGAAGGATTAATCAAGAAAGATCAAGAAACTAAGGGTTATTTTTTACTTGGAATTAGAAACCATGAAGAAGACTTATCTTCTGGTTATTACGAATATAAAGTAGAAGTGATTTCTACCTTATACGATGAGTCATTAAGTCTAGAAGAAATTAATACTAGACTTAGTAATGATAAATCTTCTTATAGTTCAAGTATTATTTAACTTTAATTAGATTATTAAGTAACTAAATTAAATGACTTTAACTACAAATAAGTTAAAGTCATTTAATTAATAGTAATAATATTATTATTTATATGAATCTAATACACTTTTAAGTAATTTAGGATCATCAGTCATAATAGCATCACAACCTTTATCAATTAATTCTCTCATTGTTTCTTCATCATTAATTGTCCAATATTGTACTGCCATATTTCTTTCATGTGCTTCTTTAATATAATATTCCCAAGTTAAATCAACCCCATACATTGATGTTGGAAACATCATGGCTGCTAAATCATCAAAGTCAAATAGATTTACTCCTAACATTGTAGTTATTACAAATTTAGCTGCACCAGAAGTAGATGCACCTCTAAGTAAGTAAGGATAAGTAGAAGCTAAATAGTCTTCAATTTCTGGATGGAATGTACCAATAATTACTCTATTTTGATATTTTGGATATTTATTAGTTAATAAATCGTTAATCATATCAGCAGCTTTATAACCAGTTTCTCCTGCATCTTTAATTTCAATAATAAATAATAAATCTTTGTTTGTTTCATAAAATGAAGAAAGTAATGTATCAAAAGAAATTATTGATAAATCATTTTCTTTAATTATTTCTTCTCTAAGAGGATCATCAAAACTTACTAAATCTCTATAAGGATAATTACCGTTTTCATCTTCAAAATTATAACCATAATTAAATAAAGATAATTCTTCTAAAGTATGGTCTTTAATTAAATATTCTTCACTTGAATTAGTAATTTCTTCTACATCACTTGTACGATTTATACTTTCATCGTGATTAACTACTAAATTATTATCTTTAGTCATATATAAATCAGTTTCTAATATATCTACATCCATTTCATTAGCAGAGGATTTAAATGCTTTTAAAGTATTTTCTGGATTAGATACTCCTCCACCTCTATGTGCACAAAGCATTGGTAAACCTGAAGTAGAGATAAAAGGGTTAAAATCAATAACTTTTTTAGGTGGTATTAAGTTAATTGTTAAAAGAAATACAAAGATAACACCAATAATAGAAGAAGTAATAATCAAAGCTTTAAGGCTTTTTTTCATCTTCTTTTTAGGAGTAATATCTTGAGACTTACTATTTTCTACATTTATATTTTCATTTTCCATAATTTAATTTTCCTTCTTAAATAAACCTTATAAATTTTAATATTTTATTAAAATTAAAGTAAGAAAAAAGTTTCTAAAATTATTAAGATATTTTAAATATTATTTAAGAAAATAATATTATTTATTATTATCTTGAATAACTTTACTTCTTGTGAGTAAATTAATTAAACTTCTACTTTAAATTAAATATTATGAAGGAACTATTTAAATGTCTAATTTATCGATAAACGAAATAGTAAGAAAAGAGATACTTTATAGTGAAACTTATGAAATAGCTGATTTCTTTTTATATCCTTTATTTATTATTTTTGGATTATATCTAAAAGTATCTATTTTTGGTATCTATCATTATTTTTTATATGCTTTACTCATATTTCTTTCTATATACTTTTTTATTCTAACTTTTAAATATAATCTAGTTTATTTTAAAGCATATAATGCTAAGACTAGTTTAAATGAAAAAAATAAGTTAAAGATAATAAATAAAAGAATTTATTTAATAGTAATGATTTTAAATAAAATTAATTTAGTTATTGGATTAATTTTAGGTATTATTTATCATCAAGTATTAAATGAAGAATATTTCATTATTATTATTTTATCAATAGCTTCATTTCTTATTTATGTTATCTTAATGATTATCAATTATTTTGTTTATATGATGCCTTTAACATTTAATTATTCTAAACTTAATGGGTATAAAAGAGTAAGTGCTAAGAATAGATTTAAATGGTCATTATTTTATAAAGAAAATGTCAATAATAATATTAAATTAAATAAAGTAATAATATATTTAATTCTTGTTGTAAATCTATTTATAACATTAAGTTTTTATATAATTAAGTTAGATAATAATATAACTTTATTTAAAGTAGATTCATTATCATTTAATATTATTTCTATAAGTATATCTATATTGCCTCTATCTTATTTCTTTTTATTACTTTTTAAAGGATATAGAAAGTTAATATCCTTTAAAAAGTATTTGATATTCTTTATCGTTATACCATTACTTAATAATATTTCTTTTATCTTAGGAATATATTTATATTACTATTATCCTTCTTCTAATTTAGATGATATTTTTATTGCTGTTACTTATTTTATAATAGATATACTTTATACATCTTTTTTGCTTTATCAAATCGATAAACGAAATAAGTTAAGTAGGAAGTATAATAATATTGATATTAATTCAAAAAATGAATAATTATTAATTTTAAGATAAAGCCTAATTTAGAGAGGTTATTCATGCAAAGTGTGGTGTATAATATGGAAATTAAAAATTCTGTTATTTTAACGAAAAATAAGTTATTATCTGTTTAACGAGGTATTTAACTATTAATAAGTCAACTAAAATTAAAAAAGCATTATAAAAAAGTCCAAAAATATGGAATTTTAAA
>CALVXK010000015.1 GCA_944369075.1 uncultured Bacilli bacterium
ACAAAAATTAAAAAAAAAAAAAAAAAAAAAACGCAATGCTTCGCATTAGAATAGTGACAATAAGCATTGCGTAATTGATTTAATATTTTTTAATTAATTTTGTCTAGCAAATAAAGCTTCTAAATCTGAATAATTAGCATCATTTGAGAAGAACATAATTCTATCACCTGGGAAAATAACTGTTTCGCCATTTGGAACAATTAAGTCTTCACCATGATAAATTGCAATCATTAATGTTGATTTAGGAAGTTTAAGTTCTTTAACCTTTTTACCAGCAGCATTTGAATTTTCGTTACAAACAAGTTGAACAATAGAGTGTCCGCCTTTTGATAATTTCATTAAAGTTAAGAAGGATTTCATGGACATTTCTTCAACAACAATATGACCAATAATATCTGCTTGGTTAATTGCAGCATCTACTCCATTACTTAAAGTAAATAGCCATGCGTTAGTTGGATCATTAACTCTAGCAACAACTCTAGGAGCTTGGAATTCAAATTTAGCAATTGTTGAACAAACTAGATTTACTTCATCTTTTCCTGAAACACAAGCTACAACATCAGCTTTTTCAATATTTTCATTAGCTAAAATATTTGGATCAGCTGCATTACCATATCTAACATGGTCTTCGCCAAATTTTTTGCCTAATCTAACAATGTTATCTCTATTATTATCAATAATTACAAAATCACATTTATTCTTTTTAAGAAGGTCAGCCATATAGGTGCCAATTTGACCACCACCAATAATAATTACATACATAAATTTATTTTTCCTCCCTTCTTAATTAGATTCCTAAAAGAATTTTAAGTTTTCTTTTTTCACTTGTTTTAATAACAAAATAAAGGATATCTCCAGTTTGTACTTCTATATCATCTTTTGGAATAAATGAAGTATTTCCTCTAACAATATCAATAACTTTAAATTCTTCGCAGTTAATTTCACTTACTAACATTCCTTCTACTGAAGGAGTTGCTAAAATTCTAACGATTTCAGTAGAAGCATCACTACCCACTAATGATAAAGAATCAAACATAGAGAAAGATAATAACTCTATTGCTCTACCTACTCCAAATCCAGTTGTAGAAATAACCTTAATACCTAAAGATTCAAAAATCTTAGCTTTACGAGGATTATAAAGTCTAGCTACAACATGTTTTACATAATAAACATCTTTAGCAATTTTAGCAGTTAAAGCATTAATTTCATCATTTGCTGTTGCTGCAACTAAAGCATCAGCATATTCAATTTCTGCATCAAGTAAAGTATTTTTATCAAAAGCATTACCAACTACTAAATTACCATTAAAATCAACTCCAAGGCGGTAAAAAGCTTCTTTATTTTGATCAATTACCGAAATAGTATGACCTTTTTTATAAAGTTCTAGAGCTAAAGCACTACCAAGTTTTCCGCATCCTACAATTATTATTTTCATCTTATAAACTTGCTCCTTCTTTTAATTTTAATTTATTTTTTCTTTTTCTTTTAATATATTTTCTTAATTCCCCGGTAAATAAGCAAATGAATGGAAAAGTAAGCATAATTAACCAAATTTTCCAATCTAAGACCATGTTAGTTTCTAAAACTACTGTATTTAATCCTGGAATAAAGATTGCACAAGCTAAAAGTACTACTTCAAAAATAATACCATAATTAATTTCTTTGTTTGTAAAGAAACCAATTGAGAAAATAGATTCATCTTTGATTCTTGTAGCAAAAACTACTCCTACTTGACATAAAACAATCGAAATTAATGTAACGCTAGTTGCACTCATCCAAATTTCTTCATGATTAGTTTGATTAAATAATGTAAATGGTAAACCTAAATCCATTGAAGTGAATAGGTTAAATAAGAAGTAAGCGGCACAACAAAGAATTGAAGTTTGAACACCATAGAAAATAACATCACCAAAAAGTGCTTTATTCATCAAGTGATCACTTAGTTTTCTAGGAGGTTCATTCATGACATTCTTTGAAGGTTTTTCGCAACCTAAACCAATAGCAGGAAGCATATCAGTGCCAATATCAACAAGTAAAATCTCCAAAATTGTTAACATTGGTGGAACATAGTTAAGTGTTAATAATGGGAGTAAGAATGGTACAGCTTCTGGAATATTTGAGTTAAAGATATAGGTAATAAACTTACGAATATTAGCAAAAATTGCTCTACCTTCTTCAATTGCTCTAACAATAGAAGCAAAATTATCATCTGTTAAAATCATATCAGCGGCATCTTTTGCAACATCAGTTCCAGCTATACCCATAGCTACACCAATATCAGCCTTTTTTAAAGCTGGAGCATCATTAACTCCATCTCCAGTAACAGCAACAATTTCACCAAGTTCTTGTAAACAAGAAACGATTCTATATTTTTGTTCTGGAGCCATTCTAGCAAAAATTATTTCACCTTTTAGATAAGTTTTAAGTGTATCATCATCAATTTCATTTAATTCGCTACCAGAAATAATTTTTGCATTATCATCTTTTACAATACCAATTTTTTTAGCAATAGCTAAAGCAGTTAAGGAGTAATCGCCGGTAATCATAATAACTTTAATCCCAGCATTATGACATTTTTTAATTGCTTCTTCTATTCCATCTCTTGGTGGATCTTGCATTGCTTCTAGACCTACGAAAACTAAATTAGTTTCGATATTTAAAGGAGTATATTCACTTAAAGCAAGAGGTAAGTCATCATCTTTTTTAAGAAGCCTAAAAGCCATACCTAAAACTCTAAGGCCTTCTTTAGCATAAGAATCATTTTGATTCATTACTTTATTATAATCTTCATTAGTTAGTTCTCTAATCTTACCATTTTCATATATAAATTTAGATTTATCTAAAACTTCTTTAGGTGAACCTTTAATAAAAGCAATTCTTTGAGCACCATCTACCGGTTTTTCAAGTTGATGAATTGTTGACATCATTTTTCTAACACTATCAAAAGGAAGCTCTTTAATTCTAGGAGTAATTCTAAGTTGATTAGAAGCATTGAGTAAGCCTTTTTCACTAACTACTCCTAAACAAGCCTCTGTTGGATCGCCTAAAACAATAAACTTATTAGGTTTTTGTTCATCTTCTACTATTTTAGCATTAGAACATAAAGCTCCAGCCATAAGCAAAAGTCTTAAATCTTTATTATTTAACGCTGTTTGTTTAACTTTATTTTTATCTAAAATTTCTCCTTTAAAAGAATATCCATTTCCAGTTACATCATAAACTCTATTAATTAAATATAAAGATTTAACAGTCATTTCGTTTTTAGTTAATGTACCTGTTTTATCGCTACATATTACCGAAGTTGAACCTAAAGTTTCAGCACTAGAAAGATTTTTAACTAAGGCTCCTTCTTTAGCTAAACGCTGTACAGCTTTAGCTAAAGATAAAGATACTGTAGGTGAAAGTCCTTCTGGAATAAAAGCAACAATCATACCTAAAGCAATAACGAATTGATTTAAATATAAGCTAGGTTTATCAAATCCTTGATCTAAACCCGTAATTACAATACCTAAAATAAAGACTACTAAACCAATCATTGTAGCAATTAAAGCAATTGTTTTAGTAACTTTTTCAATTTCTAGTTCTAATGGTGATTTCTTTTCTTCAATGTTTTCCATTAAGGAAGCAATCTTGCCAAATTCAGTATTCATTCCTGTTCCAAAAACTACCGCTCTAGCACTACCTGTAGCAACACTAGTTCCAGCAAAAGCGATATTTTTTGCTCTAATTGAAGTTTCTGGCATTTCTTTAAGTGCTTCATATGTTTTTCTTACTGGAGTTGCTTCTCCATCTAAAGAAGATTGATTAGTTGTAAAATCCGATGCACTAATAATTCTAGCATCAGCACTAATGTTATCGCCTTCATTTAAAATAATAATATCGCCCGGAACTAAATCACTAGCTTCAGTTTGTTTTTCTTTTCCATCTCTAATTACTCTAGCAAAAGAAGGAAGCATTTTAGATAAAGCTTCAGTTGATTTATTTGCTTTAAATTGTTGAATAAAGGAGAATACTCCATTTATGATATTAATTAAAAATATTGCTATACCTAAATATAACATTCCTGGATCATGAAGTACTCCAATTGAAGAAGGTGTTTCTTCAGCAATAAAACAAGAAATAATTGAAATTGTTCCACTTATCCAAAGAAGTATTGCCATTAAAGAAACAAAGTTTTTAAAAAATAAAATTAAAGGATTAACTTTCTTCTTCTCTTTTAAAACATTTTTACCATATTTTTCTAATCTAATTTTAGCTTCTTCTTCATTTAAACCATGTGAAGAAGTATTTTCTAATTCATACATCTTTCTTGAATTAGCTTTATATATCGATTCTAAATCTATTTGTTCCATAAAATAATTTTTAAAAAATAACTTCTAAATTTTAACACTAAGCAAAGCGTAATGGTATAAAAATCGTAGTTAAAATAGATTAACCTAGAAGCAAAGTAATGATTAAGTTAGATAAAAAATAATTTTAGAAAAATTAAATAAGCTTAATCACTAATATAATGTTTAGATAAATCTTCTGGATAATTATAAGATTCCCCATGAATAAAAAGATATCTTATAACTTCTACAAAATTTATATCTCCAATATAAGTATAAGAGGCGTTAGACATTCCACCATCTGTGTAAGTTGTAAAACGATCAATATGTCCGTTAGGCCAGATAAATCTAATGTCATAATATAAACGAGAATCATTATCAATATATTCGTTAGTAAAATCTTCTTCTTTTAATTCTCCAAAATTAGATGTAAATTCCTCATAAGGCACAAGATGATAAAAATATAACGAATCATAAGGGGAAGAACAATCAACAAACCATGGTTTTCCTTCGTCAACAAAACTAAAATCTTCAAAAGGATCGTTATGTTCTAAAACTGTCCGACATTCAATACACCCACTATCTTGATTACAAGAAGTTAAAATCAATATTGATGAAAATAAAATAGTTAATATCTTTAATAATTTCATAATAAATACTCCATTATCTAATTAAAGTATTTTTTAAAATCTTCATAGTAATAATAATATTCACCATAATTACTAATATAATTAGTTACATCGTTAAAATCTATTTTTCCATTATATTCATAATGTTGCTCATTACCAGAAAGTAATAATAATTTATTATCACATAAAGTAAAAAGTAAACTATCATCAATATTTGGATAAAGGAATGCTATAAAGCCATTAGTTAAATAGCCAAAAGAAGGTAGTTCATTAGTAATAATAAAATCTTCTTCTTTTAGTTCACCAAATTCCTTAACAAAAGTATCATAAGTAATATTTATTCCACCAAATAAATTATCAAAACTTAATACTAAGGAAACAAACCAAGGCTTTCCTTCATCAACAAAATTAAAATTTTCAAATGGATCATTATGTTCAAAATATTCATCGTAAGGCTCACAGCATGTAACATCATTATTTGAACAACTAATGCATCCAAATAAAGTAAAAACTAAACTAAATATTTTCCATCCTTTTTTCATCTTACATAAATTCCTTTATTAACTTCATCTCCGCAAATTAGACATGTAGCATATTCATTATCTTCGAAGGAACCTGCAGGTACCATATGGCCCTCTTTTATGCTTTTAGTACAAGAGCAAAATTTTTCGTGATATGATTCATTATAAGAAAGGATAATATTTGAATAATTGTGAATCCAATGGGAAGAATCGACTCTAAAAAATCTCAAAGAGTATGGTGTATTTTTAGCCGAATATGAAAAATCAGATCCGCGATGACGATATAAACCTGAATTCCCCCATTTAGAAACAAGCATTAATTTAGAAAGGTTTAAAGCGGAATTAGATATAAGTGGACTTAAAATCTCTTCAACTATACCAGCATGCATTGGCGCACTCTCTTTTGTATAATATACAACCTTATCTCCAGCCTTAACATCTCCATACTCCACATTAAAATAACCATATTTGGTAGGATTTGTTAAAAAATCATGAACTTTAGTAAAACCAAAATAATTGTATTTACTTGGAGCAATAAAAGCGTAGGAAAAACAATTATATTGATTTGAAGGCATGGCCAAAAGCTCTATATTGGGAAAAGATTTTTTATCCTGCTCTAAAAGTTCATTTGCTTCAACTTCCTCAATGCCGTTATCTCGATTTACATAAACTTCTACTTTTCCTTTAGGTAATGGGATATATTTAGTCTCAAGATTTTTTAACATTAAATTTGTTTCATAAGATAACTCACTTCTATCTCTAGTAGAAATATGGCCACTCGAAAAAGTGGTAATTAAAGACGCAAAAATACCTATTGCCTGAAAAAACATAACTTATCCTCTTTTTTGTTCTTATAATATTATTTTAATATATTTATATCATATATCAAAAATAAATTATATTAAGTGACAGTTAATTAAAATCTTAAGTTCCGTTTTCTAATTTAAACCGAAATTAAATCTTTTAAAAATAATGTATGATATATGTAACTTTCTAGTAAATTTATAAGAAGTTTTTCAATAACTCAAATTGAAAAGATTAATTTATGTGAAATTTACTCAATACAAATATTTTACAAACTATAAAAAAGTCACCCAAATATTAACATCGGATAACCTTTATTTAACAAGTAAAAATCTTAAAAATTATTGATTTATGAATTCTAATACACTACATTTTAGATATAAAACGCAAAAGACATGTTTCATTAAAAAAATATAAAATAATCTAATCAAATAATGTAATGATATATTCTTTTGTTTCACTATAACTAAAAGAATTATCGTTATCTAAATAATATTCTTTAACATCATTATTTATCATAATAGTAAAATAAGCTTTATCATCTTCATAAATAAAGAAATCATATAATGTATAATCTTTATTTTCTTCTTCCTTAGAATGAAACGATAAATAAATAGAAGAAGAAAATGGATCATAATTATCACCTTCTTCTTGAAGGTGATAATTATATGAAAATAAATATGAAGTTAATTTATTAATATTTTCATTATTAGTAATAAAGCCATCAATAGATTCATCTAAATATCCCTCAAAAAAAGATATTACTCCTCCTATAGGAGCTAGATTATTTTTAACTTCATTATATTCTAGACTTACTTCTTTAATATTATTGTTACAACTAGATAATAAAGTTAATAAAATTGCTAATTTCATTAATAAAAATTTTTTCATATTTAACCCTTACATTATTTGAATTTTAACTTAATAATTTTAAAAATAGAACAAAAATAATTTAAATAAATGTATTGTAATTATTATAAATCATAAATAAATTCCATATTCTTCATGAATTTCCCTAAAATTATCGTTAAATTGATTATATATTGATTCTAGATAATCTTCTAATTTTGTCATAACATCATATACTCCTTCTTTTAAAGTATAAACATAGTCTTCGGCATAAACAAAAGTTAAAGGACAAATTATAGGATTGAATAAAAATAATAATCGTTTATACCAGTAGTTGATAAAAAAGAAACTTCCATACCATCATTTTTCTTTATATCACTATCAATACTAGCAACAATCATATAATCGTAATTACAATTTTCAAGATTATATATTCTGGCGCACTAGTCAAGGAAAAGTACACTTAATTCTTGTAATACTTTGTATTGACTATTGCAATTTTATCAAAAATTATACCTTTAAATTTACTTAAATTTTAACTTAAATTATTTCTAAAACAACTAAATGTAATGTTATTTTTAAGAATTACCTTCATCATCTTCAAAATTATCTTTTCTTAAATTTAACCATTCTTCATAAGTTAATTCTTTACCATAATATAGTTTTAATAAAGAACTATCTTGTCCATAAAAGTATTGATGGTTATCGTCAATATAATCTATTATGGTCGATCCATCAATAATATCTTTGGGGATATAGTAATAAGAATTATCTTTAACTTGGAAAATTGTTCCATTACTCGATATTGAATAAGCTTTTTTAAGTACACCAAATCGATAGCAATAATATAAATCTCTAAAATTACCATCTGGAACAATTTCTTCTTTATTACCTAAAACATATAAACTTTCATCTATTGTTTTAGAAAACTTAACCATAAAATCTTGATAAGAAATGACAAAATGAATATGTTGATCATTTTCCCAAAGTAAAGAAACAAACCATGGAGAAGAATCATCACTTGGGACAACAAAAGAATCACCATAAGTAAACTCTATAGTGTAATATGGTGGCTCTTCTTTATCTACTTCTTGATTTTTATTATTACAACCACATAAAGATAGGAATAAACTTCCTAGTATTAAAATTAATTTACTACTTCTTTTCATACATTTTTACCTTAAAACTGAGTTCCAATAGCATAAGCTAATATTTCTTCAGGAAGATTATAAAAATCATAACCATATTCATCAAAGTAAGATATAACTTCTTCAGTGGTTGTTATTTCCATAGGTAAATAATAATCATATCCAACATCAAAATAATATAAGTATCCATGAATTGATAAATATATCTCATAACCTTTACATATTCTATTTTTATATAACGTCATTATTGACATATCACCTTGTTCTAAAGGAAGATCTTCTTCTACTTTAATATAATTGCTAAAATCTAAAACTTCTTTAAATTCGTGGGCAAAATAGCCATAAGGTAAAACAGTTCTTGGAACACTTGGAGCTATTCCATTAAGTGAGAAAAACCATGGAGTTTTATCATCATTATAAACAACATATCCTTCAAAAGGATAAGGAAAAACATAATAAGTTGAATCATTATCATTTCCAACAATTGAAATAGAATCCTTATTTTCACACGAAGTTATTAATAATAAAGGTAATACTAGAAAACCAAGAATGTTTTTACCTAACATAAAATAATTTCCTTTTTCTAAGATTATAAGAAGTAAGTTTATATACTTATCTACAACTTATTTTTAACACAAACTAAGATACAAGTAAATAAGTATTATTAGATTAGGTATTTAAATACTTTAATATTATCGTTATTAAATATTATTTATTATTACTATTTCTATCTTCTTTTTTAATTAAAAATGATAGGGAGTATTTTTGGTTCTTTAAAATATATTTTTTATGTACTTTAGCCCCCCAAGAGTTATCCCCTCCTACTCCTTTTTGGTCACAAATAATATATAAATAATTATAAGAAGAAACTAAGTTTTGGTTTCTAGAAGCTACTTCTATTTCAAATTCATTATATGGTAAAAACTTAAAATTAAATGTTTTATTTAGTGATATAAATGATAAACATGATTTATCATTTATATTAAGTGATACTTTATTAGTATATATATGATTACCACATTCTTGAGGAATACTATATTTAATATATTCTTTATTAACATTAGAGATATATTTATCATATTTTAATCCTTTATAGCGATCACTATAAGAATCTTTATCTCCTAAACCTAGATAAGAAAAAGAGGATATATCTTTATTAAATCTAAATCTTAAACCTATTAGACTTGGTGGAGGAAGTAATTTAGGTACTTTATATTCATAACTTACTTTAATTACACTAGAAGAATAAATATGATATATAACTTTAAAGTTATTAAAGAATATTCCAGTTAACATCTTATAATTAAATTCAATAATAACTTCCTTTTTACTTTCTTTAATAACTTTTAAAGGTTTCTTAAATGGATTATATAAAGGATATAAAGATGCTCCTAAATAAAATGATTCATAATATTTTTCTATTTTTCTATCATTATCAGTTGTTGGTCTAAATAATGTTGGTAATACTGGATAAGATAATATCGGTTCATTATTAGAGCTATTATTATCATAATAAATTAATCCTTCTAATCCACCATTATCAATATTTAATCCATTAAATATTACTTTAAACTTCGAATTATATATTGTTATATGTTCTGATGATTTAAATAATTTTAAATCATCGTTATTATTACTATTATTTATTTCTTTTTCTTCATTATATATCGAATCATTAATATTTCCTTGTAGATAAACTTCTTTAAAACCTACTTCATCATTTTTTTGATATATTAAATCTTCTTCTTTCATTTTAACTTCGATTCTTACTAGATATATCGATTTATCATTAATTAAAGAAGATACATCCATACTTATTTCTTTAGAAGATAAACTAGCGATATTAGCTTCAAAAGATTTTTGATATATAAGTTCATAATTTTTAAATAATAAGTAATTAAATTTATATTTATTAGTATTTTTAAATAAGTTTTTATTATAAATAATGATTCTTTTTTCATTTATATCAAAATCAAATGGCTGATAAAAGTATTTAACTACTTTTAGTTTACCTGTTTCTTCTCTAGTTGCTAAAAGTAAACCATTAGCCGAGAAATTATCATTATTTGGATAATCTTTAAAATCTCCTCCATAATGAAGAATGTTATTAACTTCTAATCCTTGATCAACATAGTCCCAAATAAATCCACCAACATACGCATTAGATTTATCTCTTAAAGCCATATATTCATCAAAATTACCAGTAGAATTACCCATTGAATGAGCAAATTCACAAAGCAAAAATGGTTTATCAACCCCTTTATCTAAAATCTTAGATATTTGATCAGGAGTAAAATACATTCTCGAAATAAAATCAGAGATATCGTTATAAGAAGGGGAAGCAAAATTGCCTTCATAATGAACTAACCTGGTAGAATCAATATTTTTAAAATATTGGTATAACTTTCTTAAGTTTTGTCCAACAAAAGATTCATTGCCTAAAGACCAAATAATAATAGAAGGGTGGTTTTTATCTCTTTGATAAGTAGCTTCTCCTTTTTTTAGTGTATATTCTAAAAATTTAATATTACTTCCTGGTAAAACTTCTTCTTCATTAATAGTTTTTAAATCTTTATTTACCCATGTTCCATGAGTTTCAATAGCACATTCATCCATTACTAACATTCCATATTTATCACATAGATCATAAAAATATGGGTTATTAGGATAATGTGATGTTCTAATAGCATTAAAATTATTCTTTTTAAGTAAAATGATATCGTTTAGTATTTCTTCTTTAGTCAATACTCTTCCATTATCTTTATCAAATTCATGTCGATTTATCCCTTTAATAAATAATGGTTTATCATTTAAATATAACGTTTTATCTTTAATTTCTATCTTACGAAAACCAACATTAATACTTGTTTCTTCTAATATATTATCTTTATCTTTGATTCTTAGTTTTAATAGATATAAATTAGGTTCTTCATTAGACCATAATAATGGTTTATTAATAAGATAAGATAAATTAATGATGTTATTATCATTAACATTAATAACATCATTAATTAGTTGTTTATTATTAATATTAAATATACTTACTATTAGTTTTAAATCTTTAGTATTACTACTATTATTAGTTAACTCTACTTTAATGTTAAGTTTACCTTCTTTTAAATCATCATTTAAAAGAGGTTTAATATCAATATCTTTAAAATGTATCTTATTAACTTTAATTAGATTAATATCTCTAAATATTCCTGAAAGTCTCCACATATCTTGATCTTTATACCATGAAGCAAAAGAATATTTAAAAAGTAAGATAGTAATTCTATTTTTACCTTTTAGTAAATATTTAGAGATATGAAACTTAGTATTTTCAAAGTTAAAAGAAGAATAACCTACAAACTTACCGTTAATTAATAAATATAATCCACTTTCAAATCCATTAAATTCTAAATAATAATCATAACTTAAATCATCAATTAATATATCTTTAAAATATATTCCTAAAGGATTAATACTAGGTAATTCATCATAAGATAAATTCTCATATACTTCAAAAGGATACATTGTATTTAAATATTGTGGTTTACCATAATTATTTAATTCTATATGAGAAGGTACTTTAATCTCTTTTAATTCTTTAATATCATAATCTTTATCTAAATATTTATTATCTATTTCAGAATGAAATTTATCTAAAAAGATAAATTTCCATAATCCATTTAATGATATTCTAGTATTAATATTATTACTTAAATATGATTCAAAATAAGCATTATATCTTTCATTATTTATAGCATCTAATGGTTTATTTAATAAACTTAAATCAATAACTTTATCCATATATCCCTCTTTATTTATTACTTAATTGATAAGATAGATATATTTTATATAAAGTTTAATTAATATTAAATGATTATAGTTAAACTCTTTCATTTACTATATCTTGTATTTCTTCTAATATTTTTTTGAATCAACTTCCCCTACCGAAGCATACATTTTCCCATTATAATCAAAAGCAATAATTAAATTATATGGAAGAGGATCGAAACGAACATACTTATCTTGATAAGCATAAGAAAAATAAATAAATGTGATATAGGTAAAAATAGTTTTAGTATATAAATAGAATAATAGATAAAAATTCATAATAAAAAGCACTATGTAAAATTATATTAAATCATTTGTTTTACAATAGTGCTTTTTATTTGTTTGAAATTTTAAATTATGCGAATAAGATATCAGCTAATTCTGGATAATCAATAAATGGGTTTCTATTACCTTGAACATTATAAACAAAATTATTTCTACCTAATTCAAACTCAGAAACTGGGTCTTCTTTGTTCCGAGCTAATAAAGTTGATAATACACCAAATTCAGCTGGCTTATCTTTAGTTTCGGCCGTTGTACAATTAACTTCTGTTGGATTTTCAACTAACTTTAACCATGGTGAATTTTCTTCGTATTTAGAATATCTAACTGCCATATAGAATATAGCTCTAGCTAAATCTCCTCGATCACTCTTTGATGGTGGATACCATGTTGTAGAAGTAATCTTATTATCGAAGAATTTATTTCCTCTAGCCGAGTTAGTAGAAGGATCAGCAAGTCTTAAATGATGTAAATCAGTTCCGGCATAAGATTCTTGATAATCACTAAATCCTCTAGATTTTGCCCAAATATGTTCTCTATTAAATTCACTAAAATTACCATTCCACGAAGGATGATTTTCTACATATAAAGGATCAACAATTACATCTTTATCTTTCCATTTATTAGCTTCTACTTCTTCTTGAGTTAAAGGGTCTAAAGAATAATCTCTATCTGTTAAAAAGTATGCGCTACTTGAAGAATAACCGTTATTGGATGCCCAATAATCAAGATGTTTAGCCCCAGTTTTTAATAGTTCAGATAAAGAAGAAGTTAATTCTTCACTATCAGCGCTAAAATCAATTGAAGAATAATAAGATTCAATATCATCTTCAGTAAATTGATAGAAAGGTGATGAACCAAGTTTTAAATCAAATTCCTCATTATAAGTAACATAAGTTGATACTAATGGTTCTAAATAGTTTTGATTTCCTCCGCTACTTGGTAAGATTTCGTTTCCTTCACTATCTAAGAAAATAGCACTTACTACAAATCCATTTTTAACCATTGTAGTTCCATAAGAATAAACATTATCTTCACTTAGTTTTATTCTTTCATCATTACCATTAATGACTTCATCATTAATGGTAATTTCTTTTAATGAATTACCTTCATCTGGAATAAAGTAGAACGTAATATCTTCATTTTCAAATCTAGAACCATAATTTGGAACTATCTTCCCGCCATAAGAAGGTAAGATTGATGATGAATATGCGGTTTTTCCTTCGCTTACTCCACCTATAGCATCACTACCATCGCTTCCATCTTCTCCATAGATATTACTTATTTTTATCCAAGAAGCTTCTTCTTTTTTATAGATATCACCGTTTATTACGTTTAAGTAAAGATCTCCTAGTTTTCCTAAATCTAAACTTGGAACACCATTACCATTTAGTAATGTAGTTCCATCAACACCATCTTTTCCGTTTAAACCATCTTTACCATCATTACCACTACTTCCTTTATCTCCAATTTCACCTTTATCACCTTCGACATAAGTTGGTGAACAAGACGAAATTAAACTTAATGATATTGCAAGTAAAGTTAGAGGAATTATTTTTCTAATTTTCATAAAATAAACCCCCTATTTATTTAAGTTCTAAAGATGTCATATTGATTCTAGTTTTTCCATTAGTTGTTTCTAGAACTACAGCGAATCTAGCATTAACTACATCACTTAATCTTACACTAAGATTAGTATTATTTTTAGTAAAATCAAACTTAGTATATGTATTTCCACCATCTAAAGAATATAAGAAATATAAGGTGTAGTTAGTAGCATCGAATTCACCATCTTCGCCAAGTATTAAAGTTACATCTTTAAAGCTTAGGTTATATTCACTATAAAGAGCTGAATAGTATTTATCATCTACTTTAACACTGTCTTCAGTTACATTTAAACCTAAACCATTTAGGATATTTTTAGGAACTTTTTGTTTGAATTTTTTAGCCTCGTTGGAACCAATAACCATACCAGGATGTTTATTATTACTAGAGAAAGCATTAGGCAATCCATTAGTTACAATCATAGTTCCTTTATCTGTCGTAGTTGTATATTTATGATAACTACTCCCCTCAGTAAACCAAGTCATAGAAGTAAAATCATAAAGGGTAGATTCTACTTGTCCGCCTTCATTCTTCTTAATTGTAATTATTAACTCGTTTGAAGTTATTCCACCTACTTTAGCAACAACTTTAACACTTCCTTCTTTTAGACCTGTTAAAACATTACCATTAAGACTAGCTTCACCATCATTATCACTAAGTTCATATGTTACACCGCTAACATCAGCATTTGCTGGGTTAGGAGTAATAGATAAAGTAAGTGTTTCATTTTCGTTAATTTCAGTTTTTAAAGCACTTAATGTTAAAGATTCTAATTCTGGTTTAGGTGCTTCTACTTTTGAAATTAAAGATGCGTTAAGTTGGTTACTACCATTATAGTCAGTTAAATAAGCCTTAATTGTGATAGTATCTCCAATATTAGCAATTGGTTCACCATTTTGAATAAAAGATTTATTATTCCGGTAGCTCCATAAACCTGTATCTTCGTCAAATGTGAATGGTTCACCACTACCTGCTAATCCATAAACTAAAATAACTTTACTAGGGTCATTAACATCTTCTAAATAGAAATTACCATATTCAGTATAAGTATCAACTTCTCCATAACTTCCATCGGCTTTTTTACCATACCAAGCTTTAACTTTACCAGTTACTTCAAATAATTGCTGAGGTATATCTTTAGAAGCATTATTATTATAAGCTTCTGGATCCATCTTATTTAATTCATCAATAGATGTTTTAATTAATTCATTAGGATCGATTACAGTATCTTCAATTATCTTAATTATTACTTCATTAGAAACAATATCATTTGATTTAGCAACAACTTTAACTTCACCAACACCTAAAGCAGTTAAGGTATTTCCTTCGATTGATGCTAAATCACTACCGCTAGTAATTTCATAAACGATATTTAAATCAGAAGCATTACTTGGTGTAGGAACAGCATCAAAAGTAATTGTTTTTCCAACTTTTACCTGAGTAGATGAAGAAGATAATTTTAGTGATTTTAATGGATTATAATCACTAAAATTAGCACTGACTACATATCCATTTTTAACCATTGTTGTTTGATAAGTATAACTTCTATTACTAGATGGAGTTAACTTGTCTAAAGTAATAACTTGGTCATTTAATACTAATGATTCTACTTGAGTATCTTCTAAAGGTGTAACTATAAAGGTAATTGTTTCTCCTTCTAATGCGCTGCCTTTATCAGCTCTAACATAACCACCAGTTAAAGGTAAGAAGGTATTAGAATAAGCGTTTTTTCCATCTTCGCCTACCAAAGTTCCATCACTTCCGTCTTCTCCATCTTCACCATTGATTGAAGATAAGAATTTCCATTCTCCATTTTCTTTAAAATAAAGATCATTAGTAGAGGTGTTAAGATAATAATCACCATCTTTTCCTAAAGAATTTGTAGGATTAGAACTTCCACTTAGCCAAGATGAACCATCTTTTCCATCTTCACCATCAATTCCGTCTTTTCCATCTTCTCCTTTATCGCCTACTGGTCCTTTGTCTCCTGTTGGGCCTTTAATAGGTTCCCCCCCCGAAGAACAACTAGTAAATGTTGCTCCAAGCGAAAGAATCCCTATTATCGATAATAGAGGTAAAAGTTTTTTTCTTTTCATTATTAATTCCTCCAAAAAAACTTACTATTTAATTATAGAAAAAGTAAAGATATAAAACTACTTATATTTTATCGTTTAACAATGTTTAATAAATTATTAATATTTAATTAAAGTAACTTATCTCTTTTACCACCATCAACTTGTTTAGTTTTTCGATATAAAGTAGCTCTTACTTCATCTACTTCTTTAATAACAAAAAGCATTGAAGTAAAAGATTCTAAAGGTGCAGAGAGATTAAGTCCGACATTCATATAAAAATCACCTTTATAAATATCATTAGTTAATGAATTAAAGTAATATTTATCTTTTTTTAACCCTTTTAATTTTAAAAATCTTGCTTTTGTTTGTTCTTTTCGATAAAGCATAAAATAAACTAAACAAGTTTTTTTGTCTTTGCTAACAACATTCCATGAAACATAGTTAGATTCATAAGGATTATATAAAGCGTAATAATCGCCATCATTAACAACATTATGGAAAGATTTAAAATAAGAATTAAATTCTTTAATCTTATTTTTATCTTCTTCACTTATTTTAGTTATATCAAGTTCATAACCATATGTTCCAAAGAAAGCTAGACAAGCTTTATCTTGTAAACTACCTAATTTACGGTTAGAAACATGTGCTCCGATACTTCTAAGTGGATAAAAGATATTTTTTGAAAATTGGATAGAACTTCTTAAAGCAATATCAGTTTCATCACTTCCCCAAATTTGAGGAGAATAAAATAACATTCCTAGATCAAATCTTCCTCCTCCAGCTGAACAAGTTTCAAGTAAAATATTAGGATATCTACTAACAAACTTATTAAGTAAAGAATAAGTTCCTAGCATCATTCTAAAAGGTGTTTCTTTTACTCTTTCTTTAAGTAAATAAGAAGAATAACCTTCACTTAAGAAACGATTAAAATCCCATTTAACATACTTGATATCGTATTTATCAAATATTTTTGATAACTTATCAAAAATATAATCAACTACTTCACTTCTAGTTAAATCTAATAATAATTGATGTCTAAATAAAGTAACGTTATGGTAAGATGGAGGAATTAAAGCAAAATCGCTATGTTCTTTAAATAAGCTAGAATTATAAGAAATCATTTCTGGTTCTATCCATAGACCAATATCAATATTTAAGCTTTTAGCATAATTAATAACCTTATCTAAATCTATTTTTGATGTATCTACTTCCCAATCTCCTAAAGAAGAAGTATCATCGTTTCTATTTTTAAACCATCCATCATCAATTACTACTAAATTAATCTCTTCTTTTTTAGCTTCATCGATTAATTCTAATAATCTCTTCGTATCAAAATCAAAATAGAATGCTTCCCAAGAATTAATTAATATATAGTTATTTTGTAATTCTTTAGTTTTAGGTAATAATCTTTCTCGAATTAAATTATGAAACTTATGAGACATATCATTTATTCCTTTTGAGGAATAAATGATTACAGTTTCAAAAGAATATAACGTTTCATTTTCTTTTAATAAATAAAAGAATGTTTCATCATTATATCCTCCAATAATTCTAGTTTGATCTATTTCATCAACCTTTATTTCATAAGAGAAATCTCCACTATAAAGATTAGAAAAACCATATATTTCACCATTATCAAATGTTGTATCTTTATCTAATAATGCAATAGAAGGATTATATGTAAAGTTCCTACCATTATGGTTTTCACTTATTTTAGTTAATGAATGATTTAAATTTATATATTCTAAATCTGTTTCATTAGACCAAGTACCTTTTAAGGTTAATAACTTATAATTAGATGAAGGTAAATCTAATTCAAAAGAAGACATTTTAAATACTTTAATGTCTTCTTTTGATTTATTAATAATAGAAGCATATCTAACCAAAGTATGATATTTACTAGATAATTCATAATATAAATTAAGATATACATCTCTTTTTTCATCTTTTAAGGTAATAATTAACGTTTCAATATCACTATTTTTAAATTTAATATATGGTAGAGGATAATCTTTTTTATCTATTTTACCTTTAATTATTTTATATGAATAAAATAAGAAATTAGTTAAAGGAATATTATTATCTCCTTCTAAAATATATGGTGCATTTCTTTTATCACCTTTACCAAATGGAGCTACTTCAAACATCGAACCCATCATTGAAAAGTAATAATCTTCATCTTGAGTTTCTAAGTTATCATCATTTAAAAAAGCATAACGATCAATATATCTTTCACTTACTCTTTCTTTAGATATATCACTTAAGTACTTACCGCTATAAAGATGTATTAAATAATTATATTTATTTACATGAATATAATATGAAAAATCTTTAGTAAATAAATGAAATATCTTTCTTTTCTTTTCAAATGTAATTCCCATAATTTATTACCTTTTATCTTATTTTATTTAATTAATTACTTAATTAACTTTATATATTATTCCTTCATATGGTCTTAATTTATCTTTTATATGATCTTTATAATTCGATAATAATATCTTGATATTATTATTTTCTTTATCTTTAATTACTTTACTAGATAAATTAATAACAATTAGTAATGTTTCTTTATTAGTTTTACGAATAAACTTAGCAAGATTTGAGTTAGATTTAACTTTAATAAATTCTCCATGTTTTAATGTATCGCTGTTATTTCTAAACCTAATCATCTCTTTATAGAAGTTTAAAATGGAATTAGAATCATTTAAGTTATCTTTAACATTAATACCTTCTTTATATAATGAATTTACTTTTATCCATGGTTTATGACCTAAATTAAATCCACCATTAATAGTATTATCCCAAGCAATAGGAGCTCTAGCGTGATCTCTATTTACTGTTTCATTAACTAGTTTAAAAGCTTTATCTTTTGAAAGATGTAAAATATTTTGAACAGTATTAACTACTTCTTTAGTCATGCAATCATTTGTTTCTTCATAAATTAAATCTTGATAATTTAGTGTTCCAAATTCTTCACCTTGATAAATAAAGATTGTTCCTTTAAGTGATAAAAGTAACATCGCTAAAGCTTTAGCACTTTCTTTATAATATTTAGATGTATTTCCAAACCTAGATACACTTCTAAGTTGATCATGATTTTCTAAATATGCTCCAATCCAAGGAACTACTTCTTGCCATTTAAATAAAGGCTTAAGCAAGTATTTAGCTTTAAACTTCCTTTTCTTAAATATTGGTACAAATTTATTTGACATACAAAAAGCATGATCAAATTCAAAAAATAAGTCTAAAGCACCGCTAGATAAAAACTTATTACCCATTTTAGGAGTAATTGCGCTAGTTTCACCAACTAAAAAAGTATCATAATTATTTAATACTTCTTTTCTAAAACGAAGAAGAGTATTAAAACATCCTTCTTGGTTTTCATAATGTTCTTTTCCTCTAGAAAAGAAACGGAATTTACCATTATCTAGACTAGTTTTATAAATATCGTTAATTACATCACATCTAAAACCATAGACACCTTTATCTAAATAAAACTTTAATATATTTTCTATTTCTTTAACTACTTCTTCATTATGAAAATTTAAATCTGGTTGTTCTTTAGTAAATAAATGAAGATAATACATGTTTTCTTCGCCTTCAACTTTTTCCCAACAACTACCAGAAAAAGCTCCATTCCAGTTATTTGGAGGTTTCTTTCCATTCCCTTTTCTAAAATAATAGTAATCGCGATATTTAGAATTTTTATCTTTTAAAGCTTCTTTAAACCAATAATGTTGATTAGAAGTATGATTAATTACTAAATCCATTACTATTTTAATATCTCTTTTATTAGCTTCTTTAATTAGATTATCAAAATCTTCCATTGTTCCGAAAATTGGATTTATAGAATAATAATCACTAATATCATATCCATTATCTTTTAAAGGAGATTTATAAATAGGAGAAAGCCAAATAATACCTATTCCTAAATCTTTTAGATAATCTAATTTTGAGATAATACCATTAATATCACCATATCCATCATTATTAGAATCACAAAAAGATAATGGATATATTTGATAAATTATTCTTTCTTTAAATGCTTTTTCTTTCATACTTATTACTTATATTAATTTGTTTTGAATATTAATTATTATTACTATTAATATTATTATTTTTCTTTCTATTTTCAATTTCCTCAACCATTTTTATATGTTCTTCTTCACTTATTTTATATTTAAATCTAATGATTAAAAATGCTATTAAGAATAAAACAAAAGGTAAGATAGTAAAACCAATATGGAATATTATAAGTTGAGATGATGTTACTCCTTCCATTAAAGAATTTACTTCATTAATAATTGCTTCTTGATTACCCATAAATTCTCTTTCAGCAGTAGCAATACCATTTGATATTGAAAATAATCCCGCCATAAATAAGAAGGCATATAATGCAAGTTGTTGTAAAGAACTACCAATTTTTGCAGTAAATGCTCTTAAAGAGAATGAAGAAGATTCTCTTCTTTCATTAAATTTATATTCATTATAATCAATCGAATCTTGAATCATGATATAAAGAATTAAACTCATTATTGTTTGGCCAAAGAAAGCAAAGAAGCCATAAACACAAAGTAAAGGGAAAGTTGATGGTGAAGTATAAAATACATAAGAAAATAAAAGTAGATATGCTGCTAAGGTAGTTAAAGAAAATATCGTAAATAGTTTCATTTTCGATAGTTTTAACTTATTAGCAAGTAAAGGATATATCATTTGTCCAGCTAATGTTGCTACTGCATAAATAACGGTAAAGTAGAATTGATAATTTCCACCTTCAGCATAACCAAAATTAAAATAGAAGTAATTTAAACCAGCACCAACTAAAATCGATGAACCAGTATAATAAAATAAAATTGCAATAATAGTGTATCTAAGTTGATCATTTTTAATAATAACAGTAAAAACATCCTTAAACTTCATTTTTTCATCATTTTTCTCAGTATTTTCATCAACTTTTCTTTCTTTCATAAATATTACTAAAATAAGCTGAGAAACAAAGAAAAGAATCGAAGTAACAAGAGATACCCATCTATATGTAGGTCCTTGATTACCACTAGCAAGCATTGGAACAATTCCACCAACTGCAAAACTACCAATAGAAACAAATATTGATAATAAAGTAGTTAAATTAGCTCTAACTTCTTCTTTTTGCGATAAAGAAGGAAGAACCGACCAAAATGCTATATCATTCATTGTATAAGTAAAATCCCATAAGAAATAGAAGATAGCAAAAAAAGCAACAAATCCCCATCCAGATGGTGTAATCCAAAACATTAATATAGTAACAATACTATTTAATAATGCTCCAATTATTATCCATGGGCGATATTTACCACTTTTAAAATGGCATCTTTCAATAATAAATCCCATAATAGGATCATTTAATCCATCCCATATTCTTAAAATAATAATAATTACTGTTATAGCACTATACATTGCTACATAATCGCTAATCGATATATCTTCTCCACCTAATGCAAAAAATTGGACGAAAGATAATAAAAATAACGATACAAATTGATAAGCTGCATCTCTAAACATTCCTGAAGTTGTATAAAGCCACTTTGTTAATTTAGGGACATCGCCTTCAAAAGTTCTATTTCTTAATTTAAGCATATTATCGGCTCCTTGAAATTATTATTTAATTATAAATCAAATAATTTTAAAACATAACTACATTCGACATTATTTTTGTATTTGCCATCTTTAATTAAAAAATTTTGTTACAATACTAGAATTTCTCTAATTACTGATGAAAGACTTTTCTCAATTATTTTAGCAATATCATTTAAACCAATCCATCGCTTATTCCAACTTAAATATAAATCTCTTTTAATCACTTGGTTAGCTCCTAACTAAAATTTTTGCAAGTTCTTGCACTTATTTTACTTAGACTAAAGATATTTAGGTGTAAAGAACACTTCATAATTTAAACTGAAAATAATCATTGTATTTTTATAGAATAGTTTTAAAAGACAACGCTTATAAATGTTTGCATCTTCTTTCTTACAACATAATTCTATTAAATGCATTTATTGGGGCTTTAATTCTTCTTACTAAAATGGTTGCTATGAAAAGCACCAAAAATTTTTAGATAAATAAAAAAGGAGTAAGTTTAGATACTATTACAGAGGAAGATTTATGTACAACTCTATCTAACATTAACTCCTATTGAAGAAAAAGCTTAAATGTTATTAATTTTAACTTTCAAAAGAAACAATCAATAACTAATCCAATTTATAAACATATATTTCATAAGGACCATAAATAAAATTAATAGTCTCTAAATATTTGTAATTAAGTTTAAGATACATCTTTTTAGCGATATAGTTAGAAGGATGACAAAGTAATCCTAAATAAGAATAATTATTATTGTTATTTGTTATAGTCATATTTAGATTAATAACTTCTTCTTTTACTTTATTCATTAACATCTTTCCTAATCCTTTAGAGTTATATTTAGGATCAACCATTAATCTAAATATGACTATAACATTAGTGCCTTTAAAATTATCTAGTTTCTTAAAAGGATAAGGATCTATATCCTTATTTCTTTTAGATATATCGCTAATTAATTCATTATTATATTCTTCATTATAATGGCTTTTAGCATCATAATAAGTTACATAACCTACTAGTTTATTTTCACTAGAAGTAAATATTCCTATTGTATTTAAAGAAGTTGATAAATCTTCTTTAAATACATCCTTATTAGGATAGTCACTTGACCAAATAGGAATATTTATTTCTTTAGATTCTAACCATATTTTAGTATTATCTTTAACTTCCATTATGGAATTTAAGTATTTATTTAATAAATCTATATCTTTAGTATTAACCGATTTAAATATATATTCTAAATTTGTATTATTTTCCATATAAAAGATTATACATTACTAAGTTAAATATAATAAATGTATTTATTAAACATGAAGTTTAAGGATTATATCGATATTTTTACATCATCATTATATTTAAATGAGATAGAAATTTTAGATGAACTTATTAAAGAACCATTATCATCTATCGATTTATTAATAAAAGAATATGAAAGTAAGAAACCATCTAAGGTATAAGAATATTCATAAATATAGATAGTAGATAAAGTAAGAACATTACCATAAATACCGATATAATTATCATCTACATAATATTCTAAATTATATAATGTTCTTACTACTTTATTACCATATTCCTCATAGGAATATGGTAATAAATCAATATTAAAATAACCTAGAACATCAATATCACTTTCACTAATTTCTTTAATACTACTTCCATTATCTTCATAGTATTTATTATCTTTAAAATATTGTTTAACTATTGTTTCACCATTATTTTTAACTTCATGATAGGGTTTAGAAGAATCATCATAGCCAATGATATAAGAAGTTTCTATGTTCATATCACTATTTAATAAGTCACATTCACTAATAGTCTTTTCATAACGATTAATTGTTGAAGTATTATAAGTAAAACTTGATATTACTTCTAAAGCTTCTTTTTCAGTAACTAAATCTTCTTCATCAAAACTAGCTAAATCAACATATTTAGCATAAATATAATTACTCTCAATTTCATAATTACCCTTATCACTACAAGAAGAAACTAAAATTATTGGTAAAAAAAGGAATAAATTTATTATTTTTTGTCTTTTCTTCATAAAAAAATTATAATATGGATAATAATTAAATACAACGAGATATAAATACGTTATTAACTCTACCTATACTAGTATCTCTATTATCATCTTTTGTTATACTTACTACTAATTAAAAAGAAACAACCATATTGTTAAACTCTAGTAGTTTATATTAACTATAAAGGAAATTAAATATGAATAAATCTATATTAAAAATAATAACTCTATTAACACTATTTACATTCCCTACTACTTTATTAGCATCTTGTAATAATAGACAACAAGTTATTACTAAAACTTATGAATATTTTGATGGAAAAGGTAATGTTGATCCTAAGTATTTACCGCCAGATAAATTAGAATTACCAACATATGCCCTACTTTTTGATATATTCACATCTTTCTCTTATATCGTAAAAGGTAAAGATTTATTTGATGAAGTAAATCTAAGCAATAAAGATATTACTTTTAATAAATTAAATGAAGATGAAACATCTTCATTAGATTTACTTCAATCAAATTTAGTACTTTATTTTATATATAATAAAAATACAAGAATATCTTTAGATGTTTCAGCATCTAAAGATAGATTATATTATATTAACTATGATACAAATGAAGTTTATTTATCTAACTTAGAATCAAAAGAAGTAAGTTCATTATATTCTTATATTGAAACTTATGGTGCTACACTCTATTCTCCTTTTATAAAACTATTTTAATTTACATGGTTAGATGAATAACTCTAAATTTATAAATAAACCCCCTAAGTCTTTCTAGACCAACTTAGGGGGTTTATTCTATTCTTAGTTATAAAAGTTTATATTTTATGGAGTGCTATTGGAGTGCTATCATAAAAGTAGACACATAGGGGGTAATTTTAGACACACAAAATCTAAAATTAGTCATACAATAATAATTGAGGAGGCAATTTAAAAAAATGAAGTATACAAGCGAAGAACGTTTGGCAATTGGCAGGGAAATTTATACTAGACAAATAACTTTAAATGCT
>CALVXK010000016.1 GCA_944369075.1 uncultured Bacilli bacterium
ATAGGGAAATATCCTTCTTCTTTTATTCCTTCTACTAAATGAAATATTTGTTTATAGCCATCTTCAGTTAAATAATTGACATCATATTTTCCCTCTAAACAAATCATTGATATTGCTCCAATATTTTTTACAAAATACAAAGCGTTATATATAAGATTTTTAATCTTTTTTCTTTCTACAGAATCTTTAAAATATTTAAAGCAATAATACTTATTCTTACTATATTGAAAAACAAAATAATAATTATTAGCGGAATTTTCGTTTTCGAATTTATTATTAACATCTGTATGAAATAAATAATTAAGATGATTGCTTATGTGACTTCTATTAACAAATGGTAATAATTTAATTTCATTTTCATCAAATTGTGCATCTTCCTCCTCTTCAATTAAATCATCAGTAATAATATTCTTCATAATTATTCTCTTTTAAATTAGTGAAACCATATTTTTGCATTATATCTATTAAAAACTTTATTTCGTTTGATCTAAAACACAAAAACCATGGCTGCTTACACAATAAATCCTCCAAATTAAACATAGTTATCGGGCTTAATTGATAACACTTAAATTATAACTAAAAAGCACGGTTTTGTCCGTGCCTAGAAGGATATAAGTTTAGTTTTAAAGTCCTAAAATCATAGGAAGAGCAATTTCTTCCACTTTCCAATTCTTGTTGTATGCTTCTTGTATATCTTTCTCGTAAGTTTTCATCCAACTTTTTATAAGTGGTTTTTCCACTTTCGAATTGATTAAGTAATTCTCTACTTGTTTCTTGTAATCTTCTAAAGTCATATTTTATTTATAGATATTAAATTTATAGAAACCTTTGGAGAGCATTACCTAAAGGTCAACTTACGCTATTCGGATTTCAAAGATGCTTCCTTTCACTGCTCCAAGTTTAACGTCATATGAGCGGACGAACATTTAATCTATAATAACCAACTATTAATTTTAATTTATTTACAATAATTAATTCGATTATTATTTATATCAATAAATATAAATCTTAAGTTTCCGTTACAATATCTAAATTAAAACAAAGATATTGATAAGTTTCATTATCTCTATTCGAAATAATATAATATTTTTTAAATTTTTTGTAAATTCATTAAAAGTCATAACTTCTTTTCTATCTTCATGGATAAACATTCTAAATCATCCTTCACTTTACTTAACTCAAGAATAGATGCACATTGCAATGATCTATTTGACCAAAGAATAAAATCAAGTTTTTTTACATCACTGATTTCTGACTTATAATCACTAAACTCTTTATCGAAATCTTCTATTGCTGCTTTTACACCTGAATCATCCAAATGTGTTTTGAATTCGCGACAAATCATATTATAAATTTTTACGCAAATGTCTATTTTTTTGTTTGAGTTTTTTAGATTTGGAACATTAAATCCTAAAGAACGCAAAATAAACGAATCCCAAATCGGAAGATTAGGATTAAATGTATGAATAAGTTTACTGCAAAAAGAAGGCTCAATTTTCCCAGTTGTAGTATATAAATAATTCAAACACAATGAAAAATTATGATTCTCCCCTTTTAAAAATTCACCAAATAAAAAATAGAAATTGCTATACCATTTTTCGCTTCTTATTCCAATTCTATAAAATCCATTAAATTTCTTTTTAAAAGAATCGGTAAGTTTAAAACCTGGGGTTTTAACGGCAGACATTATCTCAACATATTTTTGGATTGAATTATTTTCTTTAAGAAATTCTAAATCATATTGCAACATATTATTTTTTTACCTTCCACACTAAAAATTCTTTTCTAAATTTCGATTTATTAGCAAAGAGAGCTTCATTAATTATCTTTTTAGAAACATTAAGCTCTTTAGCAATTTGAGAAGTTCTTAGACCACCATTATGTTTAGTTAAAAGATTATAAATTTTATCTTCTAACTCTACCTCTTTAGTCTTTTTTTCCTCTTTTGAAGAAATATTTTCTATAAATTTATCCTTGTCTTTATTAATAGAAACATCTATATCTTCTTGCTTCTCTTCTGTGACTTCCACTTTAACATCAGGAACGTCTTCATAAGATGCTTCTAAATCAGAAACTATTTCTTCATCACTATCATTTTCTTCGTGATCAATGATTTCAATCTTACTACTTTCATCAATTTCACCATTTTTATTAACTGAATTGAAACCAAACCAACCGAAACTATTTCTATATTGTTTTCTAGCTTCTTCGTTATCTGGTAAAGAAAGACCTAAAGACTCATTAACAAAAAACTCATGAATATAATTATTTAAAGTATTCTCTTCAAAAATATGATATTTATTCAGGGTTTCAAAATCCTCTTTTTTAATACCTACTGCCTCTAAAAAGATATCTGGATCTGCGTTTTTAAAAATTTCATTAAATGTGGTTTCACGATAAACACTGATAAATAAGAACTCTATAAGCCTTGATAAAATATGTCTTAAAGCATTATTACAATCGGCAATCGAGGTATCGTTAGGCCCTGCGGGAATCTTAGGTGCTAAAGTCGTTTTAACTCCAAGCTTAAAGGAATCACAATACCATCTCTTATATAGCATTCCTCTATATTCTTCTGGAATATGATTAATATCATTCAAATATTGGTTAACAAAATTATAGATTTTTGGTCTTGTTTCCTTAGTAAATAAAATATTGTTGCCAAATTGTGCTTTTACTTCATTGTTAGCAAACTTAACCCCATCTTCTTTTCCACATTGAAGCCTTCTAATTGGAACATTAACTCCTAGTTCATAACCTTTCTTAAAGCCGTTTGTATACCAAACAACCTCATTATGGTTATAAGTCTTAGGACAGTGCTCGATTACATAGTTTTCTATCTTCTCTTCAAATGTTTTTTGAACTACTTCATCATCTAAATCTAAGTATAGATTAGAATCCGCTAACCCTAAGTTATAACCTATGTCTCTTCCTTCTTTGGCTACCTTAGTTTCATAACCCTTTTCAGGATCAGGTTCTACAGCTTTATATCCACCTTGTTTCTTATCTTTAAATTTAGAGTGAGCAAAAATCTTTTTAAATATGTCGTTAATTTCAGTGTCATTGAGCATTGCAGCAAGTGTCTCTTCGTCCGCGACATGAGTTGTATTTGCTAGATTCGTAATCTTTCTACTTAATGGAATTTTTGATTGATCGCCTAAAGTAGCAAGTTCATAGAACACCTCATAGGCAATTGGACTAGACATATCTCCATTCATGAAGATTGGTAGATATTTAACAATTAACTTAGCAGTTTGAAGTTTGGTGTATACCTCATTTTTACCACTTTCTTCAGCATATCTTAAAAGTAAGGCCGCTGCCCTATCGATATTAAAATCGTAGACATATCCCTCTTTTTTCAAAATAACACCATTTTTAACAAGAGGGGTTTGAATTCTAAAGACGGATTGGAAATATTGTTCCGGCGATGATAAGTCTTTCAAAACAAAAACGCTAGACCATTCTTTAACAGTAACACCAATAGTTAATTTATTTACTGTAAGGGCGATACTTCCTAGTTTATTAGTGTTATTGGCTCTAGTGATACCTTCCATTAAATAATCAAAAGCATCAACACCGCTCCCTACACTTCTATCAGAAAGATTGATGATTTCATATTTAGAAAAATAATCATCACTTTGAAGCAATTTAGTCATGGCTATGCATGAATTAACCGTAGGCATAAGCCATAATGTATGCTTGTTATTGTTGAGCATTTTTTGGTTTGAATATGGAAAGTCCATACCGAATGTGGACCTGCCTTTTATGATTTCGAGCCATGTTTTTATTTCGTCTTCATAAACAAATACTAATGGTTCGTCAGGGTTGGAGTCCTGCCTTGTTTCGAAGAATTTGTTTAATGAAAAGTATGATTTTCCTAAAAATTTGTCGGTTGAACTTGTTTGATCGCTTAAACTTCCAAACAAGGTAGACATGTTGTAACCGAATATTTTCATGTCTGGGAATTGAGCGTAAAGAGGATCTACACGTTCAAAGCTAGGTAGTTCTTTATCTGAATCTGGGTATTTATTCTTTTGTTCATCGAAGTAGGAATAAGTAAATGTTGTGTCTTTAGTGAACTCACCTCTAGCTAAGACTTTAAAAGGAGTGCCTGATAGGCAAATGATTTTATTCGTTTTGATTCCAAATCTATCAATCACATCCTTTGTTTTACTTAATTCTTTACTATAAGCGGAATCTAAGTCTTCTAACTTTTCTTGCGTTCTTTCATTCCACGCACCAAAGTGATACTCATCTAAAATGACTAAATCGAAATGCTCTTCTTTTAGTTTTGCAATTTTCTCTTTTACATCACCATCTTTTTCTTTCCCTAAAAAATTCTGCAACGACAAAAACAGAACGTATGGCTCATTGAGATTTTCCAAATGAAAAAATACATTTCTTAAATTCTTATCAGTGTAATACTTGTAATCTTTTTGAATATGTAAAAGATCATCTTTCCATGAAGTTTCAACTGCCGGAATAAATGTAAGAATTAAAATCTTATTTATATTTGCTTCTTCGCAGTACTTATAAGTAGTATAAGACTTGCCAAAACGCATCTTGCAATTAAGCAAAAAACGACCACCTTTAGGCTTTTTATCAAAATAAGTTTTAAGAGCGTCAATACAGGCTTGTTGTTCTTTCCTTGGTGTATAGATTTCCTTTTTTGAGCCTTTATTCCTAACTTTTTCGAATATCTCGATTAGTTCATCTTGAGGAACGTTAGTGAACCACTCTTGCTCTTTTTCGGTTATACCAGCATTGATTTTTAATATCTCATCATGAACATGATAGTCTTTAAACTTCTCGTTCCTTGCATCTAGGCAAACGCCCCAATATATAACTTCCCTTTCATTACCATATTTAGTGAATTGATCATCGGTTAAGGCTAATTCATGGACTTGTTCACGTATTCTTTTCTTTAGGGCATGATTAAATGTCTCGCCGCTATGGCAAGTGGCCATTCCTACCTTAATCCCATGAGTAGAAAATTTAGGCAGCATATACATATACAAAACAATTAAGTTATCGTCAGTATCGTTAGTTTTGTTTAATTCAAAAATTTGAGTTTTGCCGTCATAAGTTACAACATCAGACTGATTAATATCAGGAGAAAATATTACTGCGTAAGACATATTAATTCATTTCCTGTATCATTGTTTCTATATATTTAATTTCGTCATCATCTAAGCCGAAATATTTGTATAGTTCTTTATCAGTGTAAGTTTTTGAAAAATCAAGCGCAGGAGCATATTTATAGGTGTCCTGAGTCATATTCTTATTTTTACGAATGCCTACTAAAAAACGGAAAAATTTAGTTTTCATATATTGAATACAATTTTCAGCTTTAGTTTTATTATCAAAAGGTCCGACAGCTAAAAAAGTTTCGGTACAAATTGTATGCGGTTCTCCCAAGTCTCCTTTACCGATAATTCTTGCCGGAATCGGATTTCCTATTTGACCAGCTGCGCCATCAGCTTTTGAAATAAATATTTTATATTTTTCAATCCACTCTTTGTTTTTTTCAATGTTAAGGGCTTTTTTTGAATATCTATACTCTCTTTTGCTATTTACTCGCATGAAAATACGTAAATTGTTTCTATCTATTGGAGTAATAGTTGTCTCATCAATCGACATATTTCCGATACCGAACGGCATCCTTGTTGAAACTAAAGAATCAAAATAAAAATCAGTTTTATTTTTAACTTTATTTAAAATACCGATGGCAACATCGTCTCGAATATAAATGTCTCCACCATGCTCATCATTTAAATAACGGATGCTAGTTCTTAATTCACCATTTGTTTGATGGGTTACTACATTGCATTTATCGTTGTGCTCCTTATCCCACAAAAAATAGCAAACACCGCCTTCAATAGCCACTGAAGGAAAACATATTCCAGCATTTAAAAAATCATGTAAAATCGAGATATGTCTATCAGTAATCATTTCTTCACGAAAAGAATCTAACCCCTTGCCTCCAGTCATCCATCTCGAAGGTATAATCATTGACACATACTTTGGAGCAAGAGCTATAGCATTTTTTACAAATAAATTATAAATAGGTTTAGAAGAACTGCCTCCACCTCCATCAGTCAACATATAAGGTGGGTTTCCAATTATTACATCAAATTTCATAGTTCTGTCTCCTTTAAAAAATAAATCCTGTAGATGTCTTTCTAAAGACAATTTCTCGTAATGAATAAATTCGTAGGCATAATGTTCCCTTTGATCTGATGAGTTGTATTTTGAACTACTTGGGATACCACAAAACTTGCATTTCCCATTCTTTTCAAACGTATGTTCAGTTTTAGGCGTTTTAATATTCCCTTCTTCATCGTCAAACCATGTGCCATTACCAATAGCGTAACCATTTACATAATGTCCATCGGGCGCTTTGATTCCATCACATTTTCTATTTGCTTGAGAACAATAATAAAGTGTTCTTCTAGCTACATTGGCTGTAAATTTCGTTTGTCCAATAGCAAATATCATATTTTGAAGAATGTGTTTTTTTCTTGTTTCTTCATCAGGAATGATATCTTTTAGTCCTCGGTCAAGTCTAATAGCGGTTTCACGTTCAAAAATACCATTTTTCGTCGCTGGATTAAGCCACTTATAATTTGGATTATGCCACACTTCTTCAGGCAATGAGTTTAAAATCATATCACATGTTTTTCGCGGAGTAAAAACTTCATCATTTCCGACATTTGTAATAGTTTCTAAAATATCAAAATGTTCTAAATAATCATAAGCTGTTTCAACAGCAGTTTTATGATCTTCTTCTGCCTTTAAAGCTACATTTTCTTCTAAATCCATAAATTAACATCCTATTTCAGGTTCTTCAAAATGAAGACTTACTTTACCATTATCAAAATTCCAAACAGGAAAATCAATAGATATATCGGCATTTTTGCCTTTATTTGGCATTTTATAAGCGACTTCGCACAATAAAGGCTTAATTTCCGTTTTTATATTTGTCTCTCCCCAAATAAAATTCAAGGAAATTAAAATTTTAAGAAAATCATCTTCATCTTGATTTAATAAAATATTCTTATTGCTTAAAAATTTTTTTGCAATTGTATAAATATTGTTTTTTTGCTTAATAATTAAATCCTTATCCATTTCAATAGAATAAATTGTTGCTAAGCACCTAAGTAAGGTTGTAAAAATATCTTTTGTATCATCAGAAATATTATTTTTTAAGCGTAATTCAAAAATGTTACAAGTAAAAGCACCATCACCTGATGTAGGTTCTAATATTGTGTGATTAAAATCAGAAACATATCCCTCACCAATTGCTTTTATCATTCCATCAACAATAAATTTAGGTGTAAATATTTGAAAATTATCAAAGTTTTTATTATTGCCGCAAGTTTGTAATTCCACTCTATCAAGTAAATCTATTGTTTTTATTTCTGAGAACATTTTTTTGTTCTTTTTAGCAATTGATATACATTCTCTATATGTATTATCTTTAAAACTCAGTTTCAATAGGCAACCTCCAAATAAACATTATTAAATTAAAATCTACTTTTAAACTTTGAACATGTTTGCATAGATTGAACTGGAAAGTTTCTTCTAGTTGTTTCTAAGCAAGTTCCCGTGTCATCACATTCATTAGTTGTTAAAAGCATATCTGGATTTTGATCTCCTGTATAGTAAGCACAATTTCCACAAACATGCATTGATGTTGAAATTCTCATTTTCATAATAATTACCTTCTAAAAATTCTTCTTAATAATTGGTTGAAAGAAATCTTGTCTTCTAAATATTTAGTGATATTTCTTTTATCAAATTTAGTTAAATTTTCTTCTCCTAAACTTTCGATTAATCCTGCAACCATAATTTCTTTAAGTTCAATATTTCCCATCTTTGAAAAGTCCTCCTATATACAAGAACGTTTCAATTTAGAAAATTATCCCTCTAAATTTTATTAATTAATATCTCTATTCTCTTTTTCTCTATTCTCTATATTAATAGTATTTTGGTTTTTCCAAATTTTTTGTTTGGAAATTTCGATTAAATAACTTGTAAAATCCAAAAGTTTTCTATTTTCTTGTTGCGTTAATTTTTGGAATTTCGAAATATTTTGTTTGGAAATTCCAAAGAAAATTATTTCACTATTATCATTTCGGATTCTCGATTTGATTGCTTTTTCCAATCAGAATTTATTCATCTGTCTTTTTCTTTTGTCTTGAAATATAACTAACTAAAAAATCATTAACTATGCTTGATAATGCAATTCCTTCAGCACTTGATATTTCCATAGCTTCTTCATAAACATCTTTATCAAGATAAAAATTAAATCTAGCTTTTGTTAAAACCGGCTTCTTTTTTCTTCCTGCCTTTTTAGTTGTTCTTCCATTAGTTTCAACAGAAGATTGCACCACAGATTGAATAGTTGAACTATTTGATATTTTTTTATTCATAAATCCTCCTAAAGTTAAACTCTATTTAAAAATTCATCACCAAAATTGATAATATCTTCATTTAAAACGTATTCAGAAATATCTTTATGAGCAATACGAGCTACCGAAGATAAATTTCTAATTCTATTTTTATAAAGATAAATGCCCTTATCTTTAGCAATCTCTTCTATTTCCTTATAGATGTCTTCATCCTTCGTTCTTTTAGATTCATATTTATTAATTAAGAATCCATTAATTCTAACATTAAGATCAGCTTCTTTAAGTGATTCGATTGTCATTAAAAGTGTTGTTACTCCTTGCAAAGCAAAATCACATAAATTAAGAGGAATGATTACTTCATCACTTGCAAATAAAGCATTATATTGAGTGATATCAAGTGAAGGAAGAGTATCAATTAAAATAAAGTCATACTTTTTCCTTAAATCATTATTCTTAATTAAATTCCTAAGTTTGAAATTTCCTGATGCACTACTTAGAGCTTTCTCCTTAAATTCCATTAGTTTATCATTACAAGGAAGAAGATCTAAATTGTCATTTACATGAATTAAAGCATCAGCAATATTTTTTTCTCCTTTTAACACATCTACTACTGTAATTAAATTGTCATTCTTATCATAATGTGAATTAGTTTCGTTAGATAAACATCCCGATAAAGAACCTTGTTGATCAAAATCAATGCATAATACATTTTTACCTTTACTCGCTAAAAATAAGGCTAAATTTGCACAACAGGTAGTTTTCCCGACTCCACCTTTTTGATTACAAAAACTGATAATTCTAGCCATCTTTTTTTACCTCCATAATATTTCGAGCTTTCTTGATATAATTATATAATAAGATATATATTTTTTTCAATATTTTTTTATATAAATAAATATATAATTCTAATAACTAATTTTATTTATCATTTCATTAATTGCATCAATATGATTATTTTCAATAGTTAATAGGCTATAAAAACATATAAAGCCTAGTGCAACAATCATTAATGAGATACAAATCATAAAAATTCTTACTAAAATTTCTCTTCTAATCATGACTACTTCCTCCAAGTTAAATATCCATACTTCGGGCTAATGAAATATGTATTTATTGTAAAACAAAAGACACGGTTTTGTCCGTGCCTTGAAGGAGGTAAATTTATATATTTAAATATATATTAAATTAATTAAAAAATTATTTCTCCATATCGTATTGATATTCTATTTTATAATCCTTGTTTAAATAAGAAATCGAGTAATCAAGATATGTTTTCATGCCACTAAGAAAATGCTTTGCATTAACTATTAAATAAATAAAAGGAGAATATTCAACGTTCTTATTTTTAAGTTCTTCGCTTATTTCTTCTAAACTTAATTCTTCTGGATCAACACTATTCTCTCTAGCTAAATCAAAGAAATCCTTATAAAAATAATCCTCATTATATATTTCTAATCTATCAATTACTTGAGCTGGTGAATTAAATTCTTCAGCTTCAATATTTCCTAAATTCCCACCTTGATGGTCAATTAATTTCAATTTAAATTTATTTTCGGTTTTATTTAACACAATGACTGGTTCAAAATCCATTACTTCTAAATAATCATCAAATTTTTCACATATATAAAATAAAAGATTTTTGCATTTAAGAACATCTTCCTGATCAAAGCTCAAATCAATCATTTCTTGGTAGGTATATCCCTTGTTATTTAAAAACTCTAAACAAGCATCAGTTCCCCATCCTATAACAAAATGATTAAGTAAATCATCTGCTACTCTTGCATAAAGTTTATTTTTATTTTCCATCAGTTTCCTCCTTATATTCTACAATATTCGAAATATCGTAAGATTCGAACTTTGATTGCATTAACAAAATCATAAAATAAAAAGACTAGGATTGTCCTAGTCTATAATCCTATAGATTTCTATAAATTATTTTTCGATCACTTCTTTACTAGCTCTTTTGTATCCTTTGTTTATTTCACGATATAATTCAGTATTTTCTGTATCTTCAATACCTAAAGTAGAAAGCACTAATAAATCACGAAAATGTTTAGGAACTTTAAAAAGATAATTAAAATCTATATTGAGATTAATCCTTTTTGCTAAAAGCATCATAAAAACAGTTGTTGTTCTAGTATTACCTTCATAAAAAGGATGAATTTGCCGTAAATAAGAAAATATATCTGTAAATTTAATTAACTTTTCTTTATCAGTTACTTTAGCCCTTAATAAATTATTAATTTTACTAAAACAATCTTCTAAATTATTTTCAATATAAATTGCTGGACAATATCTAACAGAATTATTGTCTAAAACGTTTTCTCCTTTAAAAATATCAAACTTACGAATAGTTCCTGCCCACGAGTATATTTCACCAAACAACTTTTTATGAATCTTAAGAAAGGAATTGAGATTAAATGAAAAATTAGAACTTTGTAATATAAATCCTTCTTCTATATAGGAATTAATATATTCTTTCTTTTTTAGTTCATCGACATTTTTGATACCTAATTTATTTTTTAAAACATTAGTATTTGGATAAAACAAATCGTCATATTTCATGAATTAACTTTTTTCCTTTTTTATAAAATTCATCGTAAGTAATGTCGCCTTCATTAAATTCATTGATAAGATTTTTAAATTCTTTATTTACTAAATTATCAGTATTTGCATATCCTGTTGCGGTTAAATTTAACAACATATCACTATATTTTTTACGCCCTTCTTTTGTGGTTAAATCAAACTCCATAATTTATCTTCCTTTCTCATTAGTCTTTTTTATCTCACTAGAACAATTATATAAAATTTCTTCTAAAAGAGAATTGTCACCATTAAAAGATTTTATTGATGCCTCTAGATATGTTTTTGGATCAAGTTTTGAAAAATCTAATTGGATATTTAATTCTTTAGCGAATTCGATCATAAATAATCTTGTGCTTCTTCCATTCCCTTCTCTAAAAGGATGTAAAGCATTTAAATCACTTAGAACATTAGCAATTGAAGTAATCTTTTCGTTAAGATTTTTAGGTTTATTTTTTAAAACTGAATTAGCACTATAAAATACAAATTCAGAATAAGAAGCAATATTTTCAACTAAACAAAAAATATTTCCTTTTCCTATGTTTACTGTTCTAATTTCTCCAGACCAAGGATAAATCTCTTGAAAGAGTTTTTTATGAATTTGTTGTAAATAAGAAAGACTACATTTAAAAGAATTATAAGTTTTTAAAATATGAACTGCATTTTTATTTGATATTCTTCTTTCTAAATTCTCAAGCTCTTTTTTGTCTTGAATGTCAAACTTATTTTTTAAAATATTTGTTCCGGGATAAACATAAGGATCCATAATCATAAGATGCTTATCTCCTTGTCATATTCTTTTCCAAGCTCAATAACTTCTTCAATTGTTGGAAATAAATTTTCTAAAATTGAATTAGCTATTACTTGTCTAATAACATATTTTTTATTTTCTCCCCAATCTTTCATGACAACATCATATTTGCTTAAATCCATGATAAATTCCTCTTTTTTCTTATAATATTTTACCATTTTTAAGATTCAAAAACAATTTAAACTTATATATTTATTTATATAATGTTTTATATAATTTAATCAATAATAAAATGTCTATTAAAATCATAATAATATTACATAAAAAAATAGGTATTAAAATATAGTTTAAAATCTATAAATTAATACCTACATTTAAAGGAGGCTACCTAATCAATTTATTTAACTTATAAAGCGTTTTTCAAGTTCTTTAATTATCTGTCCCTTCCATTATCTTTATTAAAAGATTTTATTTGCTCATAATATTTTTCCCAAGTTTCAATCTTTTCTTCCAATTCTTCTTTTTTATTATATGATGCAAAATCATCAATATTTTCCTTAACTGATTCAATCACTCCCTTTACTTCATCTATGTTTGTATAATCATTTAAATAATTAATTAAATCATCTTCTGTATAAATAGCTTTAAAAGATGCTAATTCAGATTCTTTATCGTAAGTTAGAATTGCAGTAATAGGTTTTCTTTCCTTACCATCATGGACGTTAGAAAATGATGCAAAAGCAGTGTAATATGCTCCTAATGCGTCGATATCAGTAATTTCATAATCTTCATAGTTATTATCTTTTAAAATAGAATCTGCATCAATTAAATTACGATCTTCAATCCATGTGCCAGGAATAATACCTTTTCTTTCAATAGCTTCGATTATTGCAAAACTACCTATTAATAGTTGACATAAATTAGGAGAAACTTCTTTATCAACCATATAGCCAATTTCTGATACTCCCATAAATTCGTTTGTGCTTAAACGTGCTTTTTCATTATCATAATCAAAAACTAAACTTAAATAAGTTCCTGCTCCTGGATATAAAGTGTAATCATACATATAACCAATAATAGATGCTAAATTAATTATTTCTTTATTATTCATATTTTTCACCTCTCTATCTTTCCATTCCTCCATCCGTTTTCTTTGATTTGCTCTCAACTTCACTTGCATAATCTTCATACCACCATTCTTTAGCGTTCATATCGACATAATCATAAACTTCATGATATAGTTCATCAGATTCTCTATCATATGAAATAGTCTCTATAAAGCCAACTCCAGGTTCTTCAGCTGAGATATTTAATGCTTCTACATCATATTTTTCAAATGCCTCTTTAAAAGTAAGAAATTTTTCATCAGAATAACCATCTCTATTTAAAGAAGAACTCTCAAAAGACCATCTACAACTAATATTACCTTTTATATAAGTAATTCCATTTGGTAGATCTATATATTCCAACTCATCTCTAAAATCATCTATCTCTGCTCCGACATAGTTTCCATCTTTATCCGTTCCGTAAAAAAGATTTAAAAATTCCTCTTTATTTTTAGTAGGCACTAATACATTAATTTTCCCATAACAAATATTTGCCATTTTTATCTCTCCATTATTTCCTCTTGGTCTTTTCCTAAATCAGGACTTAATTCATTGTTTATGCAATCAATTAGATTATCACCAATTTCTTCTACAGAAAGGTTTTTATAAATATCCCTTAGATACATAAGATTATCTTCTATCTCTTCAAAAGTAATATGTTCAAAATCTATATAAGCTTCTTTAATAGAGGCTGCTATATTATTAAAATCATTAACATAAGAAGGATCTGATTCTTTAACACCACAATAATCTCTAACAAACCATTCAGCCTCATTACCACAATAAATATCTATTGCATCAATTTCATTTTCTCTTGCAAATTTAAGTTGTTGATAAAATGTCATATTTTACATCTCCTTTTCAATTTCATTTCTCATTGATAATCTTTCAAGTTCATCCATGCCTTCAGCATAAAGATCATCCCAAAGTTGTGAAATTTTATCGTTTCTCCAGTCCCAATAATCTTCAGCATCATATGTACTTTCTATTAATTCTTTTGTTGGTTCGGCTTGCAAAACTTCTTTTAAATAAGCTTCAGCTCCATATTGTTCATAATAATCAAAATATTCTCGTTCAATCGTTTCACCATTTTGATATGTAATTTTTTCTAAAGCACCATCTTCATATTCGGAAATCATAAATAAAGGAATATTACCTAAATTTTTAGAAAGTTTTTCTAAATATTCTTTTGGAGATTCCCAGGCTGTTAAAAACTTAATTTCGTGCATATTATTATCAACATAGGAATCACAAGCGTTCCATTTTGTTCCCCATTCAGAACAACAAAAATCATACCAATCTTTGCATCCGTAAGTTTCTTTATTAAAAGCTATAACTTTCTTATAAGCATCAAAAATTCTTTGTGCAATATTTTCTTTATCTTCTGAGTTTTCACTTTTTATCAAATTAGCAATAAAAACTTTTTCAAAACTTTCTAAATTATTATTCATAATTTCGTTTGCTTTTCTCATTAATAAATTTTTATTGTCTTCACTCAATTCATCAAAACTAGAAGCCTTTTCTATATCGCTCGTAAGTGAAGAACATTCAATATTTAAACTTTTAGGTACAGGCGAGATTATTTCAAAATCAACATGTTCATTAAGATCTTTATCTAAAGAAACCATATATTTTTTAGCTTCTTTAAAATCTTCTTCGTTTCTAAAATAAATAGTATTATCAGTCCAGTTTGGCATATTATTTCTCCTTTTTATCTATCGTGTTCAATATCTTTCTCTAAAGTATTTATCTTGTTCAAAAAAGATTTTTTCTTATCAACTAAATCTTCTATAAATTCGTATTCTTTAGTACTACGCCATTCTTCATAAGATTCCCCATATTATCTATCTCTTCCTTTATTACTTATTTCTTTAAAGTCTTCATATAAACTACTAATGATTGTGTTCTCCCAATAAGGAAACTGATCAAGATTTAAACATTCTTTTAATGTTTTATTAGTTGCTTCTTCATCAATGTCAATACGATTAATCGTGCATCCATTAAAATTTACTTTTAAATTTAATAATTCATTTAAAGAAACATCGCCAAACTCAGCCATTTCAGGATCTCCTAAATCAGCAAAACCATAGAGAAGGATATCTTCTTCAATAGGATAAGCATCGGTTATATACCAATTAGCACTTCCAAAAGCATCAAAAAATTTAATTTTAACTAAGTCATTTAAACTATTATCATTATTTTGCGGTTGAAAGTTATCTAGATTATTTAATATGTATTCTTTTACTTTATTTAATTTCATATTTTCACCGTTAAGCATCGAACTTTGATTGCATCACCAAAATCATAAATTAAAAAGACTAGGATTGTCCTAGCCTTAAACCTTATAGATATCTATAAGAATTGATATTTATCAATTTATTTATATAATTTGCGATTGTAGATAGAAGGTAGATTTAATCACCTACGTTTTATTTAAAGAATATAAATTCGTTAAATAAATTGTATTTTATCTTTCCCTACCACCATCACTATTCATACTTTTCTTTTCTTTTTTACCAACGTTTTCTAAATCATCACAAATGTTATTATAAGAAATATCCAATTCCTCAAAAACTCTTTCAATTTTCTTATCAGAAACAAAGAAATCAGCACCATATCTAGAATTGCTTTGCCAAGTAGAAATAGTCGTCAAATTATCGTATATATAAATAGTAAAAGGAATAATAATATTATTATCATCTAATTGTTGAAGCAAAACATCTAAATTATGTGTATGTTCAGGTACAACATTATAAAAAGTTAAATAAAATTTCATCATAAATTCAATGCTTTGTTGAATCATATATGCTGCAGTATCTATAAAATTTCGATCTTTAAAATCTTTCCCAGCTTTATAATCAACTTTTGCAATATGAAAATAAGATAAAGCTTTACCATAAAAATCAACTTCGCTCATAAACCACTACTCCTTTTTTTAATATTTCTTTCTTATAAAAATCACTTTCTTTATTTAATTTAAAATTATCAAAATAATCACAACTATGTGGAAATTTAATACAATGATAAAAATCTCTATAATTTATAGCATCTTCTTTATCTAATTCAACATAAAAATCTAAATCACTATATTCAGGATCAAAATCATGTGTTATAGAAGATCCAAAGACGATTATTTTAGAAACCTCTTTAACTTTAGATAAATAATCTACAATCTTTTTAACTAAAGGCTGCTGAAATGAATTAATTTTATCTGCGTTTAAAAATGGTGATTCTATAACTACTTTAAAAGGTATTTTTTCTAATAAAGTCAAACCTCTCAAACGTAACTCGTTTAAATCGGTTTCTTTTTCCTTCTTCATAATTTATCTTCCTTAATTGTTTAACTCCCTAAACATCAGCCTTAAATACAAAAATATATAATATATTATATATTAAATTATACACTAAATTATATCATCTTTCTAGAACATCTTTATTATTTTTCATATTTTTCATATTTTCAAAAATTTCTTCTTTGTTAAAAGCTTCAATAAATTTTGGATAAATATTAATTGCCATTTCGTCATTTCCACAATCTTCAAAAGTTATTTCATCTACTTCAGGAACTTCTTTCTTAAATTTAGATAATTCATCAAACATTTCTTCAAAGTCTTGTTCACTATAGCCATCATCTGCATAAACATCTGGCTCAATAAAAGCATTTAAACCATTGCATGAGGTAGTCCAAAAATCATAAGCATATTTAATCATATCCCATGTTTTGGTTGTAAAATCACTCTTTTCTAATAAAACACTTCTATTAGGTAAAATCTTCTTTTTATCTTCAAAATCTTCAATATTACCTTCTCGTACTTCAATAAAAGTAATCCCTTTGTTATTAGTAAAATCTAAATAAATTGTATTTTTATCTTCAATATCTTCGTAAGCATCACTGCATACAAATTCATTTTTGTTAATGTTAATCATAATTATCTATCTCTCCCATAATCTTTTTTACTCTTAAATTGTTGAAAAGAAGAATTAATTTTATATTTTTTTAAATTAGTATATAAATTCTTAAAATTTTCATATTCATAATCATCATAACAAGCTTCAACAAAATCGAAATTTTCAAAGAATCCATCTTTTAAAGCATATTTTGCTGCATCGCTATCTCCATCATAAACTCCCATTTCATCTATTCTTTCAATGTGTAAGCCTAATTTATCATCATTAAAAAGAGCGTAGCCCATTTCAGCGCCTTGCCCCCATTCATCAATTAATATTTTTTTATCAGCGTCATTTAAAGAAGAAAGATATTCTCTTTTTTCTTTTGTTGTGTCTAAATTATCAAGACGAAGAATAATTAAATCAAAAACTTCTCTGTTTATTTCACTCTCGTCTTCAGAAGGATTTAAAGAATAAATTGATGTGTTATATTTAATGGCAGCATTAATCGCCACATTGAATCTATCATCAATATTTTTATCTACTAAAAACAAACTATCTGATAAAGCCGCTAGAAGTCTGATGTCCATATTATTTGTATTTTCTGGAACTACATCTTTAGGATATTCGCTTAAAATTAATCCATTATTCTCTAAAGTAGCATTAAGAATACTTGATATTGATTCATCAAAAGAATAATCAATTCCCTTATTTAAAACAACAATACTAGGTCGTCCTTTTCTTATAGCTTCTTCTTGTGTTTTTAAATCAAAAAGATTATTAATTCCAGTGACAAAACTAACATTTTTATCAAGTCTATCAAAAACTTTTCTAACTTTAAAAGTATTGACTAAACTAGAATTATCTGAAAAAACAAATCCAATTTTTCTTTGTTCATCTTTTAATAAATCTAAGTTACCTTTATAAAAAATAACAAAAGGTGGCTGATCCATTAGAGTAAACTTTCTTAGATAAGCATCGTCTTCTATACAACATATTGCTGGAATTTTTTCAATATTAAACTTTGCAAGATCATCACGAGAAACTTTAATCTTTGGATTTTGTAATTCATCTAAAATTTTATTCCAGTCACCATCAAATTGATATGTCATATAAATTAAAAGTTTTCTTTTTAAGTTTGGAGAAATCATTAAATTTACCTCAACTATTAAATCGCATTGCACTTCGATTACGATAAACAAATGTTAATAAAAAATCTTTTAAATGTCCTAGCCTTAAACCTTATAGATATCTATAAGAATACGAATATTTATGTATGCATTTTTTTATATAAATAAATATATAAAACAAAAACAACTCAATATAAAAAACTGTTAGGCAATTACGGGGTAGAAACCTAACAGTTAAGCAAGATAAGAATCAAGGAAGGACAAAATTTTAATATGCATATTTTAATTCACATTAAAGGAGTTCAATTAATAAATGATAAAAAATATTTGTATTTCGGGCTTGATTCTTATAATTATGGAGTTAGTTAAAGTGATGAGTTACTTTAACCATTTATATCTTAATATAAGAATTTCTCTTTGTGTTAAAAAATTTTTACTTTTTTATTTTGTCTTCATAAATAGCAAATTTTTCGCTAATTCTTTCGTATAATTCATAAGTAGCATAACAATCATCTAGCGAATTGTGAGAAGGAAAATAACGATGATTAAACCTTGAAGATAGAAAATCTAAACTATATTTAGGGGAATAAAAATTTTCTTTTGATAATTTCATAGTATCATCCCAAGAATTAAGAATTTTCTTATTCAATTTATTTAAGAAGTATTTTTCAAGAAAATTTAAATCAAAACCGATATTATGACCAACTAAAGAAGAATTGCCAATAAAAACTTCTATTTCTTCTAAAGAGTCTTCTAAGTATGGTTTATCTTTAACCATTTCATCAGTAATGCCATTAAGCTTAGAAACACGATCAGGAATATTTTTATGTGATTTATAGAATTTATTAAAGCTATTTTTTACTTCACCATTTTCTATTTTTAACATTGAAAGCTGAATAACTTCATCTTCTTTAGGCTCAAGACCTGTAGTTTCAGTATCTAAGACAACATATGATTTGAGTTTTTTATTAACTCTTTTACCACTACATTTATAATCTTTCCACATAAATAACTCCTTAATAGCCTAAATATCTTACGATAATTTGATACTCTTTATTTGATAAACTTCTTAAACTCATTAAGAAATTAGGATCATACTTTAACTTTTTTATGATATTTAAGATATCTGAATCAGTTAATTCTTTCTTTTGTTTTATCATATTTGCTTTTGTTTCCTTCCGTTTTCTTTTGTTAATCTTTATTTTCTTTTGATTTTAAAATATAATACTTACGAGGGTAGAGTTTACCTCTAAATTAAAATATTTGTATTTCGGGCTTGATTTATAGAATATGATAATTTGACTACAACTCTACTCTTTTTTCATAGAATGAAGTTTGGTAAAAATCTGAATTGAGCATATTTTTTCGATTTTGAATAATACCTATAAGAGTTTTATCTTGACTTAATGCCATGCATAAAGTCTTTTTAATTTCTTCTTTGCTTAGACTCCCGACAATTTCCCAATCAGTTAAAATCACTTCTTTATTAGTCATTTTAAAGCATAAATTGTTAAGTCTTTTTTCAACCTTTTTAGTTTTTAAATCGAATATTCCAAATCCAAGAAATATACCTATTCGACCTAAATCACACTGTAAAATATCACCAACTTTAATTAAATTTGACTTACAATCAAGTAGATTTCTTCCTCTCGTCTTCATAATCTTCACTCCTATAATAATTTTCAATCTCTTTCCAAAGATTCTCTGCTTTTTCACTAAAAATATTTCTTAATTTTTGCTTGTCCATTTCATCTAAAAAGCCAATCCTAGAGAAATTTTTAAGGAATTTATCAATTTCTTTTTTATCATATGATTTAAAGATTGTTCCAAGCTGATCATTAAGAATAAAAACTTGTCTAAAATATTCTTTTTTAAAAGATGGAAAAATTTTCATTAAAACATCTAAATCATTAGCATCATTTCCATCAAATAAGACACAATATTCTTTTTGTGAAACATATAGTCTTGGTTCAATACATAAACTAGCTTGTAAATGATACTCCCCGTCATACTCATCTTTAAATATGTCGAATTTTGCTTTAATTCTTAGCATATTAACTCCCTCTCATCCTTTCCCAATAATGGAGTAAATCATCTTGGTTTACTTTAGAATGAATTAATAAATTGCAGCCATTAGTTTGATAACGTGAACAATTTCTACAACTTTTAACTTTTCTAACATATTCTTTGCAATATTTAACTTCCTTAAGGCAAAGAAGGTAAGAATAATTACTCCCCATCATTTTCTTCTTTCACTCCTTCTTCATCATTCTTTTGTTTTTTCTTCTTTTTAAATTTTTCTAAACCACTAGTTAAGAATTTACGCTTTTCTGCTAGCTTTTCTTTTTGTTCTTTTTCATAGGCTTTTCTTTCTTTTTTGGTCATATTTTTAGTTGGATTAACTTTTAATATTGGCTTATTATATTTAAACCAACAATAGACTTTATAAAGCGCCCATACTGTAACGAAAATGCAAAGAATGATAAATCCGTAAGCAAGAATAACTCCAATAATTTCCATAGCTTATTTTTACTTATCAGCCTTAAAGGTCGATGTTCCTTTTTTAAATGAAATTACACAATACCCTGGCATAATTCCATTAGGAAAGTCTTGATCAGTTAAGATATGCGTTATTTTAAGTAAAAGATTTTCAGCTTTCTTTTTGTTTTCTTCACTCGCGTCATTTGGCAAAGTGAAATGAATAATATCCTCTACTTCAAAGTTTCTATCGTTTTTTCTAACTTCACAAGTTTTCTCATTTTTAACAATGGCATCAAACCATTTTTCATCAATTTTTAATTCGTGATATTTCATTAAAGTCTCCTTTTTTATTAAAATAGTTTTATTTAAGTTTTAAGCCTATAATTTTAAACGCTTAATTAATTCCTGATAAATTTTATTGTTATTTAATTTTTGTTTAAATTTGAGCCATTTACGCTAATTTATAAAACTATCTTGTCTTATGATATAATCTTGCATTTCGAATTGTCTTCCTGGTGCTTTAAATGTTCTTTTAAGTACAATGACATTCATCGTGATTGCTATTTTAAAAATATCATCAGGATCTAAATTAAATTCTTTAGCAAGTTCGCTAGCTTTAATCTCGTTTCTTGAAGAAAGAATTTTTTTAAGTAATTTTTCAAGTTTAAATAGTTCCATAAAGCCTCCATCAAACAAATTTCTTTTCTTCGCCTTTATCTTTCTTAAAACTTACTTCTTCTCTTTTTTCAGTTTTAGGAAGATTTAAGATATCAAGAACACAATTAATTTCATCAATTCCAAGCGAATTATCTTTAGTCTTAGGTATTTGTTTTGAAGTAATAGGAGGATCATCAATATCTATTACATCGTTAGTATTTAACTCAGTTATATTACTTATATCGTTATTACTACTATTGTTGGTATTAGTAGTTATATTACTATTACTTATTTTTTTATTATTATTTAAGTATTTAATATATTTAGTATTTAATAGCGCTTCATTATCGGGAACCCGTTTTTTGGGATACGGTGATTTTTGTTCATTTTCTACCGAATCCCTATTTTTGGGATACGGTGTTTTCGCATCGGTTTCTTGAGCATAAGGCACTTCATATAAATGATAAATTTTTGAATCAAAATGACCGCTAGCATTTCTAACTTGTTCAATCTTTAAATAGCCAAAATCTTGTAGTTCTTTTAAACAAGCAGAAATTGTATTTTTACCAGCAGTTGTAAAAATCTTTTGCAATCCATCAATAGAAAAATTCCAATCATCTGGCAAAGAAAGCATGCAAATAAGTAAAAATCTTGCTCGATCACTTATTTCCTTCCTTTTTAAAATATCATTACTGACGACAGTAAAATGTGTTACGTGCTTCTCAAAGTTTTTCATTGT
>CALVXK010000017.1 GCA_944369075.1 uncultured Bacilli bacterium
AGCATATTAATTATAGCCTAGAAAGGAGAAAAAGTTATTCAGTCATCAAACTAGGCTTAACTGAATAATACGAAAAAAATATGAATTTTATGTTTTCATCTTTTGATATACTTGCAGTTATTGTTTTGGTTGTATTTTTTGTGGGCGGACTTATTTCTGGTTTTATTAATAAGTTTGCTAAACTTGTAGCAGTTGTAGGTGCAATTACAGTAACCTATTTCTTTGCTGGAGCAATTGCCGGGGCAATATGTAACATTGAATCAGTTAATGAATGGGTTAATAGTTTTGAAATGGGTGGAATTATTATCCTTGTTTCAACTTATTTGATCTTATTCCTAATTGTTCTAGTTGTTTTAATGTTGTTTTTAAAACCTATTATTAAACTTCTTACAGGTGGACCAATTAGACAAACAATAAATAAAATTTTAGGAGGAGTAGTCGGTCTTGCAACTGGATTCTTTGTTTGCTCGTTATACTTACTATTAACTTACTTTATTGCTAAAAATAATCCTGATGTTAATACTTGGTTCCAAGCAGAATTAGGTTATGATTCAGGAGTAATGACTGTTTCTAGATTTATTCTTGATTTTGCAATGAAAGCAGTTGGCATAAATTAGCATTCCACTTTTTTATATACTTCCTTAGTAAAAAGCCACTATCATTTCTCGATAGTGGCTTTTATAGTTAATTTGAAGTAGTAATATCGCCTTCACTAAATGTTATTATTTTACTTATATCATTTGGATTAAGCTTAACTTGTTTACCTACCTCACCAGCACTAATATAAACATAATCATTTTTAAGAAAGGATGAATCAACAGTTATATCAATATTTGGTTTTAATTGTCCAATCATTGAACAACCTCCGTGAACGTAACCTGTAACTGGTTTCATCTCTTTTTCATGTGCCATATCAATTGATTTCTCATTTTTTAATTTGGCACATTTCTTTAAATCTAATGTTTTATTAACTGGTAAGACAAATATGTAATATTTTTTATTTTTTGAGACAGTTAATAATGTTTTATAAACTTTATTTGGATCTTCATTAAGAATAGAACAAATATCTTCGCCGCTTAATCTTTGATTAGGTTCATAAGTAAAAAGTTCGTAGTTAATTTTGTGAAAGTCTAATATTTTAGTTACTTTTGTTGTTTCTTTTTTCATTTAATTAGATTGATTTTGGATCGACGAGGAATTTCTTTTCTTTAACATCATCGCTTGCCATTTTGATAAATTCATCTAAAGAAATTGTAATTTGTTCCTCACTACCATATTTACGGTAAGTGACTAAATTTCCTTCTTTTTCTTTGTCACCAATAACTAAAGTATAAGGAGTCTTTTTAAGAATAGAATTTCTCATACGATAGCCAAGTTTTTCTTCGCTTGAATCAAGTGTAACTCTAAATCCAGCTTTAATTAATTCATCTTTAACTTTTTCAGCATGTTCAAGATGGAATTTATTATTAACTGGTAAAACGTTAATTTGAATAGGAGCAATCCACATTGGGAAAGCACCACCAAAGTGTTCAATAATAATTCCGATAAATCTTTCAAAAGATCCTAAAATTGCTCTATGTAACATAACTGGTCTTTCTTTTTCACCATTAGCATTGATATAGAAACAATCGAATCTTTCAGGTAAGTTCATATCAAGTTGAATAGTGCCACATTGCCAAATTCTACCCATACAGTCTTTAAGTTTGAAGTCGAGTTTAGGACCATAGAAGGCACCATCACCTGGATTAATCTTTAATTCTTTACCAGTAGCTACACAAGCATCATGTAAGATTTTTTCACTTTCTGCCCAAACTTCATCATCACCAATATAATCTGAGTCAGGTTTTGTTGAAAGTACGATTGTATAGTCTAATCCGAAAGTAGAATAAATTTCGTCGTATAATTTTAATAAATTCTCAATTTCACTTTGAAGTTGATCTCTACGGCAGAAGATGTGAGCATCATCTTGAGTGAAGCATCTAACTCTAAATAAGCCGTTTAATGCGCCACTAGCTTCATGTCTATGAACAAGACCAAGTTCACCAAGTCTAAGTGGTAAATCTTTATATGAATGAAGTTGGGAATTATAAACAAGTAATGCACCTGGACAATTCATTGGTTTAATAGCAAAGTCTCTACCATCTATTTTAGTAGTATACATATTTTGTTTATAGTGATCCCAGTGACCTGAAGTTTCCCATAACTCTTTTGAAAGAATAACAGGAGTTTTAATTAATTGATAACCGTGAGCATCGTGAATTTGATACCACCAATTTTCAATTTGTCTTCTAAGCATTAACCCATTTGGTAAGAAGAATGGGAATCCTGGACCGTAATCAGAAATCATAAATAAGCCAAGTTCTTTACCAAGTTTTCTGTGATCTCTCTTTTTTGCTTCTTCTTTAAGATGTTCTCTATGTTCAAGATCTTCTTCTGAGAAACAAGAAACACCGTAAATTCTTGTTAATTGTTCATTTTTAGAATCGCCTCTCCAATAAGCTCCAGCAATTGTTTCAAGTTTAAAATGTTTGATAAAGCCAGTTGAAGGAACGTGAGGTCCATGACATAAATCAACAAAGTCTCCTTGACTATATATAGAAATTACTTCGTCTTCTGGAAGTTCATTAATTAATTCAACTTTGTATTCATTATCTTTGAATAATTCTAAGGCTTCAGCTTTAGATACATTTTTTCTAACAATGTATTCATTTTTCTTAGAAAGCTTTTTCATTTCGGTTTCGATTTTTGGTAAATCTTCTTCTTTTAAGACGTAATCACCAAAATCAATATCATAGTAGAAGCCATCTTCAATAGAAGGACCAATGCCAAATTTTGCACCTTTAAAAAGATGTTGGACTGCTTCAGCAAGTAAATGAGCAGTTGAATGATTTAATAAAGCAAAAGCTTCATCGCTAGAAGAAGTGATAATTTCAAAATCACCATCCTCTTTAATTTGGGTAAATAAATCATAAAGATTTCCATTAAGTTTATAAGCTAATGCATTTTTAGCTAAAGAAGTAGAAATCTTTGAAGCTACATCATGACCATTTTCATTTTCATTAACTTCAATTTGTTTACCGTCGAGTAATTTAAGTAACATAATATATCTCCTTTTTGTTTTCTAAGAAAAAGTCCTTAGAAAACATAGTTTCTAAGGACGAAATTTTTATTCGCGGTACCACCTTAGTTATAAATAATAAAATTATTTATCACTCAATTGGACTTTTATATCGTTAAAAGTTAAACGTTAAGTTTCCTTAAATGCTCAGAAGTGGTACTTATTATCTCTTTTAATATAGAATCTCAGCTAATATCTATACTCTCTTGTAAAAGTTTAATAATAAACATGTCTTCATCAACGCACGTGAATAATATAATACTTTTAATTTAAAAATCAACTATTTTATTATAAAACATCTCTATCTTCAGGAATTTGAATAATTCTCATGAAGTTAGTTCTTCCAGCACCAGATGGAGTACCACCAGAAATAAGAATAAAGTCACCAGGTTTTAAGCCAAATTCTTTAGCTTTAACGATAGCGATAACTTCCATATCTTCAATTAATTCTGGCATTTTCTTTGATCTAATGAGTTTAGAATAAATTCCCCAATAAATTGCATTTTGTCTTACAGTAACAAGTCTATTTGAGATAGAAAGAATTGGACAGCATGGTCTAGCTTTTGAAATTCTTCTAGAAGATCTTCCTGTTTCAGTGAATGAAACAATTAATTTAGCATCGATTAATTTTGCTGTATTTGCAATAGCATTAGCGATAGCATCGTTGTTATCTTTGTTTGAAGTATCATAAGCTTCTTTAGCCATTGTTTCATAGTCTAATTCTTTTTCCATTGTTCTAGAAATTTTTGTTTGCATTAAGACAGCTTCTGCAGGATATTCACCATTAGCAGATTCACCAGAAAGCATAACGCAGTCAGTTGATTCTAAAACAGCAGTAGAGACGTCACCAACTTCAGCTCTTGTAGGAATAGGAGAATGAATCATTGAATCTAACATTTGAGTTGCAGTAATAACTGGTTTACCTTTTTCTCTACATTTCTTGATTAAATCTCTTTGAACAATTGGGACTTCCTCTTCAGGAATTTCAAGACCTAAGTCACCACGAGCGACCATGATACCATCACTAGCATCAATAATTTCATCAAGATAATTCATTGATTGTGAATTTTCAATTTTAGAAATAACTTTGATTTCTGGATGACCATGAGCAGCTAAAACACTTTTAATATCATTAACATCTTGAGCGTTTCTAACGAAAGAAGCAGAGATGAAGTCAACACCAGTTTCACAACCCCAAATAAGATCTTGTTCATCTTTTTCGGAAATGAACTTCATTGCAAGTCTAGCACCAGGGCAGTTTACACCTCTACGGCTCTTAATTGAGTGTGTATTTAAAGCTTCAGTAATAATTTCACGGTGTTCTTTGTCTTTTCCTGTAACAAGTAAATCAAGTTTACCGTCATCTAATTTAATGTGGTTACCTGGTTCAACATCATCAAAAAGTGCAGGATAGTTAACACTAATTTTGCTAGGAGTACCAAGTACTGGTTCCATAGAAACTCTAACTTCAGTTCCTTTTTCGATTGTGATTAAGTCGTTTTCAACTTCACCAGCTCTAATTTCAGGACCTTTAGTATCGAGCATTGTAGGAATATAAATATCTTCTTCTTGTTCGATTTTTCTTAATGTTTTTACTTTTGCGCCATGTTCTTCATAGTCACCATGAGAGAAATTCATTCTCATGCAGTTCATACCATTTTCAATGAGTTTTCTCATCATTGGTTCATCTTGAGAAGAAGGACCAATAGTACAAACAATCTTAGTTTTTTTAGTGTGATTTTCTTTTAACATATAAACTCCTATTTACTTACTTAATTAATTCATGTAATTGATATAAATCTTTATGCTCATCTCTAGGAAGTTTTAAAGCATCATATATATCAACATATCTTAATTTATTTTCGTGGATTCCAATACAGACTCCACCAATACCTTTATCAAGTAATTCAACAGCATAAGCACCCATTTTGACAGCGTTAATTCTTTCCATAGCTGTTGGTTTTCCGCCTCTTTGGATATGTCCTAAGATTGTAAGTCTAGTTTCCCAAGAAGTTTTTGCATTTAATTCTTTTTCAAGTTCTTTAGTATCAAGTAATTTTTCAGCAACTAATATAATGTAGCAATCTTTACCATTTCTCTTTGCTTCTTCCATACGATCGAATAAAGCATTTTTATCATCTAATGGATGGTCGCAAGTAAATACTTCATCAGCATTAGTAGCAATACTAGCAAAAGAAGTAAGATCTGGACATTTATTACCCATAATTTCAACAATAGCGCATCTATTATGAGAAGTCATTGTATCTCTAATTTGGTCAATTGCATTAACAACGGTATTAAGAGCAGTATCAAAGCCGATTGTATAATCACTTGAAGCAATATCGTTATCGATTGTTCCAGGTAATCCAACACAGTTGATGCCCATTTCGGTAAGTCTTTTAGCACCCATATAAGAGCCGTCGCCACCTATAACAATTAAAGCTTCAATACCTTCTTCCTTCATGTTTTTGACAGCAACTTTTCTTACCTCTTCCTCTTTAAATTCGGGAAGTCTAGCGGTTTTAATAGCAGTACCACCAGAAGCTAATTTATCTTCAATGAAGTGTTTATCAACTTTTTTAAAGTTTTTTTCAATTAAACCTTTGTAGCCATCATAAACAACATACATATCTTTATTAAGAGCTATGCCAGCTTTAATTGCACCTATAACAGTAGCGTTCATACCAGGAGCATCACCACCACTTGTTAATATACCAATTTTCTTTAACATAATTTTTCTCCTATAATTTCATTTAATATTATAGACTAAAATTAAACAAGATTTAAACAAAATTTACATAAAAATGGTAGAAAATTCTAAGATAATAAAGTAATAAATAATCACTATAAATATACTAAAATTAAACTAAAACTTGATTTTGATATCTTCTTATGAAATTTAAATAATTCTTATGTATAATTTAATTTTAGTATGAACGAAATTAAGATTAATATCTACCAAGACGAAGATAATGTTGAGCATTATCAAGACTATTTAAACGACTATTATTTGCCTATTATTAAAGGTAGAGCAATTCTTTTATATACCTTACTTAAAAATAGTGTTAACAAAAAAATAAGTGAAAAAAATATACTTAATCTTTTATCTTTTTCTAAAGGAGAATATGTTTCATCTCGCAAGACTTTAGAAGCTTTAAATTTAATTGAAACATATAAACATATTGAAAATGATTCTTCTTATATTATTTTAGTTAAACCTGTTTTAACTCCTGAAAAGTTTTTTAATAAAAAACACCTTCGTGTATTGCTTTTAAATGCATTTAATAACGATGAAGAAAAACTAAAAAAAGTCGAAGAAAAATATGCTTTAAAATACTCTTTAGTTAACTATGAAAATATATCTTCATCTTTACTAGATGTTTTTGAAATTAAACAAAATAATTCATCTTTAGATTCAAAAACTAACTATATTTTTAAATCTAAAAATGAAGGAGTTAATTTTTCAACTAATTTTTCATATTCAATATTTTTAAAAAAACTTAAAAAAATTAGCCAAATTAATGCTAAGATGATTAACGATAACGAAGAAAAAAGAATAGAAGAATTAGCTAACATTTATTCAATTAATGAAGAAGAAATGGCTAGATACATCAATACTTTTTATGACGTTAATAATAAAGAAAACCACATTAATTTTAAAAAGTTAGAAGATGAAATAATGAAGAATCAAATGTTTAATACATTTGTTAAAAATGATCTAAATTCTAAAAAAGTAAGTTTTGAAGATCGAAAACGTAATAACGATACTTTAGTTTCTTATTATAAATCTTTATCACCACTTGAATTTTTAAGAGAAACACTTAATGGAAAAGAACCTTCAAGATTTGAAAAAAATATTATTCAAACTTTAATTAGTGAATATAACTTATCTAGTGACATGATTAATTGCTTATTAGATTATTCTTTAAATAAAGACAATAATCATCTTTATAAAAATAATGTTATTACTTATCTAGGACCTATTTTAAGAAACAATATTCATGATGTTTATGAGATGATTGATTATTTATATAATCAAAATACATTTAATGAGAAAGAAAAAAGATTTAATGAAACCAAAAATGATTCGAAATTATTTGATGTTAATCTAGATTCAAATACTAACGATGTTATTAAGATTAATTTTGATAATAATGATGAAGAAAGTAGTCTTAACTCCAATAATAAAAAGACAAAAGAAGAAGATTTAGAAAAAGACAATTTAAATCTTTTTGATTTAGATGATGATAATTTAGATTTATAATTAAGTATATATGGAAAAAATAGATAAGTTTGAAAGTAAATTAGATATAGATATTTCTTCATATAGAGATAAGCTATATGAAGAAATAAGAAGTGATAAAGAATTTTATGATTCATTAATTAATGATGATAATTTTTTAGATGAAGAAATTAAAACTCATATTGCTAAATTCTATAAAGAATATTTAGGCTATTTAACTAATAAGAAGTTAAAAAAGTATGAAGATTGTTTAAAAAATAATGAGTTTTATCGTTATAAGTTAATTAAAAATGAAAAAAATATAATTGAAGAAACTTATAAAGAATATGATGTATATCATAAATTTATGGAATATAAGAAAAAATTTTCATTAATCGATTTTAATATTAATGAATTTTATAACCTGTCTTTTAAAGATATACCACGAGAAGAACCTAAAAAATCAATCGTAAATGAAATAAATAAAGGTCAGAAATTTTTCTTTATTTATGGAGGACATCAAACTTATAAATCTTATCTTTCTATTGCGATTGTTAATGCTTTAGCCAAAAGAAATTATTCATCTAATATCGTCTTTTTATCTTGTCCTAAAAGATTTAAAGAACTTAGTGATTTATTCTTTTCAAAAGATAAAGCTTCTTTTGATGAAGCTATTTCTAAGATTTCAAATGCAAATACTTTAGTTTTAGATTCTTTAGGAGAAGAATATATTAACGATATTACTCGAGATTTAATATTAATTCCAATCTTAAAAGAAAGAAGTAAATCTAAAAATAATAAATTTACAATTATTAATTCAATATATTCTTTAGAAGATCTACGTAATGTTTATGCAATAAAATCTAAAAACTATTATATTTCTAATGAGATTACTAACTTAATCAAATCATCAATAACTTTAGAATATAATAGCGGTAAATTAGCATTAAAATAAGTTATTTATTTAATATTTCATCAACTTTTTTAAATAATTCTTCTTTGGAAGAATTATTTTTAATTACATAAACTTTATCTAAACTTAATGCACTATAATCATTATTAATTTTTAAAGAAGTAGTAACATTATCTCCTCTAAGTTTTAAATGTTCAATTTGTTTAGATTCATCAATATCTAGAACAAAAATTTTTTTAAACATATATTCATAATGAGCTTTAAAAAGAAGTGGAACTTCAATTACAACATTTTCATTATCTTCAATGATTTTAATTAATCTTTGTTCAAGTACTGGATATAAAATATCTTCGATTTTCTCTTTAATTTTTGGATCATTAATCATTTTTAGTTTAATTTTATTTCGATCTTCTTTTTTATCGATATCAAAAATAAAACCAACAATTTTACTAATTTTTTTATTAATTACAGGATCATGATAAATTTCTTTAATTAAAACATCGCTTGAAATAGTAAGGTAGTTTAAATCTTTAAAATGATTTAATAAAGTGGATTTCCCACTTCCAATTTTTCCGGTAATACCAATAGCTTTTTCTAAAGGTTTATAAATTTGACAGTTAGGACAAAAAGTAGTCCCTCTTCCATTTAAAAATATTTTATGAAATTTTGTATTACAATTAGGGCAAGGTTTTCCTTCTTTTCCATAACAAAGTAGTTCTTCTTGGAATTTACCATCTATTCCATTTGCTGAAAAAGAATGAACAGAAGAGCCTCCTAAAGTAATTGCTTTATCTAAAACTTTTTTAGCATTTTTAAAAATTTTAATAAAATCTTCCTCTTTTAAATCTTTTCCTTTTGTTAGAGGGTGAATTTTTGATAAATAAAGCGTTTCATCGGCATAAATATTACCGATTCCACATAAAATTGATTGATCAGTAATTAGATTTTTAATTGGTTTATTTTTAGAAAGTTTTTTAAAAAGCATTTCATAATCACTTTCTTTAATTTTATTAGCTTCAATTCCAAGTTTTTGCATCATTGCTAAACTATGTATTTCACTTTTAGTAGTTAAAAACATAAGACCAAATTTACGGGTATCATTAAAACAAAGAGTAGTTCCATCACTAAAATAAAAAGCTAAAGTAGTAGAAGAAATTCTAATATTTATATTAGTTTCATGATATGCAAATTTACCTTCCATTCTTAAATGAGTTATTAAAATATAATTATCACTTAGATCAAAAAATAAGTATTTTCCATATCTTTGTAGACCTAAAATTTTCTTATTTATTATATTTTTTCTAAAATCATCAATATTTGATTGAATTAAACGATCATAAAAAATATCAACTTTAGTAATAGTTTTATTTGTAACTAAAGGAATTAAAGTATTTTTAACAGTTTCAACTTCAGGTAATTCAGGCATAATTATTTACAGTCGTACCAATTTTTGGCCGCTCCTCCTTCAGCAAGTAATTTAACTTTTAGTTTAACGCAATTTTCCATTACATCTTTTACTAAACTTTGAACTTCTAAAAGTTCTTTATCACTAACTTTTAAGATAATTTCATCATGAATTTGATTAATAATTCGAGCTTCATATCCTTTTTCAGTTAACTTTTTATCAACATCAATCATGGCAATTTTTATTAAGTCAGCTGCGCTACCTTGAATAGGAGCATTCATTGCAGCTCTTTTTTCAAATTCTCTTTCTTGGTAAGATTCAGAATTAAAATTATTCAAGTATCTTCGACGATTAAACATCGTTTTAGAATAGCCTTTCTCCTTAGCTTCTTCGACCAATGAATTTAAATAGTTTTTAATTTCTGGGAATTCGTTATAAAAAGAAGTAATTATTTCTTTTGCCTCGCTTACAGTGCATCCGAGTTGCTCCGATAATCCCCAATCAGAAATTCCATAAACTATACCAAAATTAACTGTTTTAGCTTTTCTTCTTTCTTCACTAGTTGGTTCTTTATCTAGATGGAAAATTCTTTTAGCAGTAGCGCTATGAATATCTTCCCCACTATTAAAAACATCGATCATTGTCTTTGAATTTGAAAGATGAGCTAAAATACGAAGTTCGATTTGGGAGTAATCTAAAGATAATAAATTTAACGTTTTATCTTCATAGAAGAAAGCTTTTCTAATAGCTTTAGAATCGTCATCTCTTATCGATAAATTTTGTAAGTTAGGATCAGAACAAGAAAGTCTTCCAGTAGACGTTAAAGCTTGATTAAATGTAGCATGGATTAAGCCATTTTTATCAATAAAAGGAATAAATCCTTCAACGTATGTATTTAAAAGTTTGGAATATTTTCGATATTCTAAAATTAAAGGAATTAATGGCGATTTATCTTTAACTTTTGTTAAAACTTCAACACTAGTAGATCGAGATTTGTTTGATTTAATAATCTCTAAATCATCATATAAAATAGAAGCGAGTTGTTTTGGAGAATTAATGTTAAATTTTTTACCAACAAGTTTATAAACATCTTCTTCTAAAGAATTTAACTTAGTTTTATATTCTTCTTTAAAAGTTTCTAAGTACTTTTTATTTAATGGGAAGCCTTCTATTTCCATTTTTCCTAAAACAATAGAAAGAGGTTGTTCAATTTCAAAAAGAAGATTAAGTTCATCACTTTCTTTTAATCTTGATGTTATTTCTTTATATAGGTTTAAAGAATAATAACTTTCACATACTTTTAAAGGATCTTCTTTAACAAAGTTATCATCAAATAAAGATAAAGTTTCTTTTTTATCATCTTCTTTTAAAGCAAAAGATATATCGATATTAAAGTAAGATAATATATTTTCTAAAGAAGAAGTAGCTAAAGATACATTAACTAAATATGAACCTAGCATTAAATCAAAAGCTAAACCTTTTATTAAAATATTATATTTAAATAAAGAAACATATAACTTCTTAAAATCAAAACAATATTTCTTAATATTTTCATTTTCTAATATAGAAACTAAATCTTTATCTTTAATAAAAGTATTAAAATCTAATATAAAATTATTATTTAAGATCGTTAAATATATTCTTTTAATATCAGCATAATGATAGTTATTTTCACTTAATAAAATAGAAATACCAATAGATTCTATTTTATTAAGTGAAGTATTTAATGTTTCTAATATTTCTTTTAAAGAACTAACTTCTTTATATTCAAGTTTATTAATTAAAGTATCTTTACTAGTATTAATTCTTCTAAAAGTAGTAGGAAGTTTAGAAAGAAGTGATTTTAAGTTATATTTATTAATAAATGCATTAACTTTATTATAATCATAACCTTCATATAGTAAATCTTCTTTAGTTAAAGGCAAGTCATCATCTGTTTTAATGGTTGCTAAAGATAAACAAAGTCTACCATTATCTTGATAAGTAATAATATTTTGGCCTACTTTTTTACTGGTGTCTGCATTTTTAACTATATTTTCAAAATCATTATATTTAATAATTAAATCTTTCGCTGTTTTATCTCCAATTCCTGGTATTCCTTTTAAGTTATCAGAATCATCACCTCTAAGAGCCTTATAATCAATAATATGAATCGGATCAAAACCCCATTCTTCTTTAAAAGAAGTAGGAGTCATTTCTTTAATATCTTTAAGTCCTTTTTTAATTAAATTAATAGTTATATTATCATCAATAAGTTGTAAATAATCTTTATCAGAAGTATAAATTATGACTTTATAATTCTCTTTTTCCATTTTTTTAGCGATATTTCCGGCGATATCATCAGCTTCTAAACCTTCTTGTTCATAATAAGGTATATTTAAAGATATTAGAAGTTCTCTTAAAATAGGAAGTTGAACTTTTAATTCTTCTTCGATAGGTTTTCTATTTGCTTTATATTCTTTATATTCTTTTTTACGAAAATTTTCTTTTCCACTATCTAAAGCTACAAAAATAGAATCATCTTTATTTAATTTTTTTAATATTGAAACAAGCATATTTGAAAAAGCATATATCGCATTAGTAGGTATACCTTCTTCATTACGCATTAATTTTTCTTTATCAAGAAGATAAGTAGCATAAAATGCTCTAAAAAGCATTGAATATCCATCTAAAATTACTATTTTATTGCTCATTTAATTTAACTTCCTTCATATTCTCTACAACAAAAGATATTTTATCATTTCTAATTTCTTTTTTACCTTTTAATAATAAAATATTATTTACTTTAATTAAATCACTATATTGATCAAAAATTGATGAAAAAATAGTAGTATCTATCTCGCTATCATTATCTCCAATTAGAGCAAAAGCCATGATTTTTCCTTTATCTTTCCCGTTTTTAATATTAATTGTTTTTACACTTTTAACTGTTCCTAAAATATAAGAAGTAGTATCAACTTTTAATAAAGAAATCGGGGTTATTACACTTTTAACTTTTGGGGAAAGATTAACATAATTTAATAAAGAATCGGAAATTAACATTCCTAAAGCTTCATATTCAAAATTAATTCTTTCAAGTTTATCATCGTTAACACTAGGGTCAAACTTAAAGGAAGATAAACTAGAATCTTCACCAATAAAGGAAAAAGCTTCTTTTCCACCTAAAGAAATAATATTTATAGCATCAGGAATTTGCATTTTAAGTTGTTTTCTATTTGGATTAAAGGTATCAAAACAACCAGCATTAACTAAAGTTGAAAGTTGTTTATCAGTTAGTTTATTTTCAAAGTTAATCGATCTAAAAATAAAGTCTTGATATGAAGTATATAGGCCATTTTCTTCTCTTTCTTTAACAATGTTATATGCTAGTTTGCTAGGAATACCTCTAATTTTAGATATTGGGAATATTAGGCTATTTTTAGTAGGAACAAAGTATAAATTTGTTAGATTAATATTAGGAAGTTCGATCGAAACATGCTCTTTTTTAATTTCACTAAGATAGTTATTTGTCTTATCTTCATCTTGGTTAGAAGTTAAAATTGAAGCATAAAATTCTGTTGGATAAGTCGCTTTTAAATAAGCCATTCTACAAGTTATAACTGCATAGCAAACTGCATGAGAAAGGTTAAAACCATAACTGGCAAATTTTAAAATATGATTAAAAATTTCCGTTGCTTCTTTTTCGATATGTTTATTTTTTAAAGCACCTTTAATGAATTTATCTTTCATTTTTAAGATGTCTTCATAGTGCTTTTTAGATATTGCTCTTCTAAAAGTATCAGCTTCTGCAAAAGTAAAAGAAGAATATTTTTGAGCAATTCTCATGATTTGTTCTTGATAAATGATAATTCCATAAGTCGATTTTAAAATTGGTTCAAGATCTTTAGAAGGATAAGTAACTTTTTCTTTCTTATATTTTCTTCTAACATAGGTAGGAATAAATTCAATTGGACCAGGTCTAGCTAAAGAAATTGCATCAGCCACCTCTTTAAGGTTATCTGGTTTTATATCTAAAAGAGCTCTTTTAACGGCATTTTTATCAGCTTGAAAAAGTCCCATTAAATTCCCTTCTTTTATTAGATTAAATATTTTTGGATCAGAAACAGGAATATCTTCAAATTTTAATAAAATATTGTAATTATGTTTAACTAAAGCTAAAGTATTAACAATAATTGTAAGATTAGATAAACCTAAAATATCAAATTTTAAAAAGCCTTGTTCCTCTAAATAATCTTTTTCAAATTGGCTAATGATTTCTTTCTGAGAAACATAATTTATTGGCATTACTTCAAAAATATTTTCGTTAGTTAAAATGATTCCAGCAGCATGTTGACCTCTTTGACGTGGTAAACCTTCGATTAATCTTGCATTTTTATAGATTGTTTCATAATCTTTACTACTTTCTACCATGTTTTTAAAAGCAGGAATTCTATTATAAGCATCTTCTAAAGAATAATCAGGAGAACCGTCAAGATTTTTAAAACCATTAGGTATTTTTTTATTTAAAGGATCAATAAAACTAGTATTAAATCCCAAAACTCTAGCAACATCTCTTAAAGCATTTTTAGCTTTAATATTTTGTATAGCTAAAACTTTTGAAACATGATTTATACCATATTTTGTTTCTAAATATGAAATAACTTCGTCTCTTCTTACGTCTTGGAAATCAATATCGATATCTGGCATTGATTTTCTTTCAGGATTTAAAAATCTTTCAAAAAGTAAGCCATATTTTAATGGATCAACTTCAGTAATTCCAAGTAAATAAGAAATTAAAGATCCCGCGGCTGAACCTCTTCCTGGACCAACTAAAATATCGTTATTTTTAGCATAATTAACATAATCTTGAACTATTAAAAAGTAATTAGAATAACCCATCTTTTTGATAGTTAAATATTCATAATTAAGTCGATTACGATAATTTTCATGGGTATTTAAATCAATATTTCTTTTTGCTAAACCTTCATATATTTTTTGAATTAGAAGTTCATCACTATTTTTATCATCTTTTATAAAACTAGAATAAGAAAGTAGATGGGCCCTAACCTTTTTAAAAGTAAAGTTTATTTTTAAAACAAGTTCATTTAAGTTAAGCAAATCATCTTCTTTAAAATAATCTTTAACTTCGTTTTCATTAGGCAAAGGAAAAGATTCTATTTCTAAACTTTCAAGTTCAGAAATAGAAGTAGTCATATTTTTTTCAATATATTCAAGTATTTTTAAAGTTATTCCTTCATTTTTATTAATATTTCTAATTAAAGGAAAAGGAATAGTTTTTATGTTATAAGAAGTAACAAAATCTTTAATTAAATTATTTCTAGTATATGTAAAATCATCTTTAGTATTTAATCCGATATATAAATCATCTTGATACAAATCTTTTAAAGGTAAAATAAATTCTTTAATTTTTGATTCACTTACTTCATTAAACATTTTAGAAGAAGTAGAAATAACTATTATTACATTATCTTTTAAAACATCTTTTAAACTAATTAAATCAATTTTAGAAACACTAATATCTTCATTTAAAGATGTTTCAAAAGTAATTAACTTATTCTTATAGTTAGTTAAATAAATTAAAGCTTTATAACCTTCTTCATTTTTAGCATAAAAACTAACATCTAAGTTATTTTTAACTTCTAAAGTCAATCCAAAAATAGGTTTAATACCTTCTTTTAAACATAATGCATTAAATTTAGGGAATACATAAAGATTATCAATATCACTTATTCCTAAATATTGATAGTTTCTTTTTTTAGCTTCTTTAACTAAATCCTCGATTTTAATCGAGGATTTAAAGAAAGAATAGCCACTAAATATATGTAAAGGGAAGAAAGTATTATTACTCATTTAGATTTAAGTATTATTTAGAATTTAATATAGTTTCATCGCAATCTTGAATAAATTTATCTAAATCATCTAAGCTATCAATTTGAGCACCAGAAGCTGAAAGGTGTCCTCCACCCTTATATTTCCTAGCAATCTTACTTACATCAAAATATCTTGATCTAAGAGATATTCTAAAACATGGTTCTGTTGTGTCTTCTGTAATTGAACACCAAATATTAACTCCTTTAATTGCAGAGAATAAATTAACATGTTCTTTACCTTGTTCTGAACTTAATCCAAGTTCTTTTAAATCACTATCTTTTAAGACATAATAAGCAGTTCCAGCTTTAGAAATTTTATAGTTATTCAAAATAAATTTTTGAAATTCTAAATCTGATATTCCTTTTTCATACATTTTTTCATAAATAGGAACAATATTTATTCCTTTAGAAAGTAAATAAGAAGCTATTTCAAAAGTATGTCTAGAAGTAGAACCAAATAAGAATCTACCTGAATCTCCGACTATAGCAATATAAAGATAATGAGCTGCCTCTTTAGTTAATTTATAGTTATATTTATTTTCTAAATAACAAATAAATGATGTTACAAGTTCAGCTGCAGCCGCTAAAGAAGTATCGGTAACATCAATTGTAAAATTAGTATCTGTAATAGGGTGATGGTCAAGCTTAACTAATTCTTTTGCTCTTTTAAATCTAGGATCAGCAATTCTTTTTTCGTCTCCGACATCAACAATAATTCCTAAAAAATCATCGTTAAACCATGAATCGTTAAGTTTATTAGTTTCAGGGAATAACCCATTAGGAGTAAAAGTAACATGATTATCACCTAAGACTTTAAATTCTTTATTAGGAAAATTTTCTTTTAAGAAATTATATAAGCCAAATTGTGAACCTAAAGCATCAAAATCAGGCATGATATGTCTAAAAATAGCGATTTTATCATAATGTTTAATCTTATCTAATATTTGATCAAATTGTTCTTTATATTTCTCATATTGAGCAGTAATTATTTCGTTTTCCATTTCGTTTTCCTTTCTTAATTTAGTTTTATTATTCTACTAAAAATATCTTTAATATTCTATTTAAATTCTTCTAAAATATTTTTAAGAATCTCTTCATAAGGACCTGTTCTTAAAATAGAGAACTTATAGTTTTTGTCATTCATAATTTTTATAGCTTCATCACGAGTTATTTCTTTCATTTCTTCCATAATGTCAGTATTACCAGTTCTATATGGTGGCTCTTCACTTGGATCATAACCGATAATATGATCATCTACTATATGTAATCTATCTTGCACCCAAGTTTTAAGTAAAGAATCGTATAAGTAATGATCGCTAAAAAGCTCTCCAGTCTCACTTTTTGCAAGAGATGGTCCACTATAATATCCTGGTACCCATGATACCGAAATATAATAATATTTCATATTTTTTCCTCCTTATTTATTACATCTATATTGTAGTAAATAAGATAAATCTTGTGGTAAAACGCAAATTGACATTCATCAAAAAATAAATTATGTATATGTAATGCATAAGATGATATATATTAAAAACGGAAATTACTATTTTAATTTAAGGAAATTTTAACTAATTATCTTTACTTAAATTAATATTTTCTGAAAAACTAAAAGTTTCGGAGTTATCATCAAAAATTGATCCGTTTGCTTTTAAGATACTTGCTTCTAATTCAAATCCAAAAGAAACAGAAGGAGTTTCATCTAGCCCCTTAACAAGCATAAGAACATTTAAGAAATTAAATTTATTAGAGCTAATTCTTTTATAAGGGTCATTATTTGAACCTGGATTTACAAATTCATAACTTATTTCAGAAGGTTTCCCTAAATATACGCTATTATATACAATAGGGCTCTTTTTATCGTAATAAAATGTTGCTGAAGGTCCATTTTTAGTTGAACCATCTCCAATAGGAATAACATCATAAGTAAATGTTGTTTTTTCTAGGTCATCATCGTATCTAGAAGTAGGAAACATTTGATCTAACTCAAAAATATTTTTTATATCAGTATAAAAGTTTAAGTTTTTTGTTCGAAAATTTGTATTTTGAGAGTTTGGTAGAAAATATCCATCATTTAAAAAGACAAAATTATGGTAAGAAGAATCTTTAATATAATATGTGCTATTTGTAAATTTAGTAGTTGCATAAAGAGTACCATCTTTTTCAAAAGTAAAGTATTTTTCTTTTCTCGTTAGTTTTTCCCAAGAGTCATTGAAATTAAAAGAACTTTTATTTTGAGTTTTTGTATCGAAGTCATTTATTATCGTTTCAATTAGTTTATCAAGATTTTCTGGTGTAGTTGTTTTTGACGCATAAAAATCGCCTTCTACTATTTGGCCATTTTCGAGTTTGTGTTCATATGTTCCTATTTGAATTGGCTGGTAATCATTAAGTGAGGCGCCCTCTGATTTATTGTTGCTATCTATAAAAGGAAGATAAGTAAAAGTGAAACAATAATTATTATCATTTAAACTACCATAATAATTTTTATCATATAAGTAGTATTTTTGAATGAATTCATCAGAAGTGAAAGAATTTTCAACTATTTCTTTATTATTACAAGAGGTTAAGCCAATAATAAAAGTAGTTAAATTTAATAGACATAAAATATTAATTTTGTGTTTTTTTAATATTTTCATGGATAATGCCTCCAATTCCAAGTGAAAGTGTTGTAATAAATAAAGCTAGAATTAAATAAAGAAAAAAATTAAAAGCTATTAACTCAGGTTTATCAAATTTAAGGAACCGCCACAAAAAAGAAATATTTTGGTTGTAATATAAAGGGTTTAGATATGCATAAATAAAAAGACCAAAAAGAAATAGCAAGAACACGAAAGACGAAAGAAAGATCCGAAAAAATTTGTTATTAATAATAGCGTTAACTTTATTCTTTTCATGTTGTTCGTTTATTTTACTTAACTCTATTTCCTCAATAAGTTCATTTAAAGGTATGTTTAAAAATTTAGCCCCATTTAGAAAAACATCTAAAGGAAATTGCGATGTACCTTTTTCATATCTTGCATAAGTAATACGCGAAACACCAAGTTCTCTTGCAATTTTTTCTTGGGTTATGTTTTGATATTCTCTATATTTCTTAAAAATATTTCCAATAAGTTTATTATCGATTGACATATAAAAATTATAGATTATCTAAACCCTTTTTGTTCATGTTTTTTCTAAATGTTAAATAAATGATACATTACTATAAGTTAAAATTTTATTTTAAAAATATATCTATTTTTGAACATTACTAATCTAGTTTTCACGTGAGAATAAATCTAGTTGAAAAATATGGATTTATTAAAATTGCATATGAATGTTAATTTCTCGAATCATGACTTTTGCGTTTTATGTGTTATATTGGAATAAAATATAAAAGGAGAATAAACTTATGTTTAAAAAGATTGTTTTAATTTCGCTAATATGCCTTTCTTCATCAAGTTATTTAAAATTCTTGGGATTAAATGGTCATGACGGTGATGAACTTAGGCCAGCTGAAATAAAGTTGCTTGACAGTAGCAGTAAGTATAATGATCCGGCCTATTCTTTGCAATGGTATTTTCAAGAAGAAAATATCGAAAAAGCTATCGATGTTGCAAATGAAAATAAAAAAATAAAGATCGCCGTCCTTGACACCGGAATTGCAAAAGATACACCTGATTTACAATATGCTATTAATACATCTGAATCGAAATCTTTTTTAAGTGGTTATGGACCATATGCTTCGACAACTGGGACAGATGAAACAAAAAATGCAAGAATACACGGTACATTTGTTGCTGGAGTTATCGGAGCTAAGAGAAATAATAAGATAGGAATAACAGGGATTTTAAATAATATTGATCTTATTTCTATACGAATTTTTGATGATTATGGCAATTTTAAATCTGATTTGAAGTATTTGGCTGATGCAATTGATTATTGCGATGACATTGGGGTAGATATAATAAATTTAAGTGGTGGTTATTATAATTACAACGCAGATGTATATAATAGTATAAAAAATTTCTCTGGACTTTTTGTTTGTAGTGCAGGAAATGATGGTGTTGACATCGATAAAAATAATTATTACCCATCTTGTTATAATTTAGACAACATTATTTCTGTTGGCGGTGTTGGCATTAATGATACATTAATGCATGAAGGACTAGATACAAATTATGGGAAAGAAAATGTAGATATATTTGCTGCTGGTGATCAGGTTCATTCAGTTGGCTTTGGACAATATGATATTTATGGAGGAACAGGGACATCTTATGCAACAGCTATAATTACTGGTGTTGCAGGGTTGTACATGTCTTCCCATAATACTACAGATTATAAAGAAACAAAAAAAGCAATTTTAGATTCTGTAACTAAGAAAAGTTTTTTAAACAATCTCTGTACCACTGGTGGGGAGTTAAATGCTTTAAATGCCGTACATACTCATAGTTATGACTATTCTTATGATCGGATTGATTATAAATATCATTACGGAATATGTAATTGCGGAGAGAAACAGAAGAGTGGACACGTTGTAGCTGGAAGCATTGAACCTGGAGGTAGAGGAATTTGTATTTTATGCAGTGGCGAAGCAGAGATGGGATTTGTTATCAAACCTTTATCAAATAGGGATTATACTTTTAATCTTGAAAAGGATGGACTATATTATATATCAGAAACAAGTTTGATTAATGATGTGTTATATCTTTCCTATAAAGATTATTTAAAATTTATTGAAGCAGGAGGTTTATTATATGAATAAACTAGTTAAAGCTCTTTCCTTATTAATATTACCTTTTACATTAGTATCTTGTAGTTCAAAGTTAACTAATTTTGAAGATAAAGATAAATGGGGACCATTAAATGAAGAACAAGTAGTTACTTTTAAAAAAGATTGTGCATCTTTATTTGGTACTGATGAAGATATTAATGGAGTAATTATTAATGAATATTTTGGTACTTTCGATGATATGAGTTTCTATTTTGTTAGTTCATCTATACATAAAGATGGAATTGATATGGGATCAATGTTTGGTAAATTTGGTGATTACGTCTGGAAATTTACTAGATATGGCGATTACTTTGTTTATGGTGATGAAGGAACTTATCGAATGTTTGATGCTTATAACGAAGGAATTGTAAGTGATGAAACTTTAAAGAAAGTAAATGACTCTTTATTAGATATGGACCCTGAATTAAAAGAATATGCCGATTTCGTTTCAGGTTTATATCCTGATAACTAGATATAATAAAAACTCCTAATATAATTAAGAAAAGGAGGTTTTCTTATTATTAGATCAGGATATCTTAATAACTCTTCCAAGTAATGAATACCCTAGGGTATTCGAGCAAA
>CALVXK010000018.1 GCA_944369075.1 uncultured Bacilli bacterium
TTTAAAATTCCATATTTTTGGACTTTTTTATAATGCTTTTTTAATTTTAGTTGACTTATTAATAGTTAAATACCTCGGTTATATATATTGTATTTTCAATTTAATAATAATTAAAGTGGCAATTTAAAAAAGATGCTTAAGTTCGACTTAAGCATCTATTCTTATTTTCTTAGTAAAAGACTATTTAGCTTTACCTTGATTTTTAACAGCATCCATTGCTGCTTTAATCTTTTCTTGATCGCCTAAATATCTCTTTGATAAAACACGGAAATGTTCATCGAATTCATATACAAGTGGGACACCTGTTGGAATATTTAAAGCAACGATATCATCATCAGAAATTCCTTCAAGATATTTGACTAAAGCTCTTAAGGAGTTACCATGAGCAGCAATAATTACTCTTTTGCCAGAAACGATTGTTGGTTTAATTTCACATTCCCAATAAGGTAAAACTCTAGCAACTGTATCTTTTAAGCATTCTGTAAGTGGTAAATCTTGAACACCAACACTAGCATATTGAGCTTGATTAGCAGGATTTCTTTCATCTCCTTCTTCTAATGCTGGAGGTTGAACGTCATAACTTCTTCTCCAGATTTTGACTTGTTCTTCACCATATTTTTCAGCAGTTTCACTCTTATTTAAGCCTTGTAAAGCACCATAGTGTCTTTCATTTAATCTCCAAGTTTTATAAACTGGAATATATTCTTCACCCATTTCTTCAAGAACATGATTTAATGTGTGAATAGCTCTTTTTAAATATGATGTGTAAGCAACATCAAAATGGAATCCTTCTTGTTTTAAAAGTTTACCACCGTTTTTTGCTTCTTCGACACCTTTTTCAGATAATTCAACATCAGTCCAGCCAGTAAAAAGATTTAATTTGTTCCATTCACTTTCACCATGTCTAATGAGAACTAATTCATAAGTCTTTGCCATTTTTATAATTCTCCTTTAACTTATAATTTCTTTGTATATTTTAGAATAACTTTATTTATAAATCTATCTAAATAAAATTATTTATTACCTCTTTTTTCTTCAAGAGTATGAAAGATTTCATACATTGTTTTAAGTGCTAACCAAGATGTAACGTTATTAATATCTAAAGGTGGAGCAATTTCAACAAAATCCATTGTTGTAACATTTAAATGCGAAATTAATCCAACAATTAAATTTAATATATCAATACTTTTTAAACCAAATGCTTCTGGTGTGCCAGTTCCTGGAGCAAAAGCTGGATCATTAGCATCAATATCATAAGAAATATAAACTTTATATTTTGGATTAGAATACTTTGCTGTTAAAAGTAAAAGTAAAGGTTCTACACCAAGTTTATTTACATCTACTGCTTTATAAACATCAAGCATTGGATGCCTTTTAAATGTTTCTATTTCTTGAGGTTCAAATCCTCTAACACCAATTAAAGTGATGTTTTTATCTTGATAACCAAGATCTAATGCTCTTTTAATTGGACAAGCATGAGAATATTTTGAACCATGATATTCATCACAAATATCTGGATGAGCATCAATATGAATAATAACTGGTTCTTTTCCTTCTTCTATTGCTTTCTTATAAAAAGCTCTTTCACTTGCAATAGCAATAGAATGATCACCACCTAAAATAATATGGAATTTATCATTAACCGATTCTAAATCTTGATAAATTTTTTCTGATAATTCATCAAAATTAGAAGCATCATAATCACCTAAATCAAATATCTTTGTTTTAGATAGATTATTTCCATACATATCAAGAGGTGGAATTTCAAAAGAAAGTTCTCTTAAAGTTTTTGGTGCTAAAGAAGCACCTTTTCCAATAGAAGCATTATTATCAAAAGGAACACCTAATAATAAAACATTTGCTTCTTCTTTATTTTCAGTAATTAAACCACGAAATTTATTTAAAACCATATTCTATTCTTTAACGTTATCTACGTTACCTTTAATTGAAGAGTCACCTTGTTTAGAGAATTGGCTTACAGCTAATTTAGATTTAATATTATGTTGTAAGTTACAAGGTCCGCCAATACAACCGCCTTCACAAGCCATACCTTCTAAGAAGTTAACATCTAAACTACCGTTTTTAATCTTTAATAAAGTAGTTCTGATGTTCTCCATTCCATCAACATTAGTGCCTTTAACTTCAAATATTGAACCTTTTTCTTTTAAAGCTTCTTTAACAGCACTTGATAAACCACCACATTGTGCAAATCCTCTACCAAAAGACGATCCTTTTTTATAATCAGCTTCTTCTAATGATGCAACATCAATTTCTCTAGCATCAATGAAAGCTTGTAATTCTTCAAAAGTCATAGCAGAATCAACAATTCCTTTAACTCTTGCATGTTTTATTTCTGATTTTTTTGCTGTGCAAGGGCCAATAAATACAACTTTAGAATTTGGATCTTTTTCTTTAATAAATTTACCAATCATAGTCATTGGTGATGGTGAATCTGAAATATATTGAGCAAGTTCAGGCATGAATTTTCTAATATATAAAGTATAAGCTGGACAACATGAAGAGAATAATTTTCCTCTTTCTTCAAGTTCACCACTTTCTTCTAAAGCGACCATATCTGCTCCTAAAGCAGCTTCATAAACGTCAAAGAAACCAAGTTTTTTAATTGCAGAAATAACTTGTCCTGTTTTGAAATTAACAAAGTTACCGCCAATTGATGGAGCAACAACAGCATAAACTTTTGTTCCGTTTTCTTTTGCTTCATCTAACATTTTTAAAATTTCTTTAATATAAGAAATATCAACAATAGCACCAAATGGACATGTATAAACACAAGCACCGCAGTGAATACATTTAGCATCATTAATTACTGCTTCATTAGTTTCACCAGTGTTTGGAGTAATTGCCTTTTGTTTACATGCTCTTTCACATGGTCTAATTCTATTTTCAATAGCAGAATATGGACAAGCTTTAGCGCACATTCCACAGTTAACACATTGAGATTTATCAATAGTTGCTTTTAAGCCATCTTTAAATGAAATACATTTTTTAGGACATGCTTGTGAACATTTATGAGCAATACAACCTCTACATTGATCAGTAACAGTATATCCACCGACCGGACATTCATCACAAGCAATACCAATAACTTTAATAACGTTAGTATCTTCACTTGAAGAAGAGTTTAAAATATATTTAATACGTTCTTGAACGATTGCTCTTTCTTTATAAATGCAGCATCTAAAAGTAGCTTTAGGTCCTGGAATGATTTTGTTGGATAAATTGTAAATTTCTTCGAAATTAGGATTTCGTTTATTATTATCAATAAATTGAATTACGTTTTTTAATACATTATATTTAAGTTCTTGTACTCTAGTCTCAAAAACAGCCATATTTTCTCCTTTTCACGCCAAATATTCTATCAAAAAACTAACATAAAATATATAATTATTTAACAATAATTTATATAATAAATTAAAGTTAAAATTTAGGTGAATTTTATGAAAAAATTAATTGCAAATTATCATACACATACATATAGATGCGGTCATGCTTCAATGGAACCAGATGAAAATTATGTTCTTGAAGCTATAAAAGTTGGAATTAAAGATTTAGGATTTTCTGATCATGCTCCTTTTAAAGGTATTACTCATGAAAAGATGAGAATGGAATTTGGACAATTTCAAGGTTACCTAGATTCAATTAAAAATCTAAAAGAAAAATATTTTAACAATATAACAATTCATGTTGGACTAGAATGTGAATATTATGAAGATAAACTAGATTATTATCATGAATTATTTAATGATTACAAAATCGATTATTTAATTCTTGGTCAACATCTTAGATATAACGAAGAAGGCGAACCAATTAACTATTTTAAAAAAGATAAACTTGAAGGATTTATTAATTACAAAAACGATTTAATTAAAGGAATGAAATCAGGTTTATTTAAATATGTTTGCCATCCTGATTTATTTATGAATTTTGTATCAGAAATTACTCCTCAGATTGATAAATTAATGGATGAAATTTGTTTAGAAGCTTTAAAACTTAACTTACCTTTAGAAATTAATCTTCATGGAGAGTTTAAGAATAAAGATGGTGCTATTGCAAGAGGTTGCTTACACTATCCTTCACCTTATTTCTTTAAAAAAGCTAAAAAGTTTGGCAATAAATTTATCATTGGAATAGACGCTCATAACTCTAACGAAATTAGTGAAATTGACTACTCCTTCTTAGATGATTTCTTAAAAGAAACAAGTATTTCGGACGAAGATATAATAGATATTCTCCATTTTTAGAACTATTCTTCTAGTTTTTAAATTTTTGTGCTAACATAATTGTAAGAAGTCTTAAAAGACAATATATTTTGGAGGAAAAACATGAAAAATAATAGTTCTTTTAAAAACCTACTTTTTTATCTACTAATAGGTTTGCTCTTTTTAAGTGGCTTATTTATCGTAATTTTAGTAAGCAGTGGCATCGATTCTGTTAACGGCTTTATTACAATGTCTACCTTTTCAGGACTTGCTTCAATTCTTGGTTTAGTAGTAAGTTTACTCTATCTTGTAGTTTTAATCTTAAATAAAGATGAAAATACTTCTTTTAAAGATTATTTATTATATGCTGTTATCGCTTTTGTCTTCTTAATGCTTACCATTATTTCTTGGAAAATTTGTGCTACTTATGTAGAAGTCGCTAATACATTAGGCCAATTTGGTGATTTATTCCCTAATCAATAAATAATATAATTCTTTTTAAACATTTATAATCAAATAAAGTTAAAGAAAGGCCATCTAGATTTCTTCTAGATGACCTTTTAATAATCTTTAATTTAAGTTAACTATTTTTCAACTTTATAACCGTTATAAGCATCTTTTAAGATAGATGTCATATCAGCAACAAGAGGAATTCTTGGGTTAACAGCTGTACATTGATCTTCGAATGCGAGGTAAGCTAATTCTTCACAACTATCCATCCATGTTTTTTCATCGATTCCTTCTGATTTGAAGTTCATTGCTTCACCACATTCAATACCTAAATTGTAGACTGCATCTGCTAAGGATTTAACACCTTCTTCAACTGTAGAAGCTTTTAAGCCGAGTAATCTAGCAATTTTTGCATATCTTTCATGTGCAGTGTAGACATTATATTTTGGCCATGTACCAAGTTTGTGTGGGATTTGACCATTATATCTAATGACATATGGGAGTAAAATTGCGTTTGCTCTACCATGGACAACGTGATACATACCACCAACTTTATGAGCCATTGAGTGACACATACCTAAGAATGCGTTAGCAAATGCCATGCCTGCCATTGTTGAAGCATTGTGCATTTTTTCTCTAGCTTCAAGATCGTTTTTACCATTCTTGACACATCTTGGTAAGTATTCAAATACCATTTGAATAGCTTGAATACATAATGCATCTGTATAATCACTAGCAAGCATAGAAACATAAGCTTCAAGAGCGTGAGTTAAAACGTCTAAGCCTGTATCAGCTGTGACTTTTGGTGGAAGATTTGTTGTAAATTCAGCATCAATAATAGCGATTGTTGGAGTTAAGGAATAGTCTGTTAATGGGTATTTTCTTCCTTCAGCTCTATTTGAAATAACTGCGAATGGAGTAACTTCAGAACCTGTACCAGATGTTGTTGGGATGCAAATTAATTTTGATTTTTTACCAAGTTCAGGATATTTGAATGCTCTTTTTCTAATATCCATGAATTTTTGTTTTAAGTCATCGAAGTTGACTTCTGGGTGTTCATAGAACATCCACATACCTTTAGCAGCATCCATTGCAGAACCACCACCTAAAGCGATGATTGTATCAGGGTTGAAGGTAGCCATCATTTCAGCACCTTTTTTGACTGTTGTAATATCTGGATCTGGTTCAACATTTGTGAAGAGTTGAATTTCAACTTTATTTCTTCTTTCGTTTAATTGATCTAAGATCTTTTGTAAGAAGCCAAGTTCGACCATGGAGTTATCGGTAACGATAAATGCTTTGTTAACGTTCTTACAATCTTTTAAATATTGAATACTATTTCTTTCAAAATAGATTTTGCTTGGAACTTTAAACCATTGCATATTATTTCTCCTCTTACCAATTCTTTTAATATTAATTAAGTTGATAGCACTAACGTTACCAGAAACTGAGTTGTGACCATATGAACCGCAGCCAAGTGTCATAGAAGGTAAGAATGAGTTATAAATGTTACCAATACCACCAAATGATGTAGGTGAGTTCCAAATAATTCTACAAGCTTCAAGTCTTAATCCAAATTCATCGACTAAATCTTTTCTTGCTGTATGAATACAAGCTGAGTGGCCTAAACCATTTAATTCAACCATATCTTCAGCTAAATCCATACCATTTTTAGTATCTTTTGCTTTAATTAAAGCTAAAACTGGTGAAAGTTTTTCTCTTGTTAATGGTTCATCATAACCAACTTTTGAACATTCAGCGATTAAGATTGGAGTATTCTTTGGTACTTCAAATCCTGCTTCATGAGCAATTTCCCAAGCTGGGTGACCAACTAAACCAGCAAATAATGCTGTAGATTTACCATCTTTTGTTGGTCTGAACATATATTTTTCAAGTAATTCTTTTTCTTTTTTATTACAGACATAAGCACCATATTTCTTAATATCTGTTAAGAATTCGTCATAAATTTCTTTATCAACAATAGCAGCTTGTTCAGAAGCACAAACCATACCATTATCGAATGCTTTTGACATTAAAATGTCGTTAGCTGCTTGAGCAACATTACATGTTTTTTCAACGTAAGCAGGAACGTTACCAGCGCCAACACCTAAAGCAGGTTTACCACAACTATAAGCTGCTTTAACCATTGAGTTACCACCTGTAGCTAAAATACAAGCGACGCCATCATGTCTCATTAATGCTGTAGTAGCATCTAAGGATGGGTGTTCAATCCATTGGACACAGTTTTTTGGAGCACCAGCATCTACTGCTGCTTTGAGGATGATTTTTGCTGTTTCAACAGAACAATTTTGTGCATTTGGGTGGAAACCGAAAATAATTGGGTTTCTAGTTTTTAAAGCAATTAAGCATTTGAAAATAGTTGTTGATGTTGGGTTTGTAACAGGTGTAACACCAGCAATAACACCAAGTGGGTCAGCAACTTCTGTAATACCAGTGACTGGATCATCGCTAATAATACCACATGTTTTTAAATGTCTCATTGCGTTAACGACGTATTCACAAGCAAAGAGGTTCTTTGTACATTTGTCTTCAAAAACACCTCTATGTGTTTCTTCAACAGCAAGTCTTGCTAAGTATTCGTGATGATCTAAGACTTTAGTTGAGACTTTTGCAACGATGTAGTCAACTTGTTCTTGATTTAATTTACGGAATTCATCAAGAGCGACTAAACTTTTTTTAACCAAGCCATTAACTTCTTCGACAGCTTTTGGATCTAATTCTTTTTCCATCAAAATTTCTCCTTTTTTATTTTTTTATGTATAAACGATGTGCAAGATTTGCTAGAGACTGTGCCATATCCATATTTGAGACAATCACATCATCGTTAACATCCAATCTTACTGGGGCAAAATTCCATATAGCTTCAATTCCTGAAGCAACTAAACGTATTGCAACCCCTTCTGCTTCACTAGCTGGAACACAAATAATTCCGATTGTGGCATTTAATTTTCTTCTAATTGAACTAATATCATCAAAATCATAAACTTTGATTCCGTTTATTGTTTTTCCAATTATTTCCTTATTGTAATCAAATGCGCCGACAATCTCTAAATTATATTGTTTGAATCCTTGATAATTTAATAAAGCATTACCTAAATGACCAACTCCAACTAATATTGCGCGATGGTTTTCATCAAAGCCAAGTAATTTTTCAATACCATTAATTAAATCATCGACTTTTCTTCCTTTATTTGGAACCCCTCTTTTGCTCGAGATTTTTTGAAAGTCTTTTTTTACTAATTCAAAATTCAAATTTAAAGAATTAGCTACTTCTAAAGCCGAAACATAAGAATCCTTATCTAACTCTTTTAAGTAAGTTAGATATTGTGGAAGACGGTTAATCAAATTGTTTGATAATTCTCTTTTTCTTCTAGCCATAATTTAATTCGGTATTTTTTTACCTTCACTATAATACTCTTTTAGATATTACTTGTAAATAGTTTTTAAACAAATTAGATATTTTGATACCTAATTAAAAATGTAAAACAAAATATTATTATTTTTAGTTATTTTCTAGTAATAAAATTAATACTTTTTCTTGTAATTAAGTAAACAACCGAAAAATTGAACAGCATAAAATACAAGATTTAAAATATAAATAACGATAAAGAATTTCATATAAACGAAATCTTTAATTACTAATGAAATATAAATTATTCTAACTATTTCGATAAATAAATATAAAAATGATATAAAAATCGGTTTTTTAGTAGTTCTTCCAACACTTATTGCTCTTAAAGTATATAAAGAATATAAAAATCCACCTAAAATAGAAACTATTGTTAAAACTAAAGCAACCCATCCATTAGAATAAGATGTATAAACTAAAACCCCAAGTTGATGAGTAAAAAGCATGTATAAAATAATTCCTGTTCCAATTAAACTTAGAACGATTAAACCTATCGTACCAATTATAATTAAAATATCAGCAAATAATTTTCTCATATCTACTTCTTTTGCTCGTTATCTTGATCTTTATTTTCTTCTACATTATTAGTTTTATCATCAGTTGATTTTTCGCTATTATTTGACTCTTTTTTCTTTTCTTCGTCTTCAATCATCTTATCTAAAAATGCTTTATAAGATTCCATGTTTTTGCGAACAAGATCAGCATTTTGGTTCGACATTTGTTGATCTTTATAAAAACTATTTAAAGAATCAGAAAGAATAGATTCGGTATATTTAATAAAGGTAAAAAGGTAATCTTTAGAAATTGTAATATTAAAATTTAAAATAACAGGCATAAATGGAGTAAATATAAAAATTGTAATAACCATAGCTGTTAAAGAACAAAGAAGCGATGAAATTGAAGGTAAAAAGAAAAACATTAATAAATATGACCCACTAAAAACTAAAAATATTGCTAAATAATAAGGCCAAACTATTTGATAATAATGTTTATTATAATTTAACTTTTTATCATTTAATGTACGTTTATTAATATAAAAGAATGCTTGATTATTAGGAAGTCTAATATTTGAGGCAACAACATGAAAATTAATTAAACTATGCATAAAATTATGCAAAAAATAATAAAATGCAAAAGAAATTGAAACAAAAGATGAAATCAAGTTTAAATTACGTATTAAAGTTTCGTGTTCTAGTAATAAATTATAAATTTGATTTATGGTATCTTCATTTATTGTTGCTGAATTTAAAAGTAAAGCTAGTTGATTAAAAAGAATGTTTAATTCGCTACCTTCAAAAGAATAAGCAGCAACATAAATTCCAAGCATAATTATAGTTTCTACTACTATATAAATAAGAATTGAAAATAACAAAGTCCTAAAAAGTCTTTGGGCATTTCTTAAATGTGGTGCTTTTCCTATTTTTCTAGTTTGAATAAATGTAGCTAGATTAATCTTGTCTTCATCAACACTATATAAAGCCGCATTACAAGCAAAATAAGAATATATATAAGGTGAAATATATCTAATAAGAAAATAGATAATAATTAGTATTAAGAAAAATCCCCATAATGATGAATAAGGAATTAATTCAAGTATCAAAAAAAGCACTAGATATATAAAAATAGTTATAGCTAGCAAAACTGCACTAAATTTAAATGTAACATCAAAATTATTCTTAAAATTAGAATAAATTTCTTTAATTTTCGCTTTCAACGTCTTTTCTACCTTCTCCAAATGAACGATATATATCTTGAACAGCATGTTCAAGTAAGTCTTGATCAATATCATCAACTTTAGCTTTCTTTTCAATAGAAGAAATTAATTTAGGTAAATTTCTACAAGAAACTATATAAGATTTTTTTGAATTAAGCATCTTAGGATTTTTAATAATACAATCATTATTAACAACAACAATTGAGATAAATAATTCATTATCCATTTGAGTTATAGCACTAAGTTTTTCGATTCGTTTTAAATTATTCATCAAAGGATTATGAATTTCGCTCTTTTTTCCTTCTCTATTAGTATATAACCAAATAGAATCATCTTTTTCTCCACTTATTGCTCCTCTATAAAATCTATCTTTAATTACATAGATATATTTTTTAGCAAATAAGATATGATCAATTTGGCATAAATCAATATTGTTATTTTTTAAAACTAAGTTATTAATCAAAAAATAATCATTTTTTTCAGCAATAGAATAAATTTTCTTATAGTAAACTAGTCTAAAATTACGATACATGTATTGTCTTTTAATAATAGGGTAAAAAATTAGACCTAAAATTAGAACTATTAATAAAATAATTCCAATAACTACTACTATCGTTATAACTAAATTTGTATTGTTATTTACTTCGTCTGCTAAAATCATGAATAATATTTTACTCTTTATTCTGCCATTGTTAAAGCAAGTTTAAACATCTTATCAAGTTTAGTTTGCCTTTCTTCTTGACTTAAATCTGGTTCTTTATCTTTGTTAACAAAAGTATCGCTAACTGTAAGAATACATAAAGCTTTCTTTTTAAGTCTCATAGCATTAATAAATAAGCCATAAGATTCCATTTCAACACCAAGTACTCCTAAAGCTTGATATTTTTTGTAATAATCTGGATCTATATCATAGAAAATATCACTTGAAAAAATTGGTCCAACATGAACGTTTAAATCCATCGCTTTAGCATTATTATAAGCTTTTAAAAGTAGACCAAAATCACTACAAGGAGAAACTTGTCCACCTTTTAAACCAAATTGAGAAGCATAATTTGAATTTGAACAAGCACTTGTTGCTAAAATAACATCACCAACATGGCATTCGCTTTGATATGAGCCACAAGTTCCAATACGAATAATATTTTCAACACCATAGAAGGTATAAAGTTCATAAGAGTAAATTCCAATTGAAGGAATTCCCATACCACTAGCCATAACGCTAATTTCTTTACCTTCACTAGTTTTTCCAGTATAAGCTAAAATGCCTCTAACATTCGAAACTTCTTCATAATCATGAAGATAAGTTTCAGCAATATGTTTAGCTCTAAGAGGATCTCCTGGCATTAATACTGTTTTTGCAAAATGGGCTGTGTCTTTAATATGTGTTGACATAATTTTCTCCTTTTATTTTATATATATTCTATCTTTTATAGATAAATTTATAAACTCAATTAATTCTTCTTTTTTTATAACTTTTAGTTTTTGATTAAGATTAGAAATACTTTCCAAAACTAATTCATTTTCATTAAAAGAATCTAAGTTCTTATTAAATTTAAAAATAAGAACATATTCATTTAAAGGAAATTGATCAGATTTTTCAAGCACTTTTCTAAATTTCATTCCTTTAAAATTAAAATCTTCAAACTTTAAATTTAAATTTAATAAGGATAAATATTTATTAACAGCGTCACTAATTTCTTCATCTAAAGGGAGAAGAAAATTTGTTATTTCTAAATTAGATTTATCATCTTTTTTGAATAAATATTTATCTTCATTATTAATTAAAAGTAAAACTCGAATTTGAGGGGAAGGATAATAATCTTTGAAAAAGTAATTAGGTCGATCAAAATTAACATTTTCAAAATAATTTAATGCTTCCATCGTTACTTTTTCGATATCATTAATAATTTTATCTTTATCTTCTTTACTTAAAGAATAAACTCTAGTTAAAGATAAAATTTTAATTAAATAAGAATATATTTGTAACTTCTTCTTTTCTTGATTCATTATATTTATTCTTTATTTTCTTCTCCAGTATCGGAAGAAAGTGACATAACATTTTCAAGAGCAATTAAGAAATCTTCAGGTAAATAAGATTCAATTTCACCATTATAAGCAATCGAAATTCGACCAGTTTCTTCGCTCACTACAACAGTAACTGCATCACAAATTTCACTAATTCCAATAGCTGCTCTATGACGAGAACCATATTTTCCAATTAAAGGTTTTGTTGTTGGAGTGTAATATACACTAGCGGCAACAATTTGATTATCTTTAATAACTACTGCTCCATCATGAAGTCTAGTTCCTGGATAAAAAATAGTAATTAAAAGTTCAAAAGAAACAGGACAATTAAGTTCAGTACCATTTTTTATAATATCGCTAAGTTTATCTTTTCTTTCAAAAGTAATTAGAGCTCCAATTTTATGTTCAGAAAGATATAAAACAGTCTCATTAATTGTTTTATATAATTCTGTATGATCAAAAATTTTATAAGCTTCTTCTTTTTTCTTAGCTATCTTATTATTTTGATTAGATTGTCTATTTGCAAAAAACTTTCTAAGTTCCGCCATATTAATAAATAAGGCAACAATCGAAGTTAAGAAAATTAAAAGTAGTGAAAATAATTCTAAGGCATCTAAACAAAGAATATAAGAAATTAAATATACTAAAGATGATGAAATTAAAATTATTGAAACGGCTTTTCTTCTAACAAAATAAAATATTACGAAATTTACTGCTGCTAACGTTAAAACTACAAATATACAATCTAAAATAGAATTGATTGTAAAGTTATCAAAAATCGTTCTAAATGTTAATAGCACTAAATTCATATATTTGGCCCTTTCTATTTATTTTCTTTTTAATTCATTAACAATATGACGTGCAATATAAACTCCATTTGCTCCAGCTTGAGCTAAGCCTCTTGTTATACCTGCTCCATCTCCACCGACAAATAAACCTTTAATTGCAGTTTCAAAATTATTATTGCAACTAATTCTATCACTATAGAATTTTGCTTCTACTCCATATAAAAGAGTATGCCCTGAAGCAATACCTGGAGTAACATGGTCTAAAGCTTCAAGCATTTCAATAATTGATTGCATTGTCTTATAAGGAAGAACTAAAGCTAAATCTCCTGGAACTGCTTCTTTTAAAGTAGGTGTAACAAATCCATCATTTATTCTTTTATAAGTTGATCTTCTTCCTTTTACAATATCACCATATCTTTGAACAATAACTGAACCATTTGATAATTTATTAGCTAAAGAAGCAACATCTAAAGCATATTCATTAGCATTTTTAAAAGGTTCAGTGAAATTATGTGAAACTAAAATTGCAAAGTTAGTATTTGTACTTCCTTCTTTTTGATCACTAAAAGCATGACCATTTGCAACAATAACTCCATCATTATTTTCAACAACAACATGACCATGAGGATTAGAACAGAAAGTTCTACAAGTTGTTCCAACACTAGTTTTATAAATGAATTTACCTTCATAAAGATATTCATTTATTTCTTGCATAATGACGTCATTAGTTTCAACTCTAACACCAATATCAACGCGGTTTGAACTAACAGCAACTCCGTGTTTTGAAAGCATATGAGATAACCAGTTTGATCCAGGTCTTCCAACATTTAAAATAACATGATTTGCATGATATTCATTACCTTTATTATCAATAACTGCTTCAATCTTATTATCGTTAACTTTAATATCACTTATTTCAGTTCTAAATTTCATCGTGATTTTATTTTTAAGTTCTTCATAAATAGATTGAAGTAATTTTAAATTAACTTCAGTACCTAAATGTCTAACTCTACTTCTTAAAAGTTTAAGTCCTACAGCAAGTCCTCTTCTTTCAATATCAAGAACTTCCTTAGTATTAGGATCAGTGATATCTTTTGGTGCTCCGTGAGCTAAATTAATTTTATCAACATAGTCGATTAAATTAAGTATAGTATCTTTATCAAGATATTCATCCATCCAACCACCAAATTCTGAAGTAATATTAAATTTACCATCAGAATAAGCTCCACATCCTCCAAAACCATGAGTCATAGAACATGCTGGAAAACATGAATTTAATCCATTATTTGTACTTGGACAAGTTTTAAGTTTTCCTTCTAAAATAGGACAATGACGAGAATAAATATCATTCCCTTTATCAAGTAAAAGAACTTTTAAATCAGGATTAAGTTTAACAAGTTCATAAGAAGCATAAATTCCACAAGGACCTGCCCCAACTATAATTACATCATAATTATTCATACTTATTAATGATATCATTTAAGCGTATTAAAAACATCAAAAATCTAAAAAATATTTCCTTATTTTTAACTCAAAAAAATTAATAAAATTTAATGAAATTTTAATAAAAATAAATCTTAAAAATTATTAATAAATTAATGTAAATTAATATAAAATCTAATTATCTATTTTTAATTTGTAAGATAAATACATTTTGAATTAAAATTAAGACATGAAATTTCAAAAATATAAAAAAGATTCTAGTTATTCTTATACTTTAGGAGCATTTCCTACTATCGAATTAATTAAATTTAAAAAAGACCAAGTTATTAATATTTACTTTCATTCTTCTTTTTCTAATGAAGAAATTAGAAAAACAATCTTTGATTTACTTAAAAATAATGAAGATAAAATAATTTTAAATGATGATAAGATATTTTCTAAGTTAAGTGACAAAGAAAATGTATATGTTATTGGAATATTTAACAAATATGATATGGAGTTAGATTATTCTTCTCATCATGTTTTATTAGATAATCCATCGAATACTGGTAATTTAGGTACAATAATTCGTTCTTGTTTAGGGTTTAATATTAAAAATATTGCAATTATTAAACCAAGTGTCGATATTTTTGATATTAAAACTATTAGAGCATCTATGGGTTCAATTTTTAGCGTTAATATCACTTTATTTAACTCTTTAGAAGAATATAAAAATAAATTTTCTAACCATAAGATATATTCTTTTATGTTACAAACTAATAACTTATTACAAGATTTTGAATTTGATAAAAATACATGTTCAACTCTTGCTTTTGGAAATGAAGCTCATGGATTGGATCAAAAATATTTAAAAGAAATTCCTATTAAAATTAAACATTCTACTAACATTGATTCTTTAAATATTACTAATGCGGCTACTATTGCTTTTTATGAATTTAATAAACAAGTAGGAAATAAATAGATATGAAGTTTTATAAAGAAGAAAAAGTCTATTCATTAAATGAAGTTACTTCTACTTTTAATATTAAAAGAAGTAAACTTTTAGAATATGAAAAACTAGGTCTATTACTTCCTTATTATGTTGATAAAGAAACTTCTTATCGATATTATCAAAGCGATGTCTTTATTAAACTTCATGAGATCGAAATCTTTTTAAATGCTGGTATTGATATAGTTACTATTAAATCATATTTAGATAAGACTATTTCTAAAAATTCTTTAGATGAAGTTATAAATTCTTTATCTAAACGTAAAAAAGATATTGATACTTCTACTTTAATTTTATCTAGACTATCTTCAAATCCAAGTATAAATAAATTTTATAAAGACGATATTAAAGAAGATAAAATATATTACTATGAAGAAAGAAATATTATAAAAACTGATAATTTTGATTCATTATTTAAAGAAATATATATCCATGCTTTAAGTAAAGATTATATTTTAACTTCTTCTTTTCCTTTCATCATATTTTCTTTATCAAATTTAATTGATAATTCTTCTTTAATAATTAATAAATTAAATTCTAAAGAACTAATTATCGATAAAGAACACTATATTTCTAAAGCAAAATTTGCTTTAGAAATATCAAGAAAATACGATGAAAAAAATATTTCTACACTTAAAAAATCTTCTTATTTAGTATATGAAGTTAATAATATCTCTTTTTTAAAAGCCTTAACATTATTTAGACTTAAACTAATTAATTTAATTAAAGATAATAAGAATTTAAAATTAAAAGATGAAGTAATTTACATTTTTTCTTCTTACTCTAATGTTCATAAATTTATGATTTCCTTATATTAATTTTACTTTCTTTTAAGTATAATTATCTCACTTGCGTCATTAGTTCAGTGGCAGAACACTAGCTTCCCAAGCTAGTTATGCGGGTTCGATTCCCGTATGGCGCTCCATATTAAGATGTACCCCCTTTACTGGACAAAATTGTCTAATGTAAAGGGGTTTTTAAATGGCAAAATATTCATTAGAATTTAAACTTGAGGTTATTAAAAGTAAACGTAAATAATTAACACTCTTAAAAAATATTTTCAATCGCCTAAAATTTGGTCGAGGTGATGAAAATGAGTAAATATAAATCTGATTATGAAAGACTTGAAATTGTAAAAAAATTCAAATGTTCCAACAAAACAATTTCCCAATTTAGTAGAGATGAGAACATCCCATATACCACAATAAGAGATTGGAT
>CALVXK010000019.1 GCA_944369075.1 uncultured Bacilli bacterium
TACCTCAACTTTAATATTATAATACTTTTTTAATTAAATAAGCCTAGAAAATGATTTCTAGGCTTATAAGAATTAACCAAAATTAGTTTAAATATTAATAATTTTCAGCGTTAACTTCAAAGAAAGCTTGTGGGTGTTGGCAGCAAGGGCAAACTGCTGGAGCTTCTTTACCAACATAGATATAACCACAGTTTCTACATTTCCAAACTGTAACTTCGCTTTCTTTTTTGAAAACGTGTAAATTTTTAACGTTATTTAATAATGCTAAATATCTTTCTTCGTGATGTTTTTCAACACTAGCGACCATTCTAAATTTAGCAGCTAATTCTTTAAAACCTTCTTCATCTGCTGTTTCTGCAAATGATTTATACATATCGGTCCATTCATAATTTTCGCCTTCAGCAGCAGCTTTTAAATTAGCAGCTGTATCGCCAAGACCTTCAAGTTCTTTGAACCAAAGTTTTGCGTGTTCTTTTTCATTATCTGCTGTTTCTAAGAATAAAGCAGCGATTTGTTCATAGCCTTCTTTTTTAGCAACACTTGCAAAATATGTATATTTATTTCTTGCTTGTGATTCGCCTGCGAAAGCTGTTTGTAAATTAAGTTCGGTTTTTGTACCACTATATTTATTTGCCATTTTAATTTTTCTCCTTTATGTAAATAAAATAATAACTAAATTAAGTAAAACTATTTGTCTTCTTCGACTGGAACTACATCTTCACCACTAGCTCCACAAACTGGACAAATTGGGTGTTCTTCATCACTTTCCCATTCGTATCCACATAAGATACATCTCCATTTTTTCATTGTGCTTTTCCTCCTATATATTTTTCTAATAAGAATAAGTTTAATAATAAACTTACATAAAAATTAAACTTTAGATTTTTCTAGACAATCTTTACAAATTCCATATTCATTAATAGAAATTTCTTGAATTAAATTACCATAATCATCATATTTTTCTTTTTTAATTTTTCTAGGTATATCAACTATTTTATGACATTTAGTACAAATAAAATGATCATGTTTTGGCATATTAGTAAGTTCATAAAATGGTTCAGACATAGCAGAATCAACCTTACGAATAATACCATCTTGTTCTAAAAAAGAAATATTACGATAAAAGGTAGATAAAGAGATTTTTTTGGATTCATTATTTTCTTCTAAATAAGAAAATATATCATCAAAAGAAGCATGATGAAGATTATTTAAGCAATCTATAATCATTTTTCTAGGCTTAGTTTGTCTTTCCAATTTCTTATCCCTCTAACTAAAAATAGTGTATAAAATATTAATTAGTTAGTCAATGCTAATTAAGAAAAATTCTCAATAGTAAATAATTAGTATATAAAGAAAAACACTTAGAACGTGTCTAAGTGCTTTATATATTAAACTAATAAATAGATATATGTAATTTTGGAAAAGTTCTTAATGAACTATCTTAAGAAATTTCTGAAATCTGGGAAGAATAAACCATCATCTTCTTCATATTCTTCATTTTCTTTTTCTTCTTTCATTTCGTTAACTTTTTCCTCTAATACTTTTTCGTTTAATAATTCATTTTTCATACTAGGTTTTCCTCCTTGTTACGACTATATGATAATCGAAAATGATAAAAAAGAGAAAAAAGTAGCTAAAATGTAAGAATTTTGTAAGTGCTTTCACTACTTTCTTACAATGAAGAAATACGATAACTATCGTCTTTTTTAATAGTTTTTGAAAGAAAATAGAAAGCGTTTTCAATTCTTATTTTCTTTTTACAATAATTATTTAAGAAAAGGAAAAAAGTAGATTGAATGTACATTTAAAAGGTAAAAACTAATCAATAACACCCTTTTTATAGGTTAATTTAAAAGCTTTAGCAAGTTCTTTTAAATTTTCATCGCTTATTGATTGATAAATCTTTTTATCAAATATCTTCATATAGATTTCTGCAGCTTTTTCAATAGTTTCAATAAGACCAAAAACTTCATCCAAATTTTTACCTGTTGTGAATAAGCCATGTTGTGACCAGACTACTGCTCTATATTCTTTCATTTTGTCAGCAGTTGCTTTTCCAATTTCTGTTCCTCCACAAAGCATCCAAGGTAAAACACCGATTCCTTCTGGGAAAACAACAATAGATTCAGTTTGCATTTTCCATAAATCTTTGGTCCAAGAATTTTCATCAAGTTCATGAATATGGCTCATGCAAATAATATTTGTAGGGTGACAATGTATAACAAGACGATGTTCCTTATCAACTTTTAATCTTTCGATATGGCAAGATAAATGAGTTGGAGTTTCACTAGTTGGCCCTCCGCCATCTTTTAATCCCCAAAGTAATCCGATTGTATTTTTATCTAAAATTTTAAATAAGCCTAAGTTATTTTCAGGATCTTTTTTGCAGTTTTTAAAATATTTTCCGGTACCTGTAATTAAAAAATATTTTCCAACAATAGAAGACATATCAAAATCATAATGATATGTTCTAATAACTTTTTCTTCCTTTAAAAAACTTTTGACTTCTTCTTCCTTAATTATATAAGAAAGATTTCCACCATTTCTTTCATCCCAATTATGTTTATAAAGTAAATCTAATATATCGACAGTTTCTTCAATAAAGTTCATTTTATTCACCTCTTTTTGACATCACATCTTTTTCGTATTCTTTTACCTTTTGAAACCATAAACTTTCGCCAGCACAATGAGCTTCTTCTAGGTATTCCTCATAAACTTCTTCCCAAGTCAAAGTTTTTAACTCTTCTTGAAGTAATAAAACTTCCGTATGTTTTCCTTCATTTTGATATTTTGTTAGTAGATCCCATAGAGTTAAAAGAGATTTTAATAATCCTCTTGCTAACCAAATTACATCGTATTTACTAAAAAACTTATCAAAAAGAATAAGTTTAGATGATTTAGCAAACGAGTTTTATATTTCAAAAGAATATTTATGTAAAGTATTTAAAAAAGAAATGAATATGACTATAAATGATTTTATTTTAAGAAAGAAAATCGATATTGCTAAATCTTTATTATTAGAGAGCAATAAAACATTAGCCTACATTAGTGAATATCTAGGCTTTTCATCTCCTCCTCACTTTAGTTCTACATTTAAAAAATATGTAGGAATTAGTCCTAAAGAATATAGTCAAAATATATTGAAAAATAATAAGACAAAATAAAAAACACGATAATTATCGTGTTATATACAAGATGGTGCCCCCTCGCAGAGTCGAACTACGCATAGATCCTTACCATGGATCCGTTATACCGATTAACTAAGGGGGCAATTATTTTCGCTAAAAGCGAAAATAATATTAACATAATTAAACTTACTTTTACAAGATTAAAAAACTAATCAGCAAAGAAAGTAACTTTATCACTGGTAATAGTTGTAACTAAATCAACAATAGAGAAAATTAAACCAATGATTGGTATTACAATAATTAAAATACCTAAAATTAAAGTTAAAATATTTCCGTTATTTCCACCATCAACAAATTTTAAAATACGGTAGATTCCAGAAACAAGCCAACCCCAAATAGGAATAAATAATATAATACGAATAATCTTATCTAATTGATTAAATTTATCACACATATAATCTAACCTCCTAAATTAATAAGATTTATAAGCTCTTATTATAGACTAAAATGTCAATTTAAGATAGAACTTCTTCACTAAATAGATCATAGACAAAAGCATGAGTAATCTTAATATTAACAATATCGCCCTCGTTATGTTTAATTTTACTAGATAAAAACACGCTTCCATCAATATCATCAATAGCGTTAAATCCGCATCTTACCAAATAAACATTTTCGCTTTCTTTTCCAATAATCATTCCTTTAAATGTTTTACCAATTAAGTTTTTATTTTCTTGATAAGATATTTTAGATTGAAGTTCCATTATTTCCTCTTTACGTCTAACTTTTTCTTCCTCATCTATTTGATTAGGAAGTTTAGCTCCATAAGTCCCTTCTTCTTTTGAATAAGTAAAAACTCCTAAATGATTAAAATGATATTCTTTAATAAATTCTTTTAGTTCATCTAAATCTTCTTTAGTTTCACCAGGGTAGCCAACAATTAATGTTGTTCTAAAAATAGGATCTTTAACTCTAGATTTAATCTTATTAAATAAAGAAATAATTGATTCTTTAGTATCTCGACGATTCATTCTTTTTAAAACACTATTTGAAATATGTTGAATAGGAATATCAAAATAATGAGTCATTTTAGGATTTTCATTAATAAAATCAATTAGTTCATCACTAACTTCTTCTGGATAAAGATAAAATAAACGGATAAATTCAAATCCTTCAATTTTATTAATTTCTTTAAGTAAACTTACTAAATTAATGTTTTTATCTTTAAAGTCTTTACCATATCTTCCTGTATCTTGCGAAACAAGTATAAGTTCTTTTACACCCTTTTTAGCTAAATCTTTGGCTTCGTTAACCAACTTTTCAAAATCAAATGATCTAAATCTTCCTCTAATATAAGGAATTGCACAAAATCCGCAGAAATTATCACAACCTTCAGATATTTTTAAATATGCAGTATAAGGTTTTGTTGATAAAACACGATTAAAGATATCGAAATTAGAGTATTTTTCATCATTTATATTAAATAGTTTATAAACTTTTTCTTGAAAATTAGGATAATCTTTTAAACTGATCCACAAACTAACTTCAGGAATTTCTTTTTCTAATTCCTCTTTATATCTCTCAACCAAACAACCGCAAACTACAATTTTTGCCTTTTTGTACTCTAAAGTCTTAAGAATTACATTAATTCCTTCTACTTTTGCATCTAAAATAAAACCACAAGTGTTGATGATAATTAAATCACATTCATCAAGATTTGAAGTGATATTAAAATGCCCATTTTTAAATAAACTTAAAATAGCTTCGCTATCAACTGTGTTCTTATCACAGCCTAATGTTATTAATCCGACGTTAATCATTTTCTATCTTTATCTATTATATTTACTAATTAAAGAAGCAATATAAGGTGCTTTCTTCTTTAATTCATCTAATGTCTTAATTCTAAAAGTCCAGTTTGGTTCACCAAAAGTTCCAGGAGTATTCATTCTATAGTAAGAATCTAGTCCCAAATAGTCTTGGGTAGGAACAATCAAATATTCAGCTTTTGATTTAAAGGCAAAATTTAAGACTGCATCGAGGAAATTTTTACCATCAATCTTTTCATATCTCATTTTGATATTTAATAAAGTTTTTTTGCCTTCATCAAGTTCATTATACCAACCAACTAAAGTATTGTTATCATGGGTTCCAGTATATAAAACTTGGTTTTCTTCAATTTCAATATCTCTATTTAATAAATCAAATTCTAAAACATTCATTCCAATTAAATGGTGTTTATCTCTTAAAGCTTCTACTGAAGGAATAATATCACCTAAGTCTTCAACAAAAATCTTTAAATCTAAATTTCTAGATTCAATTAATGAAAAGAACTCATCACCTTTAGCTTTCTTCCAAAAACCATTTCTTGCAGTATCTTCATTAAAAGGGATACAGTAATAAGTATCAAAAGCTCTAAAGTGATCAATTCTTATAAAATCATAAAGTCTATTAGCATTTTCTAATCTTTGGAACCAGAAATCAAAGTTATCATCTTGTAAGAATTCCCAGTCATAAACTGGATTTCCCCATCTTTGGCCATCTTTTGAAAAATAATCTGGTGGAACGCCAGCAACAAAAGCTGGAACATCATTTTCATCAAGCATAAAGTTATCTTGATTTGCCCAGCAATCAGATGAGTTAAGTCCGACATAAAAAGGAATATCTCCCATTAAAGAAACGCCATTTTTATGGGCATATTCTTTTAAAAGTTCGAATTCTTTATATGCAATATATTGTAACCATTCAATATAAAGTATTTCATCTTTATAAGGGGTATCATCAAATTTTCTTTTGTTATATGCAGCATATCTTTCTGCTTTTTCCCATTTATACCAATCTTGATAATTATTTTTTCTTAATAAACAATCAAAAAGAGCATATTGATATACCCAAGGATTATTTTTTAAAAATTCTTTAAATTTTTGTGATCTTGTATCTTTTTGAACTTTAAAAGCTTCTTTAAAATACTTTTCTTTGTACTTTCTAACTTTCTCAAAATCAACTCTATCACTTGTTTTACCGTGAGTTTTATATTCTTTAATATAATGTTTATCTTTTAAGTATTTTAAAGAGATGTAGATAGGATCAATTGCTTCACCACATTCACTTTGATAAGGGCTAGATCCATATCCAACAGGATTTAAAGGTAATAATTGCCAGATCTTTATATTTGCTTCTTTTAATACATCAATAAACTCGTAGGCGCTTTCGTATAAATCTCCAATGCCTTGATCACTAGGCAAAGAAGATAAGGCCATTAATATTCCTGAACTTCTCATATGGCCATATTATAGCGAATTTCTTAAAGAGAATAAATTATTAATAAACAATATTTTTTACTATTTTTTACATACAATTATTTTAATAGTTTTATTAAATAAACATGATTATTACGATATTTTTTTATTTTATTTATGCCTCAAATAAGTGTATATTATATACGTTTTAAAGGAGAGAAAGAATGAAACTACGTAATGTTGCAATTATCGCTCACGTTGACCATGGTAAAACGACTTTAGTTAACCAATTATTAAAATGTTCTGATACTTTAAGAGAAAATCAAAAGCTTCAGGATAGAGCCATGGATAGTAACGATATCGAAAGAGAAAGAGGAATTACTATTTTAGCAAAAACAACCAGTGTTATTTATAAAGATTACAAAATTAATATTTTAGACACTCCTGGCCACGCTGATTTTGGCGGAGAAGTTGAAAGAATTATGCACATGGTTGATGGATGCCTTCTTTTAGTTGATGCTTTTGAAGGAACAATGCCTCAAACTAGATTTGTTCTTAAAAAAGCCTTAGAAGCACACGTTAAACCTGTTGTTATTATTAATAAAGTTGATAGACCTAACGCAAATCCTGTTAAAGCAGTTGATGAAGTTTTACAACTTTTTATGGAATTAGATGCTCCTGAAGATTTCTTAGATTTTAAGGTTGCTTATACTAGCGCTTTAAATGGAACTTCTTCTTTAGATCCATCTTTATCTACTCAAAAACCAGGAATGAGTAATATTTTTGACTTAATTATTAACGAAATCCCAGAACCTCCTGTAACTCAAGATGGTCCACTTCAAGTTCAAGTAGCTCTGCTTGATTATAATGATTACGTTGGAAGAATGGGCATTGGTAGAGTTCAAAGAGGAAAAATCAAGATTGGTCAAAGCGTTACTTGTTCAAGAATTGACGGTTCTACAACTAACTTCAAGATTTTAAAATTAATTGGATATTCTGGATTAAATAAAATAGATATTGATGAATGTGATGCAGGTGATATTTGCGCTATTGCAGGACTTCCAGATATTAACGTTGGTGAAACTATTTGCGAATTAAATAACGTTGATCCACTTCCATTACTTCATATTGATGAACCAACTTTACAAATGACTTTTGGAACTAATACTTCTCCTTTTGCTGGAAAAGATGGAAAATTCTTAACCGCTAGACAAATTGAAGAAAGACTAAATAAGGAAAAAGAAAAAGATGTTTCTTTAAAAGTGGAAAGAGTTCCAAATAAAGAAAACTGGATTGTCTCTGGTAGAGGCGAACTCCATTTAGGTATTTTAATTGAAAACATGAGAAGAGAGGGCTTCGAAATTGAAGTCTCACGTCCTCAAGTTATTATTAAAGAAATAGATGGAGTAAAAATGGAACCATATGAAGACTTATCTATTGAAGTTCCAAACGACTATGTTGGTGATGTTATGACTTCTTTAGGAAGTAGAGACGCCGAACTTATCAACATGGATGCTAACGAAATTAATACAAAAATTAACTATGTTATTCCATCTAGAGGTTTAATTGGTTTTGTAACTAATTTCCTTACAATGACAAGAGGCTATGGAATTATTGCACATACTTATAAAGAATATAGACCAGTTTCTAAAGGTAAAATTGGTGAAAGACAAATTGGTGTTTTAGTTGCTACTGCTACCGGAACATCTACTCCATATGCTCTCCAACACGTCGAAGATAGAGGTGTTATGTTTATTGGGCCTGGCGTTGAAATATATGAAGGTATGATAGTTGGTGAAAATAAGTATGATACTGATTTAAGTGTTAACGTTTGTCAAACCAAAAACTTAACTAACCAAAGAGCTGCTGCAAAAGATCAAACTGTAGTTTTAAAAACACCAAGAAAAATGTCATTAGAAGGCTGTTTAGATTACATCAACATGGATGAATTAGTTGAAATTACTCCTAAAACTTATCGTATGAGAAAAAGAATTCTTAACGATGCTGAAAGAAAGAAATACGAAGCAAAAGTTAGAACTCTTGAAGGTGTTACAAAATAAATTAAAAAATCTCAGTTAATTCTGAGATTTTTTAATTATATAAAGAAATACTTATTAAATATCGGTCTTTTCTAGTAGTTTTAATAACATTATTAAAGATAAATTTACCCTTACTTTTAATAGAAACTCTATCTCCATCTTTTAATTGAAAAGATGGAGATTTAATAGTAATTCCATTAACAAATACGAATTCATTATTAATTAAAATTTTAGAATCTTCCCTAGATAATTTAGTAAAAACACTAGAAATAACATTATCAAGCCTTAAAGAAGAAACATTTACTTCTAATTCTTTAAAATTTGGTTTTAAATTTTTAATTTCATCATCTTTTAAGCTTAAAAGATTTACTTTAACATCGCTATGTTTAATTTTAACTAAATTATTTAATACTTCGTTTTCTATTTCTTTTTTAATAAAAACATAAGCATTAACTTTATCTTTTAGAAAAATATCTCCGAAACATTCTCTTTTTAAACCTAAATTCATTAATGCTCCAAGATAATCTCTATGTGTTAAACTATTTTCAAAGTATTTAATATTTTTTGGATAAATTTTAATAACACCTATAATTTCTTCTAAATAAATATTTGGGTTATTTATAAAATCATCTTTAGTTATATATGAAGGAATAAAGAATAAAATCTTCCTTTCTGAATATGAATTTCCACCATAAAAATAGTAATTATCAATATCTTTAGATGATTCAATAAATGGTTTAATTATTGAGATTTCAGATAAAGTTAAAAATGAAGTGAATGTTAAAATATCTTTATAGTCTCTTCTTAAAGATAAATCTTTTATATGTCCTAAAAGTAAGGATGTATCTTCCATAAATTAGACTAAAGGAGCAATAATTCTTAAAAATGACCAATATAATCTTCTAAAGAATGATGCTTTAACATAATGATTTATGTCTTGTTTCTTACCAGCCTTAACCATATCTAAAAAAGATGTTTTCATTTTTTCAATCTCTTTAGAATTTGCGATAAATACGCCATTTTCAAAATGTAAATATAAAGATCTGAAATCAAAATTACATGTTCCTGTTAAAACTCTTTTATCATCCACTATAATAATCTTTTCATGATTAAAACCAGGAGTATATTCAACGATTGTAACACCAGCAAGCATTAATTCAGCATAATAAGACCTTGTAACTTGGAAAACCATCTTTTTATCAGGTATTCCTGGTGTAACAATTATAACTTTTACTCCACTTTTAGAAGCACTACATAAAGCAGTGATTAAATCAGAATCAGGAACTAGATATGGCGTAGAAAGATAAATATAATCTTTAGCACTATTAATAAGTTTTAAATAAACTGTTTTACATATATCTTCCGAATCAAAAGGTATATCAGAAAAAGGTTGTAAAAAGCATTTATCTTCTTCAATTTGATAATCAATTAAATCTTTATTGGCTTCAAAATAATATTGTTTAAAATCGATTAACTTACGAATTACTATTCCATAAGAAAGCATAAAAGACATTGTTAAACCATCAACTGCTTTTCCTCTTATTTTTATAAAATTATCTTTCCAATAACCAAATCTTTGGATTTTATTGATATATTCATCAGCTAGATTAGCACCACCAGTAAACCCAACAATTCCATCAATAACAATAATTTTCTTATGATCTCTAGAATTTTGCCTTATATTCATTGTAGGAGAAATTCGATTAAATGGATAACATTCAATGCCGTCTTTCCTTACTTTTTTATAAAAGAAAGTAGGAATTTTCATAGATGTACCAAAATCATCGTAAATAAATATGATTTTTACACCTTCTTTAACCTTTTCTTTCAATATTTCATAAATCGAATCAAACATTTCCCCTCTTTCAATAATAAAATATTCAAGAAAAATAAATCTTTTAGCTTTTTTTAGTTCTTCTAAAATTACTGGAAAACCTTTTTCACCACTAGCATAATAAGTTAAATCAGATTCTTTATAAAGATTGAAACTATTAAAATCAATATATTTAGAAATACTTGCAGCATCTCTATCTATTTCTTCTAATTCATGAATTACTTTAGAATCGTCTGGAATTAATCTTTCTATTTCTTTTCTAGTTGGATTATTAATCTGTTCTAATCTTCTTTTTGTAGTCATTTTATGAGCAAAAAGTAAATATAAAATAGCTCCTACAAAAGGTAAAACAAGTAAGACAGTTAGCCAAGAAACTTTATAATCTATTCCAACTTTAGTGTTAGCAATAAATATTGAAAGAATTAAATCTAAAATATAAACGATTACGAAAGGTATAACAATATAGTATCCAGTTACATTAAAGTTAATTAAAGCAAAACAAAGTAATATAAAAAGGCACGTTTCAAGCAAAAACGCAAGTAAAACTAAAATAAATCTAAGATGTAAATTAATCTTTTTTCTATTTTTGTTTACCTTTTTCATAAACTTAATTTTTAAAATTTAGAATAAAATTTAATATTTCTTTATATGAAGAAACCACCTTAGCACCAGTTTCTTCTAATACTTTCTTTGAATTATGACCTTGATCATAAAGTAAAACATTAACTCCTAAAACTTTGCTTACATCAAAATCATGCAAAGTATCACCTATCATTAAAGCGTTATCGTAATTTAAATTACGTCTTATAGCAAGTTCCTTGCCATATTCATCTTTTCCTTTAGCATCTTTTTTATTAGAGGCAATTAATTCATCAAAATAAGATAAAATCCCTAAAGATTCTAGTTGTTTTTGTAATAAATTAATTTCGGTAGCACTTAATATAAAAAGATTATAATCTTTATCTTTTAAAGTTTTTAAAGTTTCAATAACTCCAGGAAAAAGATGAACTTCGCTTTTTTGTCTTTTTTCATATTCATCAAAAAATTTTTCATTTATTTTATGATAAATATCGTTTTTATTCTCTAATCCTAGTCTTTTATAATAATCACTTACTGGGTGAACAAATAAATCTTTATATTCGTCAAAAGTTAAGTTTATATTTGTTCCAAGACGCTTAAAAATATCGTGTTCAATCTCGAAACAAAGATAACTATCATCAATTAAAGTTCCATTAAAATCGAAAATAATGTTTTTAAGCATGCTATTTTCCTTTATTCATTTTCTTAACTAAATTATCAAGAATCTTCTTATGTTTGACTAATAAATAACCATTTTCTGGTGTAGGATTTTTAGAAAATTCGAGATTATCTAATGTTAATAAATGGTTAATACCATCAAAAACATCATCAATTGTAGTTTCTTCCGCATATCCTTCACTTAAATCATTTAAAAGAGAAAGTAAAAATAACTTAGTTTCGTTATCAACATCATTTCTCATTAAATTTAAAGCTTTTAAAGAAATTGAATTAACTAAATCTTCTCTAGAATCTAAGACCTTTTCTTCTTTAGCAGCAACTTTCTCTTCAACTTTAACTTGAGTAGGTTTAGAAGGAGTTACTTCTTCTTCCTCAGTTGTATCTGAAAATTCTGCAAATTCTTCATAATGGGCAACTTTAGGAGATTCTTCATGTTTAATTTCTTCTACTTTTTCGTTATTTTCTTTAATTTCAGGTTCTTCTTTAGTTTCTTCACTTTCATCAAAATGTAAGGCTTCTTCTAAAGACGAAGCATCTTCGTGATTTTCTTCATTATATAAATCAACATCAATATTTTCTTCCGAAACATGAGAATCATCGTTAGGTTCTTCTTCCATGTGTGAATCTTCTTCTTTTGCTTCTACATTATAATTAGAATTTGTTTCCACGTTATAATCATCAGAGACGATAATATCGCTATTTTCAAATTCATCATCTGTAATTAAAGTAGGATCAGCTTCTTCTTTTACTTCTTCAGTTTTAACCACTTTTTCTTCTTCTTTTGGATAGAAAGTTTGATTATCCATAGATACTGGCTTATCCTCGAACTCTTCCTCGTTATTAAAATCTGAGAACAAATTCATTGGTTCCTCCTCAATTTTTGGTTTTGGAGCTTCTTCTTTTTTGTCATTACGATTAAACATCTTATCGTGTGTTAAATCATAAAGTTCTTCTCCGCCACAGAAAGGACAAACATCTTTATTTTCAAAAATTCTTCCACAACTTAGACATCTATAAGTTGTAGTTTCAATATTATCACCTAATTCGACAATTTTTGAGGAATCGCTTCCACAGATTGGACAAACATCATTTTGATCAATTATTTGACCACATACTAAGCATTGATATTTCATTTTTTCTCCTCCATTTTTATTTTTCTTTGAGTATTATTAACTTATTATCTTAAATAAAAATGTAATTAAAATTCCTAGAAATAATTATAACAATGGCATTTTTTAAAACAAAGAAAATAAATTTTTAAGCTAAATATTTTTATTATATTTTGCCATGAATTCTTCGATATCTTTTATTTCTTTTATGATAGATTCACTAAGATTATATCCACCTTTTTTAGTAACTAAAATATCGTCTTCAATTCTTATACCAATTCCATATTCTTTAAAATATAAACCTGGTTCATCAGAAATTACATTTCCTTCTTTTAAAGGTATATCACTATGTCTTAATTCTTCATTTTCTAAGCAAGCACTAACATCATGAGTATCTAGACCAATAAAATGAGATACACTATGATAATAAACATTTTTAATATCTTCTTTAGTCTTAATTAATTTAGCTTTTAAACATTTTTCAGCTAAAAATTCTGTTGCAAGATTATTTAAATCTCTTAAAGTCATACCAACTTTAACGCTTTTAATAATCATTTTGTTACAATCTAGAACTATTTGATAAATAGTTCTTTCTAAATCATTAAATTTACCATTAACAGGATAAGTTCTTGAAATATCTGCGCAATATCCATTATGTTTAGAACCTAAATCAAATAAGATTAATCCTCCATCTTTAAGTTCTCCCGCCCCTTCAGCGTAATGTAAACAGCAAGCATTTTCACCACTAGAAGAAATAGTAGCAAATGAAGGCTTAGAATTATCATAATTTTTAATGAAATAATTAAATAAAGCTGCCATTTGATATTCTTTTTTACCTGGAGCAATATTTTTCATTAACTCTTGTAAAGCTAAATCAGTCTTTTTAATAGCGCTTTTAAATTCACAAACTTCAGCTTCACTTTTAACCATTCTTAAAGATGCGATTAATTTATAAATATCTAAAACATTTATAAATTCTCCATAATGAGAAATAATATCATCTTTTAAAGTGGTTGTTAGATAATTATCTTTAATTTTTAATTCACTATCTAAATCTAAATAAATGTTTTTATAGATTTTTGAAGATATAGCAAGTTCAAAGTCAGATTCAAATTGAGTTGTATTTAAAATGTTTTCAACTCCACTAAGTTTTCTTGCTTCTTCGATTGTTAATCTTTTACCAGTCCATTTTTCAACAAGAGGATCATAAGGTAAAACATAAAGTGTTTCGTTAATAATTCCGTTTTCTTTTTTAATTAATAATATTGAACCTTCTTGTTCAATATTAGTTAAATATTTAAAGTTATGATTTGACTCAAAATCAAAATCTTCATCTTCACTAAATTTTTTAGGAACTCCTGAAAATAATAAAACGATTGAGTCTTCTTTTACTAAATCAATTAACTTATTTCTTCTAAGTAAAATTTCACTAGTTTCTATCATATTATTTATTATTTAAAGCTTCTAAAGCTTCAATTGCTCCTTCAATTTCTTTAGATTCAATAAATTCTATTTTTCCTTTATCAACAGCTGTTGCATTTTCTCCATTTAATGGAAGTTTAGCAAGAAGTTTAATGTTTTCTTCTTTAACTAATGTTTCAACATTGTCTACTCCAAAAGGATTAAATTTAGTATGGCACGATGGACATTCAACATAAGCCATATTTTCAACTAAACCAATAACGTTAACATTCATCATTTTAGCCATATTAATTTGTTTTTTTACAATTAAAGAAACTAAATCTTGTGGAGTTGAAACAATAATTATTCCTTCAAGTGGAATAGATTGGAAAGCTGTTAAGGTAACGTCTCCTGTTCCTGGAGGCATATCGATTAATAAGTAGTCTAATTCTTCCCATAAAACATCTACGTAAAATTGAGATAATAAAGAAGAAATTAAAGTTCCTCTCCAAATAATTGGATCATCTTCATGAGGTAAAAGAAGATTAGACGAAACCATCTTTATTCCAGTAGGTGTAACATAAGGAAAAATTAAAGAATGACCATCACCTTCTAAACTTCCATGAACATTAAATGCTTTAGGAATAGAAGGTCCAGTAATATCACCATCTAAAATACCAACTTTATATCCTTTTTTATTTAAAGTAGATGCAAGTAAAGATGTAACAAAGCTTTTTCCAACACCACCTTTACCAGAAACTATACCAATAATATGCTTAATTTTATTTAAAGAGTTCGTTTCAAGCATTTTAACTCTATGATCACAATTTTCACTACAATCTTTGCAGTTTGAATTACAATTTTCAGCCATTTATTTCCTTCCTTTCTAAATAATCTTTTATATCTATTAATTTTAATTTAAGTAAAAATTTATCATTTACTTGATTAAAATCAAAATCTAAATCAACAATAAATGTAATTAATATTCTATCATTAAAAGAGGTATTAACTATATTAAAATGATTAACTTTTAAATAATTTTTAAAAGTATCATAAATATCATAATCAAGCTCAATACTTATTTCTTTTTTAGGCACTAATTCAATTAGTGTTGCTTTTTTATAAGCTTCTTCAAAAGCTTTAACATATGTTCTTAAAAGTCTACCTGAACCAAGTAAAACTCCTCCAAAATAACGAATAACAATAACTCCAGTATTTACTAAATTATTTTTCTCTAATGAATTAAGTAAAGGCATTCCAGCACTACCTTTAGGTTCACCATCATCATTACCTCTTTTGTTATTACCTATTATATAGGCATAACAAAAATGCCTAGCTTTTACGTTATTTTTCTTTAAATTATCTAAATAAACATTAAATTCATCAAGAGAA
>CALVXK010000020.1 GCA_944369075.1 uncultured Bacilli bacterium
ACCCTTAAAAAGTATAAAATGGGAATATATTCTAAAATTAAGAATAAATCTAAAGAATCACTTAAATTAGGAGATTTTTGTGATGCATATCAACCTCAGACAATTCCTCAAAAAAAATTTAAAACCAATGGTTTATATCCTGTTTATGGGGCCAATGGAATCATTGGATTTTATGATAAATATAATCACCAAGGAAAACAAGTTATTGTTGGCTGTAGAGGAAATTGTGGATCTGTTAATTTAACTGAAGAAAAATCTTGGATTAACGGTAATGCAATGGTGATAAAACCAAAAAATGGATTTAATTTAATTACTCTATTTTATCTTTTACATTGTGTTAATTTTAATAAAATAACTGAAAAATCGGGTGTTCCGCAAATTACTTGTTCTAGAATAAAAGAAATTAGAATCCCGACTGTATCAAATGAACAAATAATAGAATCTCTGATTCTCTTCGATAAAAAAATTAACGTTTTCAACGAAAAACTTAATATAACTATAGAAATTAAGAATTTTTTATTATCTAATTTATTTATATAAACAAATTTGACAATAAAAAAGATTTTATAGAATTTAATGTCTTTTTTTCTGATTGCAAAATATCAATTTTTGTATTTAAAAACTCAAAAATAATGGAATTTTCTAAATCAAACAAATCTTGAGGTATTTTTATATTTAGGAAATAATTTCTATCTATATTTTTTAAGCCACTACCTGTAAATCCAATGTATGTAATTTTATTTTTAATTGACTCTAAAAATTCACATAATAATTTTGTTGTTTCGCTACATTTTGTTTTGAAGCACAAGCAATGATTACTATAGGAAAATTTACCTCTTGTAATTCTAAAATTAGCTTCACCACCATCATTAGCTATGATATAACAGCCGTCTAAACAAAAATAATCTAATTTACCTATTTTTTCACCAGATAAATAAAAAGGGTACTTGCCATCTTTAATTGATTGACCTGCACTTAATTTAGACTTTGGCATAAATATTGCAACATCTTTTAATTTTTTATAACCTTTTATTTTTATTGATTTAAAAAATTTGTTTTGAATTCCCTTTTTATACTTTTTAAGGGTATCTATCTTCCTAACTAAAATAGATATTTTTCTTGATAGCAAATCAAGAATGGCTGCAATTTCATCTTGTTCGTCATTCGATGGATAATATATCACGATATTTAGCAAAGACTTAGGATTTGAATGTACAATTGTCTTTCCTTGAGCTAATTTAGCTATTTGTCTTTTTCTTTTTCCAGAAATTTCGTAACTTAAAAATAGTGAATTTAACTTTGTTCTAAGGCCTAATAAATCTCCGCCTAATGCTACTCCATCGAATGGGACAACCGCTGAATTAGATATATCTAGTGGTGTTTCACCTGAAAGTGGTAAAATTACATCACCCTTTTTTGCTAATACCAAATTTTCTTTTAGAAATGTTTTCGAATTAATGGCTTCTATTTTATTTAAATAAGAAGTGTATAACTCACCATACAAAATGCAGTAAATATTCCCACTATCGTTAATATCCTCTTTTGATAGACTACCTCCCTTATAGCATGAAACAAGTTCCGATAATTTATCTTTTTTCCAGCAACTGTTAAATTTATGAAATCTTAATTTCGGTTCCTTAAAGTCTTTATTTAAGGGCTCATTATTATTTTTATTTTCTTCCATAAATTGCCCTCCTTTAAAACTTAGGTAAGCCTAATTCTTCAAGATATTTATTTAGTTCTTCTGTTATTTTTTTATCTTCTTCATCTAATTTTTTATATTCTTCCATAACAGCATTAATATCTATCTCTTCTTCTTCCTCAAATGTATCTACATAACGAGGAATATTAAGATTAAAATCATTTTCTTTAAGTTCTTCTATAGTTGCCAAATGAGCAAATTTATCAATTTCTTTTTTAGAAGAATAAGCATCCATAATTCGCTCTATATCTTCATCTCTTAAAATGTTTTGATTTTTGCCTTTTTCAAAATACCTTGAAGAGTCAATAAAATAAACATTTCTATCAGCTTTATTTTTCTTAAAAACACAAATACAAGCTGCAATTGTTGTACCATAAAATAAGTTTTCTGGAAGCCCAATAACAGTATCGAGATAATTTCTAGTTTCAACTAAATATTGTCTAATAACCTTTTCAGCATTTCCTCTAAACAAAGGCCCATGAGGTAATACAACTGCCATGCATCCAGTTGCACTTAGACTATGTATCATGTGTTCAACAAACGCATAATCAGCATATGATTTTGGAGCTAATTTTCCAGCACCAGAGAAACGATCATCCTTTTCCATAGTTGAGTTCGGATCCCAATTTGCTGAAAAAGGAGGATTTGCAACGACAATATCCATCTTCCCATAAGTTTTTTGATCTTCACTAGGATTCTTTAAAGTATCTCCTTGATGAATGGTAAATTTATTAAAATTCACATGATGAACAAGCATATTCATTCTTGCAAGATTACAAGTTGTTGTATTTAATTCTTGACCATAAATATGAATATATTTTCCATTCTTTTCATTTAATCTATCAGCAACTTGAATAAGTAATGAACCAGAGCCACAGGCTGGATCACTAATATATTTCACATCTTTTAAATCCTTAGTTACTAGAAGACTTAATAGTTTTGAGACCTGTTGCGGAGTATAAAATTCTCCAGCTTTTTTTCCTGCAGATGCAGCAAACTGGCCAATTAAATACTCATAAGCATCGCCTAATAAATCGATTTTACTGTCCATAAAGTCAAAATTTATCTCATCAATTGAAATAATCAATTTCGAAATTAATTCGCCTTTTTCCTTATAAGTGGATCCTAATTTATCAGAGGTAAGGTTAACATCATTAAAAAGTTTTGATAACTGATCTTCGCTTTCTTGACCTTTTGTAGAATCGGAGTAATTTTTAAATGCAGTTGCTAAATCTTCTATTTCAAATTCCCCTACTTTAATTTTTTTGACTAAATTTATAAATAAATAATCTGGTTCAATGAAATATCCTAGACCTAAATTAACAATAGATATTTCTTTGCAATCTTCAGGCATTTCCTTATAAGCTTCTTCTACTGTTGAATGGAACTTTGACTCAAATTCATTTTCTTCATGCTCGCTAATATAACGATAGAAAATTAAGCCTAAAATATAATCTTTAAATTCGTTAGCATCCATATTTCCTCTTAACGAATTAGCCATTTTCCATAGTTTCGTATGTAATTCTCTTTTTTGGGTAATTTCGGTTTCAACTGTATCCATTTTTTTCTCTCCTTACTAATTTGACTTATTTAAATAAAAATTAATATTTTTTAACTTAAGTTGATTCTTTTCTCGTCTTAATCTTAAAAGTCTTCTTACTAAATCATATATTTTACCGATTTTTTCTTGTTCATCAATTTCACATCCAGGAATACTTATTTTCTTTAAACCACTTACTGGGATAATAGAAACCCTACTTGTTTTTTGGCTAAGTTCGGAAATTTGTTTTTTTAATACTTTGCTATTATTTAATAGCCGACATAAATAATATGGATTGAAATTTTTAAGATTTCTTATAACGGCAAAATTTGAAAGAATTAATTTTTCAGAACGCTCTTTATCTATAACCATTGAGTTCCCGGAACTTAATCCAATTAATACATCCCCTATTTTAGTAAACAAGCAATTCTTAAATTTATTTTTATCTATTTTTATCAAGTTTTTTGTTGGTCGTATATCAGATTCGTTGCAATAAAAACTGAGTTCTTGCATAGAAATTGCTTCTACTTCGAAATAGTCATTACTTTTAGTTTTTATTCTAGTTAAAATCGAGCCTTGAGTAATTTCAGCAATATCCTCAAATAAATAATTCATAACACTCCTTTGTAACTTACATAATAATCATAATTGTTTAAATAAAAAATTCAAGGATATTTACGTAAATATCAATACATTGTAACATCATTAAATTTATCAAAGAAACCTTTAACGTGCAAAGGTAATTGATTTATAACTTTTATTCTATCCCTAAAACTGAGAGTTTTATCTTTAAATAAATCAGTTACTTCTCTGTTTAACTCGGTATCATCTTGATAAAAAGCATAATCGTCTACTATGGACTTTAAATCATTTTTTGTCACTGAAAATTCATTACTAATATTATCAAGTTCTATATCCTTTTCTCTATTAATAAATTGCTCGTATTCAATAGTAGGATCCTTTGAATACAATCCATCAACATCTTGATCCATAAAAGAATTTACAAATTTTAATAAAAGTTCTTTTTTAGACTTTTCATTAATTGAGTTAACAAGTCTAATGATTTTGTTCTTTGTTCTTTTCTTATCTTCCTCTGTTGTATTTTTTTGATATCTTCTTAAAAGTTCAACTAAATAATCAAAATCTACTTTAGTTCTACCTAATAATTCGATTTCAAAATCAATATCATTTAAAATCGATTCTTTATTAATTTTAGGCTTTACCTTGTTGTAAATATCTTTATATAAACCTTGTAATTCATAGTAAATTTTCATATTGACTTTAGTTTTATTTATATCAAAGTCAACATAGTTAATAGCTTGATTATACGTATGCATTAAATTTCGAAAAGAATTAACAAATTCAACTTGATCGGTTTCAGACTGAGAATCAGCTAATTTTCTTTTTCCTTTACAATCCTCATAATATTCATTTAATCTTTCTATTAAAACTTTTAAAGGCAATAAAGTAACATCATTGTAAACATCAATATCATTATTAAAATGAGCAAGAGCTTGGTCCATTGCAATTCTTGAAGTTTGGTAACATACAATATTTCCACATATTTTTGATTCATCGTATGTCCTTATAGTCCTTGAAATTGCTTGAATTAAACCATGCATTTTCATTGATTTATCTAAATACAAGGTATTACATCTAACAAAATCCATACCAGTTAAACATTTATCAACAACCAATAAAATATCAATTGTTTTATTTCTAAAACTATTTATAACATCACGTTCATACTGACCATATGTAGAAATTGAATAATGTGATGAATTTTCTGGTCTTTTATTATATTCTTCAATTATTTTTTCTAACTCATCTTTAGCAATCGTTAAATTATCGCCTTCTTTACAATCTTCGTTAGGATTAAATGAATAGATGGCGGCAATTTTTAAATTCAATGGATTATTTAAAAAAGCTTCATAATATTTAATTAATAAATTTATCGATTGACAAGCAAATATGGCATTATATTTTTTATTAGCAGTTTTATTTGCAAAATGTTCTAAAACATTATCAACAACTACATTTATCCTTCTATCGTCAAGAAGTGCTTCTTCATAGTCAATTCCTTGAACCTGCTTGTCTAGTTGTGTCATTACACCATTTTTAAGTTTAATGCTATTAACATAATCTATACATAAAGGCAAAACATTGTGATCTCCAATCGCTTCTTTTAAGGTGTAAGTATGAACAGGCTTGCCAAAATACAAAGAAGTTAGTCTAGCATTTTCTGTTATTTCATCTTCTTCTGTAAAAATAGGGGTTCCTGTAAATCCATAATAAAGTGCATTATTAAAAAATTTCTCAATTGTTTTTCTCATCTCTCCCGCCTGTGAACGATGGCATTCATCAAACATAAATACAATCTTTTTATTCTTAAAGTTTTGCAATTTATCAATATTCTTTCCTCTTAAAGCATTGCTCATTTTATTAATTGTAGAGATTATTAATTTTTTATTTGAAAGAATATCTTTAATTAAAATCTCTGTTTTCTTAACATTTGTAAATTCTTCATAATTAGAAGACATATAATTATTAAAGTCATCAATGGTTTTATCGTCTAAATCTTTTCTATCTACTAAAAAGAAAACTTTATCAATTTCTTTTCTTAAGGACATTTCATAAGCAAACTTAAAAGACGTTAATGTTTTACCTGATCCAGTAGAATGAAAACAATACCCATTTTCATTATCGACCAAGCATCTTTTCTTTAACGCCTCAAAAGCATATATTTGATAAGGACGCATAACTAAAAGTTTCTTTTGCAATACCGAATCAATCATATAGTTAAAAACTAATTTAAAGAGGAAAGGACAGAATAAAAAGCTCTCTTCAAATTCATATAGCAAATTAATTCTTTCATTATTTATATCAGTCCATACAAAACAATTACTTTTCTTAATATCGGTATCATTATTTGCAAAATATCGTGTATGTTGTTCGTTTGAAATAATAAAAATCTGGATAAAGTTAAATAAACCTTTGTAATTACCATCTCTTTTATATCTCATAACCTGATTAAAAGCTTGGTTAATTTCTACACCAGGTTTCTTCAATTCGATTTGTACAAAAGGTAGTCCATTAATTAATAAGGTAACATCAAATCTTCCAGTGTATTTTCCTGTAACGGTTATTTGATGAGCAACCTCAAATTTATTTTTCTCAATATCCTCTAAATCTACTAATTTTAAATATAGCGGATAACCATCTCTTTTGATTATATCTATCTTCCCAGTTCTTAATATTTGAGAATCTTCAAAAATACTTTTATTCTCTAAATAAATACAAATATTTTTAAACTCATCATTTGTTAGTTCTTCACCATTAAGTCTGTCAGAATTAAGTTCATTTAATCTTTTTCTAAAGTTGTTTTTTAATTCTTCATAAGAGGAAATTGGACTATAACTATACCGATTTCTTTGAATTATTTCTATAAACTTTGATTCTACTTCATATTCAGTTGTATAAATTTCATTATGCATAAATTACCTCTTGCCAAATGTAATTTATGTAAATTGTAAAATATTCTTACTAAATTTGCAATTTTCATCAAACTAATAAAAAACTTTTTATAAATGAAATTTACTGCTTTTTCACTATTCTTCTTTGAGAATATTTAGTCAAAGTTATAATCTAATGAAAATCTATTTAGTTATCTCTAAAGCATGATGTAATTTAGTTTCTTCTTCTTTATCACTTTCTTTAAACTGTAAATCGTAAAGTAGTTTATATGCTCCGTTAAGTTTAATTAATTCATCATGACTTCCTTCTTCTTTAATTTTACCATCGCTAATTACAATTATTTCATCAGCGTTTCTTATTGTTGAAAGTCTATGTGCAACAACTATTGCTGTTCTACCTTTACATAACTCATCTAAAGATTTTTGAATTAAAAGTTCAGTTGTATTATCTAAAGCACTTGTGGCTTCATCTAAAATTAAAATAGAAGGATTTTTTAAGAAAATTCTAGCAATAGAAAGTCTTTGTTTTTGTCCACCACTAAGTTTAACCCCTCTTTCACCAATATCGGTATCAAATCCTTTAGGTAAAGACATAATGTAATTGTAGATATTAGCTTTTTTAGCAGCATCAATTAATTCTTCTTCACTAGCTTCTAAATTCCCATACATGATGTTATCTCTAATTGTTCCATCAAATAGAAATACATCTTGTTGAACAATACCTATTTGTTTTCTAAGAGATTCTAATGTAAAGTCTTTAATGTTTTCTCCATCTAAACAAATCTCACCACTATCAATATCATAGAATCTAGGAATTAAATGACAGATGGTAGTTTTTCCTCCTCCACTAGGTCCAACTAAAGCTATTTTCTTACCATGAGGAACTTTAAATGATATATCGTTTAAAATTCCTTTAGATGATTTATAGTGAAAACTAACATGAGAAAAAGTTACATCTCCTTTAAGTTTAGGACAAATCTTACTTCCTTCTTTAACGTTTTCTTCTTCTTCATCCATAACTTCAAGGAATCTTTTAAATCCAGTTGTACCATTTTGAAATTGTTCAACAAAGTTAATAAGTTGGTTAATTGGAGTAATAAACATATTTACCGAAATGATAAAAGTTGAATAATCTGCAATACTAATGTAACCGTTATAAAGAAATATTCCTCCAGCAAGTAAAACAATGATATTAAATACATCGGTAATAAATTGAGAAGAAGCAAAGAATTTTCCCATAGCATTGAAAGCACTACTTCTAGCTTTTACAAAACTTTCATTTGATACTTCAAACTTTTCTTGTTCTTTTTTAGTGTTTGTAAAAGCTTTAGTAACTCTAATTCCTGAAATTGAAGATTCTAAAGAAGCGTTAATTTTAGCCATAGCTACTTTAGATTCTCTCATCGCTACTCTCATTTGGTGTCTAAAGTGAGATGTAACAATAATAAGTAAAGGTACACAAGCAAAAATAATTAAAGCTAAAATCCAGTTTATTAGCATCAAATAAATAAATGATGCTAATAAAGTAAATCCAGCAATAAAGATATTTTCAGGACCATGATGAGCTATTTCACTAATATCAAATAAGTCATTAGTCATTCTTGACATTAAAGATCCTGTTTCATGTTCATCATAATAAGTATATGGAAGTCTTTCTAATTTATTAAACATATCACTTCTCATTTGAGCTTGCATTCTAACTCCCATGATATGACCATAAAATTGAATAAAGTAACGAAGAAGCATTCTAATAAGATAAATAATAAATAAACTTATTCCACAAATAATAACTAGATCTAGTTTCTTATTAGGAATAAAGTCATTTAACATATATCTAGTTATTATTGGATATTCCATACCAATTAAAGCAACTAGAAAAGAACATAACATATCTAAAATAAATATCTTTTTATGTGGTTTATAGTAAACAATAAATCTTTTAAGTAAATCCATATTAATTTATTTTCCCTTCTTATATATTTCTATATAAATAGTAATTATCTTATTTAGAATAACTTAACTATTTTAATAATTTTTTAACAAATTTAAAGAGAGAATCTTACTTGTTATAGAAAAATATTAATAAAGGTATATTGCCTATCATTATCTATTTATTTATATTTTTTAGGTTAATTAATAACTTCTAATGTTATATTTCGTATTGACATTATTACTTATAATGAATATTATAAAAACACTTAAGGAAGAAATCACTGGTGTTATTGTTTCCAGAATGAGCTTCCTTTTTTGTTAACAATTTATCTATAGTTTTTAACTTTCCAATATCTTTTAAGATATAAATTTACTTTAATTTTTTAATTAATTTAGCAGGAACTCCTCCTACTACACTAAAAGGTTCTACGTCTTTAGTAACTATTGCTCCTGCAGCAATAATTGCACCTTTACCAACTCTAACTCCTTGAGTAATTATTGCTCCGCTTCCAATCCAAACATCATCTTCAATTATTATTGGTTTAAGCACCATGTCTCCTCTAGTTTCAATATTTACATCATGATTAATAGTTGCAAGAGTTACATTATGACCAATTAAAACATTGTTACCAATAAATATTCCTCCTTGATCTTGAAAGTTAGAGCAAGCATTAATAAATACATTTTTACCTAAATGAATGTTTTTACCTGAATCGGTATAAAAAGGAGGAAATACTCTAAAACTATCATCTATTTCTTCAAAAGTTAACTTAGAAAATAATTTTCTAAGTTTTTTATTAGAACTAGTTTTATTTATCTTTAAAGTTATTTTTCTTGCTTCTAAAGATAATTCATTAAACATAATATGGTCTTCTTTAGAAGTAACTTTACCTTCTTCTTTATTTACTATTTCATTTAATCTTTCTTTATATTCATAAAGTCTTTTTATCTTCTTATTCATCATATCTTTTTTACTTCTTTCTTCTTTTAAATATCTTTAATATTTGCTTATATTTTAATCAACTTTAAAAGTGTATATAACTTAATTCTTATATTCAAGATATAGTTAATTTATTTAAATATTATTAAAAGTGATGACAAAAATGTCATCACTTTAAATTAACTATGATACTTACTAAATACTAATAAATTACTACTATATTACTTTTATTTTCTTATATACTTAGAATCACTACTAGGAGCACTATTATCATCAATGTAACGATATACTTCCATAGTTAGATCATATTTATCTCTTAAAGTAGCTATTTCTTCCATCATTTTAGAGTGATGGTGAAAATCAAGAGCTTCTTGATTTTCCCATTTATCAATTAAAAGAATAGTTTCTTTATCATCAAAGGAAGTAAAGTAGTTATACATTAGATTTCCTTTTTCTTCTCTAATTCTTTGAACTACTCCTTTTTCTATCATTTCTTTAGCAAAAGATAGAGCACTTCCATTTTTGCCTTTATAAAAGATATTAACTGTAATTGCCATAAAATAATAAATACTTAAATTTTAACTACTATAAAGCGTTATATTGTTCATCATTAACTGGTTCAAGCCATTCATTAGATGTATTTTCTCCTGGTACTTCAAGAGCTAAATGAGAAAACCATGAATCTTTTGTAGCCCCATGCCAATGTTTAACATTAGGTGCAATATAAACTACATCTCCAGGCATAAGTTTTCTAGCTTTTTTACCTTCTTCTTGATACCAGCCTTCTCCATCAGTGCAAAGTAAGATTTGTCCTCCACCTTTTGTAGCTCTATGAATATGCCAGTTATTTCTACATCCTGGTTCAAAAGTAACATTAGCAATAAAGACGCCTTCTTTATTTAATGGATTAAGATAAGATTGTCCAATAAAATATTTAGCATAAGCATCATTTTTTTCGCCTAAACCAAACATTGGTTCATGAGAAGTTACTTCATCTTGATAAACCTCTCTAACAAGTGGAAATACTGCCCAAGCATTTGGCCAACCAATGTAAAAAGCAATATGAGTAATAATTTCAACCATTTCAACTTTAGTTACACCATGATTTTTAGCATTTGTTAAATGATATTTAAGAGAATTATCAGTAATTCCTTTAGAAACTAAAGCAACAACTGTAATAATACATCTATCTCTTAAAGAAAGTTTATCAACTCTTGACCAAACTTCTCCAAATAAGACATCATCATTAAGTTCGGCGAATTTTGGTGCTAAATCGCCAAGTCCATTCCTTCCTGCAGTTTGTTTCATTCTCCTTAAATCTCCTTTATTTATTAATTTTAATTATTGAATGAAATATTTAAACTATCAATCCAATTAGTAACATTTTCTTCGCTAATTTCGTTTTGTCTAAAACTTCTTCCTTCCATCCAAGTTGCTTCTTCTGATAGATAAGTTAAATCACTTGCTGAGAAATTACTTGAAGAAGCGGTAGCAAAAGGAATAATTGTTTTATCTGTAAAATCATTAGATAAAACAAAATCTTTAATAACGTAACTAAGTTCTTCCCACCAAACAGGAGCTCCTAAGAAAATATAACGAGATTCATCAAATTCTTAAAAATCAACATCAACTAATTCAGTAATATGATCTGGATCATTTCTTTCTTGAGAAACTCTTGAATTAAGAACACTATATCTTAAATCTTCACTAGTATAAGGATTTACTGGAACAAGTTCACGAAAAAGATTAGTTTAATTTAATAATTAAAATTTTAGATCACTTAAAAACTATTTAGATTCTTCAAATATATCTAAATAGTTTTTTATTGGAGTATAAAATTAAAATCTTTATTTTAGTTTTTCGTCGTAAAAATCACTTAATGAAAAACAGTTATACTTACTTTTATCTATATCATTCTCAAAACCAATCTTAGAAATAAATCCTAGTTTATAAAAATCTATATCAAGGTTCTTGGCTTGCTCTTCTTCCTCTTTAATGATAGATTTATCAATTTTTCTATCACTATATTTACATTCATAAGAAATATAACCTTTTTCATCTTTTGTAACTACATCAAATTGACGATTTAATTTCTTATTTTTATCATCATAAAAATAAGTTCCAATATCCATTATTGGTGGTTCAATTCTTAATTTAAAATATCTTCTTAAAAGAAATTCTCTACTTAAATCTTCAAATTTTTGTGGCAAGTATTCTTTAAGGAGATTTTCGCGAATATAATTATCGAAGAAGTAATCAGGATCATTACGCATAATTGAATAAGGACTAAAAGCAATATAACGATAATAAAAAGCAAAGAAATTATCTTTAAATCTATAAAATGTTTTCTTTCTATTTGTTTTATCGTTTATAGGTACAAACTTTTCAATAATTTCCATATCTAACATTTTATTTAAAAGATACTTTGGATCAGTTTTATCATTCATTTTAATAGTTGCTATTAAATCAGATTGCTTAACCTTACCCCTAGCAATGAAACCAATAACGTCGTTAAAATTTGAAATTTTACTTGTTTCTTCTAAAATTGTATTTTTAATTTCATTTTCGAAAGTTGAATTTTGTTCAATAATAAGCCCTTTAATATTATCGATAATGGAAATAGAATCATCAATTAAAGCATTAAAATAAGGTAAACCACCAAATACAGAATAAGCTATAAACTTATCATTATCAGAATAATTAGGATAAAAGTAAGATGATTCATAATAAGAAAAAGGTTTAACGTACATTATGTAATTAAAACGGCCAAAAGAATGAGACCCATATTCAAACATTTTTTGCATTAAACCAACATAACTTCCACTAATTATTAATTTCATCAATGATTTTTCTTTATGCATATCTATTGAAGAAGCTAAAAAAGATTCAATAGAAAAATCTCTTTCAAGTAAAAACGAAAATTCATCAATAATTAAAATAAACTTTTTAGATTCTGATAAAGTAAAAGCAAATTCAAAAAAATCTCCAAATGTATTGAAATTAATATTTCCTAAATTTAATTTTTCCGTAAAAAGTTTAGTTAATAAAAATAAATTAGAATTAAGAGAAGAATTTTTGCACTCAAAATGAATTACTATATCATTGCTATTTTTTAAAGATTCTTGAATGATCAAAGTTTTCCCAACTCTTCTTCTTCCATAAATAAGAACAGATTCAAATTTAGATGACGAATAAAGTTTTTTAAGTTTTTCTATTTCCTTTTTTCTTCCTATAAACATATAAAAAATCCTTTTTTAATATTATACATTATTTTTATAGAAAATCAATTTATCAAAAATGAATTTATCTAATATTTTGGAAATTGATTTATCAAAAATTTATTTTCCAAATAAATTCTTACCTTCTTTATTGAACAATAATTATTCTAAATAAAATACCGTTGAAAAAATAATAAGAAAACCTCCTTACATTAGACAATTTTGTCCAGTAAAGGGGGTACATCTTATAGTGGCAATAAATACCAATTGTTATGCACTTGCGACACCTTGTTTCTTTTTGCAACCCCTTTGCTAATTTTACGACCCCTACATAAGGTGTAAGTTATATCTATAGTTCTACCTATATTTTCCAAAGTACTTTTCTTCACCTGTTAGTCTTGTTTTCACTGCTTCACTTTTAGTCTTAAATCTACCAAGAATATGAGCTTTTCTTTGAAACATAATTTGAGCTACCCATAGACCTCTATCTTCATCAAAATGAACTCCTGAGGAATTATTTTTATTGAACTTCCTATCTTTCTTAATTCCGTACTTCATAATTCCATCAACTAATCCGCGATCTAAAGTAGGAATGGACGCTTTATTTTCTTCGTTCTTGCATCCGCAAGATACTGTAACTCGTGATTGACAGCTTGTGCATTTGGAGTAAATAACCCAAGTGTAATGTCTTCGATAGGATTTTTAGCAAAATAATCTTATCTTATTTATAAAAATAGAACAAAACGGAATTAATTAAACATTAATTAATCCCGTTCCGCCTTGAATATCAAGGCGGATTTTTCATAATATA
>CALVXK010000021.1 GCA_944369075.1 uncultured Bacilli bacterium
TTTTAAAATTCCAAATTTTTGGACTTTTTTATAATGTTTTTTTAATTTTAGTTGACTTATTAATAGTTAAATACCTCTAGTAACATTATACTTATTAGCAACAGTAATTGCAGACGAATCTCTTAAAACTAAATTAACAATTGCTTTTTTCTTATCTTCATCATTTAATATCGTTGGCTTTTTGTGAACTTTGTGTTTTTTGATCCATCTTTTATCTTTTTTTACCCATAATTTTAATGATGAAGCGGATGGATAACCAAATTTTCGGCATGCTTTAGTTATGTTTTCACCATGACTAAAATAGTATTCTATTACTGACTCTTGTTCCTCTTTACTCCATTTAGATGATTTATTCCTCGTCCTTGAAATTAAAGGTTCTCCTTTTTTTCTTTTGTCTCTCCAAGATCTTAATGTATAGTGATTAATCCCTAATGCTCTTGCAGTCTTAGATAATTGTCCATCATAGGTATCTAATAAATTTAATGCTTTTTCAATTTCTTCTATTTTGTGCATACTTGTCCTTTCTATTTAGTCCAAGTTTTTGTCTGCACTCCCATTTTCGGAAAATAAGAACGCCAATTTTAGGAAAATGTTATTCATCAATAAATAAGTCTACTTTTTCCTTCATTCTATAAGATGGACCAACAATGGTAAAAATTTTTGAATGATGCAAAACCCTATCCAAAACCGCATTTGCTAATACTACATCTCCAAAAACTTCTCCCCATTTTGATAACGGTTTATTTGTTGTGATAATTGTTGGATGTTTTTCATAACGCATTGCAATTAATTGGAAAATTAGATTAGCATCTTCAACAGTGATCGGAAGAAATCCTAATTCATCAATGATAAGAACTGAGTAAGAGTAAAAGTGCTTTAGCCTTCGCATTAAGGTATTTTCATTTTTAGCTTTTTTCAATTGAGCTAACAGATCATTGGCATTGATAAAATATGTTTGAAAACGATTTTTAGATGATTCTATGCCAATAGCAACAGCCAAATGTGTTTTTTCTACACCTGGTGTTCCTATGAAAATTAAGTTTTCATTATTTTCGATAAATCTTAAGTTCTTCAAATCAAGAATTTCCTCTTTATTCAACTTTGGTTGAAAAGTAAAATCATAATCATCGAATGTTTTTATGAATGGAAAATGTACTGTTTTAATCATTGATCTATTTACTCTTTCTTGTCTAAAATCCAACTTTTTTTAGTCATTTCTAGCAATCCATCAACAATCGTTGTTTTGCCAGAATTAATTTCATCAATAGTTGAATCTAGAGTTTCTCTAAATGTGAAAATACCAATTTCATCGAAATTATTCATTAGTTGTGTATAGTTTGACATTATTTTTTTAACCTCTTTAGATTTTCTGAACTATATTGCTCGACCAAATCTTCTGAAAGGCCGGTCGAAGCAAGACCTTGATAATAATCATTATCTTTGCAATTTAGTTTGTTCTCTGTTCTTTTGTGAGAAGCAATTAAAACTTTGTTGTAATAAACATAAATATTGTCTTCGATACCTTCAACAGAAACTCTTTTTCCAATATATTTTGGATGAACACTGTAATAATTTTTCTTATAATAAATAAGACATGTCGCAGGTACTCTTTGAGTTGAGATGTTTTGTTGATTCCAGTCTTCAAAAATTCTTTTATTTATTAACTTAAGAGTGCCTTTTTCTTTTTCAAATAATTGTAATGGCGGAACGCCTGTTGTCTCGTTTGGTCTTTTATTAATTTCAATGTTTAATCTTTTAATAACTCTATGTAAATCTGAACGATCTTTCAATTTTCCGTCATATGCATACAGCCATTGAGCGAATTTGTTTGAAGATTCACATTTTCCTTTTGTTTCTGGAGTTTTCGGTTTACACAAAATCAATTTGCAATCTAAATCTTTGAAAAATTGAATAACAGACTTATGAATTTGTTTCTCTGTTCCTCTAACAGAAACAATAGCAGACATATTATCTGTTAAAGCTTTTTGTGTAACACCACCAAAATATTCAAACGAATGAAGCAAGCATCTTTTAGCATCACTTTCAGTTTTCCCATACGAGAATTCAAAATAATGCATTCTTGAATAACCTAAAGTCGCACTAAATAGATTAAATTCGATCGTTTCGCCATCGATAGTTTTTAATTTAAGGTCTTCAACCCAATCAAACTGTAATTGTACTCCAGGATCTGTTTCATACCTTACATGAGCTATATAATCTTTTTCTTTTTCGTTTAGATTATACTTTTTGACATATTTTAGAAAATTAGAAAGCGTGCATTTAATCGCATTTTCTCCTCTTTCTTCGACTTTGAAGTAAAAATAAGCTGCTGTAATTGAAATCGCTGGATCTTTTAATAAATCTCTTATTTCATCTCTTAAGTAATCGGGTGTTGAAGGTTTATCTCTTTTAACTTTTACCTCCTTTCCTTTATAAAGTTTTGACACTGTGTGTCTATCGACATTATGGTCTCTTGCGATTTGAGAAAAATTTGGTTTGACTTTAATCATTTTAAAGAACGTGAGTTTTTCCTTTGTTTTCTGTATTGAATAGCTATTCATATAACTCTCCTTTTATAAGGAAAATTATACAAAAAAAGAATTACCTAAATTGGAAGTCTTATTTTCCTAAAATCGGTAATTCTTATTTTACTTTTATTAATAAAGATTGTACTAATAGTGTTTTATTTAGAATTTAAAGATAAAATCAAATAAAATTTTGTTACTTCTAAATAGAAAATTAAAAAGAAAACTACCAACAATAAATTATATTTAAGTTGGTAGTAATATTTTTTTAATATTTAAAACATATAAGGGTTCCTAGATGGTGAATTCTTTTGCATTGTTGGAGATGCAAAAGAATATTCAACATCTGCTTTTCTTTTATAAGCAATATCTATAAGTTGAACTAATAATTTTGGGTTCGATATAATAGTTGACCAATTAACAACTGCAATTTCAGAATGTTTATCAATAAAACAATCTAAAATTCTCTTAGGCATATAAGGAAAATATTTTTCGTATTCTGCTCTTGAATCTATATGAAACCAATCTTTTGAAACTTTACTAATTATTGACTTTTCTTCTTTTGTAGGAGCGTGAACGCATTGTTCTCCCTCAATATCAGGCATATTTATAATGACAATTCCCATTTTTTTATTTCTTTTAGTATCTCTCATTGCAGAAGCTAATTCCCAATCTATATATTTTCTTGCCTTAGCTTTTTTAGTGCACAATAATATTAAAACTGTTGCATCTCTAATATGCTCATCTCTTATAGTCTCAAATATTTTATCGGGTGATAAATTACCATCGATTTCTCCATCAAAGACAGAATAATCCAGAAATAACTTTTGATATTCTTTTGTTTCTTCGTCAAAATATTCTAAGTTAATTAATTCTTTTTTATACTCATCAGCTTCAGCATGGTGAAAACTGATAAAAACTTTATGTCTATTCATAATTTCTCCTTTTTTTATTATTTAAGTTCATTGATTAAACTATTGAATGTTTTTTTGTATTCATTTAATTTTTCGTTTGTTGATTTTAACTCTGCAATTATTTGTGCATGAAAAGGATATAATTTTTCTATTTCGATAGCAGATAAATTTTTGTATAACGGTTTGTTATTTTCTAACCGCCATCTAAAATTTTTCTGGTATTTTGTTAAATGAGGTCTCAAGACATCATTTAACATTGAATTTATATAAGAAATAGTCTCTTTATATTTGCTATATTCTTCTATGGGAAATTCTTTGATATTTTCTCTTACGAAGCAGAAAAAATTATGCCGCGAATTATAAATATCTTCTATTGAATCAAAATCTTCATTAATTTGTTTAGTTATGGTACGATTTTCCATTTCTACACAAATTTTATAAATTAATTCAAAGACTTTGTAATCCGCCTTTAAAGTTACATTATTAATCTTGATTTCTTTAATTTTAAAATATTTTAATTTTTTAAAGAATCCTGTTTTAATAATTCCAATGATAAAAATAACACTTAGCATTATTAAAACTACTAAATTAATGATAGTATTAATTAAATCAAAGACATTTTCTAGTGATAAGAAAAAAATTAGTATATTAAAACACCCCCTTTCCCTGTTTTTTAAGAAAAATAGGAAACTTTTAAGTTTTTCACAAAAAATGTGGAAAACTTTGTTAAGAAAGGATAAAATGTTTAAAAGTTTTTTACTTTGGAGATTAATTTAATTGGCGTTAATTAATCTCTTTTTTTATCCATTTCTTTATTTATAATCAAATATGATTCTTTTGATAGAAGAACATATTTAATTACCATAAATAATTTAGCTTATATTAATTTTTATTTCATCGAATCTATTAGCTTTAATAATTCGGGCATATTTGTGCCTACGTTATTCTTTAATTCTTTTAAAGATGAAGAATAAGATGATGCACGTTTTATAGCAATATCTTTATTTTTGATATAGCTATCAAACATAAAAGAAGACATGCTTTTTGAATAATGAGAATCAAACTTCTTTAACTCATCATAAACATAAGTTGAAGCGTCTTTTTTTAAAAGTTTAGAAGCGTCTAAACTTTTAGCATCATCAAAATGTAGAAGAAACCAAAATTCAATACAAGGATTAGTAATTATAAGAGTAATTTTATATGAATTAACTTTATTAATTACATCGTCATATTGAGTTGATACAAAACTTCCTTTATCTCTATCTCCTAAAACAATGACTTTATCTAAAGACGAATCAAAAGTAGTCTCATTTGTTATTAGTTTTCTTAATTCGTCTAAATTAAGAAAACTTTCTTCATTTAATTTAGCGTTAATTCTATTAACAATTTCATTTATTTCATAAATTTCAAGGTTTTCATTAAACTTTTTATTTTTAGAAGAAGCATATTTTTCGATAATACTACGTAAAGAGTTATTAGTAAAATAAATATTATCTTCTTTAAATTTATTAGCTAAAAAACTAAAGAAAGACTGATAAGTTAATTTAATATCCTTTTCTTTATTAACTACTAAAATCATTTCATCAACTAAATATTTAAGGTTAGAAAAAGATGGTTTATATAAATAATAAATTGAAGAAGATTTTAAATCTTTATCTTTTATTAAAGCTTTTAAATAATTAACCTCAGTTTTACTTCCTTCTAACGCAAAGAAATATTTAATCTTTTTTTCTCTAATTTTTGATGGTCTTATTGAAATGTCTTGAAACGAAGTATCTCTTCCCATTTATTAATTAATCCATCGGAAAAAATGTATCAAAAATTGGTACTCCGCCATATCGACCATCAAGATAAGCTTTCTCAATTTTTTTATCATTCCTTACGTTAAATTCTTCTAATGAAGTCAAATAGCTTTCTCCTTTCTCGTTTTTATCGACAAACCAAACCTCATCTCTTCTTAAAAGTTCTAAATCCAAAAGATGAGATTCATGTGTCGCACAAATTAATTGAATATTCTTTCCTTCTCCCTTAACTTTATTTAAAAAAAGTTTTACAAATTTATAAGTTACTTGAGGATGTAATTTACTATCAAGTTCATCAACAACAAATAATTTGTTATTATCACTTGTAATTAAAATCTCGGCTAAATCAATTAATCTTCTTGTTCCCTCGCTTTCTTCACTTAAAGAAAATGGAATTTCGTCATTTTCTTCGTGATAAAAGTTGACTACATTAAATTTAATTTCATCATTCTTAAAGAAATTTAAAACAAATAAGTTATCGTTTACTCTAAACAAGACATCTACAGAATCTTTAGTTTTTTCATTTAAAGCATCTTTTATATCATTTTTTGCAAGTTCTATTAATTTTGAAGGAATAAGAGTGTAAGCTAATTCTCTTTTTATTTCAGCTGTATTTATTCTTTTTATTCCGGTATTAAATGATTCCAAAAGATTACACATGTCTTTTAATTTATCTTCGCTCAAAAAATATTGCCCAGAAGTTATAGGACGATAAATAGAGGCTATATCAATATCTAAAATCCATTTAAACACTTTCTGTAAAATAGGTAATTCTTTAACAACTTCATTGTCGTTTTTTGAATTAATGTAATTTAAAAAAAGCTTATCTTTATCTTTTTTTAAATCGTCTTTATATACATCAATTTTTTTAGAAGCAGCAACTTTAAATTTATGTTCAAAAATAAATCTCCCTTTGTCAATATCTCTTTCAAAAATTACTTTTTCTTTATTATTAGGGCTTAATTCATAAAGCCATTCACTACTAAATTCATTTTTTGATGAAAAAAATTCTAAACCATAAGAATAAGTTATATCATCTATTAAAAGAATTACTTCAAAATATGATGGTTTTAAACTATATTCTTGATCTAATTTAAAACCAATATCTTTAATATGTTCGGGTTTTCCTAAAATAACTAATTTTTGAAAATAAGATAAAGCATCAATTAAATTACTTTTACCAGCTCCATTAGCTCCATAAATAGCAGCGAATTTCAAAACATCAAAATATTTAGATTTATAAACTCTATCTAAATAAGATTTTGATAATCCTGAAATCATCGAAAAATCTTGTTTTTCTTTAAAAGATTTAAAATTCTTTAATCTAAAATGTAAAAGCATATTTTTTACCTCACACTACAAATTATAATGGTCAAAATATATGTTGTCAACGAAATAATCACGTAAAATAGGTTTAAATTAAATAAAAATAGATGAAAATATTTAATCTTATGCGATTTTCCCACGAATGTTATTTCTATTCCTACTATTTAGTCTCATAAATAGTAGGAATAGAATTAAAAAATACACCATTTAAATAATAAGAAAATTGTTAGTTTCCTTACTTGCATAAATATTTATTTAAAATACTATTAATTTTAAATTAATGTAATTTTCACTTTTAACTTCTAGAATCAATTCACCTATTATTTTCACTATATTTTTAGTTATTCTGTTTTTAATTAATGCCTGTTGATTTTGTAGGTTTCTTATCAAAAGCTTCAAAAGCTATAAATGTCAAGATAAAAGTCCCACTTTGTTAAATTTAATTTTCCTCACTTTCGTTCATCGTAAGCTTATCCTTTAATCTATACGAAGGCCCTGTTATGTTAAATAAATAGGAAAAATGAAGGAGCCTATCAACAACGGCCTTGGTTATCATTTCATCGTTCCCTAATATTGTTGACCATTTGTCAAATGTAATATTACTTGTAACAATTGTTGATCTTTTTGTATATCTAAGGTCAACAAGCTGGAAAAATAATTTTGATTCTAAAGGCGTTATTTCATTAAAACCTACTTCGTCAATAATAATTAATTTGTATTTGAAAAATTGTCTAATTTTTCTTTCGAAAGTTCCTTCATTGTATGAATTCCTCAAAATGTTTATAAGTTTATTGAATTTAATAAAGTAAACACTATTTCTTCTTATTGCTACAGTATAAGCAATAGCTATTGCTAAATGTGTTTTCCCTGTTCCTGGATTTCCAATAAAAGCAATATTTACACCTTCATCGTAGAAATTAGATTCAACAATAGACAATACCTTCTCCTTATTTATAGATGGTTGAAAACTAAAATCATAGTCTTCGATTTTTCTCAAAAATGGAAAAGCAGCAACTTTAACATTATATAATCTGTTGTTTTCCTCTTTTGTATGTACCTCTTTGCTGAGTACTTTATGTAACCCTTTTAATTCTGGTAGGCTAATTTGGTCGTTAATGTGCAATTCTTTTAAATAAACATATGCCGACTTTATTTTAAGTAATTTAATTGATCTAAAACTTCATTAATCATATTTAATCCTCGATAATTCATTTCTAACAGTAAGATTTTTGTCTACTGTGTTAGTTTTCTTTTCATCATAAAATGGTTCGTGCTCAGCTTTTATATTCAATGGATTGTTTGTAATTTTGTGTTTTGTTATTATTTTTTTGTTATTATAAATATGTAGTTCATCTTTAATTGCAATCAAACCTACAGTCATTCCTAAATATTTCTTTGGAACTGAATATTTGTTTGATTTGTATCTAATTAACGATTCTTTAGAGACCTGAACTTCATTTAGACGAAGATGATACTTAATTCTAATTTCTTTGCTAGGGAGTGGATTTAGGTCATCTTTTTCTTTATTAAATAAAAATTGTTTAGGCAGTTTTGCTGCCTGCGAAATACTCTCATTATCTTCTTCATTGATGATTTCTAACTTGTTGTGTATATCATCAAGATCTTTATAATAACCATTATAATTTTTTAATTGATCAACTATTTTATTTTGAGTTTCTGTCTTTACTTTTGTTTGCGGTCTTTTTGGCATACAAGGCTTAACAACAATACCATAATCTTTACAGAAAGCCTCAAAATATACATTTAGAATAGCATCTTGACCATTGTGTCTCGGTTTTTCAACAAATGCCTTTAAATTATCAATTACAATTTCTTTAGGAACTCCGCCAATCTCTTCAAACGTTTTTGCTAGAAAAGCAACAAGTGTTTCGGTTTTAGTATTAAGAACAATTTTTCGACAGTTATATCTCGACCAACCAAACGTTAAAGTTGGTATATACACCATATGCGCCTCATTTGTTGTCGTGATAAACTTAACTTTTTCCTTTAAGTCAAATTGCACTTGTTGGCCTCTTTCGGTTTCAAATCTAACTGTGAAGTCTGATGTATGGTTCTTTTTGAAAAGCAATTTTAGTTCTTCATTAGTCTGAATATATCGATTAAAGGTAACTCTAGAACATCTAATTTTATGTTCTCTTTTCATATATCTATATAGATGGTCAATATAATCAAATTCTCTTTTTTCATCATTAAGAACCATTTTTATTGTTTCACGGAAATCGTCCAAATATTTTTTTCGCTTTCGATTTTTCTTTGGAACAAACTCTTTTAAATATTTACTAGCTGTTTTTCTATCTATGCCTATTTTTTTAGCAAACTTAGAAATGTTTACTATGATTTCTCCTCTCATATAACTTTTGCTTAAGAATATTAAATCTTCTTTCGCATTTATTAATTTCAATATTATTTCCGACATTTAAAATTTCCTTTCGCCGAAAATAATAACAAAAAAATATACCTAGTAGTGAACAAAAGTGGGGAATTTTATTTGAACACAACTGGTATATTTATTCTTACATTTATACTACTAGAGGAACTTATAAAAAACTATGGATTAGTAGTGATGTTTTATCTGGTGATTAGAATAATGAAAAAAGATATTAGCAATATTATTTGCAATAATTTTTAAATAGACTTTTAGCAGTAAATAATGTTAGTTATTTGTATCTTAAAATTAATAAATTATAGGAAGATAATTATGAATAAGTATATATAAAAAATTAAATAATTTTCTCTCTAATTAATTATATACTTTAAAAATGCTCAAAACCTATTTTTAAGAAAAATAAACAATATTCAAGTGAATTAAAACATTTTTTATTGGTAATATTATATTATTTTAATTAATTGTTTAGACAAATTTTATTGAAAAACTTAGAAAAAAATATAAAAATTTTCCCACTATTTTTCCCACGCGGGTATTCGTAAAAATCAAAAAAAAGTACGATGGTTATCGTACTTTTGCGATTTCATGGAGCAAGTGACGGGAATCGAACCCGCATATTAACCTTGGCAAGGTTACGTTCTACCACTGAACTACACCTGCATATATGCCCCTTTTTTCTCAGTGCTTGATTATTATAAGTGAAAGAGGTATAAATTACAAGGAGATTTTTTTAAAATGATTACAAAAGAAGATTTAGCTAACCTTATATTCCCAGATATAGATAAAACTATTGAAGACTTAGAAACAATTTATCCTAAAAGAGATTTAAAAGAAGGTGCACAAGTAACTAGATTTGCTCCTTCTCCAACAGGATTTTTACATACAGGATCACTTTTTACTGCTATGGTTGCTTCAAAAGTAGCCAAAGATAGTGGTGGTATCTTTTTTCTTAGATTAGAAGATACCGATACAAAAAGAGAGATTGAAGGAAGTGCATTAAAATTAGTTGAACAACTTAGAACTTTTAATATTTTACCAAATGAAGGCTATTTAATTGATGAATCTAAAACTAATAATTATGGTCCTTACAAACAATCTGAAAGAAGAGATATTTATAGAACTGTAATTAAACAAATGATTATTAATGATTTAGCTTATCCTTGTTTTGCTAGTGAAGAAGATTTAAATAAACTTAGAGAAGAACAAACTGCTAAAAAAGAAATTACCGGTTATTATGGTAAATATGCTATTTATAGAAATTTACCTATTGGAGAAGCTTATAACAAAATTAAAAACGGTGAAAAATATGTTATAAGATTTAAATCTAGAGGAAATCATGAAAATAAAATTAAGGTTCATGATGAAATTAGAGGTGATTTACTTTTAACTGAAAATGATCAAGATATTGTTATCTTAAAAAGTGATGGTTTACCAACATATCATTTTGCTCATGTTGTTGATGATCATTTTATGAGAACAACAATGATTACGAGAGGAGAAGAATGGCTTCCTTCTTTACCTTTACATATTGAAATGTTTAAAGCACTTGGTTTTAAACCTCCAAAATATGCTCATCTTCCAGTAATTATGAAACTTGATGAAGGTAAAAGAAGAAAATTATCTAAAAGAAAAGACCCTGAAGCTAGTGTTGATTACTTCTTAGAAAAAGGATATGAACCTTATTCACTTTTAGTTTATTTAATGACTATTGCTAATTCTAACTATGAAGATTTCTTAGTTTCACAAAAAGATTATGATTTAGATCACTTTAAATTTTCGTTAAAGAAAATGTCACTTGATGGTGCACTTTTTGATAACGATAAACTTAATTTCTATGCTAAAGAAATTCTTTCTAGAATGAAAAAAGAAGAAATTGCTTCTAAATCACATGAATGGGCTAAAAAATATGATGAAAATTTAAAGAATTTTATTGAAAAAGACTATTCTCGATATGAAACAATTTTAAATATTGAAAGAGAAAAGAAAAATCCTAGAAAAGATTATGCTAAATATAGTGATATATTTGATGTAATTAAATTTTTTGATACTAGTGAGTATCAAAAAATATTATCTAATGGTTTAACATTTAATCCTAAATTAGACAAGAATTTAATTAAATCATTCTTAGTTGAATATCCTTCATTTTTAGACTTATCTAGTGATGAAAATACTTGGTATCAGAAAGTAAAAGAACTTGCTTCTAAACTAGGTTTCTGTGTAGATATGAAAGCCTATAAAGCTAATCCAGATAACTTTATCGGTTCTATTAATGATGCTTGCGAAATATTAAGAATAGCTTTAGTAGGAAGAAGCGTTACACCTAACTTATTTGCAATTCTTTCTATCTTAGGAAAAGAAGAAGTTATTAAAAGAATTGATTTAGTAATAAAACAATTATAAAATTAACGAACTTGGTAATTTTACTAAGTTCGTTAATTCATTTATGGTCCGTTGGAGAAGTGGCTTAACTCATTGCCCTCTCAAGGCAACATTCACGGGTTCGAATCCCGTACGGACTACCATATTGAAAGTATAGGTTTGATACGCTAAAAACGGATATTCAAACCTTTTTTTGTGCCAAAATTAGCAAATTTTAACATATATTTAACATAAATTGAGTATAAGGTAAACGTAAATAATTTACAGATGAGCATAAATCAAAACATTATGATAGATTTTTCTGTGAAATTCGTAAAAGCCCGATATTTGGTCTAATTCACCCCCTTAAAATTATTTGAGAATTTTT
>CALVXK010000022.1 GCA_944369075.1 uncultured Bacilli bacterium
AAGAATTATGGAAGAAAATATTGGAAAAAGATTAAGTGAATTTAGAAAAAGAAAAGGGTTATCTCAAGAAGAGGTTGCTTCTAAACTTAATGTTTCAAGACAATCAGTTATTAATTGGGAAAATGGAGATGCAACTCCTTCAATATATTATTTAAAAGATTTATCTAATTTATATGGGGTAAGTATTGATGATTTAGTTAATGTATCTAAACCAATAGATGATTGTTATAAAAAAGAAGAAAAGAAATCAGAACATATTCATATTAATAAAAAAGGTGTATTTATTAATGCTGATGAAGAGCATGTTTCTATTTCAAAAGATGGAATCCAAATTAATGATGGAGGAATAAGCGAGTTTTCTTTTGATAATAAAAAGCAAAGAAAGAAGAAGTTTTTTAGAAAATTAGCTGGCATTATTGATGGAACAATGTTAGTACTAGTTTGTATTACTTATCTTGTTTTAGGTTTTATTAATTCTGATTATTTCTCACTTCTTTGGCCAATGTTTTTAGCTTCATTTATTCCAGGAGGAATTCTTAGATGTATAGCATTAAAAAAAGCTAATGAATTCCCTATTGTTTGGATTGCTACATCAGCTTATTTCTTTATTGGTATGATGTTTCCTTATTATTTAAATATCAATGGATGGCATCCTTATTGGGCAATATTATTTATAATTCCAGTATATTATATTTTTGCAAATTCAATAAAATCACTAATTAAAGTTAGTAAATATAAAGATAATAATAGTGATAATGATGATAAAGTAATAGTAATTAATACTGATGAACATAAAATAGGAGAAAGTGAAGATAAAGATTAAAAAAATTTGGAAGGGCTTCCTTCCAAATTTTAATGTATTTCATCATTTAAGAATGCTTTAAGTACTGCACCTAATACATCAATTGATTTATTATCATAACCATCGTTATTTATAATTAAATCAGCATAATATTGAGATGGCCCAATAATTTCTTCATACATTGGTTGAACACTATTAAAATATTGTGTGATGATTGATTCTTTAGATCTTCCTCTTTCAACAGTATCTCTTTCCATTCTTCTTAATAATCTTCTTTCTCTAGAAGCGTTAATAAATACTTTTAAATCACCTAATTCTCTTACTTTTTTGTTAACTAGACCCATAATACCTTCAACAATAATAAGTTTTTTAGGTTCTACATGTTCAACTTCTTTAGAACGATTGTGGTTAACATAATCATAAAGTGGTTTATCAATTGCTTTACCACTTTTTAAAGTAGAGAGTTGTTCATACATATATTTCCAATCAAATGCTTTAGGATGATCGAAGTTTTGCTTTTTTCTTTCTTCTAAAGACATGTTTGATAAATCTTTGTAATAATCGTCAATTGAAAAATGGACGACATTTTCTTCTCCAATTATTTTTATAACTTCGTTAATAACATAAGTTTTGCCGCTACTAGAGCCGCCACCAACTAAAATTAATTTTGACATACTAAATTAGACCTTTTAATTGTATAATAAATTTAGAAAGATTTAGAAATTAATTTTCTATTATTTTTCAAACGAGCGTCCTAATTTATTTACTTATACTTATAGAGAGGTTTTAAAAAAGATGAAGTATAAAATTATAGTTGATTCATCCTCTAATTTAACAAAAGATTATTTAGATGATGAAAAAGATATTCTTTTTTCGGTTGCACCTTTAAGAATGAACTTTGGCGGAAAAGAATATGTTGATGATGAAAATCTTGATGTTCATCAAATGTTAGTTGATTTATCAAAATGTAAAGAAGTTCCACATTCTTCTTGTCCATCTCCTCAAGATTTTTTATCAACTTATGAAGGAGCAGACAAATATTTAGTTTTTACTATTTCAACTAAACTTTCTGGTTCTTTTAATAGTGCAAGAATTGCGAAAGATATGTCTAAACAAAAAGATGATATATTCCTTCTTGATTCTAAACTTGTTGCTGGATCAATCGAATTATTAGTAATTGAGGCAGTTAGATTAATTAAAGAAGGAAAATCTTTTGATGAAATTAAGTCATCTTTACTTAAATTCCGTGATAAGATGCAACTTTTATTTGTTTTGAATAAATTTGATAATTTAGTAAAGAATGGTAGAGTTTCTAAAATCACCGCTTTTATTGCTAATTTAGCTAATATTAAACCACTTTGTTATGGAGAAGAAGGGGAAATTAAAATTAAAGAAAAAATTAGAAGCGTTGAAGGAGCTTTAAAAAGATTAGTATTTAATATTGGAAAGATGTGTGAAGATTTTAAAAATAAAATCTGTATTATTTCTTATACTGAAAATAAAGATGAAGCTACTTCACTTGCTACAATGATTAAAGCAAAATATCCTTTTAAAGAAGTAAAAGTAGTTTCAAATAGAGGTTTATGCTCTTTTTATGCATTAGAAGGTGGAATTATTTGCTGTTTCTAGGTTAAAAAATGGAAGAAGTTTTACATTTTCAAAAATATAAGATAAAAGAAAGAAAATATATTAAAAAGGATTTAAAAACTTCAATAGTTTTTAAAATCCTTAATATTTTAATTTCATCAATTGCCTTAACTTTATTTGTGTTTTCAAATAAAGGATTAATGAATATAGGATTATTTTTTACATATTTAGAATTTGATGTAAATATTTTAATCATTTTAATATCTTTAATCTTTTTAATATTAGATTTAGTGCTTTTAGTAACTAAAAAAGATTATTTGAAAAGATGGTTATATTTTTTAAAATTCATTATTTTAGGTGGAAGTTTTAATGCTTTTTTCTTTTTTATTCCTACCTTTATTACGATGGTTTTAAATATAAGTGATCCTTTAGTTATTACTTCTTATATTTTTAGTAGTGTTTTATCTTTTATTGCTTTTACCCTAGATTTTGTAATAAATGATTATTCTTTTACTACAAGAAGATATCATATTTATCTATTATTTGTTATTCCTATTATTTATATTGGGCTTATTGTTATATTAAGTTTTGGTTTTAACATTTATTGGCCACTATATTTAAGTGGAAATATATTAAAAGATTCATGTGCTCCTTATCCTTTTTTAAATTATGAGATTAATACTTGGTTTAATAACAAGTTTACTTTTAGTGAATTTAAAGATGGACACTATGGTTTTTCAACATTTTATATGTTATTTTGGACTATTCCTTTTAATTTAATTTACGGCTTTTTTGTACTTAAAACTAAGAATAATAGATTAATTAAAAAATATAATTTAAAAGTTTCTAATATTAGTTATTATCAAGAAATATAATTTTAGCACTCTCACTTGACAAGTGCTAAAACGAGTTTATAATATTCTCATAGTTGGTAACCCAACGAAGGAGGTTGCTTTAATTATGGAAGATTATTCAAAAGATAAAGATATATTAGAAAAATTCGGTAGAAATATTACTAACGAAGTTAAAAAGAACAAGGTTGATCCAGTTATTGGTAGAGATCAAGAAATTAGAAATATTATTACTGTTTTAGCAAGAAAAACTAAAAATAACGTTATTTTACTTGGTGAACCAGGTGTTGGTAAAACAGCTATTATTGAAGGACTTGCCCAAAGAATTGTTAAAAACGATGTCCCTCAATCTTTAAGAGATAAGGAAATCTTTGAACTTGATATGGGTGCATTACTTGCTGGTGCTAAATATCAAGGTGAATTCGAGGAAAGATTAAAAGCTGTTCTTAATAAAATTAAGGATAGTGAAGGAAAAATTATTCTTTTCATCGATGAAATTCACTTAATTGTTGGTGCTGGTAGAACTAGTGGTGCACTTGATGCTTCAAATATGCTTAAACCAATGCTTGCAAGAGGTGAAATCGATTGTATTGGTGCAACTACTTTAAAAGAATATCAAGAATATATTGAAAAAGATAGGGCACTTGAAAGACGTTTCCAACCTATTATGGTTGATGAACCAAGTAAAGAAGATACTCTTTCAATTTTAAGAGGATTAAAATCAAAATTTGAAACTCACCATGGTGTAAGAATTTCAGATAATGCTTTGGTTGCTGCAGTAAATTATAGTGTAAGATATGTTCCAAATAGATTCTTACCTGATAAAGCTATTGATTTACTTGATGAAGCTTGTGCTGAAACTAGAGTTGATATTGAGTCTGAACCTGCTGAACTTGATGAGGTACAAAGAAAGATTAGACAACTTGAAATTGAAAAGTTAGCTTTGGAACAAGAAAAAGATGAGCAATCAAAAGTAAGATTATCAAATCTTGTTAAAGAACTAACTAAATTAAATGAAGAAAAAAATAGTTTGTTCAATGAATGGACTAAAGAAAAAGACGAAATTAAATCTTCAAAGGAACTTAAGAAGAGACTTGATGATTTAAATTTCGAACTTCAAAATGCTTATAATTCTGGTAACTTTAAAAGAGCAAGTGAAATTAACTATAAAGAAATTCCTGAAATTAATAAAAAACTTCAAGAACTTGAGGCTAAAGAAAAAGATCATCAAATTATCTCTGAGGTAATTGATGAAAATAATATTGCTGGAATTGTTTCTAAAATGACTCATATTCCTGTTTCAAGAATTAAAAAAGGTGAGAAAGAAAGAGTTTTACACCTTGAAGAAATTCTTAAAAAGAGAGTTATTGGACAAGATAAAGCAATTGAACTTGTTGCTAATGCAATTTTGAGACAAAGAGCTGGAATTAATGATGCTAATAGACCTATCGGTTCATTCTTATTTATGGGTCCAACAGGTGTTGGTAAAACAGAAGTTGCTAGAGCTTTAGCTGATGCACTTTTTGATTCACCATCTCACATCATTCGTCTAGATATGGCTGAATATCAAGAAAAATATAGTGTTTCTAGACTTATTGGTGCAGCCCCAGGATATATTGGCTATGAAGAAGGTGGTCAATTAACTGAACCTGTAAGACATAATCCTTATTCTATAGTTCTATTTGATGAAATTGAAAAAGCTTCATTAGATGTAATTAATTTACTTCTTTCTATTATGGATGAAGGTAGACTTACTGATGCTCAAGGTAGATTATGTGACTTTAAAAACACTGTCATTATTATGACTTCAAATATTGGTAGTGAAGAAATATTAAAAGGTCATAGTGACGGACTTAAATATTTATTAAATGCTCACTTTAAACCTGAATTCTTAAATAGAATTGATGAAATCGTAACATTTAATCCTTTAACTGAAGACGTTCAATATAAGATTGCTCGTAAGATGTTAAATGAACTTAAAGATAGACTTGAAGGCGAATATTATTACGTTAACTTCGATGAATCTTTGGATAAATATGTTGTTGAAAGCTCATTCTCTAAAGAATTTGGTGCTAGACCATTAAAGAGATTTATTCAACATAATATTGAAACCTATTTAGCTAAAGACATTATTGATGAGACAATTAAACCAAATACTAAATATAATTTACGCTACGACTTTGACAAGAAAGAATTAATTCTTAATTAAATGTTAAGAATGTAAAAATATTTTTAAAAATTGTTAAGCATTGTGGTATATTAAATAAGTATGAATTTTGAACAGATTTTCACACTTATTCAAAACTACCCAATGCTTCCTGTAGCATTGATTTTAGTTCTAGGTGTTATTTTCATCAATGGATGGACCGATGCTCCTAATGCAATTGCAACCGTGATTTCCACAAAGGCCATGAGGCCAAAAAGTGCGATAATTATGGCTGCAATTTTTAATTTTTTAGGGGTACTTACAATGTTTTTTCTTTCCCAGAAAACAGCCGAGACTATAAGTTCAATGGTTGATTTTGGAGATAATTATGAAGTTGCTTTAAATGCTTTAGCGGCGGGAATGATTGGAGTTATTTCTTGGGGAGTAATTGCTTGGATTTTTGGAATTCCTTCAAGTGAATCACATGCTTTAATCGCTGGATTAACTGGAGCAGGACTTGCAGCTATGACAATGGGATTAAATGCTACTATTCCTTTTGGCCCTACATCTTCTTGGGCGTTTACTCTTTATGGTTTAGTTTTATCTTGTGTATTTGGTTTTGGTTTTGGTTATTTAATGTCAAAAATAGTTGAACTTATTTGTAAAAAAGCTAATAGAAATAAAACTAGGCCATTTTTTAAATATGCTCAAATATTTTCTGGGGCTGGTATGGCTTATGTCCATGGAGCACAAGATGGACTTAAATTTATTGGGATTATGTTTTTAGCTCTTTCTTTAGCTGGAAATGCTTATAACAGTGAATTTAATACAACAATAATGCAAACAAGTTTCTCAAATGATCCAAATTTATGGTGGCTTGCTTTACTTGTTGCTTTAATTATGGGGATAGGAACCTCAGTTGGGGGATATCGTATTATTAAGAAAATTGGTATAGGTATGGCTAACTTAGAACCTTATCAAGGATTTGTTACTGACTTTGTTTCAGCAGTTGGGATATTTTTATCGACTTATCTAGGAGTTCCTGTTTCAACAACACAAGTAAAAGGAGTTTCTATTTTAGGGGTAGGTTGTTCTAGAAATCCGAAAAAAGTTAACTGGGATACTGCAAAAGATATGGTCTTAACTTGGATTTGTACTTTTCCAGGATGTGGATTAATAGGATATATATTTGCTTTAATCTTTATTGCAGTTTTATAGATTTATATAAATAAGGAAGGGAAAAATTATGGCTCTATTTAAAAAGAAGAAAGACTATTTCTTTGAATCATTCGTTGAACTTGCAACCTATGCAAAAGATGCTTTTTTGATTTTAGAAGAAGGACTTAAAGATTTTAATGCTTCAAAAGCTGAAGAACTTAAAAATAATGTTCATTTAGTCGAACATAAGGCTGATTTAGATAAAAGAGAAATTGAAGAGAAACTTGCTAAAGAATTTATTACTCCAATTGATAGAGAAGATATTTTCTTACTTTTAGATAAAATTGATGATATTACAGACGCAATTGATGAAATTTCTTATAAGTTATATATAAGAAACTATGATAAATTGCCTAGTCAAATTCAAAGTTTTGTTTCAAAATCAAAAGAAGCAATTTTAACAATGATTGAACTACTTCAAAATATGGATAAGATATCAACAAAAAGCGTAATTGATCCTTTAACACATAAAATTTTAGATATCGAAGAAGAAGTAGATAAATTATATGAAGATAATGTTCGTGATTTATATAAAGAAGAGCATTATTCCTATCGTGAACTTGTAATGAATGAAAAAGTTTTTTCATATTTTGAGTATTTAACCGACAAATGTCGTGATGTTACAAAGCAGATACAAATTATCATGTATAAAAACTTATAATTTTTGTTTTAAATTGATTAAAAAAAACATATAATTAAGTTGTTTAAAATTCTTTAAGGAGGAATTATATAAATATGGCTATTAAAGTAGCAATTAATGGATTCGGAAGAATCGGACGTTTAGCATTCAGACAAATGTTTGGTGCTCCAGGATACGAAATCGTTGCAATTAACGATTTAACAGATCCTAAGATGTTAGCTCATCTTTTAAAATACGACTCAGCTCAAAGAAGATACGAATTAGCAGACAAAGTCGAAGCTAAAGAACACTCAATCGTTGTTGATGGACACGAAATCGAAATCTATGCTGAAAAAGATGCTGCAAATCTTCCATGGAAAGAATTAGGTGTTGACGTCGTCTTAGAATGTACAGGTTTCTATACAAAGAAAGAAAAAGCAATGGCTCACATCAATGCAGGTGCTAAAAAAGTTATTATTTCCGCTCCAGCTGGAAACGATTTAAAAACAATCGTCTATGGTGTTAACGAACATACATTAACAAAAGATGATCAAATTATTTCCGCAGCTAGCTGTACAACAAACTGCTTAGCTCCAATGGCAAAAGCTTTAAATGATCTCTCCCCAATTCAAAGTGGTATTATGACAACTGTTCACGCTTACACAGGCGATCAAATGGTTCTTGATGGTCCACATAGAAAAGGTGATTTAAGAAGAGCAAGAGCTGCAGCTATTAACATTGTTCCTAACTCAACAGGTGCTGCAAAAGCTATCGGTTTAGTTATTCCTGAATTAAATGGTAAGCTCATTGGTTCAGCTCAAAGAGTCCCTGTCTGCACAGGTTCTACAACAATCCTTGTTGCTGTTGTTAAATATAATGGCGAATTAACAAAAGAAGTCATCAATGAATACATGAAGAATCATACTTCTGAATCATATGGCTACAATGAAGATCCAATCGTTTCAACAGACGTTATCGGTATGAGATATGGTTCATTATTCGATGCAACACAAACAATGGTTGCTAAGTTAAGTGATGATACATATCAAGTCCAAGTTGTTTCTTGGTATGATAATGAAAATTCATACACTAGCCAAATGGTTAGAACAATTAAATACTTTGCTGAATTAAACTAATTCATAATCATTAATAAAAGAGGGCTTTATTAGTTTAATAAGGCCCTTTTATAAAAAAAGAGGGTATAATAATGAATACTATTGATAAATTAACTGGCTTAAAAGGCAAAAAAGTTTTAGTTAGAGTTGACTTCAACGTTCCACTTAAAGGAAGCGAAGTAAGAGATGATAATAGAATTGTCCAAGCTCTTCCAACAATTAAAAAATTATTAAGTGAAGGTGCAAGAGTCGTCTTAATGTCCCACTTAGGAAAAATTAAATGGGGTAAAGTCGATGACGAAGAAATCGCTAAAGAAAAAGCAAAAAATAATATGGAATATGTTTTACCAGTATTAGAAAAACATCTTCCAGGTGTTAAAGTCTATTTCTCACCAGAAACAAGTGGTGAAAAATTAGCTGAACACATCAATGCTTTAAATGATGGCGAAGTCTTACTTGTTCAAAATACAAGATATGAAAAAGGTGAATCTAAGAATTCTCCTGAACTCGCAGCTGATTGGGCAAAAGATGTCGATGCTTTCGTAATGGATGCATTTGGTAGTGCTCATAGAGCTCATGCTTCAACTTATGGTGTTCCTGAAATCTTAAAGAAAGAGGGAAAACAAGTTGCTTTAGGTTACTTAATGGAAAAAGAAGTTAAGAACTTAGGTGCATGTGTTAAAGGTGATGAACATCCTTATGTTGCAATTTTAGGTGGATTTAAAGTTTCTGATAAAATTAAAGTTATCGATGCTTTACTTAAAAAATGCGATAAGATCTTAATTGGTGGTGCTATGGCTTATACTTTCTATAAAGCTTTAGGTATTGGCATCGGTAATTCACCATGTGAAGATGATCAACTTGATTATGCTAAAAAATGTTATGAATCAGGTAAAGTTGTTTTGCCAATTGATAACGTTTGTGCTAATAGTTTTGATAATCCAACTGAATTTAAGACAGTTGAAACTAACTTAGAAACAAAAGAATCTCCAATTCCAGAAGGATTCCAAGGTTTAGATATTGGACCAAAGAGTGTTGAACTCTATGCTTCAATTATTAAGACTGCAAAACTCGTATTCTGGAATGGTCCAGTTGGTGTTTTCGAAAAACAAGAATTTAAAGCCGGTACAGTCGCTGTTTGTAAAGCTATTACTGAAAATCACGATGCATTTACAGTTATCGGTGGTGGTGATAGTGCAGCTGCTGCAAAAGAATTTGGATATGCTGATAAATTCTCACACGTTTCTACAGGCGGCGGAGCTAGCTTAGAAATGATCGAAAACGATGGACATCTTCCAGGAATCGATGTTATTGGTTAATTAATATGAGAAGAAAACTTTTATTAGGTAACTGGAAAATGAATAAAACTCCTAGTGAAGCTAAAGCTTTTGCTAGTGAGATTAAACCTTTAGCTAAAGAAGCAAAAAGTCACAAGATTGATATTGGAGTTTGTGTTCCTGCAGTTGATCTTGAAGGCGTAAAAAAGATCTTAAAAAAATCAATGATTGTTGGCGCTGAAAACGTTCACTATTTACCTAGTGGTGCTTATACTGGTGAAGTTTCAATTCCAATGCTTAAAGATTTAGGAATTAATGTTTCACTTGTTGGTCACTCCGAAAGAAGAGAATATGATAATGAAACAAGTGAAAAATGTAATCTTAAAATATTAGCTTTACTTGAAAACGATATGATCCCAGTTTATTGCTGTGGTGAATCTCTTGAAACTTATGAAGCCGGAAAAACTAAAGCTTTTGTTAAAGAACAAATCGTTACAGGTTTAAAAGATGTAAAGAAAGAAGATGCTTCTAAAATTGTCATTGCTTACGAACCAATTTGGTCTATAGGTACTGGTAAAAACGCTTCAAAAGAAATTGCTGAAGATGTTTGTAAATATATTAGAAAGATCATTAGAGAACTTTACGATACAAAAACAGCTAATAGAGTAAGAATTCTTTATGGTGGAAGTGTTAAACCAAATAATATTAAAGACTATCTTTCTGAAAAAGATGTTGATGGTGCATTAGTTGGTGGAGCTTCTTTAAAGGCTGATTCATTCCAAGAATTATTAAGAAATATTGAATAATATTTATCTTAATGTAAGATATAAGAGGTAAGGTTAAACTTACCTCTTTTGTTTAGGAGGATTTTTATATGATAGATCCTAATTCTTATAGTCCAAATGATAGTAATAACTCTTCTAGTAATGGTGCTACTACGATTAATACTAAAAATAGTGCTTCATCTTCAAGGGTGTTTTTAGCAAGAGTTTTCTTTTATTTTGGGATTCAATTACTTTTTACTGCGCTTCTTACTTTTGGTTTGGCATATCTATTTGATTATATTTTCCCATTTTCAAATACGAGTAGTAGTGGAACAATTTTCTATATTGTAATGCTTGTTGTTTCTAGTATAGGCATGATTGTTTCATTAGTTGTGATTAATAAGAAAGTTTTAGTTAATCGAAAAGGTGGAATAGTTTCTTTACTTTTCTATTCTTTATTTAATGCATTATTATTTGCTACCTTATCATTTTATATAGGTGATAAAAATATAATCGCGATGGCTTTTTTAATTACATCAGTTACTTTTATTATCATGTGTGTATTTGGTTTGATGATTAAGAAAGCTTATGGATGGCTTATAGGAGTTGCTTTAGGATTAATTTTTGGAGCTTCAATAATCTATCTTATTAATACTTTTTTACTCCCATTCATCTTATTTGGAAATGCTTCCTTAATTGAATCATATCTTTCAATGTATTATATTGCTGAATGGTGTGTATTAATCTATGCTTCAATTATTACAATCATTGATGTATTTAGAATTAAAAAATTATCTCAAAACCAAAATCTTGATAACTCTTTAGCCCTTTATTCTTCATTAATGCTTTATCAAGATTTCATTATGATTTTAGTAAGAATTGTTTATATTCTTCTTGTGTCTAGGTCAAGAAATAACTAAAAATCTACTAATATTAATTTAATAAAATCTTAATATTTTAGCAAAGTCAAAAAATTCGGCAAAAAGTGCGGTTTTTCTTGTAAAAATCGCATTTTTCTTTTATTATTAAAACACGCTCTTATCTAAAAGATAAGTTTTAGAAAAATAATTGAAATTTCTTCTTGAAACTACTTTTGCTTTGGCGTATTATTATAAAGCACGCGTTGAGAGAACATCTCAAAAACAGTGCAAAAGATCTTTGAAAACTAGATAGATGTA
>CALVXK010000023.1 GCA_944369075.1 uncultured Bacilli bacterium
CGAACAGAGAAGTTAAGCACTGCAATGGCGAAGGTAGCTTTATAGCAAGAATAGCAAGTCGCCGGGCTTTTTTCTTTATGTAGAAATTAAAAAGTGTGATATAATTTATTAGCATATATTGCAAACGCGAATTTAATTATGGACAAAACAGTAGATACAAAAAGAGAAAGTGTGATGAAAAAAGAAATGGCCATGTATATTGGCGATTTAGTTTCATCTTGTTATGGTGTTGTTGGCTTAGTTAATGTAAATACAATTAAATCAGCTATTCAATTATTAAAAAAAGAGAATTACCAAGAAGGTGTCATCTTATTTGAGACTGCCGGTAAATGGAGCGTAGATGTTCACCTTGTTTTAGCATATGGATTAAAGGTCACTGAAATTATTAACGAGATCAATAAACGTTTGAATTATTTTTTAAAAAAAGAATATGGAGATAAAATTAAAAAAATCAACGTTTATATTGAAGATTTAAAGATTCTTTAATCAAATTTTTAGGAGTTTTTAAGTATGAAAACTATTGATGGACAAATTTTTAAAAAACTTGTGACTTCAGGCGCAAATAACTTATATAATTCATACCCAGAAATTGACGCATTAAACGTTTTCCCTGTTCCAGATGGCGACACTGGATTAAATATGAATTTAACGATGACTAGTGGATCAAAAGAAATCGCAAGCAAAAATGATGATGATATTTATCAAATAGCAAAATATTTTTCTAGAGCGTTATTAATGGGTGCAAGAGGTAATAGTGGTGCTATTACTTCCCAAATCTTTAGAGGTATTGCTGAAGGATTTAAAGATAAAAAGATTGTGAATGCAGTTGAACTTGCAGACGCTTTCGAAAACGGTTCAAAAGTCGCTTATAGTGCTGTTTTAAAACCAGTTGAAGGTACAATTTTAACTGTTATAAGAGAATCTAGTGCAAAACTAGCTCATACGGTTAATGACAAAACGTCCATTGAAGAAGCTTTGAAAATTCTTAAAAATGAGGCTCATGCATCTCTTGAGAGAACACCAAACTTACTTCCTGTTTTAAAAGAAGTTGGAGTTGTCGATAGTGGTGGCGCAGGTTTATGCAAAATTATCGATGGAATGTATGAAGCTGCTATAGGCAATTTTATTGAAAGAAATGAGGCTGATTTCCAAGAAACAACATCAGCTGTTCAAACTCAATTCGAAGATGAAGAATTCGGTTATTGTACTGAATTTGTTATGAGACTTGGTCCAGATAGCGTAAAAAAAGTCTTTAATAAAAATAGATTTACTAATGTACTTTCTTCAAAAGGAAACTCATTAGTTGTTGTTCAAGACGAAGATATTGTCAAAGTACATATTCATACTTTAAAACCTGGTGATATTTTCAATTATGCTCAACAATTTGGAGAGTTTGTTAAATTAAAATGTGAAAATATGACAGAGCAACATCATGAGATTTTATTTAACGAAGAAAATAAAGAAGGACCTCATATGGCTGCAAGCGAACTTAAAAAAGCACCTCTTGCTGCTCCAAAAATTGATGAAGCTCCAAAAAAGAAAACTAAATATTCATTAATCGCAACGTCTTCAGGCGAAGGAATAGACAAACTCTTTTATGAAATTGGTGTTAATCAAATTGTTAGCGGGGGACAAACAATGAATCCATCTACTAATGATTTCTTAACAGCTATTGAAAAATGCAATTCTGAAATAGTTTATATTTTACCTAATAATGGAAATATTATTTTAGCAGCAAACCAAGCAAGAGACATTTTAGAAGGAAAGGTTAAAGTTATTGTTATTCCAACAAAAACTATTATGCAAGGGGCTGTTGTTGCAATGAATTTTAATCCTGAATTAGATGAGGATGAAAATACCGAAACTATGCAGGAAGCAATCTCAAATGTTAAATCTGGTCAAGTTACTTTTGCAATTAAAGATACAGAAGTTAATGGAATTCATATTAAAAAAGATGACTATTTAGCTATTAAAGAAAGCAAAGATATTATTGCTTCAAGTAAAAATAAGGTTGATGCATTATTTACTCTTTTAGATTCAATAATTGATGAAGATTCATCTGTTGTTACAATCTTATGTGGTAAAGATGTTGATACAAAAACTAGAGAAAAAGTTAAAGATAAGTTCGAAAAGAAGTACGAATTTGTCGATATTGATATAAGAGATGGTGGTCAGCCAGTTTATTCATTTATTGTAGGTGTAGAATAATTTATGATAAATATTGTTGTAGATATGATGGGAGGGGATGATAGTTATAAAATAACTGTTCCTTCTGTAGAGAAATTTGCTAAAGAAAATAAAGATGTCAATTTGTATTGTATTGGAACTCCAACTTATTTAACAAAATTAACCGGGCTTGGATTACCTAATCTTTTCATTATACCTTCGAAGACAGTTGTCAAAATGGATGCCAATCCTATGTCAGCTTTAAAAGACGTTGACTCTTCCTTAATGGTTGGTATTAAAACTTTAATCGATAATGATTACGATGCAATTGTTTCAGCTGGGTCTACCGGAGCTTTATTAAGTGCTTCTGTATTTAAAATTAAAAGAATAAGTGGAATTAAAAGACCTGCTTTAACAACATCACTTCCTACAACAAAAGGCGATAAGAAAACCGTTGTTCTTGATTTAGGAGCAAATACAGAATGCTCTGCAATAGAACTTGAGCAATTTGCAACTCTTGGTTCCATTTATTATTCCATTGTTTATCAGGAAAATAGACCAAGTGTCGCTCAACTTAATATTGGCACTGAAGAAGAAAAAGGAACAGCAGTAAATAAAGAAGTTTACACTAGTTTAAAAAATAATAAAAATATTAACTTTGTTGGAAACATCGAGTCAAGAGAAGTATTAAACGGCTTAGCAGATGTTGTTATTTGTGATGGATATAGTGGAAATATTTTTCTCAAATCAACTGAAGGCGCAATAAAAGCAATGTCTACTCTTTTAAAAGCAGCTTTTAAGAAAAATTTATTTTCTAAATTATCATACCTTGGAGTAAGAAAATCTATTGGTGAGATGAAAGAGAAAATGAATTATAAATCTGTTGGTGGAGCTATACTTTTAGGTGTAAACAAAGTCGTCGTAAAAGCACATGGTAGCAGTGATGAAAAAGCTTTTTATAGTGCCTTAAAATTAACTAAGACTTTGGTTGGAAATAATATTGTTGAAAAAATTAAAGAGGAGATATCTAAATAATGGTGGATAGTCTTACTTCTTTTTTTGATAAATATAAGATTAAACCAAAAAATCCAGATCTTTATGATTTGGCATTTACACATTCTTCTTTTAATTCAGAAGCTAAAACATTTCATCACGATTATGAAAGATTAGAATTTTTAGGTGATTCTGTTTTAGATTTTGTTATAGCTAAAATGCTTTATATTTCGTTCCCTGATTTAAGAGAGGGTGATTTAACAAAAACAAAATCATTTTTAGTTCAATCAAAAACTTTGGCTTCTATTGCTAGAAAAGAAGGCTTTATAAAATATATTAAAATAGGGCACTCTTTAAATGAAAAAGACGTTCTTCAAAACAATTCAATTTTAGAAGACGTTTTTGAGGCTGTAATTGGAGCAATTTATCTGGATCAAGGTATTGATTTTGTTTCTGACTTTATTAAAAAGATATTTAAAGATGAAATAGAAAATTTTGATTTTAGTCTAGTTACTGATTATAAATCAATTTTACAAGAGGCTATGCAAGCCGAATATAGAGAATCTGTTCAATATAAGGTTGTTGATGAAAAAGGTCCACCACATATAAAAACCTTTTATGTTGAAGTTTATTTTAACGATTTACTTTTAGGTAAAGGTGTTGGAAAATCTAAAAAAGAAGCAGAACAAATGGCTGCAAAAGATGCTTTAGATAAGAAAGCAATTATTTAATTATGGGATTTTTTGCTAAATTAAAAGAGAAATTTTCTAAAAAGGATAAAACAATTGAAACTTACGATTCAGGTTTAAAAGAGAGTCGTAAGGCTTTTACCAATCGTATTAATAAACTTGCAAAAAAATATAGTAAAATTAATGAAGAGTTCTTTGAAGAACTTGAAGAAATTCTTGTTAGTTCAGATTGCGGAATTTCTTATACTTATAAAATTATTGGCGAATTAACAGATAAGGTTAAAAAAGAAAAGATTTCGAATTCCGAAGAAATTACTGAAATATTATTTGATACTATTTTAGAAGATTATGTCTCAACTTCGCCAAATGAAGAAAATAATGAAATTAAATTTTATGAAGATAGACCAACTCTTATTTTAGTTGTTGGAGTAAATGGTGTTGGTAAAACTACGACAATTGCTAAATTAGCTAATCGATATATAAAAGCAGGTAAAAAGACACTTTTAATTGCTGCTGATACTTTTCGAGCTGGTGCAAAAGAACAATTAACTTATTGGAGTGAAAAAGTTAATGCCGATATCGTGAGTTCTAATAAAGAAGGAAGTGATCCTTCTAGTGTTATTTATGATGGCTTAGAAAGAGCAAAAAAAGAAAAATACGATTTAATTATTATTGATACTGCTGGTAGACTTCAAAACAAAGCCAACCTTATGGCAGAATTAGCTAAGATGAATAAAGTTATAACAAAAGAAGGCTTTATCCTAGATGAAACTTTATTAGTATTAGATGCAACAACAGGACAAAATGGAATTGCTCAAGCCAGAGCATTTAAAGATTTACTTTCTATAAGTGGAATAATTCTCACAAAAATGGATGGTACTTCTAAAGGTGGTATAATTCTTGCTATTAATAGTGAATTAAAAATCCCAGTTAAATTTATAGGTCTTGGTGAAAAGATGGAAGATTTAGAACTTTTTTCCATTGAAAAATATATTCATGGGTTAATTGAAAATGAGTAATATTAATGAAATTACATTATTAACTAGCCTATATGATATTTATTCTTCTTTGCTTACCGATAAGCAAAGAAATATTTTTGAAAAGTATTATTTCTATAATCTTTCATTGAAAGAAATAAGTGAAGAATTAAATATTTCTCGAAATGGTGTTTTGGATAGTTTAGAACATACTAAAACTAAGTTACTTAGTTTCGAAGACAACTTATCATTTTATAAAAAGATTAAGAAAATAGAAGAACTTGATATTCCTGAAGATTTAAAAGAAAAAATATTGGAGGTATTAAAATAACTTATGGCATTTGAAGCACTTAGTGAAAAGTTTTCGAAAATTATAAAAAAACTTAAAGGACAATCCAAATTAACCGAAAATAATATTTCTGATATTTTAAAAGAAATTAAACTCGCTTTACTTGAAGCAGATGTTAATTTCAAGGTTGTTAAAAGTTTTATTGAAAATGTTAAAAACGAATGTATTGGTTTAGAAGTTGAAGATAAACTCAATCCATCCGAGATGGTTACTAAAATTGTTAGAGATAATTTAACTAAACTTCTAGGCCAAGGAAAAGAAGAATTAGTCTTTCAAAAAAATAGACCTACTGTAATTATGCTTGTTGGTTTACAAGGTTCAGGTAAAACAACCACTGCAGCTAAACTTGCAAATTTATTTAAAACTAAATATAACAAAAAAGTTCTTCTAGCAGCATGTGATACATATAGGCTTGCAGCTGTTGATCAACTTCAAGAATTAGCTAATTCAATAGGTGTTGATTGTTTCTACGATTCTTCTAACAATGCTTTAGATATTTCTAGACTTGCATTAGATAAAGCCACAAAAAATTTTTATGATGTATTAATTATTGATACTGCTGGACGTTTATCTATTGATGAAACAATGATGGACGAATTAAAGCATATTGATGAAATAGTTCATGCTGATGAAAAACTTATCGTAGTAGATGCCTTAAGTGGTCAAGAGTCTTTGAATGTAACTCAAGAATTTAACGAAAAAATAAGTTTAACTGGTGTAATAATGACCAAATTAGACTCTGATACAAGAGGTGGTGCTGCTCTTTCAATTGCTTCAGCAACAAGTTTAGGTATTAAATTTGCTGGTGTAGGTGAAAAAATAAGCGATTTAGAAGCTTTCCATCCTGATAGAATGGCCGAAAGAATATTAGGAATGGGTGATATTTTAACTTTTGTAGAGAAAGTTGAAAGTAATATTGATAAGGAAGAGGCAACAAAGGCTGCCAAAAAACTTTATGAAGGCTCATTTACTTTAGATGATATGCTAAAACAAATGAAGCAAATTAATAAACTTGGCTCTATGCAGTCATTACTTAAATTTTTACCAGGCATGCCAAAAATTAGTGATGAACAACAAGAATTATTAGATAAAGAAATGAAAAATTTTGAAGTTATCATTAATTCTATGACAAAAGAAGAAAGAGCTAACCCTGATATTTTAAAAAATTCTAGAAAAGTAAGAATTGCAAAAGGCAGTGGTAAAACTAATGCTGATATCAATAGAGTCTTAAAGAAATACGAACAAATGAAAATGATGATGAAACAAATGAAAAATAAAAAAGGAATGTTTCCACCAAACTTTAAATTCTAATCTTTATCAGTAAATTTTTTAGCTTTATTTATAGCATCTAACTCCCATTTTGGAGTCACATTATCTTCAATTTCTTTTAATAATATCGTCTCTTCTTTACTTAAATTATAGTTTTTAAGTAAATCAGGGCGATATTTTTTTGTATATTCTAAGGATTTTTTTAAATTATATTTTTGGATGACTTTATGATCCCCACAATATAAAATTTTAGGAACTTCGTCACCGTTAAAAGAATAAGGGTCGGTATATTGAGGGTACTCAACTAAATTATTATTGAATGTTTCGTTTTCTAAAGATTCTTTATTTATAACGCCTTCTGTTAGTCTTGAAAGAGCATCAATTAAAACAAAACTTGCTGTTTCTCCGCCTGTTAGAATGTAGTCACCAATAGAAAGCTCTAAATCAAAATATTTATATATTCTTTCATCAATTCCTTCATAATGGCCACACATTATCAAAATATCATCATATATAGTGGCTATTTCTTTAGCCATTTTTTGATTAAAAGTTTTTCCTCTTGGAGTTAATATTATTTTTAAGGTTTTTTCATTTGAGTTTGCTATTAAAGCATCATAAATTGGCTGACATTTTAATATAAGACCTGCACCTCCACCAATTGGTCTAGAGTCAGTTCGATGATTTTTGTCTTTTGTGTAATCCCTAAAATTAACAATATTAACTTCAAGATGTTTATTTGCTATAGCTCTTGCAATAATTGAATAATTCAAAAAAGAATCAAACATATTTGGAAATGTTGTTAAAATCGTTATTCTCATATTTCAAGTAAACCTTCTATTACGTGGATTATAATTGTCTTAGTAGCTACATTAACATCTTTAACAAAAAAATCATTAAAAGGAATAAAAATTGTTTTATCTTTAGAATTTAATTTGACTTCTAAATTTGTAATATTATTAAAATCGTTAACTCTAATTACTTTTCCTAATTCCTTTTTGTTTTCATCAAAAACTAATGAATTTTCTAAATCTGAATAAAAATATTCATCTTCATATAAATCATTACTATCTTTAATAGCTAATAATTCTTTTCCAACAAAGTTTTCTATTTCATTGATGCTATTAAATTCATTGAATGACAAAATATCTATATTTTTATCTTTTTCTTTATGAGATTTTATACTAACTTTAAGTTTTTCATCTCCTAGATCAATATATAAAACATAATTTTTAGAATATCTTAAATCTTTTAAAGAAGAAGTAGTGTAAACTTTTACTTCACCTTTTAGACCAAAAGTATCAATAATTTTTCCAACCTTTAAATATGTAATTTCCATTTTTATATTATACAAAAATAAAAGGAGCGATGCTCCTTTTATTTACGGCTCTTTAAAGATTTCGGGGGTGGCTATAAATAGCAAACCCCCTTTATCTTTAAAGTTTTTTTACTTTTTATTTTT
>CALVXK010000024.1 GCA_944369075.1 uncultured Bacilli bacterium
GCTGTTTTCATTAAATCAATGATAGCCTTTATGTCAAACTTTTCGCTTGTAATATCATAATTTTCTTTACAAAATTTGGATTTTTTCATTACTTAACCTTTGAAGCTTTTTAAGTTAGTTATCCTTTATCTATTCTTAAAATTGAAGATTAGCTAAAATTTTTATTAATAAAAGCAATCATTTCAGCTAATGTGAAGAGATAAAGATTTTTGTGATGATCTTCATTAAGCCAATTATTTTGAATTTGCTTACCTACCCATAATCTACTACCAGCTTTATATCCACCACCATCTATAACAAAAATAACTGTCTTTTCTGGATATTTATAAACTGAGTTTAAATACATATAAGGAAATTTCTCATCTACGGAGCCAGCAGCTTGTTGCCGCTTACACTCAATTCTAATTCTTTCTTTTAAATCGGTTCCGAGTAAAACATATTCAGTTTTCCCGTTTGTTTCATAAACTGTTGTAAAAGGAAACCCTTTAACTGCTACTCTCGGAAGACTATTATAGTAATCCTCTTTTTTAATATATTTTTTAAATTCAATAACTAAAAAATTTCTACTTTCTAAAGCAGGAGTTATCGAATCTTCTAATATTTTTCCATTCTTATTTGCTTTTGCGCCTTGTGAATCACTCATAATCTAATAATTCCTAACCAAAACTTCGGTAAAATTTGATCTATTTTTGCCATCGCAATTAATATACCTTTTTACCTTAACGATTTCAATTTGGTAGTCTTTATAAAGCTCTTTTATGAAATCTGTATCAGAGTTAGAAAGTAAAAATTTAACACCTTTTTGATTTAATTTGTCGCACCATTTTTTGAGTCTAATTTGTTCGTCCTTACCAAATTGACCTTTGGTATATTGAGTATAGGTATCATAATATGGTGGATCTAAATAGACAAAATCATTTTCTTTAGCTTTAGATAGGACTTTTCCAAAATCTAAAGAAGAAAATTTTATTTTGTTTTTTTTAAAATAAGACGAAATATTTAATAAATTTTCTTCATCAATATTAAAGTTTTTATAATTACCAAAAGGAGCGTTAAATTCGCCTTTGGAATTAACTCTATAAAGTCCATTATAAGCCGTTTTATTTAGATAATAAAAACGAGCTGATTTAAAAACATCATCGATATATTGATAGTATGGGTTGCGATCAAGAGAACGAATTTTATAAAAGGTTTCTTTATCGTTTTTAAGCCTTTTAATAAGCAAAATTAACTTCTCTGGGTAATTCTTAACAGAAGAATAAAACGTGATTAAATCAGCGTTTAAATCGTTAATATAAGCCTTATGTGGTTTAAGGGCTAAACATAAAGCAAGCCCACCAGCAAAAGGCTCAAAATATGAGTTAAAATAAGGGGGAATTAAAGGAATAATTTTATCTAAAATCTGCCTTTTACCACCTACCCACTTTAATATCGGTCTTAAATCTTTTGCTTCACTTGATTCCATAAATAAGTCCTTTAGATTTTATCAAAAATAAAAATATAAATCTTATAAAAAATAAAATAGTTTGAATAATTTATTTATAAACTCTCTTAATCCATTTTCATTATCAAACTTGCCAATATCATAAATTGTATAAGATTTTCCTTTTTCTTAGCTTTTATTTTATTTTAACCAAGTTTATGAAATTTTAAGATATTAATCATTATACATAACTTCATTATAATCTTGTTTAATATCATTAAAAGCAATCTGAAGATTATTAATGTCATCTTGATTTCTAATTGCTTTATTTACACTTATACAAAATTCAGAATTCTTTAAATTGATAAATTGTTCGATAAGATTATCGTATTTGCTCTTCTTGATATAAGATTCTCCATAAGTTGCAAATTGATAACCTTTATTTAAAAGTTGTCCTTCTTTTGTCATGTTCCAATCTCCTTAATTCTTCTTTATACTTTGTTTTCTTTTTAAAAGATTCGCTTGTTGCAATAAGATGTTTAAGTATTGCTTTTCTAGCCGTTCTTTCTTCAACACTTAGCTTCATAATATTTTTCTAGATTATCCTAAGTTTTCTCTTAAGCAAATACAATTACTTCGTATTTGATATAAAATTTTCTCAGGTATTTCAAAATCACTACTTAATTTCATTATTCTTCTACCTCTTTAAATTCGAAAATATTACTACCTTTTACTTTATGAATATCGTTTTTTACTCTGATGATCTTATAAGGTCCTTCAACACGTAGTAATACGCAACTTGTTTCAATTATTTTCCCTTCTCGTTTATATATAATAAAATAAGTTTTCTTCATTAATCTAACTTCCAATAAGCAACAATTTCATCAAAATAATTATCGTAAAAAGAATGATTAATAAAATTATCTAAATAAGAAAAATGTCCTAAAGTTAGAATTATAAATTTGCCTTCTTGAGTGAAATGAAAAAGTCCAATTCTTTCATCTTTTTTAAAATATTCATAAGTTGAATTAGGAAAATATTTTTTAATTAGTTTTCTAGCATTTGCTAAATCAATATATCCGTCAGTCTTAATATTTATAGAAGATGTATCAATCTCATTTGTTTCTAATGCTTCTTTTAAAGCTACAATTAAACAAGGATCATTTTTATCACCAAAATTAGGATAAATTCTATTAATCACTTTTTTTACCTCCCAAACTATTTCGATTTTAGAACATCATTTTCCTGAATTAAGTATTTAATGTCTGAAGGGAGGTTAAAAACATTAGCATAGTTAGAAGCAATACCAGCATATAAGATTTGATCATTCTCTTTATTTAAAAATGGCAAAACAAATTTTTCATAATATTTATAGGAAAAATCAAAAACAAAAGATGATCCATCTTTAAAAACAACTATGATTAATTTTTGTGTTTTATTAAAAATAATGCTTTCCATTTTTCAACCTCCAAATTAAATATCCATACTTCGGGCTAATAAGTTTTATATTTATTTACTAATAATATTATATAATATTTTATATAAATAAATCAATAATAAAGTAATTAATATTTTATATAATTATTTATCTATTTTTTTAAACAATTATTTATCTCTTTTTTTAATATCTTTATAGTCAAAATTTATATTTTGGTATTTGTTAAAATATTCATAAACAATATGATTAATAATGTATGACAAAGAATAATCAGTCTCTTCCTTCAATTTGACTAACGCTTTATACATTTTTGCATCAAAATAGATAATTGTTTTCGTTTTACTATCTTTTTTCCTATATTGTTTAATCATCTTTTTGCTCCATCAAGCCTATATATTTTGAAATTAAATCAAAGTTATTTACATATAATTTAGCAACTTTAATATATTGTTTTCCCTCAACATATTTTCTTATTAGATGGTAGATTATATTAATTTTTATATCGTCATACATTTTTTTATTCCTCACTATAATCGGATTTTTTATTACTCATCATTTCAAGCTCCCAAGATTCATAAACTCCATTGTTTTTTTCTTCTTCAAATGTTTTATTAGATGGAACAAAATGAATATTTCCTAAAGATATTTTTAAATCATCAAACCATTTCCCAGTTTCATCAAAATACTCAGGATAAATCATTTTTATTAAACAATATGAATTATCTAATTCTTCTGGAAAAGTAAAACTTGTTCCAAAATTTTCAAATGCAGTATTTAAAGAATCTTTATCTACTTGATTCATTGAAGAATTGTTTACAACAGAAAACGGTAATACGAAAGCTGATTTTACATCCGCTCTACTATGTCTAGAAGAGGAATAATCATTTTGTTTTATTACTGTAGAAGAAAAATAATAACTTGTTTCTCCAAAACACCAGATATCTGGCTGATCTAATCCATGACTTTTAATATAATTATCATTGTTATAATAAAGGTCTTGGGCTTTTAAAAGATAACCTTTTTCAATTAATGATTCGTGATAATTCCTTCTACTAGTATCAAATTTATTGATTACTGGGTTAGTAGAAAGCGTATATGAAGCTAACTCATCTTCCCAATGATCCCATCTATCTTTTTCATCATTTCTACGAGGAATTAATGTATTTTCAATTAAATTTTCAAGACGATTTATTTCCCTTTCACAGGCAGGAATTAATGAATTTTTGATAGAATTATTTCTAGAAGTTAATGAAGAAATCTCTGAATTATTATCTCTTCTTTCTTCCACGTATTGATCGTGACGGTCAGAAGCAGAATCTGCTAAATTATTATAATAAGTATAATTACTATAAGCAGAATCAGCTAAAGAATTAGCTTGTCTTATTTCAGAATTTAAAGAGTTAATTTTCCCTATATTAATACTATATTCGCCACTTAAACCAATAATTTGTTTATTAATTGCATCCCTCTCTTCTTCAGTCAAATCAGGATTATCCAATAAAGTTTCTAGACCTTCTATTTGAGAATTAATAAGTCTATTTGCTAATTCTAAACTACTTACTTCTCTTTCTAATGATTCAGCTTTAGAAGCGTTAGAAGAATATGTTGCATAATATGAATTAGCAATTGACCTATAATTTGTTTCGTCATCTGAAGCGTCTTCAATTAAGTCTTCTAATTCCTCATTTCTTTCACGTAATGAATTAATTTCTTCTATATTTCTATCATATTCACGATTTAAAGAAGAAATTTCATTTTCGTTATCTCTTATATCTTGTCTTGCTTCATTAATCTCGGCAACTGTTTGATAATACTTATTCTTCCAATATAAAACAGCATTATTCCATGCTTCAAAAATGAGTTCTATGAATTTATCAATAATTTTATCTTCGTCATTACTTATTCTATTACGAAGATCGGATGTACTCATCGTACCTTCTAATTTGACAATCTTTGCTAAATCGTAATCAAAATCATTAATTAAATCATTCTTTAAATTATTTAATTGGTTTAGATGGGAATTAAGAGTTGAAGCATTATGCAAAATTTCACCATAAAAACCACCGTTAGTTGTGTAATAATATCCTAAATAAGTGGTTAAATTTTCAAGTATATAATCATAAAAATCATTAATTATATAATGATAATAATTCTTAATTTTTACTTCTTCATCTGTTTTAGGATAAAAATAGATGCGCATTTTTAAACCATCACTTCGATTCGTATAGTTTTGATAAAATTTAGCATAACCGCCATCATCTTCATTCATATATGTATCATCAAAAACAGAAATAAATCCTCCAACATAATCGAGTTGAATATCAGTCATATCCTGAAGTTCGATTTTAAAATAATTGTAGGATTCATAATCCATATCACGAATTAAAAAATAATCATCACCAGCAGTTAAAGGTACATTTTCTGGAAAATCAGTATCCCATGAAATTGTTTCGCCATAATCTTCAAATTTATCAGTCAAACGTAAAGCATCTTTTGAATAACTTATATCTTTTAATTTATTAGTCTCAATTTGCCCGAAAAACCATCTATCTGTATAAGATGCAGTTAATTTATTATCAACTATGTGTGAATTTGCTAATTCAATTGTAAAATGAACAGGTTCAAGATAAGAATCACCAAAAATAGTTTGTCCACAAGAAGTTAAGCTAATTAAAGCTAAAAGTGAAAAAGGAAGAATTTTTTTAAATTTTTTCATCTTTAAATTAATAAGTTAATTCTTCACTTTCTAAAGGATTTTCATCTTCACTATTTTTTTCGCTTTTTTCATTAGTTTGAACTTCTACATTCTCAGTCTGAGCTGTTCCAGGACGAGAAACTAAATGAACTGAGGTTGCGTTAAAAACTGTTTCTTTTTGCTTATTTTGAGAGTGATAGCCTTCAATTCTTACGTGATCGCCTTCTTTTAAATTTTTTTGGTATAAATCTCTAGCATCGTTATACCAAGACCAAATGCGTTGATAATATCCTCTTTTGTCTTTATAACGGCTATCTGTTAAAACAGTAAAATAAGCATATTCAATTTTTTTACCTTTCTTATCTGTAGATTTAAGTTCAACTTTACTAGTAATTTTTCCTGTTAAAAGAAAATAATCCATGTGAATCCTCCAAATTAAACATAGTTATCGGGCTTAATTGATAACACTTAAATTATAACTAAAAAGCACGGTTTTGTCCGTGCCTAGAAGGAAGTAAATTTTAAAATTAAATAAATATTAAAATTAAAAAGTTGTTAGATTTTAAGATTAATAAAACATTACAATTTATGTAAGTATAAATATTTCTTATTTAGCGATATTCATGGTAGAAATTTAACTGAGTTGAAGGATAAATTATTTGAAGTAAGATTTGATGAAAATAATCCTAACCATATTTTAGTATCTCTTAGAGATTTATTTGATCGAAGAAATGATTCATATAATTTACTCAAATATATAAATATGATTATTAAAAACGTTAATTCTTCTTTTGTTGTAAAATCAAATAATAATACTTAATTAAAAAGACACGGTTTTGTCCG
>CALVXK010000025.1 GCA_944369075.1 uncultured Bacilli bacterium
AAATTTTGTAAAGAAAATTATGATATTACAAGCGAAAAGTTTGACATAAAGGCTATCATTGATTTAATGAAAACAGCTAAATTTCCTGTTATTATTAATAATCCTTTTTTTTTTTTTTTTAGAATTTGCGCTTATCAACAAGAAACTGTAAGAAATATTATCGATTACTTAAATAAAGATTATCATGTTCTTAAGGTTATCATTTTCGGATCTTCAACAACACATTTTTATCAGCCAAGTAAAAGTGATTTAGATTTATATATTGAAGTAGAAGATGGATATAAAATCAGTCAAAAAGACTTTTTTAAAAATGTTAAAGTAAAAAACGACTGTGATTTTTTAACTTCATATTTAGTAAATAAAGAAAGTGATTTTTATAAGAAAGAAATATTAGAAAAAGGAGTAGTGGCTTATGTGCGAAAGTAATTATTTTACTAAAGCAAATACAATTTATTTATCAGCCTCAGATTTTCTACATCTATTAGCGATGAAACCGTTACACATGAATTAATGCACATTCCTACTTATGTATATGTTATACATTAAATTATATAAATAAATATATAAAGTATTATATAAATTAATATTGTTAATTTCACCTTTTTATGCTAAAATAAATAATAATGAATCGACTAAAATTAGCAGGAAATATTTATGAAATTATTTGAATATGTAAAACCAAAATATGATAAAGATGAGTTTAAAAGATCTGATTTTATTGACGATTCAATAGTAATAAATTTTGATATACCGATTGATGTTCAACAGACTATTAATGACTATGTTGAGGCAGTAAATAATGAAGACTATTTTCTTGCAGAAGATAGGATGGATGATGTTTGGTGCGATTTAAAAAATACAAGTAAATTAACTAGTGAACAAAAAGATTTGATTAAAAGGAAATATAAAATATGGTGAAAAACAAAATTGTTGATTGTGATAAAGAAATAGAATTTACTCCAAAGAGTTTTAGTGGGAGTGCCGGTTCTAAATTTGGTGTTTATTATAATGATAAAGATCGGATAATGAAATTACCACGAAACGGAAGATATTTTCATGATGTTAATATTTCCTATAATACTTCTCCTTTAAGCGAATATTTAGGTTCTCATATATATGAAATACTAGGCTTTGATGTTCATGAAACTTTGTTAGGTACTTATAAAAATAAAGTCGTTGTTTTGTGCAAGAATTTTGATCCTATTGGTAACAGACTTCATGAATTTAAAAATATTAAAAATTACTTTGATGATGAGGATGTTATAAATGACGATAGCGATTCAACTGTCCTATCAGATATTCTTAAAGTTATTTCTTATAGTCCTTTAATAATAGATAAAGAAGCTACTTTTGATCGATTTTGGGATATGTTTCTGATTGACGCTTTTATTAACAATAATGATAGAAATAATGGAAATTGGGGTTTCTTGTTTGATAGCAATAATTTAGAAAATTGGAAAATAGCACCTATTTATGACAATGGAAATTCTTTTAATAATAAATTAGGCTTAGAAGATATAAATAGACGTTTGAAATCTGACGAAACGATGAAAAATATAGCTATTTATTCTGTTGTCTCTGCTTTTAAGGATGATGAAAATCATAGAATAAATCCTTTTAAACTTATTTATTTAAAAAATATTGACGATTTGAATAAATCTGTTATAAGAAATGTTTTTAAAATTAACATAAATTATAAAAAAATATTAAATTTTATTGAAAATATTCCAAATAAATCACAAAACGGTGTTGAAATAATTAGTGACACATATAAAAGACTTATTAAAATGTCTTTAAATATGCGAATGGAGGAAGTATTAGTTCCAACTTTTAATGAATTAATACAGTATGATGAATATAAAGAATATTATGATAGTTTAAATGCTAATAAAATTTTTCATCAAGAGGATGAATTGGAAAGGTAAAATTAGGTGTAGTTTTTATTGCATCAGCTTTAAATATAAAAAATGATTTTTATTAATTTGCTGATACGGAAAAAACCATGTCTTTTTGTTTTTAATTTCTTGAATAAATATTTATAACTTATAGATATCTATAAGGTTTAAGGCTAGGACAATCCTAGTCTTTTTAATTTATGATTTTCTTAATGCAATCAAAATGCAATGCATAATGGAAAAAAACAATGCTTAATAAATCAATCTTAGAAAGAAATTATTTAGGAAAAGAAATAGAAATAATAAATATGGATGGTGAGCCTAAATACAAAGGAAAGAAAGGAGTTGTTACTCTAATAGATGATGATTTGCAACTTCATGGAACTTGGGGTGAATGTGCTTTAATTTACGGTCTTGATGATTTTGAAGTTCTAGAAAAAGAGAAAAATGGGAGAAGTAGATAAATATGAGTTATGAAAAAGTTAGAAACATAAATTTTAAGACAAGAGAAATAACTTCAGCTGCGAATAATACTTATGTTTGGAATGGTAATAAATATGTTCATGATTATATTACTTGGAAATATGGTGATGATTCATTGAGTGAAAAAGAATTTATTTCAAATTTATTAATGGATATCAGTGATGGAAATCTTCAATGTGGAAACAAATATAAAAAACTTTATATTCTTATAGATAAAGCTAATATTAAGGAACTAGATGATATTAGATGGAACTGGGATAAAAAGTACTCAGATGATGAAAGACGCAGAGCAAAATCAGAACTTAAAGATAGGCTTTACAATACATATAAAAATTATAGATTTACTAAAGGTCAATATTATATTCAGTCCAGTGATAATATCTTTGTTCATAAAATTACAAAAACAAAATGTTTTTTCAGTAACAAGAATAAAGCGAAAGTTTATGACACACTAGAAGAAGCTGAATTTGATTCAAATATTTTAAAAAATCATTTTAATAATTGTGAGAATGTTAAAGTTATCGATAAAGTTAAGCTTGAAGAAAAGATTAAATATCAAAATGAATTAGATGATTTTATAAAAAAGTATGCTAAATATGATAGAGATACTAATGAATATATGTTTATTCTTTATGAAATCGATGAAGGAAAAGAACATATAACTGATGGAGATGGTGAGTTTGAGTATGATTATTGTTCACCAATTTATACTTTGTCTAAAGAAAAAGCCGGAGATTATTTTGATAATTATTTAGATAAAAATACAGATTTTAATTTTGATGGCAAATCTTATGATCGTGCTTTAGTTTATGAAAGAAAAATGTATGCAGATAACTTTAGTGATTTAATAAAAGTTTTAAAAGAAGTATTTCCACTTTTAAAGAACGGAAAATTTATTGACGATTATGAATATCGTGATTCAATACTTTATAAGTTAAATACTGGCGGAGAGTATTTATATGATAGTAGAGATACTTTAGAAGATTATTTAAAAGCTAAAGGCATCGATTTAATGTCGGTTTATGAAAAAAGTAATGAAAATTCAGATGAAAGAGGAATGTAATTATGACTGATCAAAAATTAACTGGTGTTTTTATTAATGCAAATAATCTTAAAGCATCAGAAGTAACAATAATTGATAATTTAAACAATATTTATGAATTACTTAATTGTAATTTGATAGATGTAGTTCAAAGAAATATAGCCGAAAAAGATTATGACATTATTTGTGATGATGAAGGATTTTTAAAGCCCGATTTAATTTTTACTGCAAGGAATCTTAATTTTAGTGAGGATTGTATTGTTGGTAATTTATTTGTTGTTTCTAGTGATGAAAATGGTGAATTTCTATCACTCGATAAAGATGAAATTAAAGAAATTATTGATGATTTTAATGAATTTAGTAAACTAAAAATCTTTTTTAATGAATCAGAATATAAAAAATATATAAGACAATACCAAGATGACGAAATGGAGAGATAATTTATGACTAGAGGAAGAGGTATAATTTTTGTAAAAAACTTAAATAATGAGATTGAAGCTTATGAATCTACCGAATATAACGGTGATATGTTTCCGGAAGAAGAAGCAAATGGAGCAGAATATTTTGATAAGCTCAAGAAAGTAAATAATTTAAAAGATTTTATTGAAATGAACAAAGAGTTTAACAGGGAACATTATCAATATCCTGAAAATTTAGCATTTAAAATGTTAAAAGGTAATGGAGTTAGTTTTGAAGACTATTGTAAATATAAAAATATTGATAATGAAAAAGATAAAATAGTTTTATTGCGAGTATTTGGTAATTCTGAAAACAATAATAATGAAAATTGGGGAGATTATTTTCAAAATGATCATGGCTCTTATATAATTGCAAATTCAGAAGAATTAAAAGACAAATATCATTTAGCGCTTATTATTTCTGATTATTACTATATTAAAAATTTAACAGGTGAAACAATTTCGGTTTATCAAGAAAATGGCAATTATGATTTAAAGCCAAATGATATTTTAATTTCAAATTTTAATGACTATTTTAATGAAAACTATAATTGTGAAGTTGATGCTCCTTCTTTAAATCTTTCAAGATCAGAATTTACTGATATCGGAGATGGGTTTTTAATTCCTACTAAATTATTAGAAAAGTTATATAAAAATGAAAGAGATTTTTTAAGTGCTTATAAAACAAGTAACGGTTCCTATGACATAGAACAAGAAATTTGTACTCCGTTAGGGGAAGATTGGGTTGAAACTTATAATGATGTCAAAAATTTTGATGAATTAGGAGTTGAAATTGAAGACAGATATAAGAGTTTTGACGTTGATGATGAAGCTGAAATTTGGATTGCAAGTAGAGGTAGAAATGGAGTTCCATCATCAATTCAAGATCTTTTAAATGATGCTAAATGGAAAGAAGAAGAACTTTATGAATTCTCTGATATATACAATGATTTTATTAACAACAACAAAGATTTTTATTTAAAAGCTCTTAATACTGTTAAATCATTTTCTGAAAAGGAAGATGAAAATGAACGAGGTTAATTTCAACTGAGAAAATTTTTACTAAAAAGAGTATATAATTAAATATATAATATTTTATTTAATAAAATAAATATTTTATTATCTTTTTTAATATATAAATAATTATATAAGTCTTATTTTATAACAACTTAGTCAATGAAAAAAATAAATTTTTTGGAAGGATTTTTGGACAAATTTTAAGAGAATAAAATAATAAAAATAAAAACAAACGATATTTTTAAGAAATTAGTTTTAAAAACTATATATTCTATATTTTATCAGTCCTTCCACCCCCGCCATCTTATAACTAACATTTTGATACAATTAAAGGGTGTCAAAATTAGCGATATTTGTCCGAG
>CALVXK010000026.1 GCA_944369075.1 uncultured Bacilli bacterium
GCCATCAATTTAAAATTGGACGATTCTCAACTTCATAACATGTATAAAATAAGTAATTTAAAAATTGATTTTGATGTTTTTTCTTCTTATGATGCACCAATTTGGTATACCTCGCCTGGATTTAGCAAGAACGAAAATAGGATGGAAGGTATTAACTTTTAAATTTTGAAAGTTATTACACACAAAATAAATGATATAACTTATAATAATAAATATAAATTTAGCCCGATTTAATATTTTAATTTTAGGAGGAAACAGATGGAAAATTATTATTGTTATTTAGTCTTTTCAAATAAGGAAGACGGAGAAAATATAGTTCAAAATTATTTAAATTCGGATGAAGAATTAGATTTTTTTAAATTAATTCCAATTACATTAGACGATGTTAAAAACTTAGATGAAAAATGGGGAGCATTATGCACGCAAAAACTTGAGTATGATCATGATTTCTTTATGTTAAGTGGATCTATTAAAGGCGGAGTTCCTTATGCTATTTTTGAAGAAATATCAAAAAAATGCTCTAAACCGATGTTTTGTATGATAGAAGGAGAAGATAACTATTATTATCAAAGTGTTATTACATATGATAAAGGGGAAAAATTAGAAGAAAAATTCTTTGATTTAAATTTTGACAATTTAGACGAAAACGTAAGTGATGCTGAATATCAAGAGGTATATGATAAACTTGTTGACGATAAATACAATTATGGAATGGAAAAATTAAATAAATTAAATAATTCTTCTAATGAAGAGTCAATGCAAAATTAATTAATTATTAAACTATCTGGTATGATCTAGATAGTTTTTTTATTTTATTTCACACAACTAATAATAAATTAATTATAATTAAATTGTATTTTATTAGCCCGAAATACGGATATTTAATTTGGAGGTTTTTTAATGAACCATTTAATAAACGTTTTATCTTCAGCTGATTCTGGTGGTATGTTTGAAAGAGGATTTATGGACATATTTGGCTCCATTTATGACCTTTTTGTTGAACTTATTTATAACGTAATAACTTTTATATTACAAATTGTTTATTCTATAGAATCTTGCTTTTACTATTTAGCAGGTTTATCAAATTTAAAACCTGGATTATCAAGCGGTGATGGTATTTCGCAGCTATTCCCAACATATAATTTAGAAACCAATCACTTTGATTTTGGTATATTTGCCGATGCTGGTGGGAAATTAGCAACTGCAATGGGTTTTATGCTTATAGTTGGAATAGGTATGGTCATTGCTTTATTTGTTTTTGCATTGGTAAAAGGACTCTTTAATCAAGAAGGCAAAACAGGCGGAATGATTTCAATGGCAATAGGTAATTCTTTAAAAGCCATTGTTTATATGGCTCTTGCACCATTAGTAATATTAATTGTTATTTCTACCATTAGTTTTATGTTGTCTCTTATTTTGGGTGGCTTATCTACTGCCCTTACTGGTGGTGGAAGTACGAGCATTGCATATAATATTTTTGAAGCTTGTATTATGAACGGAAAAGGTGATACGGCATATTCTCAATTAGAATATGCTATATCCCATGGTCAAATTTTTATTTCTTTGGATGAAAATTATCGATTCGCATTAGCTCAAACCGATGCTTTTGGAATAGACTTTGTTAGTATAAGAGATTTGGTTAAAGGCACAAACTTAGATTTTCAATTAAACGGTGACTTTAATTATGGCATTGGATTTATTGGAGGAGTTTTTACTCTTGTTTGTTTAGCCCTATTAGTTATTAGAATTGCTGAAAGATTATTTAATCTTCTTATTGACTATATTCTTTCAATTCCAGCAATAGCTACAATGCCTTATGATGGTGGACAAAGATATGGATCTTGGTGTCAATTATTTATGGGTTCACTGCTCAATTTTAGCGGTTCAGTTTTAGCAATGTTAGTTTATTTATATGTTATTAGTTTTATTGCTCCAATTATAGATAATATTGAAAGCACAAATCCTAATCAATTGGGTATAGGACTATTCAAAGCAGTTTTATTATTAGTTATTATTATTGGCGGAGCATTTACTTGTGTAAAAGCAGGTAATATTGTTTCTCAACTTATCGGTTCGACTGCAGCGCAAGCAGAGGCTAACTCTTTACATGAATCAATGCACTTAGCCTCTATGGGAGCAAGAGCTACTGGCGCAGTTGCTTTAGGCGTTGGAGGAGCTTTTTTAGCCGGTGTAAAAGCTAGAGGCGGTTTTAATAAAATGCAACAAGGCTCAGCAAAAAGTAAAAATAGTTCCCCATTAGGAAGAGGAAAAGATTCATCTGGTGGAGGATCATCTTCTAATAATGATTCTAAAGGCGGTGAAGAAGGCTTAGTTGGTGGCGGAAATGAAAACGGAAATAGTAGTTTATTTGATGCTCCAAATAGTTCATCTCCAGTTTCAAAAGGAAGATCAATTGCTAATGGTTTCGCATCTGTTGCTAATTCAATGGGACAAGCTGCTTCAAGAACTCGTGGTATTGTTGGCAAAGCGGGTGCTGCAACAGTAGCAGGAATAATTGGTGGAGCAACAATTCTTGGTGGAGCGCTTGGAAGAAAAGCAATGAGTTCTTACAAGAATACAAAGTTTTCTAAAAATAATGTTGCAAATAAAAATTTAAAACATAATTTAAAAAATAGATTACATCAAGGTAAAAAAGAAAATGCTAAAGCCTTTAAAGATATGAAACGTGGTATTAACAAAGATTCTTCTTTATCTAAACAAGAGAAAAAGGCAAGACTTAATGAATTAAAAACCATAAAGAAAGATGGAAATAAAGATGCAAAATTACAATATAAAAAAGATTTAATGAATAATAGAAAACATACTTTTAATCATGATGCTATGAAAGATAATTTAAAAGAAAAGAAATGGAATGAAAAAATAGACCACGATAGAAGTTACCAAGAAAGTAAATTAAATCTTAAAAATGATAGCTCATTATCTAAAAAAGAAAGAAATTTAAAAATTAAGGAAGCAAGAAGTACTAAAAATTTGTTAAATAAAGAATCTAGTAATTTGTATAAAAGAGATTTAAAAGACTACAAAGCACATAGGTTCGAACATAATAATCCAATTAAAAAATAAGCATTGAAAGGAGTTAATAATGGTTAGATATTGTCCTAAAAAAATTAAAGAAAAATTTAGAATTTATAAAAATTTTGAAATTAATGACATATTACTAATGTTCATAGGCGTTGTTTTAGCCTTAGTAATACTTTTCATTGGAGGATTACAAAATTTCTTAATTTTAAAAGTTATTATTGCTGTTATTATTATTTTAATATCAATTATTTTAAATGTTCCTATAGGAGATGATAATCCTTTAAGATTAAGAAAAGAAATTGCTTATTTCTTTAAATATATTTTTAGAAAAAAGAAATATAGTGAATTTTATTTAAAAAAAGATTTAGGGATGAAAATTGATGATGACAATGTCTGTTATAATCCAGTTAAAAAGAAATATTCTACAATTGTAGAAGTAGATGCTTCGTTAATTGCTTTAAAAAACGAAAAAGAAGCGGATGCTTACATTGATAGATTAGAATATGCATTAAATCAATTAGACCAATATTCTATTATTAAAACTGAAATTGCGCTTAATGTAGGCGAATATTATTACAATAATATCGAAAAACAAAAATTATTAACTCTTGTTCAAAATGATATAAATTTAGGTAAGAAAGCCTTCGCTGAAAAAGTATTTTTAAAAGA
>CALVXK010000027.1 GCA_944369075.1 uncultured Bacilli bacterium
TCATCCCAATTTGGAAATTTATAAGTACAACCATCTATATTAACTTTAGTATCTCCAGTTGCCACCACTTTTACTTCATATCTATCATTGTAGGTAAAAGAAGCTATTAAACCGTCATACCAGATGGAATCCTTCTTATTTTCATAGAGATTTTGCCCTAAAAACAAATCAATTCCTTCTTCTTTGGCTTTAGCAATTTTTCTTTGCATATAGTTATTCATATATTAACCAGTTTCTACGCATTGCACTTTGATTGCATCACCAAAATCATAAAATAAAAAGACTAGGATTGTCCTAGCCTTAAACCTTATAGATATCTATAATAATCATCTATCAAACTTTTCTTTATAAAATTCATTAATATAACGAATCTTAAGCTTATATGCTTTTTCATTTATTGAAATAGAATTAACAAAATAGTTGAATTTGTTGTTAATTTTATCTTCTTTATTTTCAAGACTATTTAAGAAAGTGTAAAGCAAATAGTTTAAATAGTTTAGATTAAGTACCTCAGCTTCAATAGAAAGAAAATCTTTAAATCTTTCTTCATCTTCTATTTGTTCTATAAATTTATGATTTTTAAGTTCATTAATCCAAACATTAATCAAAGTATCAATATCATAATTTTCATAAGCTATAAATTTATTCATTTTTGTTAGAAAAATATTTTAAAATCTCATCAAAAGTTTTTCTTTTATAACTGACATTTTTTACTTTAATTAAAGATAAATTAATTTGATCAACATCTTTCAGTTTTTTTAGAAAAGATTTTAATTCATTTTTATTTTGATCAAGAAGTAATTTAAGCAAATCAACATTTTCGATTTTACGATAAATTTTATTGTCATTACTATTATAATTCTCGACAATTAATCCTTTAAATCTAATGTTAAGATAATCATTAAAATTTAAATAAATTATTTTATTAATTGCTTCAACTTTTATTGATTTATTTAAATCTTTTTTAACTAATAGGTCTTGAGAAATATTAAGGAAGGTAGCAATTTTTTCAATATACGAATATGGTTTATTATAGAAATCATAATTCCTTATACTTTTATAAACAAATCCTTCTTTCTCGTTTAAGATTTTTGCTACATCTCTTAAAGAAAAATTATAAAGGCATAAAAGTAAACGAATAGGATTAGTAAATATTTTATTTAATACCATCTCCTTTTTTCTCCTCCATTCTTTGGATATATTTTTTAATTTTTTCAGGATCAGGAGAACCGAGTGATTCTTCTAGAGGTTTTGAAAAAATATTATTTTTTAGTATGTTTTTTTGTTTTTTTGCAAAAGAACTACTATATACTTTATCAATAACTTCACATAAATATTCTAAATACTCATTATATTTTGTTTTAAACATATAAGCTTTATTATTTGGTATAAAAAGTATTAAATGAATAGGATTTACTAATTCTACATTTTCATTTTCTTCAAAAATCTTTTTTGATAAATCAAAATGGTTTTTAAAAATATCTAAAGAATCATTTTTAATCTCATGCTTGATAGCATTATTCGAAACAACGTCTTTTATCATTAAACGAGATCTAAGAATTATATATTCATAAAAACCTATATAAATTGGTTTTTTTAAACTCTTATTTTCTATCTTAATCGAATAATCTAAAGAATTATTAACGATTAAATCAATTGATACATTAAGATAAGCACTTATCTTCTTTAAAATATCAATTCTAGGTGCTGGAACATTATTTTTAATAATGCTATCTAAAGTATGATTATTAACATTTAAAGTTGATGATAAAGCTAAATTTCTTAAATTATATAAGAATAATAATTGTTGTAAGGGAGTAAATTCGTTAATCGACATCTTTAACCTCTAATTAAATTTTTGTCATTTTTATGCAATTATTTTAAAGGCTAAAATGTTTTAAATCAATATTATTCCAATGAAACTCCCTTTACAAAGTTATAATAAGCTGAATGGTTATATCCATAGTTATTAACATTTGTATGATAAGCAATAAATTTAGTAGTCATTAATTCCTTAAGATAATCTTCATCGATTTCACTTCCACTAATTAAAGAATCAACAAAATATTCATTCATATTTTCAAGCATATCAACATAAATATCTTTTGAAAGACGAGAATGTTCTTCGTTTAAATAATAAACATCACTTGAATATGATCCAGTAGGAGCTCTTAAATCTTTATAATCAAAATAGAAAGTATCTAATTTTGCATCTTCTTTTTCATCATCTACTACTTTTGTTAATTCGTCAAAGTTTTCGATGAATTCATTATAAACAACTGCTGATGAACCGTAGTTATTAACGTTGGTGTGATAAGCAATGTAATCAAAAGATAAAATATCTTTAATTGTATCTAGATTAACTGTGCCATCAGTTTTTGCTTCCTTATAAAGATAAGCAGATAGATTTTCTAACATTTTAATACCAACTTGATCGTGTGTTAGATATTCACCTTCAGAATTTTTGTATTCATCATTATAATAAAGATCGGAAGAATAAGTTCCAGCAGGTACTTTAATTAAGTCGTCGTCAATAAAATTAATTTCGTACTCTTGTCTTTGGACTTGTTCTTCTTTTTTAGTTGTTTTTTCAACTGGTTTTTCATTTTCAACTACTGTTTCTTTATTTTGACAAGAAACTAATCCTCCAATAGTTAAAATGCTAGCCATAGCTGTTAATAATAAATGTGATTTTCTCATAATTTACTGTCCTCCATAATTTTATACATTTATTACTTTAAATATTTGTCAAATTTTAACAAATTTTTATCGTATAACTATATTATAAATAAATTTTTGTCAAAATCAAGCAAATTTTTACAATTAAATAAAAATAATTTAAATACCATAGAAATACGATAACAATCATTAATTTTGAACGTTAGATAACTCAAAAATAGATATAATCTAAAAATAATTTTGTTTATTTTAAACAATTTTTATTTATTCGATGGAGGAACAAAATGAGAAACAAAATAAAAATTATAGACGCAAAAAATATCTATTTTGAGAAAATTATTTATCAACTTAAAGAAAGGACTAAAAAAGGATATTCTAGAGCAATTGATTTATTCATAAAGTTTGCTTTAGAACATAGAAATAAATATCTTGATGATGTTTCTATTGAAGAAGTTAAAACTTTTTTAGATAATTTAGCTTCTTCTACTAGTAAGCAATATGCAAATAAAGTTTATTCAATAGTTAAATCTTTTTATCAGAAATTATCTGACTACAACTACTATCAAGGAATTATACCTTTTAAACCATACATGCTTTTTAAACTTGAAAAGAAAGTTAAATATTATCTTCAAGATAACGAGATTCAAAGAATAATAAATCTATATAATAGAAAGATTGAAAGAAGCAAAGATCCATTTCCTTATTTAAGAAACAAA
>CALVXK010000028.1 GCA_944369075.1 uncultured Bacilli bacterium
ACATCAAAATCAATTTTTAAATTACTTATTTTATACATGTTATGAAGTTGAGAATCGTCCAATTTTAAATTGATGGCAAAGGTTTCTCCTTTATTTACAACTGCCTTTAATGTTAAACTATCATCTTTAGGCAAAGTTGCCTGAGTATAATCCATAGAAATATTGTATTTTTTTCCTTCTTTAAATGTAAAATCTAAGATATCTTTGACATCGTCATAAAAACTTGCAAACCTATCTTGTCCTTCAAAAAGATAATTTAATAAATAAGCACTCGTCCCCATTTGTCCATAATATCCGCCAGAAAAATATTCCTTTCTAGTCATCCACCCAGCAATCATAGCACCATTAAATTTCTTTGTGTAATTATAAAAGTTATCTCCTTGGTCTAATCTATAAACACCTGTACCCAATGAAAATTTGTTATCTTTTTCAAAATAATTTTTTCCATACATATTTTTCTCAGTCAAATCTTCTAAACGATCTTCTATAGTATAGTTATCAAGAGTTTTAACTTCTAAATCAAAAGAAATGGAATTAATAACGACATTTTCTTTTGCTGTAAAAATAAGCTGACCAGTATAAGTATCGTAAGACATAGAATTACCTAATAAATCACTAAGATTTAAATCTTGATAATGTGTTTTAGCCATTTCGCTCATTGGAGTGTTATATCCTAATATTAAATATTGGTTAAAAAAAGTTTCATCATAAGGAAACCATGTAGCAGAATTATGCAAGAAAAAATTTAAACCAAATTTAAAAGGTAAAAGATTTTTATTTTGTGATACATCAACAGCTCGGCAAGAACTTTCTAATATATAATAATTTTGAGTTCCTAAATCAACATCATCACTTTTTGTTAATTCACCATCTTCATAGGCTTTTAAAAAGTCCTCCTGTTCTTTTTCAACTTTAGCTAAATACCAATCATAATATTTATTATTATATTTTTCTTTCCAATCATCTTTGACTCTAATAAAAGCTGGGACATATCCTTCAATGTCACCATCGTATTGTTTTTCCTTATAAAAAAGAGTAATAATTGTAGAATCACTTTTTAATTCTTCTACTTTTTCATCTTTTAAGATGGAATTATGTGTATTTTCTTTAAAATCATCACTATCAAAATAAGAATCATAGTCTTCACTTTTCCAAGTAACTAAATCAAAATAATCTGTAGAGAAAAGTCTTCTATTCATAGTTCTTACTGTTGGTTCAATAACATCATTTAAAGTTAAATCATTTTTTGAAGTATCAAGAACAATATTTGCACCTAAACTATGAGCTGGATCATCAAGAAGTTGAAACATAGAAGGATCCATATTAAACAAAGCACCAATCCGTGCAAATTGAGTCATAATAGAATTAGAATAACAACTAGTTAAAGAAAGCATAGAAGCACCTAAAACCCCAGCAAAAAATAATCTACTTTTATTTCTTTTCTTTTTATTTCTAACTAATTTTTCCATAATTGTTTACCTCCATAATATAAAACAATTATTAAATATTTGTTAAAATTATACAAAAATTTACACCGTATTTCAATATTTAAAACAAAAAATTGTCAAAATTTAACAAAATTTAATGATGGTCATAATATTCTTTAACTTTAAGCAAATTATTTGTATCCATTATAGCAAAACATCTAGAAGCAACAGACTCTAATGTTAAAAATACCTCATTAGGAGTTATAATTCTTTCAACTTTATTATTAAAAGACTTAACGATAATATAAAAGTAAAATTTTTGGCTCAACCCTTTATATAATTCATCGAGATTAAAACAATAATAAGTGACTAATTCCTTAGCTAAATCACATTCTTTTTTATTTTTTCTTTCAAAAACATAGATATCCCATTCAGGAACATTTCTATTATGTAATTTTCCTTTACAATTAGTGGTAAAATCAATGTCGTTTTTATGGTCAAAAAGATAGAAATAATAAATTTCCATCGATAATGCACTATTATTAATGTTTAAAAATTGATCTAAACGTAAACCTTTTTTACCTACTCTTTTCATAAACTATAATTCTCTAGATGTATTGTTATTAGAATTGTCTGCTTCTTCTTTTCTATTAAGACCATCACTTAATTTAGCACCATTTTTCCATTCTTCTTTATAAATTAATTCATTATTTGAATTATAGGCTTCTAGTAGTGATATACCTTTCTTTTTATAATTATCAAACTTGCCATATCCATCAACTAAATAAACTGCTTTATTTACATGAATTTCATCTCTAGAAATAGATCCTAGTATTTCATAAGCATTATTTGACTCATTTTCTGGAATAACATAATAACCAGTTCTAACTTTGACAAAAATTTGATTATTTTCATCATGCAACTTCGTGGAATGATAATAAACTGATTCCATATTTTCTTTAAGATTTTTAATTTGTTCATCTATTTTAAATTTTGATTTGGCAACTTCTCTTTTTTCAATGTAATATGGTTTATCTTCGCCATAATTAGTTCCATAAATTGAAACCGTATAATCGCTATGTAACCTTCCTTCAAAGCAGAAACAATTAACAAAAGGAATATATCTTCTACCATCTTTTAATTTATAAATAGAAGCTTTATTTCTTTTAAAAGCCCTTTTACCATAAGCATAATTTACATAACTATTACTTTTTTCTATAAAATGATTAAATTCTTGCTGTAATGATTCTCTATCTTTTTCTAAACGTTCGTTAATATCTTTGTATCCTTCTTT
>CALVXK010000029.1 GCA_944369075.1 uncultured Bacilli bacterium
GAAGAACAATCAAAAGCCTCTTTTGCAAAAAATTTCCCACAAATCACTGCTAAAAATGTAGAAGAATTAATAGTCAGCGGGTTAAATAATGACGAAATTGCTTTTATTAACCGGGAAAAACTTAACAAAAAAGGAAATAATGCACTTAAAAAAGCAGAGCGTTTAAATTTTGGCGAACAATTAGAAAAGACAAGAGAAAATGGAATTAAGATAATCGTAATTATTGATGAGAGTCATAAGAACTACACAGAAAAAGCAAATTATATTTTGGATTTAATCAACCCTTATAAAATTATAAGAGCAAGTGCTACGCCTAGAGACAAAAGCGATACTAATTCAATTGTCATTACAGATGATGAAGTCATTGAAGAAGGATTGATCAAGAAGTTTATTTCTATTAATGAAGGAATTAAAAACGATTCTATTTATAATAATGAATCCACTTTTTTACTAAATAAAGCATTAGAAAAAAGAGAAGAAATTAAATTACATTTTGTGAATAATAACGTTTATATTAACCCACTTGTGGTTATTCAACTCCCAAACGCTAATAAAGGCGAAGTTATTATGAATGACATTATTGAGTTTCTATCAAATAAAGATATAACAATAGATAATAATAAATTGGCTATTTGGCTAAGTAATAAAAAAATAAATTTAGAAAACATCAACGATTTTGCTTCGCCTGTTGAATTTATCATCATTAAGCAAGCCATTGCTACTGGACGGGATTGTCCAAGAGCGCATATTTTAGTCAAACTTAGAGATAAACAAGATGAAGATTTTGAAATTCAAACAATTGGTCGTATTAGAAGAATGCCTGAGTTAAAGCATTATAACGATGATGTTTTAGATAAGTGTTATTTATATACTTTTGATCAAAAATATTCACGAGGTGTAAAGGAATTAGTTCCTGGTTCTGGAAGTCAAAAATCGGTACATATTAAACCTAAATATTTAGATAAAATACCACCACTAATTAAGGAAGATAAAGATGAATTAAACACTTCTCCTGATGAACGAAAGATTTTTGGAATTATTCAAAACTATTACATAGATGAATATAAGTTGGGCAAGGATAAGGAACTGAATTTTAGGATGCTGATAAATAATGGTTTTATTTTTGCTAACGAAGTAAATCGTGCAATTTTAGAAGGTGAAATTAAAGCGATGGTAAAAAATAACATTAAAGGGCTTGGGACTGTTAATGTTAAAAATGTATTGAATGAAAAATCACTTATCTCGCAAAAAAATCTTTATTTAGAAATTATTAGTAAAATTACCTCTTTATCATCAGTAACGCTAGAAAAAATAATTAATAGACTATTTGGTAAGTTAGGCAGTTTTATCAAATTGAAGAAAATTGAAAAATTATATTTTATTATTAATAATTACAATTTAATCGCTACTAGTTTTAGTAATGCAATTTATAAATCCATTGATAAAGGGCTTGGTTTAACTACAACCAAGAAAACTACTTATTTTGCACCCAGTTCAGACATTGTCAAATTTAAAACTAGTCAAAAAGAGGGTGAATATATAGAAAATAATGCTTATGCTGAATATCCAAGTAATCCAAGTAGAGACAGTGAAACAGAAACTTGGTTTGAGCATTATCTAGAATTTAATAAGAAAGTTGAATGGTATTATAAAAACGGAGATAAAGGGCCACAATATTTTTCAGTTATATATACAAATAATCTTGGTATTGAAAAAAGATTTTATCCTGATTTTATTTTTAAACACGGTGAAGATATTTGGATTGTTGAAACGAAAGGATCTTTAAAAAATGATGAAGGAAAAACCGAAGACATTGATAAAGCGAGTTACCTCAAATTTGACGCATTAAAAGAATACGGTGATAAATATAACGTTCATACTGCTTTTGTCAGATATAACCCAACAAATAAACGTTACATGATTTGTCTAAAAAAATATTCAGATGATGGTGATGATGGTAACTGGGAAATTGTTGAAAGAGTATTATAAAAAATTGCACTAATTAAACTTCTTTTTTATTAACAATATAAGTGGAACAATAATTTTGCTGTTCTTATAAAACGAAAAAACAATTTGTTTAATGTAGTAAAGATATTTGCCATTATATCTTTTGCTTGTAGCGAGTTCTTCAAGTTGCTTTGATAGTGTATATTTATAGTACTCTGTTTCAGTATTAATAATCGTAAAGTTGTATTGCGTTACATTTACGTCGACTTTTTTGCCATTTTTACCTTGTATCGCTTTCGTCTTGCTAGGTCTAAATGGATCGTTTTTTGTATCGCTCTCGTCATGTTCAGTAGGCCACGGAATTCTATAAGGTCGGTTAGTACTTGAAAAAAGTACGATAAAATCGGCCTTTTTTTTACCATAAAAACAGGTAAATCTTCTACAAGATATAATATTTATATCTTGGTAAGGTTAATCCTAAGTGCTTGGTTGTAGGCATGCAACTTTACATCGAATTTCAACGTGGCTTTTTTAGAGACATTGATCTCGTAACATAAAATGTTGAGTTCGAACTAAAACGAAATAACGTTTTATCTAAATGGGACGTTGGTAACAATGATCTCGCGTATCTT
>CALVXK010000030.1 GCA_944369075.1 uncultured Bacilli bacterium
AATGGGGGTGTGGTTCAATGGTAGAACAGCGGTCTCCAAAACCGTTGACGTGGGTTCGATTCCTTCCACCCCCGCCAAATTGTAAAAAACACGATGGTTATCGTGTTTTATTTTTTTATTTGGACATTGTTTGGACATTTTTTAAAATTTTCATTATTTTTTTAAGTTCTTTTTAAATAAATAAAGTGTCAATGAAAAAGATTTAAAAGGGTATTTTTTAATAAAAAATTTTTGGAAAAAGACTTTTTTAATCCTTATTGCTTTTGTTGTGAAATATAAATATGAAAATTATAAACATGCGATTAGGCTTTTTTCTTTACAAATTCATTTAAAAAATCTGCTCCCTTTTCTAAGGCTTTTTCGTTATCTATATAATTTTCAATATTAACAATTTTGTCTTTTTGACCAAGAAGAGTTTGTCTGACTTTATCGTCTGCACCAGCTAAATATAATTCAGTGTTTATTGATTTTCTCCCTAATCCATGCAAAGTATTGTGAGGTAAGTTAGCATCTTCTAAAACTTTATTTACAATTCTTCTAAAAGAAGTTCTTGAATAATTAAATATTCTTTCTTTATTTTTGATTTTTTTCAATTTAATATTTTCGAGTAATAAGCTTACACATAGATCATTTAAAGGGATTTTTTTATATGAAGTTTCTGTTTTTAAAGTATTTATAAGTTTTCCTTTGTAATCTAATTGTTTATTAATGTAAATGAAAGAAGTTGAATCTTTGTTATATTCAAAATTATTTCTTGTTATGCCTAAATATTCTCCAATACGACATCCTAAAAAATAGAATATAATTAATGAATTCTTATCAAACTTTTTAATGTCATTATTTTGTTCAACAGCGTTTAAAAATAATTCAAGAGGCGTATATTTATTTTGAGGTTCTTTAAGAACAATTTTGTTTCTAGGTAATTCTAATATAGACAAGCAATCATCTTTTGTATCGCTATTAATTGCTTTCACTTTTTTAGCAAAATTAGTAAGCATGCGTGTATATCTTATAATTTTACTTTTGTGTGAATTTCCAATGTTCTTATTTTCAATTACACTTTTTCTTAATCGCATCATGTTATTGATTGTAAAACACTTTTCACAGGTTGTGTCTTCGTTTAGTACAGGTAATATATGATTTTTAAGAAGCTCATTTACTTGTTTAGTACTAGATTCTGCATGTTCTAATTTATAATCTTCTATGAATAATTTCGCTAATTCTTTAAGTTTTATATCTTTAGAAGATGTAAGAAATAATTCAGCTTTCTTTTTTTCAATTATTGTTGGTTCGAGTCTTTTTACATAAGTTTTCGATTTAAAATTAGGATTTTTTACATCCATATATGATGTGTGAATCCGAGTGTCATTGTCTAATTTAATTCTTATGTCTATGTACCAACATTTATATTTTTTATTCCATAATACAGCCATTAATATTCCTTTCAATGTTAAAAAAACAATTTCTATTTTTCGTTGCTATTATTGTTATTTTGAACAATTATTGTCCCTGAATTATTATCTGCTTGAATATTGATGGACTTGTTTAAATTTTCATATCTATTTTCTAAGTTGTTTAAAACGTTTTTTATTTTCATCAGTGTTTGATATTCTTCGATTGTTATTGTTATACCATTGTCTTCGCCTTTTATAAGATAATCTAATGAAACACCATAAAGGTCGGCGAGTTTTGTTAATGTTTCAATAGATGGTTCTTGCAAATTATTTTCATATCGAGATATAGAAGGATGAGTTACATGCAGATAAGTAGCAACCTCTTTAATTGTTAAGTTTTTCTGTTTTCTTAATTTTTGTAATAACTCACCATATTTCATATTATTACCTCATATTTACATTTATTATATCAAATGTGTATTTAAAGCAAAAAGAAACTTGATAATGTTCGTTAAAAATACTATATTATAATAGAAATGTGTGAATTATGAACATTACAAATTAAAAAGGAGGTAAAATGGCAAAATTAACACCTAATGAGAAAATCAATTTATTAACAACGCCAATTCGGAAGAAAAAAGACGCTGTAGAATATTTTGGATTTTCACAAGCTAAAATGACTTTAATTTTTAAGAATTTAAAAGAACCACCTAATTTTAAAAAATGTATTTATAGGGATGATCTTTTTAAAGAAATAGGAACTTCAGTAGAAAAAGAGGCTTCGATATTAAAAAAGTTTGAAGGAAATTAAGGAGTCTTTAATATGACAAATCAAGAAAGACTAGATCTTGTATCAGGAAGATCAATTTGGAAGAAGAAAGAAGCAAAAGAATATTTTAATTGGACTAGTTTTTCAGCACAAAAATATTTTAGGCAACTTCCTTCGCATATTGACATTTTAAATGCAAACGAGCTTTTTGCAGATGATTTATTTGCGCTAGTTGGGACATCAGCAGAAAAAGAAATGAAACGTTTGCGTTTCGGACTATATGGTGATGAAGAAAAACAGCAATCGGAGAATAACAATGAAAAACTTTGAGAAGCACGTAACACATTTTACTGTCGTCAGTAATGATATTTTAAAAAGGAAGGAAATAAG
>CALVXK010000031.1 GCA_944369075.1 uncultured Bacilli bacterium
CTCACCGCCTCCAAGTGCTACAATCCGTTTCATGATTATCTTATTTTCAGTGTGATAATTGTCAAAATCGCAAGTATTATGCTGATAAGCCAGAATCGCATGACGATCTTGGCCTCAGGTATGGCCCTGGCCGGTTTTTTGATCAGGGCGGGTACTCCTTCCTTCTGGAAGTGGTGGTGCAGCGGGGACATCTTGAATACTCTGCGGCCCTCGCCGTATTTTTTCTTTGTATACTTGAAATACAGTCTCTGGATGATGACCGAGAGGGATTCGGCCAGGAAGACACCGCACAGTATGGGCAGCAGCAGTTCCTTGCGGATGAGGACGGCAGTTACTCCTATGATGCCTCCCAGGGCCAGGCTTCCGGTGTCTCCCATAAACACCTGTGCGGGATAGGAGTTGTACCACAGGAATCCCAGCAGGGCTCCGATCAGGGCAGACATGTATACTACGATCTCCCCTGAATCCGGGATGTACATTATGTTGAGGTAATCTGCGTAGATGACATTGCCCGAGAAGTATGCCAGAATGCCGAGAACGGCTCCGACGATGGCCGTTACACCGGCTGCGAGTCCGTCCATGCCGTCTGTCAGATTGGTGCCGTTGGAGGTGGCCGTGATGATGAATATGATGACGAGTATATAGATTACGACCTGAAGCAGTTCCTTGGTCTTGCCGCTGCCGAGGGCCAGCCAGGCGTAGTCAAATTCGTTGTCCTTGATGAACGGAATGGTGGTCAGAGTGCTGACGGTATCCTCGTGTACACATACGGTGATGCCTATGGCCAGTCCCAGGATAACCTGTCCTACAATCTTGTATTTGCCGGGCATCCCCTCCTTGTTTTTCCGGAAGACCTTGATATAATCGTCCGCAAAGCCGAGACATCCCAGCCATACCAGAGTGATAAGCAGCAGCTGAATGTACATGTTGGTCAGATCTCCGAACAGCAGTACTGCTATGAGAACGGCGCTCAGGATGAGTACGCCTCCCATCGTGGGAGTGCCTTTCTTGGCCAGCTGTCCTTCCAGACCCAGGTCCCGGATCTCCTCTCCGAGCTGCTTTCGCTGCATGTATTTTATGAACTTCTTTCCGAAACAGAGAATCAGCACAATCGCAGTGATGCTCGCCAGGATGGAGCGCACTGAGATGTACTGCATGATTCCCGAGCCGGGGAAGTCCAGATACTGAAAATGTTCGAACAGATGGTATATCATAGCACTTCTTTTATGACCTCCTTGTCGTCAAAATGCGATTTCACGCCGTTTACTATCTGATAGTCCTCGTGCCCTTTGCCGGCTACGAGTACTATGGCTCCGTCCGGAGCGGTCATTATGGCCGTGCGGATGGCTTCCCGGCGGTCAGTGATGAAAATGGACCTGGCCATTCCTTTCTCATCCAGTCCTTTCTTCATGTCCTCTATGATATCCTCCGGCTTCTCGAAGCGGGGATTATCGGAGGTTATGACCAGGCGGTCCGCATAGCGGGCTCCGATGGCGGCCATCTCGGGCCGTTTTGTACGGTCCCTGTTGCCTCCGCAGCCGAATACGGCAATGACCGGAGCACCGCCGCTGATATCCCGGAGTGTCCTGAGCACGTTCTCCAGTGCATCCGGGGTATGAGCGTAGTCTACGACTGCCGTTATTCCCCTCTGTCCCTTGAAGTATTCCATCCTGCCGGGTACCGGTCCCATCGCGCTGATACTCCTAAGAGTCTCCTCCCTGTCGGCGCCAAGCAGCAGGGCGGTACCGTACACTGCGCAGATATTGTGCGCGTTGTAGTCCCCTATAAACCGTGTCCAGACTTCCGTTCCGTTGATGTTCAGCAGGTACCCTTCCAGACTGCGCTCCACTATACGGACCTTGAACTCGGCCATGCTGCCCTCGGAGTAGCGGTAGACCCTGGCTGTGGTGTTCTGGACCATGATGGAGGCGTTGCGGTCATCGGAGTTGATCAGGGCAAATGCGTCCTTGTCCAGGGAGTCGAACAGGAGCTTCTTGCAGCGGATGTACTCGCTGAAGGTCTTGTGGTAGTCCAGATGGTCGTGGGTGATGTTGGTGAATACCGCGCCTCTGAAGTGCAGGCCCCTTACACGGCCCTGGTGCAGGGCGTGTGAGCTGACTTCCATAAAGCAGTATTCGCAGCCGCGGTCGACCATCATGCGCAGCAGCCGGTTGACGGTTATCGGATCCTGTGTGGTGTTTGTGGTCTCGAAACGGTCCTTGCAGACGTAATTGGCAATGGTGGACAGCAGGCCGCAGCAGTAGCCCATGTCCGAGAATATGCGGTAAAGCAGGGTCGCTATGGTGGTTTTGCCGTTCGTGCCGGTGACTCCTACCAGGTTCAGCTGACGGCTCGGATGGCCGAAGAAATTGCCGGCTATATCGGCAGCGGCAGTTCTGGAATCCGCGACCCGGATACCTGTGATCCCGAGGGATGCAATCTCCGAGGCGGCCTCCGGCTTGCTGTAGACTGCGGCGCAGGCTCCGGCCTCGGCCGCTTTCCGGATGTATGCGTGCCCGTCGCTCTCAAATCCGTCTATGGCTATGAAAAGACAGC
>CALVXK010000032.1 GCA_944369075.1 uncultured Bacilli bacterium
TGTACGATTTCGTGCAACATAACGCAGGTTGCATCCGTTATATAAGTGAATAGAAAATGGCACATCAGGAGATTATAGGGTTTTACAACCGATACAGGCAGAAGCTTTACAATATAGCGCTAAGGATTACCGGAGACAGTCTGGATGCGGAGGACGTGGTGCAGGAGACTGTCATAAGGTATCTCCGCTCCAATACGGACAGGCTGACGGAGCCGCAGGTGGAGGCCTGGCTGTGCAAGGCCTGTACAAGAGCGTCCGTGGATATGCTTAGAGTCCGTAAGGCATTGAGGGTAAAGTTGGAAAAATATGCGGAAGAGGACTCTGAGGAGGACTGTGCCCGGGAATGGGATGACGTGTTGGGTGGCAGTGAGCCCAAGAAGATGATATCGGAGATCAGGAAGGCAATGATGGGCATGCCGGACGGGTACAGGGTGGTGCTGTCCCTGCTGCTGTTCGAGGGTTATGACTACACGGAAGCTGCTCAGATTCTTCAGGTGGAGGAGAGCACAGTACGTTCTCAGTATCTGCGCGGCAAACGTAAATTATTGGGGCTAATCAACAATGCAGAAAAATAATACGATGGATAATTTACAGCAATACTTTAAGTCAAACAAGGATAGCATCGGAGTCTCGGATGAGAGTATTCCACAAGGAGATGGTGCAAGATTCGAGGCCCGTTGGGAGGCTTTCAGCCGTGACCGTATCAGGTTTCGCTCAAGTCTCAAACGTCGTAAAAAGCCTCTCTGGAAAGTGGTGGCCTTCCCGGTCCTTGCGTCGCTGGCATTGATTTTCGGGGTCAGGTTCCTTATGAATCCGTATATCAATGATGATATTCCCCAGCCGGACAACGGAATGCTGGCAGTCTCCGACACACTGTCCCCAGTAGAAGTGTACAACATATATTACGATCTGACTCAACAGGTAAAGGATGAGATATACACCCTGGCCGAATCGTTGGAAAAAGAGGATCCCACCCAGATATACATGACGGTGGATGTTATAACACGTGAGGCTGTCCCCATTATTGAGCAGTTGCCCGATGAGATGAGCGATGCGGACAAGATAGCGGTACTCAAGGAGTATTCCATGCGGAGAATCAATGCGCTGAACAGGTACAAAAGCACGCTTATGGCTAACAATAATCTTTAAATACTGTATTATGAAACGATTTACGACCCTGCTGGCGGCATCTATGTCAGCAATGACCGTCTTGGCTCAGGGCAGGACGGTCGATGAGACCCTGAAGCTGCGCGACTTCACAGAAGTAGAGGTGTCCTCTGTATGGAACGTTGAGATAGAGCAGGGGGCAGAACGATCAGTGACACTTACTTACTCGGAAGAACTGAAGCCATATATAGTAGCGGAGACAAGAGGTGGAGAGCTGGAACTTTCCCTCGATATGGACGATATGCCCCGCAAACTGCGCAACAGGATCAATGATGCCGGCTATAATGGAAAGAAGGGCTCGTATATCCTGACGGCCAGAATAGTCACCCCTGATCTAGAATCCATAGAAGCCTCTGGTGCCGCTGATATACAATGTAACGGCATTTTTAGCCCGGACCGCTTCTCAGTAGACCTCAGCGGAGCTGCCGGCGTCACCGGACTGGAGGTTTCCGTCTCGAGTCTTCATCTGGATGTCTCCGGAGCCGGACGGCTTGCGGTTCCGTACGTACGGGCCTCAGAATGTGATATGGATTTCAGCGGAGCAGCCTCAGTCTCCATCGAGGGGGATATTGACGAGGTCAGTACGGACTTCTCAGGAGCCTCTGATGTGACTCTGTCCGGTAATTACGGTTTCGTCAACCTTGATGCCAGCGGAGCCTGCGATATCAGACTCTCCGGTAAAGCCATGGAGCTAAGAATTGATGCTTCTGGAGCATGCAGCATCATTGCAAGGGAACTAAGTGTTCCTGAAGTATTCGCTGACGGCAGCGGAGCCTCGACTATTACAGTCAGTCCTACAAGTGAGATTACAATCGACATTTCCGGAGCCACGACTTTGCGTTATCCAAAGGGGATAGATACCAAAATCATATCAGTCTCCAGGGGTTGCAGTATTGACACATTCTGACCGCAATGTTCGAGCTTATTCATAAACAGGACTTTGTGCTGGACTCGCACTGTGACACCCCGGGCATGCTTTTGGAGGAAATAGACTTGGGTAAAAGGCAGAAGCGGGGGCATGTAGACTTTGTACGTGCCCGGGAAGGTGGCGTGGACGGGATGTTCTTCGCGATATATTCACCTCCAGAACTTACAGAGGAGGAGGCTGTGGCACATGCTGTAAGGCTGATATCCAAGTGTTACGATGCAGTGGACACCAACAGCGGTGTCGCTGCTTTCGCTTTCTCGCCGGAGCAGGCATTGGAGAATAAACGCAATGGGCTGATTTCTGTCTTCTTAGGCATGGAGAACGGAACACCGATTCAGCACGACCTTGCGTATCTTCATCTGTATCATCGCTTTGGCATACGTTATTTAACGCTTTGCCATAATAGACACAATCAGATTTGCGATTCATGTATGCCTATGGAGCCTGAATGGGGAGGGTTGTCTCCGTTCGGGAAGGAAGTCGTGACTGAGTGCAACCGTCTGGGCATTATGCTGGACAGTTCCCATGCTTCTGATGAGACCTTTTATGACATTTTGAAGTACTCGTCTACACCTGTGATAGCATCCCATTCCTCATGCAGGGCCCTGTGCTCTCACCCCAGAAACATGTCAGATATCATGCTACGCGATTTGGCGTCAGCCGGAGGAGTGGTACAGATAAACTTCTATCCCAAGTTCATAGACAATGATTTCGCTGATGAGAAGTTTCTCAGGCTCAGTGAGGAAGGAGAAAAGTGGCAGGAACTTTACCGTTCTGA
>CALVXK010000033.1 GCA_944369075.1 uncultured Bacilli bacterium
CTGCCGGCACCGGCCAGAGGGACTTCGACCGCATCATCGTAGCCTCCATGGACGACTACAACAAGATGGCTGCCGCCACTCCCCGCCGCAAGGAAGAGTAATCAACTACAGTTCAATATGAAAAGAGGGCTGTGTCAGAATGAACTACGACACAGCCCTTTTTTATTAGATATCCCCGAAAGATTATTCTGCGGAACAGAAGTCAAACAATGCCGTCAGTCCTGACTGGGTATCAGTATCCACGTCATTGTCCTTCACATACGTCTTAATCGTCTTCTTCTTATCCGGGAAAAGACGGCTGAACGAAGACATCTTGGCCGGATATACCTTATCCCCGTCCAGCAATATGAAGTCCTTTTCGTGCTTATAGGTGAAATCCTGTTTCGTATCGAGGTTCCTGGAAGGATCAAGCCTGTTGACATTGCCCGTCACAGCAGTAGAGGTAGCCGGCAACGACGAGTATCCAGCATCCCCTTTATCCTCGGTCAACTTCAGGCGGAAACGCTGAGCAAGCTGTATGCCGTCAGCATCGGACAGTATCTTCACGACACTGTTGTTGACCATCCTGTAGACTGTATCATTGCACACTAAATCCCGTACATGGTCAGGATTGTAGAGCACGAGCGTATCGCCGGTCTTGTCATCGATATACAGGATAAAGTTGTCTAAAAGACGGATATTGAGACGTCCTTTGGAAAATCTGTCATCCTTGTAATTCAACGTGGCGTCGGCAAAGTTCGGAAAGACATAAGCCACATCCTTAGGCAGTTTGTTGACTACATTTTCACGCACAGACACGGATATAACTCCGGTTTTTACCTGGGCCGAAAGCAGTACTGCAGATACCGCCAACAACATTACGATTAAAAATTTTTTCATAATAAGTATCTTTTCCTCAAAAATACAGATTTTTTTGAGAAAACGTACAAACCACAGCATAAAAAACAGTCAGCGTCTGAAAGTTTGCATAAGACAGACATACCACATGATCCAAGCAACGAAATACTCATCGGTTCCCGTGCTAATGGATGATGTGCGGGTAAAAGGTTCTACACACGATACCAGCAATATGAGTCATAGGCAGTTAAGTGCGCCTATAAAAATAGGGTCGCCAGCACTGCTGACGGCCCCATAATTTTTACAATATAAGGATACCCTATTTTGTACCGGGTGTTCCTGCTGCAATCGGTGTGAAAAGCTGATAGTACATCCCTGAGCTCGGATCCGCAGGATCAGCGAATCCCATAAACATACCGTTTGTGACAGTCAGATTCTCCGCATCAGTAAATGTCAGCACTACATTGGACGGATTGATGCTTTGACCATCGTATACCCAGCATATGACATCCACATCGTATGGACCACCATCCTCAGTAGTTATACCCTCCAATCTCGGACCGTCTGTGGCTATAGTGAGATTGTTACCGTCGCGTTCTGCCTTGAAAGTCAGAGGTGTTTTATTCTGTAAGTTATACGTAAACTCATATCCATTATCAGTCTGGCTGATAGTAAACGCATTACCAGCGATAGTCCACGTACCGTCAATTGATACTTCCGTGGGCTGCGACACTACGACTGTAGTAGTACTGTTGGGACCTGCATTACCGCTTACAATCTCAAAACTGAGCGTCAGAGTCTGCATATTCCTGTAGTCAGGTACTCTGATCTCCAAATTATTGGAAGGAAGACCGTCACCGTCAACTTCCTCATCGTATGCTCCTATATTCACTGTATTGGAGGTGATGATGAAGTCTCCGCCTTTCTCGTAGCCCGCCTGATCATTAGTGAATTCAACTGCTTCGTGCGACGTGCCGTCAAGCATTACAGCCGTACCGCCAATGAACTTTACCACAGCCTGCGCACCGGTTGATGCCTGCTCGGTCATGCGGATAGGAATATTGATATATTCACCGGAGAAAAATATCTCCTGATTGGGACTTACGAACTCAACCGTAGTGTTTCCGAACGTTGGTTCGAACTGTCTCTTGTAGCAGGACGTAAGCAGCATTGCAGCTGCGGCTGCTATAAAAAATATCTTTAAAGTTCTCATTTTTCTACAATTAGTTGTTAGTATCCAGGATTCTGTTCTCCTGAGATGTTGGAATTGGCATCTATCTCGGCCTGTGGGATTGGGAAAATAAACCTGGGATTGTTAGCCATTATCTCATAGTCAGTATAAGTATCAGGCTGGTAAATCGTCTCGCGGACTTGTGCCTCAGTCCTGGTGAAACCACGTCCGTAGCGTTTCAGGTCCTGGATGCGGAAGCCCTCCCCTATGAACTCACGTACACGCTCGTTGAGGATAGCGTCCTCTATCGTCTCACCATAAGTGTCAGGCTGATAATTGGTAGTACGTGCCGATCTCAGAATGTGGATGTCGGCCCAAGGGTCGCTTGCTCCTGCCTGCGGAGCACCGCCTTTTGCGAGAGCCTCAGAACGGATCAGGTACATCTCTGCGATACGGAATACCTTAGGCTTGTTCTGGTAATTCCATGATGTCTCGGTCGACCTCAGGGCAGGGTTACCCTGGAACTTGTAGAATATGTACATATCACGTGTTCCGACATTATTGACCGTTACATTAGTCCACCTCAGATGATTATTCATACGCCAGTCACCGGGAATCTGCCCAAGCAGATCCACAACCCACTGCTCAGGATAATAGATGGGCTGGTATATATTCTTAATTGCATCGAATCCTATATAGCCGTAGTCATTTGAGTTGCCGAGCTCATTGGGACTGCTGGCAAACAGCTGCAGTATGCATTCGTCACCTGAATCGTTGATCCACATATTATTGAATGCACTCTCTGATGTGACAAGAGGATATGTTCCGCTTTCAATCAGCTCGCTGGCCTTCTCTACAGCCTCATCATAATCCCCCATTTCAAGGGCGACTCTGGCCTGAAGCGCGGTGACAGCATCACGGGTGATACGTTCACTGCCTTTTACACCAGGCGTGGTTATAAGGCTTTGGGCGCTGTCCAAGTCGGTAACCAACATCTCGAAGGTGTGCTCAAGAGTACCTCGGCTAGGATACCTGCTTTGGTCTGAAGTCGGAATGTACGAAGTGATGTATGGGATGCCATAACTCTGTTCATTACCGACATAGTTCATACAGAACATCTCTGCGAGCTCAAGATGATAGTATGCACGGAGAAAGTAAGCCTCTCCTTTCCATACTTCAAGGTTGGCCCTCTCCTCATCGCTCCATTCGGAGGTGTTGACAGCATTAGCTTTTTCCAGAAAGTAGTTTGCATTAGCTATAGTATTGTATGAGGCTGACCAGAGGGCCTCGACATCACTGTTTGCCGCAGTCATAGACCAATTGTACAAGTTTCCCCCGACATTACCGAATGCAGTAGAGGCATGGAATAGGTCACTCCTGATCTCGTCAAGAGATGCATATGTGCCACCCACTCTGGTTCTGAAGGCTACGTAGAGCCCGTCACGGAGTTTCTCTGCGTCATCTATGGTCTGGAGAGCATTTCCAGGCTCAACAGTACCGGCAGGGCGGAGCTCCATGTTGCAGCTTACAGCACTGACAAGTGCTGCGAAAACACTTGATATTATAAGTATCTTTTTCATCTCGTTGTTTTTAGTTAGAATGTAAACTCTGCACCAATGGTGAACTGTCTGGAGTTGGGGTAGACACCCAACTGAAGATTACCGTCCACTTCGGGATCATATCCTGAGTATTTGGTTATGGTGAATAGGTTACGCGCGATGGCATAAACTCTGAATCCTGCTATAAAACCAGTACGCTCCATCCACTTCTTTGGGAATTCATACGAAATCTGCAGGTTCTTCAAACGCAGGAAGGAAGCATCCTCCAGATAGTAGTCGCTTAGTGAATCTACAAAAGGAGAATCCTTGGAAGGAATATGCGTATGGTCTCCAGGCTCCATCCACATACTAAGCATTTCCCTGGCACCGTTGCCTGATGTGAGGAATGTAGGATTAATCAGGAAGATGCGGTCATTGTTGATCATCCACTTGTCAGCCACCCATGAGAAGTCTGCTCCTACATACAGACCCTTGTACTGGAAATTCAGCTGGATACCGCCAGACCAGGGAGCGAACACCTGCTTGCCTGTCATCACGGCATAGCTGTCAGAGAAATTCTTGGTGATATTGCCGTCCAGGTCATACCACAACTGCATACCGTCACGGGGATCGACACCTGCCGTACGTGGCATGTAGAACTCACCGTAAGGATAACCAGTCTGGTAGGACACACCTGTGTTGGGGACTGTGTATTCGCTGCGTCCTCCGAAGAGTTCGGTTATCTCGTTATAGTTGTAGTTGAAGTTGGCTTTCACATTAAAGTAAATGTCCCTCGTCTGAACGATATCGAAACTCAGGTCTACGTCAATACCGCGGTTCAGCATGCTACCGGCGTTACCTGCTCCGGAGGCATGACCGGTTGTCATGGAATATGGAATAGCCATCAATAGGTCATGGGTCATCTTGTTGTAGAACTCGACATTTACGTCAAGGAAATTCCACAGGCGCGCACTGGCTCCTACGTTGAGAGTCTCGACGGTTTCCCATGTCAGGTTGGGATTCTCAGGATTGCCGACTCCCCACGCCATAGACCCGTTGTACAGACCATACTGACTAATTGTTCCAATCCACTCATAATTTCCGATACTGGCGTTACCGGTGGTACCGTAGCTGGCCTTCAGACGTAGGTCGTTGATCCAAGATGCTCCCTGCATCCACTCCTCACGCTTGATGTCCCACATCGCTCCTACGGAATAAAAGTTGGCGTAGCGGTTATCTGTTCCGAAGCGGGACGAACCGTCAATACGCCATGACGCATCGATGTAGTACTTGTTGTCAAAGTTATATGACAGGCGGGCGAAATAGGAGTTGAACGTAGCTTCGGAGATGCTGTTGGAAAGCGTGATACGAGTGGGGTCTCCCTGGGATAGCAGATTGTTTCTCCAGTCTGTGATACCATTGGCGGTCGCTCCGAACTGATCGCTCTTGTTCAGTATGGCTTCCTGACCGGCCAAGATAATGAACTCATTTTTATCTGCCACATTGAAGCGGTACTCAGCAGTGTTGGTGAAAGTCATCTGATAGTACCTCTGGAAGCTCTCGGTATGTGAACCGTCATCCACGAACGGATCCTCAGGCATTACAAAGTTTTTCATGCGGTAGTCAAAGGCCTCTATGTTCTGCTGTGACCTGATGGTCAGTCCTTTTACCGGCGTCAACTCCAGATATGTGCTTCCATTCAAGCGGGCCGTAGTATATGATGTGGGTTGGAGTCTCATCAGGTAATAGATATTATATGCCTGCATCTCAGAGAAGTAATCTCTCTCTGTACTATAGTCCACATAAGAATTCCCGCTTTCATCCTCACGGATTTCATAGGGCGTTATCCAAGGCAGATACTCATTGGAGGCACGTGTAGGGTTATACAAATAGTTATCACTCATGGAGGCAAAGCCATTGGTTACGTAATCCTGATAAGAGAATCCTATATTGGCTCCGAGCTTCAGCCATTCCGTTGCACGGGTATTCACATTGGAACGGAAGGTGTAGCGAGACAGGCTTGAGTAAGGCAGGGTGCCGTCCTGATCAAATACACCTAAAGAGATGTAATAGTCGGTCTTCTCAGAAGCACCGGATACCGACAGGTCCGCACTCCATACGGGAGCTATCTCTTTGAAGAAATAATCTCTCCAGTTGGTGTTGATTCCAAGTTTCTGGGCAAGTTCCATCTCGGGTGTAAGGGTGAATCCGGGATCCATCATCTTCCGGAATGTGAACCACTCGTTGGAGTCCATGAGGTCTATTTTATGTTCCATAAGCGTGGAGAATCCGTACTGTCCTCTTAGGCTTACAACGGGCTTGTCACTTTGCGTTCCTTTCTTCGTGGTGATATAGATGACACCGTTGGCGGCACGGGATCCGTAGATGGCTGTCGATGAGGCGTCCTTCATGACCACGACACTCTCGATATCGTTACTGTTAAGAGCATTGAAGACTGAAGAAGATACCGGAGCTCCATCCAACACTATCAGTGGCTCAGTACCAGCGTTGATAGAGTTCACGCCACGCAGACGCATGGATACATTCTCCGAAGGCTCACCGGATGAGGTGAACACCTGAAGTCCGGACACCTGGCCCTGAAGGGCGTCTCCTGCATTCGCAGCCGGCCTGTTGGCGATTGCCTTCTTGTTCACGGTCGATGCGGAACCTACGACTGAGGAGATCTTCCTGGCGGAACCATAGCC
>CALVXK010000034.1 GCA_944369075.1 uncultured Bacilli bacterium
GAAACTTTCTTTTTACATTAAGGAGATTAAATTAATTTATGAAAAAGAAAAATTTATTAACTTTAGGAGCTTTATGCCTTTCCTTAGGTTTAGTTGTTTCTTCTTGTAATCAAGCAGGAACAGAAGGTCCTACTGGCCCTACAGGCCCAACAGGTCCACAAGGTGAACCAGGTGTTCCAGGTGCTGATGGTAAAACTTACCTTCCAATTATTGTTGTTAACGATTTAAATATCGTTGGCGGAACTATTGGCCAAGATGTTTATTTTGCAGTTCAAGGTGAACATGATAAAGTAACTTTCACATTCACAGCAGAAAATGAAGGAAATGTAATTACTTATTTTGAAATTAATGGTGAAGAAGTAAGTATTGCTCCAGATGCAACAAGTTATACTGTTGAAGATATTGATACATCTTATCCAAATGGTATTCAAGTTACTGGATTAACATATCAAAGTCTTGATGCTTATGCTGCAACCGGTGTAACAGATTTCTTCAAAACAATTTCTGATGCTGACAATCAAGTTAAAAACGGCACTGAACCAGAAGGCTTAGTAAAGAGTGCATATTACGATGTTACTTTAGAAAAACTTGTTACTGATAAAGTCGCAGAAGTTAAAAAGGCTTATACTGTTTTAGACAAAGATGCTACTGTTACTGAAAAAGTTGAAGCTATTAAAACAGCAACAGAAAAAGCTAAAGCAGAAATCCAAGAAGCATATGATAATTTAGTTACAGCTGCTAAAAATACTGCTAAAACCGCTTTAAAAACTTTAGATGAATCTTTAGTAAATAGCAATTATACTGAAGCAGATAGAAAAACTGTTTTAGATACAGCTAATGCTGAAGTCGATGCTGCAACTTCTTTACAAGGATTAGCTGCAGTCGTTAATACTGCTACAGCAAAACTTGATGGCGCTAAATATAACAAATTATTCGCTCTTAAAGCTCAAGCTTTTGCTGAAATTAAATCAGCCGTTGAAGCAACTGGTTCATTTGAAAAAGATGTCGAAGATAATAAAGATATCTTAGCAGATTATGGTATTACTGCTGATTCAAAACCAAGCGAAATCGCTAAAACATATTATGCTCAAGCTTCTGCTGCTACAGAAATTACTACTGTTGAAGTTGAAGAAAACGGAGTAAAAACTACTTTAACATCAATTGGTAAAGAAGCTAAAGAAGCAATCGAAGCTTCAGTTGAAAGTGTTAAAGGAACATTACTTGCTAATATTAAAGCTGCTTATATTGCTGAAGTAGATAATTCCAAAGTTTTAGCTGATGCTCAAAATGCTGCTTCCACAATTAAAGGTGTTATTGAAGCAACAGTTGCTAACTTCGCTAGCGAAGATGAAAAGAGTCCAAAATCTATTGCTGAATTCGTTAAAACTACTGAAAATGGCTTAATCTATAGATTAGAAAATGCAGTAACAAAGGCTGTTGTTGATAATGGTGTTACAGCTTTCAATAACGAAAGAATTGAAAACGCAAAACAAGCTGCTATTGCTTCATTCCAAGAAAAGGTTGATGAAATTAAAGCTGCTGATGCCGGATATGTTGAAGCAGTTTCATATACAAAAGATTCAACTGGTAATAAGATTACGCCAAAGAAAACTTCATGGGTTCTTGCAACTGTAAATGAACAAAATGTTACTTTAGATACTCCTTTCTTTACATCTACTGGAACAGGCGAAGAAAAAACTTGGTCACTTGTTGCTCCAGAAACAGGATTAGTTACAGAAGTAGGTGGTAAAGGCTTAACAGACTATAATGTTGACACCTGGTTAACAACATTAAAAGGAGTTACTTTATCATCTCCATTAGTTGTTAAACAATTTGAATCAACTCATATTGGTGATTTCGAAAAGATTTATGACGAAGCAATCGAGGTATTAACAGAATCATTAAGAACAAAACTTGCTCTTGGTGATATTGAAGGAGAATATATTTCTTCAAATGATGTCTTAGCCTCTTTCAATAACAGTGTCAAAGATAAGACTTTAAGTGAAATTATTAAGGTTGGACAATCAACTTATGCTTCAAAAGAATTATTAACTAAATTAAATGACGCAGTTGAAGAAGACGTTGCTGCAAGAGTTGCAAAAGATAGTGCTTATGAAGCCTTATTTGATAGCGAAGAAACCTCAGTTTATAGAGAAGAATTAGGCAATTTAGTTGACTCATTAGTTTCTGGACAAGCAGGAGAAAGTGAAGTTAACGCATTCATTGAAGAAGATAATTTAAATTCTTTATATGCTCAAGATGTCGCTACATACCTTGAAGATGCAAAAGATGTCTTAACACAAGTTTATCAAAACACAATTAGTGGAAACGATGTCTCTGTCGATGAATACAGAACATTAACAAAACTCTTCAATGACTTCTCTTCTTGGGCCGGTCATAAATTAACTCAAACAGATGATGGCTGGGTTATTGATGAAAACGGAACATATGAACGCTATTTATGCAACACAATCAATAGTGTTGAAACTTGGTTAGGTGATGCTAGAGAAGCTCTAAGTTCTGTAATAGGAGAGGGTGATCCAGTTACTGGTCCAACAACAGTTGAAGTAAGTGTTGATAAGAATTACACTGAAACATCTTATGGTGATGCAACTTGGAAACATTCATCTGGATTAAAATTCTCAGAACCAGTACTTGAAGTCGGAAAGAGTGCAGAAATTGATGTAACTGGTACAGCCATTGTTCAAGGTGAAGCTACTGGTTATGATCAATTCTGGGGTGTCGAAGATGCTAATGGTTCTAAAGTCTATTTATTAAAACTTAGTTTACCTAAAGGCACAAAGATTAAAACTGGTTATAAATTAACAAACGATGGTAAGGCTTTAGGAGCTGTTAAAGATGATGGAGTTAACTCAATTAAAGAATTTACTATCGGTGATAGTGGCAGTATTTCATTCGTAGTAGCTGCAGGTGATATCGGAACTTTAGAATACGGTGAGAGAAATCTTCAAGTCGACGTATACGATGATCAAGGTTATCTTGTCGGTTCATACTATTTTGATGCTTCTGCTTTAAAATAGTCCTAAAAGTAATTTATTAATAAAGGGACTGTTAGAAAAATAAATTTCTGACAGTCTTTTTATTTTGCCTTCTTTCTTCTAATTTTTTCATTCAATCCCTTTTTT
>CALVXK010000035.1 GCA_944369075.1 uncultured Bacilli bacterium
TATTGGCTAAAGAATCCTAAATAAGGAATCTTACCACCTTCATAAATGCCATACATTTCATCATAAGTAATGTAAGTGCTATCAGAATTATTATTAGCATCACCTCTCATGATGTAATTTTCAGCATCATCTAAGTTATCTACATAATGGAAAACATTTTGTTCATCATAATATCCTCCACCGATTATTCTATGAACTACAAGTTCACCATCACTATTGAAATAGCCAATAACATCATAAATTTCCAAATCATCTTGTTCTGGAAGCTTTTCTAAGAAAATTAAATCACCTTTATTAAATTGATTATTCAAATCATTTTCTTCAAGGTAATCGTTTAAATGATTTTTTTCTGACATAGAACCAGAAAGAATTGAAATAGGTGCAATTCCAATATAATTAATTGATTCTTTAATTGTCGTTGTAACAAAAAGACCAATTGCAATTGTAATAAATCCACCTAAGATAATGCCTGAAAGAATATTTCTAATAAATTTCCAAACTTTATGCTCTTTTTTAGCCTTCTTTTGTTTAATCTCCTCGTCATAACGACCAAGAAAAATTAATCCGCTTTCTGATTCTAACCATACTTTGACAGCAAGAAAGAAGAAAGCAAAAATAATAACGGCTAATACAATATAAATCACTAAGTTAACGATTTCTAAATTATTCATTCTATTCCCCTTCCGAAACCTTAAATTTAATTGTCAAATATGGTTTGTCCTCTGAAAAATTATTTACAAGTTTTTTATACTCTTGATAATTTTCTGGATTCATATTTTCTTTAAACTCGAATTGTGGATTGATAGGCTTACCATCTTCCCATTTAAAAGCTTCGCTTTCAGAAACTTTGACGTATTTATCGAGTTCACTCGACATCTCGATTGTGTAATATCTATCAACACTCGTCTCTTCACCAACATAAGTTGCTTTTAGTTCGCCAACTAATTGGACTTTGTTGTCATCAAGATATAATATCGCTTTACCTTCATAACCTTCATAGCCTTCATCAGGATTAGGAGTTGTAATTCCACCTTCATCAGAAGAACCATTTTCAATAACTACATTATCACTATCAGTATCGTAATGGACTCCAAGGGATGATGCGTTATCAAGCGCTACTTGCTGTGCGGTAAGGAATCCAATACCGCACAATAAGTAAGCAACTATTGCTAGCGAAGATAGAGTCACTACTGCTATCTTTGCCTTATTCATAAAATAATTCCTTTAAATTAATAATTAATTAATTGAGTCTGTGTCAGTCCAATCAGCACTGAAGGAGAATGTAATTTTTGAATTTTCAATTTCAGAAACCATTGTATCGTATTCAGTTTTGTTATCTGGATTCATGCCTTCTTTCCAAGCGATTGTTGGAGCTGTAATAACTGTTCCATCAGTCCAGTTTCCGCTTCCGCCAGCTGTGATTTCTAAATATTTAGAAAGATTTGTATCTAAAGAAACAGTATAGGTTCTTGTAACGGTACCAGATGCTCCTTCAGAAGAGTTAGCACCACCAGTATAAGTTGCTTTAACATTGAAGTCTTGCCATGTCATTCCGGTTTGATCAATATTTAGGACTGTATCACCAGTAATTTCAACATTACCAGTTGTTGATGATGTAGCAATAGAAACTCCTAATTCTGATTGAGATGAAGCATCACCAGAGAATACCCAAGCAGCAAAGCCACTGCCGACGACTGCACAACATGCGAGTCCAGATAAAATTGCAAGTTTTGTTTTTTTCATAAAAATTTTTAATTTCCTCCTATAGGTTAAAAAACAAATACTCTTTCTGATTAGCCCAAATTATTTTTTTAATTAAGCTCCTGCAGGTGTGAAAGCGCCAGCGATAGCTTGAATGATAGGAACTAATAAGGCGATGATTGTACAAACGACAATACCAACAATTCCCCAAATAATTCCTGACTTAGCTTTTTCTGCACCTTGGTCGTTTCCTGTGTTTTTAGACAAAACATATTGAACGATTTTCCAAATGGTGATTCCTAAGCAAACAACTGCACAGCATCCACCTAACCAAGGCAAAACAGTTTGTAAGCCTTGAATAAATGTATCTTTGAGTTCTTGTGTTGGATCTTCAGCTTCAGCTAAAACAGTAAAACTTGGAAGAAATTTTCCAAAAATATTTCCTAACATTGAATCCTCCTCTAAATTAAAAAATTAAATTGCATATTAGGGCTTAATCGAAATCGCAATCATATTTTCTAACATATTTTTAAAGTCCGCAACAACTTGGAGGAAACAAATTTTAGAAACGGTTATTATATTTTTTTGCACTGCAAAAATGAATCACTTCCCTTATCCTGCTTATAATAAATTTCGATGATGCATTTTTGCTATCATTGTTAAAAAAGAAACGATAATAATCGATGTTAATTCAATTTGACCATTAGAAAATTTTGTAATCACTTTTTTGGTTCTATTAATATATTTTATATATTAATAGGTATGTGAATCACTTTGCCTATAGGGGGTGTGAATCATTTTTTATATTTTATTACAAATAAAATATAAGTGAAAAAAAGTGCATCACTTTAAAAAAAGTAATTACGTTCACACAAAATTGTCTTTCATTGCTATAATCAGTGTATAAAATTAAATCAAGCCCGATTTAATATTTTAGTTTGGAGGTAATATGAATAACACAATTACGCTACGTTTTAAAAAAGAAAATACTCTCATTAAACTTAAAGAATTAGCTAAAGAAAATGGCGTTTCACTTAATTCAATAGCCGTTTCAATCATAGAAAATTCTCTAGATACAAGCACTTTTAATAGTAATTTTGACCTTATTTCAAAGCAAAATTTAGAGTTAAAAAATACAATTTTAGAGCTTAAAAATAGTCTTGATGAATTAATTTTAACCGATAAAAAAGACTCAAATATTGTCTATCAAACGCTTGTTCAGCTCTTCTTTTTGAACGCTGTTGAAGCTCAAAGAAA